>JAJFII010000069.1 GCA_021775095.1 Rhodospirillales bacterium
CTTGGATGTCTCGATCCAGGCGCAGGTCATTAATTTGCTTGAAGATCTGCGCGACGAATTTGGCCTGACCTATTTGTTTATCTCCCATGATTTAAGTGTGGTCCGGCATATCTGTCATCGGGTGGCGGTTATGTATTTGGGCAATATGGTTGAACTTGCAGATTGCGACGAGCTTTACGACAATCCCATGCATCCTTATACTACGGCCCTGCTTGAAGCTGTGCCTATTCCTGACCCTGACTTGGAAAACGGTCGTGCCCATAAAATAGTTAAGGGGGAAATTCCAAGCCCCATGAATCCGCCAAGCGGATGCGTTTTCCATCCCCGCTGTGAAAAAGCGGTCGCCAGTTGCAGTCAAAAAGCTCCAGAATTTAGAGAAGTAAAACCAGGCCATTGGGTGGCCTGCACAGAGGTGTAATCATTCACCATTGGATGATGCATAAAAATAAGGAACTGGGGAGGTTCCTTAGAAACCGGGAAGGAGAAAGTAAATGAAAAATACCTATAGCAAATTTGCGGTATCTCTCGCCGTTGGGGCCGGATTGGCCCTGGGCGCGAGTGCAGCAAATGCAGAGACCCCCAAATCGGGTGGTGTGCTGGAGTTTGTGGTGCCAGGCAAGGCACCAAGTTATGACGGTCATATTGAGACCACCTATGCGATGGTTCACCGGGTTCGTCCGTTCTACAGCCTGTTGATCCGTGTCAACCCCGATAACCCCTCGGATCCAAGTGATTTTGTTTGCGATCTGTGTGATGGAAGTGTCCCTGAACCCACCGAAGGCGGTACGAAATATACGTTTAAGTTACTGCCCGGTGTTAAATTCCATGATGGTACCGATTTAACGTCAGAAGACGTTAAGGCAACCTACGACAAAATTATTTTCCCGCCGGAAGGTGTTGCCAGTGCGCGGAAATCGTTTTTTAAAGCCGTAGAATCCGTAACCGCACCGGATGAAAGCACCGTTATCTTTAAACTGAAGTTCCCAACGGGAAGTTTTATTCCCGCATTGGCAACGCCGTTTAACTTCGTTTATTCGAAGGACGATCTGGATGCCCATGGGTATACCTGGCACAAATCAAACATTAACGGCTCCGGCGCCTATAAGTTTGTCCAACACCAGAAAGGGGCTTTCCTTGAAGGTGTGAAAAATCCCGACTACCATCACGCTGGAAAACCTTATCTGGATGGATTTAAAGCGATTACGTCAGCCAAAATGGCACTGAGTATTCAAGCCATTCGCGGCAATCGGGCGGCCGCTGAATTCCGGGGTTTCCCGCCAAAGGCGCGCGATGATCTGGTCAAAGCATTGGGCAAAAAAATCACGGTCCAGGAAAGCGACTGGAACTGTGTGTTGTTGGCAACACCGAACCACAAAATTAAACCGTTCGATGATACGCGTGTACGCCAAGCCCTGACCCTTGGACTGGATCGTTGGTCCGGTTCCAAATACCTGTCACGGATCGCTATCGTGAAAACCGTTGGTGGAGTTGTATTCCCAAGTCACGGCCTGGCTGCAACCAAGGAAGAACTGGTCAAACTGAAGGGGTATGGCACTGACATTAAAGCCGCCCGCGCGGAAGCGAACGCGCTTCTGAAAGAAGCTGGTGTCCCTGGACTGGAGTTTACCTTGCACAATCGTGGGGTTGATCAACCCTACAAGGTCGTTGGTACCTGGATGATTGATCAATGGAAAAAGACGGGTATGGAAGTCAAACAGCAGGTTAATCCAACACCTGTGTTTTACGACGTTCTGCGCAAAAAGAAGACTTTTGATGTGTCATTGGACTTCAACTGCCAGTCGGTCATCAACCCGATTGCTGACATTACCAAGTTCCTGGGGTCCGCCGGAAATAACTACGGATCGTACGAAGATAAAGTGCTTGAAGATAGCTATAACAAGATTCTTCAGTCCGGTGATGTTGCCGAGCAGCGACGTCTTATTCGTGAGTACGAAACACGCGCGCTTTCTGACGAAGCCCGCATGATGATCTCCTTGTGGTGGTACAAAATCAATCCTCACCGTTCTTATATGAAGGGCTGGAAGATTGCGCCAAGTCACTACTTGAACCAGCACTTGGATAACGTCTGGTTGGATCTGTAATCCATTGACGTTGTCAACGTTCCCCCCACCCGCCGGATACGGCGGGTGGGATTCGTTTTTTAAGAAATTTGTCTGCATTTCGGATAAGTATTTATGATCAAATATTTAATTAAACGCCTGATACTGCTGTTGCCCACTCTGCTGGGTGCCGCTGTATTGGTTTTTTTCCTTTTAAGACTAGTGCCAGGTGATGTTTGCGAAATCAGACTGGCCGGCACCGGGTTGTATGCGGACCCTGCGGAGATTGCCTTATGCCGTAAGGATCTGGGCTTGGATCAGCACATATTTGTCCAATTCCTTGATTTCATCTGGGGATATGCGACTTTTGATCTTGGTAAATCCATGTGGACCGGGGCACCGATCACCCATGAAATCGGTCTGCGGTTTCATCTATCCCTCCAGGTCGCAATTATGGCGACCACGGTGGCCGTCCTCATTGCAATTCCTTTTGGCATTATTTCGGCCGTCAAACAAAACACCTGGATTGATTACGTGGTTCGCGGTTTTTCCATTGCCGGTATTGCCATGCCGTCCTTCTGGTTGGGAATTTTGATAATTCTCGGGCTGTTGATCGGTACCCAGGAAATACTCGGTGAACCCTGGATGCCGCCGATTGAATTTAAACCCATATGGGAAGACCCGGTTTGGAATATTTCCCAGCTTATCTGGCCCGCTGTGGCGACCGGATATCGGTATTCTGCCGTTGCCACCCGGATGACCCGTTCCGCTCTCCTGGAAGTGCTGCGTGAAGATTACGTACGAACGGCCCGGGCGAAGGGACTTCTGGAGAAAGTCATCATCAATCGCCATGCCCTAAAAAATGCGCTGCTGCCGGTGGTTACGATCATCAGTATCGAATTTGCCTTCCTGATGGGCGGATTGGTGGTAACGGAACAGGTCTTTAATTTAAACGGGCTCGGTCGTCTGTTTGTGGAATCCGTTGGTGCCCAGGACTTTAACATGACCCAGCAGTTGGTCATGTTGGTCGTCCTGATCTTTGTGCTGACAAACTTTTTTGTTGATATCCTCTATGCGTGGCTCGACCCACGTATTCGTTATAGTTAAGGACGCAAAGCATGACGACTGTATCTGAAGTTCAAGTCGAAGCAGAAATCGAGGATCTTTCTAAGAGGAGTTCGGTCCTTGACGCGGTGATAACGATGCTTCGTAAACAACCGCTGGCGTCTTTCGGCGCGGCGATTGTCTTGGCGATGATCTTTATGGCGGTTTTTGCCGACATTCTGACAAGCATAGACCCAGAAGAAAATAATCTGGAGTTTATGCTGGAAGCGCCCGGCGAAGCCTTTTTCCTGGGCACCGATCAATTTGGTCGGGATTTGTTGACACGCATTATTTATGGCGCCCGCACGGCTCTTTTTGTTGGCTTCACCTGCGCCATTATCGGCTCTACGCTCGGCTTGGTCCTGGGCGTTGCCAGCGCCTATTTCGGTGGCTTGTTTGATTTGATCATTCAACGGGTCGTCGACGTGATCATGGCCTTTCCGTTGATTATTCTGGCTTTGGCTGTGGTTGCCACATTGGGCCCTGGCGTGGAAAATGTAATCATTGCCATAACCATACCCTTTGTGCCGCAATGTGCACGGGTGGTCCGTTCCAATGCGTTGGCCATTCGCGAAATCCCCTATGTGGACGCGGCCCGGGCCCTTGGTTTTAGCCATATGCGGATCATTCTTCGTCACATGGTACCAAACGTCATGGCACCGTTTTTGATCATGCTGACGTCTTTCCTGGGACAAGCCATTCTGCTTGAAGCATCCTTGTCCTATTTGGGGATGGGCGTCCAGGAACCAACAGCGGCCTGGGGATTGATGCTGCAAGGCGGGGCCGAGGAATATGCGGAAAGTGCGCCCTGGGTTGCGATCTGGCCTGGGGTAGCGATCAGCTTGGCGGTGTTTGGATTTAACCTGTTTGGCGACGGCGTGCGCGATACACTGGACCCGAAATTACGATCCCAATAGGATTTTGAGAACGATGGAAACGCGGGCTTCTTAGCCCGCGTTTTTATTTGTCGGGAAGAAGGAGTAAAATATGTCAGCAACAAAACGTGTCGCTCTTATGGGTTTTTTATTGGAAAGCAATAATTTTGCGCCGGTATCCACGGAGCAGGATTTCCGCACTCTCTGTTATTTGTCCGGCCAGGAAATCCTCGACGATATTGCCTTGCCCAATGGCCGCCTGCCGACTGAAGTACCATCGTTTTATCGGGCGATGGAGAGGTCCGGGACCGACTGGCATGCCGCCCCCATTGTGGTTGCGGCGGCCGAACCCGGCGGCCCCATAGATCAGGCATTTTTTGAGCGGACACGTCGAGATATGGAAGACCGCCTGCGCGCCGCCATGCCCCTGGATGGCGTTTATATTGCGGAACATGGTGCCATGACAGCGACCTCCAGCTCCGACCCGGATGGTGATCTGTTCGAGATGGTTCGGGCTGTTGTTGGGCCTGATGTGCCGATCCTGGCGACCCTGGATCTCCACGCCAACATATCCGAAAAAATGGTCGAGAATACGGATATCCTTATTTCCTACCGGACCAACCCCCATGTGGACCTAAAGGCCCGGGCCGAGGAAGCCTGTGATCTGATGATCGATATCTGGAAGGGGATGCGTCCGCAAGTGGCCTTCATCCGCTTGCCTTTGGTGGCACCGACGGTGACCTTGTTGACCGCCGATGGCCCCTATGCAGATTTGATTCGGTATGGCCAGAAAACAAAAACCGACGCGATTGCCAATGTTTCCGTTGTCGCCGGTTTTGCCTATGGGGATACACCGATGAACGGAATTGCAACCATCGTCACCGCAAAAGATGATATGGCTGCTGCCCAGGAACTGGCGGAAGACATCGCGACTCGCGCCTGGAACATGCGTCAGCGGTTTAAAAAGCGCCTGACACCCCTTGATGAAGCGACGGCGATGGCAGTCGCTAATGGCAATGATGCCGCCCGCCCGGCACAAATATTTGCCGATGTCGCCGATAATCCGGGTGGCGGCGGTCGCGGTAATACAACCTATTTTCTGCAGGCCCTGATCAATACCAATGCCAAGGGCGTTCTATTTGGCGTTTTTATTGATGGCCCATTGGCGACCGCTGCCCACGCGGCAGGGCAGGGCGGACATTTTACCGCGACCTTTAACGCGACGACGGAAAGTCAATATTCCAGGAGTTTTGAGGCCAAGGTGGTGGTCGAAAAAGTATCCGATGGCGAAATGGTTGGCCGGCGGGGAATATGGTCCGGCCGGGCCATCAGCATCGGTACGTCCGCTTTGCTCCGGCTTGGCGGCATACAAATTGTTGTCGGTACCCACCGCAAACAGGCTGCCGACCCCATGGTGTTCGAGCTGTTTGGCCTCAATATTGCCGATGCCCGATCTGTTATTGTCAAATCCCGCGGGCATTTCAGGGCCGGGTTCGACGAGTTTTTCCCGCCGGAAAATGTGTTTGAAGTCGATGCGCCTGGGTTGACGTCGCCGGTGTTAAGCAATTTTGATTTTAAAGGATTGCCCAGACCCGTATATCCTCTGGATGAAGAGGCGACGTGGTCCGGGCCCCCCTGGAAATCCTGATTTAGAGAACTACCAGACGGTTCGGCAATTCGTTTTTGTCATTGGGCCCGATGGGAAAATGGGTCGCCAGTTTTTCGCCACAGGCGTTTATCGCGGTAACAAACCCGTTGCCGACATTTTGAGTTTCTACATCGGCAACAAATTGATCGACAACTTTCTGCCATTGCGATTGTTCGATTTTGTCGTTTATACCTTTGTCCGCTATGATTTCGACATATTGTTCGGCCACGGAAACAAAGATTAAAATGCCGGAGCGCTCTTTCGTTTCGTGCACGCGTTGCGTAAAAAACTGTTCGCGCGCAAAACGGGATGCCCGCAAACGACTAACCGCTTTGGGGACCAGTCGTTTTTTTACGGCAGGGATTCTCAGGACGTAGGTTAAAATTATAAAACCGCAAATTTGCGCAATAAAAATTATTTGTGCGTTTTCATAGAAGTTTAAAACAAAAACCAACGAAGCACCGAATAGCGCTATCAATGCAGACCAAAGGTAAGGGATGTAATCATAATCATCACTGGCACCCGTTACCACGGTAACCAGTTCCCCCCTGGTTTTTAGTTCTACCTGGCGAACCGCATCTTCGATTTTTAGTTGATCGGTATCATTTATAAATGTCATTTTCACCATCCTCCCGATGCGCCGCCGCCGCCGAAACTGCCGCGACCACCACTAAAGCCGCCGCCACTGAATCTTCCGCCACCACCCCTGAACCCGCCGCCAAATCCACCATACCAGCTACTCGAATTCCTGCCGTTGCCCGGGACATAAGATCCATCGTCCGGTTGCGGTCGGAAATCCGGTTGCCGGGTGTAGCTGCCAGTTCCTCTGGATCGACGGTATATGGAAAAACCAATGAGGCCTGCGGCGAAAATAATGAAAATGAGAAAACCCAGATCGATTTCATCTTTTTGCGCGAGAGCCGGTAATTTTTCTCCATCCAGCACTTTCAGGATGGCTTCGGCGCCCTGTTCAATACCGCCACTCATATCATTAATCCCAAACCGGGGAAGAATTCGTTGGCTGATGATTTGTCCTGCCAGTGCGTCGGTCAATGCACCCTCAAGACCATATCCAACTTCAATTCGAACCTTTCGTTCGATTGGCGCGACGATCAGTAAAACGCCGTTATTGCGAGCGTCCTGGCCAATACCCCAGTGGCGCCCGAGTTGATTTCCATATTCTTCAATCGTTTGGCCCTGCAGGGAATTCAGGGTAACGATGACAAACTGGTGGCTGTGTTTGTCTTCTTGTATTTTCATCGCTTTTGAAAGCTTTTGTTCGGTTTCAATCGACAGGATATTAGCCGTATCGACAATACGGCCTGTGAGTTTTGGGAACTTTAATTCGGCTGCATAGGCGGAATATAAGGTCATTATAACAAGCGCAGCCAGTAGAACCGGCAAACTGCAATGCCGGGCTGTTTTGATAGAGACCCTTGTATCCGTCATGGTTTGATATCCCTGTCCGTTTATTTTGGCGGCATACGACCCGACGGGCCAGAGTGAATACAACTCACTGGCCCATCTGAATCTTTGGAGCCGTTGCAATCCCTTGTACATTTTCGACGGTAAAGTTTTGTTTTACGGCTGCATCTGAATACAGAACGGCGGCCCAAATGCGCCCCGGGAAGGTGCGAATTTCCGTATTGTAGTCTTTGACGGCTTCAATGTAGTCCCGTCTGGAAACGGTAATTCGGTTTTCCGTTCCTTCCAGTTGCGATTGCAGGGTTAAGAAATTTTGGTTGGCTTTTAAATCCGGATATCTTTCGACCACGACCATGAGTTTGCCCAATGCAGATGACAGTGATCCTTGATTTTGTTGGAATTGTTGGAAGGCGTTCGGGTTGGTCAGAATATCTTTTGGGATTGTCATTTGTGCCACTTTGGACCGGGCTTCGACAACGGCAGTTAAGGTTTCTCGCTCGTGGTTTGCGTATCCTTTTACCACTTCAACCAGATTAGGGATCAAATCGGCCCGTCGTTGATATTGATTTATGACCTGGCTCCATTTGGCCTTTGTTTCTTCTTCCAGCGTTGGAATCGCGTTTACGCCACAGCCTGATAGACTTAACACAAGCAACAGGACAAATAAGGTGGTGAATACAGATGCAGAGCAGTATCGCGTAGAGAAAAAGGCCATGGTCATACGCTCCATAGTCGTGAATACACCCCCTTACTTGTAATCGAGTCGCGATAAATTGCAAGCCGGAAGCGTTTGTGGTTTATCCTCATACACCCATATACAGTCCGCCATTTACGTGCAGGGTCTGGCCGGTAATGTAGGCGGCTTCGGGAAGGCATAAATAACGGACCATGCTGGCAATTTCGTCGGGCAACCCGAGACGGTTAACCGGTGGCTGTACGGCTAATGTTGGCCGTACGCCGGCAGAGGCTGGGCGGTCCGTATCGATGTGCCCGGGCGAGACCACATTACAGGTGATACCGTTGCCAGCCACTTCCGCTGCCAAACCGCGGGTAAACCCGACCAACCCGGCCTTTGCCGCTAACAGATGGACGCGGTTTTTGGTGCCGATGTAGGCGGAAATGCCGCCCAGGGTGACAATGCGACCGGAACCTTGTTTTTTCATGTGAGGAATGCAGGCTTTTGACAGCAGGAAGGCACCGTCGAGCGGCACCGACAGCACCCGATGCCATTCTTCCAGGGACATTTCTTCGATCGGTTTCCGGCCGCGCACCGATGCATTACTGACTAAGATATCGATGCGACCAAACGCCGCCGCCGCCATGGAGACCATTTTTTTGACTGTCTCTTCATCGGTTACGTCACCAACATGGGCCATGGCCTGCCCGCCGGATTCAGATATTTCGTGGGCAACTGCGTCTGCCGCTTCCCTGTCCTGTACGGCGTTTACCACCACCGCGGCACCATCGCTGGCCAGCCGCAGCGCGATAGTTCGGCCGATATTTCGAGCCGCACCCGATACAATGGCAACCCGACCGGCAAAGGGTTTATGGGGATCCGTCATTTTTATCTCCTGTCGTCGGAACGCGTTAACGGCGTCCCTTGAATTCCGGTTTACGTTTTTCGACAAAGGCTGTGACGCCTTCACTAAAATCTGCGTTCGATGTACAATCAACAAAACAAGAAATTTCATTTGCAAGCTGTTGTTCCATTGAATTTGAAAACGACGCGTTAAGAAGCGCTTTGGCGTGTCCGTGGGCCTGAGTCGGGCCGTCGGCCAGGCGTGAGATTATTTTATCGGCCTCGCCATCAAATTGGTCTGCCGGGAAAACCCAGTTGACCAAGCCCCATTTTTCGGCCGTTTTCGCGTCGAAACGATCTCCGAGCAGGGCAATTTCGAAGGCCCGTTTCATGCCGACAATGCGGGGTAAATGAAAAGTCGATCCGCCATCGGGACTTACACCCAAATGGCAATAAGCCAAGGTAAAAAAGGCATTTTCGGAGGCGATAACCAAATCACAGGCCAGCATCAGACTGACCCCGGCACCGGCCACTGCGCCATTGACCACGGCGACAACCGGCTGGCGCAATCCGCGCATTTTGAAAATCACTTCGTGAACCGCATGCAAAAGACGTTCAAATTCATGGCGTCGGGCGGTCACATCGGGTTCGTCTTCCAGCATCGCCTTGAAGCTTTTTACATCACCGCCGGCCATAAAGTGCTCACCAGCACCTTGCACGACAAGACAACGAATGTCGTCGCGATCACGGACACTGTTAATAATATGAT
This sequence comes from Rhodospirillales bacterium, assembly GCA_021775095.1. Classification (GTDB taxonomy): domain Bacteria; phylum Pseudomonadota; class Alphaproteobacteria; order Rhodospirillales; family Casp-alpha2; genus JABMNT01. Next base: position 9,401 of record JAJFII010000069.1, read on the forward strand.
CGAGGGCCCCAACCAGATCCGGGGAGAGGGCGTTCAGGGATTGAGGTCGATTAAAAGTTATCCGGCAAACGGCATTTTGAGTTTCGACGAGGACACACTCGTTCGGTGAGATGATTTCGTTTGGCATGGTTCCCCCGGGGCCCTGGTTAAAGCGGAGCATCATTAAAGGCGATAGCCCCCCTTTACACAATTCAGGCGGGCGGATCAACTTCCGACGCGGGAATCCCAATAGTCGATATTTATGTCACGAATAAGGTCATCATGTTTGTATTCAAGACATCGCCGTACGCCGCCGTAGGCGCTGGCCTGACTGCCCGTGAAGCAGTCGTTATAGGCGTCACGGGCCCGGGTATAACCACCTCGTTTAAGGGGTTCTCGCGGTATGTCATCACCGATTCCCTGTTGCCACAGTTGGCCAGCGCTGCCATTCGTGACGGGGCCGCGTACGGGTAGGGTCTGCATAACCCGGGCCAGCAGGCGGGCCGCCGATGCCTGCGGCGTTTGGTCGGCGATTTTGGTGCCAATCGGACGCAGCGATTGGGTCGCAAAGGCAATTTCTTTTTCCGTCAGTGGATTTGGATCATGTGCCACAGGTTCGGGTAACATCGATGCATTGGCCGCAACCCGGATCACGGCGTTCGTTCCCCCAAGCTTCTGCAGGTCCTTTTCGAAGATAACCGCAGCAATGGACATAAATCCGCGCGATTCGATGAAAGTTACATGATCAGCTGCGACAAAATGGGTTGGTGATTGAGTCTCCGCATTTACAGTCAGCGTAAAATCTTCAGCAACTGCTGGCAAATAAACGGCACCCATGGACGGTGCCGGGCGTTCGCGCTGTAAACAATAGGTACTGAGCTGGGCTTTACAAATGCCGTCATCGCAGACAAACGCGATGCCGACATCGGTTTCCAGAACCGCAAGAATTTGCGGAGCCGCCTGTAGCTGAGTAACTGACAGTAGGCTTATAAAGGCGAATGCGATGGCTGTGGCAACGACGTTGCGATAACCCATTGGAAGCTCCTTTGTTTTACGTGTGTTCAGGGCCGTTTACTGCCGTCCCGAAATTCGTCTATTGTCTCCTGAATCGATTTTGAGCGCAATGGGGATGGCGAAATTGTGAACGGATATCCGTCGAATTAGGGGACGACGGTTTTTATAATCGAGCTGTCCAGGGCTTCGTAGTCGAAATAGCGGATCAGTTCATATTGTTCGGCGCGGGTTTGCATTTCATTTTCACGCGGTTTCGTGCCGTCGGTTTGGGCAATGGCCGTATAGAGGTTTTCCATGGCCCGGCTGGCGACGCGCAGTTGGGATACGGGCCAAATGACGATTTTGTAACCCATTTCCTCAAACTGAGCGCCCGAATAATAGGGGGTGCGGCCAAATTCGGTCATATTGGCCAGCGCTGGCGCGTTGACGGCGTTAACGAAATCGCGAAACTCCTGCTCAGTCGCCAAACCATCGGCAAACACCACATCGGCCCCGGCATGGATATAAGCGTTGGCCCTTTTGACAGCCCCTTCCATGCCTTCAGATGCCAGTGCGTCGGTGCGTGCGATGATCTGCAAGTGGGTTCGGGATTTGGCTGCGGCCGCAACCTTTAACACCATATCGTCGGCGCTAATCAGTTGTTTATCGTTTAAATGACCACATTTTTTGGGAAGTTTCTGATCTTCGATTTGCATCGCCGCTGCCCCCGCCATTTCCAGCTCCTGTACCGTGCGCATGACGTTTAAGGCTTCGCCATAACCGGTATCGGCGTCAACGATCAACGGCAGGTCCGTCGCCCGGAAGATCATCCGCACAAAAAAACAGACTTCCTCCAGGGTCATCACACCCAGATCAGGCAGTCCCATTGACGCCGATAATCCGGCTCCGGAAATATATAAGGTTTCAAATCCAGCCTTTTTGGCTGCCAATCCGGCAAGTCCATTATGGGCACCAGGGGTGCGGATAATGCCAGGCGCCTTCAGGCGGGTTGCAAGGCGTGTTCCTGGTGATACAGTGCTTCGTAAATTTCCTTCGAGCCAAGTCATTTGGGCGTCTCCATGGGCTAAATTTAACCTTCTTTATCACGGATCGAACCGATAGGTGTTAGGGAAAATGAGAATAAAAATGAACCGTTTACCAGCCACGACCCCTTCTTCACATCTGGCGGCTCCAGCAACCGGTTGTGCGGTCTGGTCTGCCGACCAGTTCCGTCGTGATCGCGCCTGGGAAAAAACCTTCTCGGATGCGGATATATCGGAATTGGAAGGTGCCGTTTCACAGATTTTGAGTGCCGGCGGCACCCCTTATAGATTTGGTCGGGACGATTTCCATTTGCCGACCCTGGGCCCGCGGTTTTCCCGCTGTGCGTGGCAAATTGAAAATGGCTGCGGGGTGGCCCTGTGGCGCGGTTTGAATGTCGACGCCTACGACGCGGAAAGGTTGAAAATCCTGTACTGGGGAATTGGTGTGCATTTGGGGGCACCAATCAGCCAAAATGCCAGGGGCGATTTGATCGGGCATGTCCGTGACAGCGGTCGCGATTATATGAGCAAGAATGTTCGGGGTTATACAACCCAGGCCCGACTGGCACCGCATTGTGACAGTTCGGATATGGTCTCGCTGTTGTGTGTGCACCCGTCCAAATCCGGCGGCGAAAGCCTGATTGCCAGCTCCGGTGCCATTTATAATCAATTGCGCAGCCACTGGCCGGAATACCTGGATCCGCTGTTTGGCGGGTTCCATTTTGATTTGCGGGGCGAAGGGGCAACCTCAGATCCGGACGAAGTCACACAGGCCAAGGTTCCGGTTTTTTCATGGGCAGACGGCTGGTTGTCGTGTCGTTACAATCAAAAAACCATAGAAGACGGTCAGCGGAAAGCCGGCGCGCCTTTGCAGGGTCTGGCCTTAAAAGCCGTGCAAAAGGTCGGTGAACTGGCGGTCGCCGATGGCATTCGTTATGATATGGCATTTAAGCAGGGCGACATCCAGATTTTGAACAACCATACGATCCTCCATTCCCGAACGGCTTTTGATGATTGGCCAGAACCGGCACGCAAACGAAATTTGCTGCGCATGTGGATTAATCAGAGACCGGACATCGCCCGCCCCCTCGCCCCAGAATTTGCAGACCGAATGAATACGGGACCGCGGGGTGGCGTCCACATACCAACCTCAGGAACCCCCCAGCTATGACCCGTATCGCCGTATTAGACGACTATCAAAATGCCGCTTTAACCGCTGCCGACTGGTCGGTATTAGCGGGTTGCGAGATTGAGGTTTTTACCGAACACCTGGGCTGGGACGAAACCATAATTGCTGCCGCGTTGGCGGACTTCCAAGTGATCGTATGTATGCGTGAACGCACGGCTTTTCCTAAATCCCAACTGGATAAACTGCCGAACCTTAAACTTCTGGTGACGACGGGAATGCGTAACCTGTCCATCGATATGAACGGGGCCCGAGCTCGTGGTGTTGTCGTCTGTGGCACCCAAATGCTCGGATATCCGGCCTACGAACATGCCTGGGCCCTGATCCTGGCGGTTACCAAAAAAATACCTTTTGAAGATCAAACCATGAAGTCCGGCGGTTGGCAGCAGGGCGTTGGGATCGGCCTGCATGACAAGACGCTTGGAATCCTTGGTCTCGGAAAACTGGGCAGCGCGGCGGCGCGCATTGGCAATGCGTTTGAAATGGAGGTCATCGCCTGGAGCCAAAACCTGACAGCGGCGGCGGCGGCGGCGCAGGACGTGACATGGGTCGATAAAAACGAATTGTTTGAACGATCTGACGTGATCAGCATCCACATGATCCTAAGCGAACGAACCCGCGGATTGGTGGGAGAAAGTGAATTTGCAATGATGAAACCGTCGTCTTATCTGATCAATACGTCGCGTGGTCCAATTGTCCATGAAAAAGCAATGATTGATGCCTTGCAGTCAAAGGCGATCGCTGGAGCGGGGATCGATGTTTATGATCTCGAACCGCTGCCGGCGGACCACATAATTCGAACACTGGAAAATGTTGTCTTGACCGGGCATACGGGATTTGTGGTCAAGGAATTGCACGAACTGGCCTACCAACAAGCGGTTGAGAACATAAAAAACTGGTTATCCGGTACGTCACTCCGTGTCCTGAATGGAGACGACTGATATGTGTCCCGCATCGATAAATATCGAAAAACAGGGCCACATCGCGACAGTAACCCTCGCCAATCCGAGTAAACGGAATGCCCTGGACCTGGCGGGTTGGGGCAAGTTGTCCTATGCCCTTGCCAGTTTGGATATGGATCACAATCTGCGGTGTGTGGTCGTTCGTGGAGAAGGAACCACGGCCTTTGCTGCCGGTGCTGATATTTCAGAGTTCCCCGATCTGCGGGCCAATGCCGGGCAGGCCAAATCCTACGGCGACACTGTTGCCATGGCCCTGGCGACTCTGCAGGGATGCCGCCACCCCACGGTGGCTATGATCTCCGGTGCCTGCACGGGTGGCGGGTTGGAAATTGCCTGCTCCTGCGATCTGCGAATTGCCGGGGCTTCGGCGCGTCTCGGAATTCCCATCAACCAAATTGGCAACGCCCTTGCGCCACCGGAAATGAAACCGACTTTGGAAATCGCAGGTCCCGCCGTTGTCCTCGAGATGCTGTTGGAAGGGCGTTTGTTCAGCGCCGACGAAGCTTTGCAAAAGGGATTGGTAAACCGGGTGGTGGCAGACCATGAATTGGCAGAAAATGTCTATGCAACTGCCGACCGAATTGCTGCGGGCGCGCCCCTGGCGGCGCAAATGACTAAAAAAACCCTGCGCCGGTTACTCAATCCGAAACCCCTCAGCGAACAGGAACTGATAGACAGTTACGCGGCCTGTGACAGTGCGGATTATGCGGAAGGTATTCGGGCTTTTATAGCGAACGAAAAACCACAATTTAAAGGACAGTAAATATGAGTGCGGCTAATCATTTAAGAAACCTGCTGAACAACCCCGGGATCATAACCATGCCCGGTTGTTATGATGCGCTGTCGGCGAAACTGATTGAACGGGCCGGTTTTAGGGGTGCATTTATGGGCGGATTTGCGGTCTCAGCAGCGCGCATCGGGATGCCCGATACGGGCCTGATTTCCTACAATGAAATGCTTGACCAGGGCCGCAACATTGCTGCTGCTGTGTCCATTCCGGTGATCGGTGACGGTGACACCGGTTACGGCAATGCCCTAAACGTCAAACGAACCGTCGATGGTTACGCACAGGCCGGACTCGCCTGCGTCATGATCGAGGATCAGTTGGCACCAAAACGATGCGGCCATACCAAAGGCAAACAGGTTGTCAGCCGCGAAGACGCCTATGTCCGCCTGCGTGCGGCCGTCGACGCCCGTGAGGAGGGGGCCGATATTCTGATTATGGCGCGCACCGATGCCAATGCCACGGATGGATTGGACGAGGCCCTGGAGCGCTGCCGGGCGTTCATGGATTTAGGTGTCGACATCACGTTTCTCGAGGCACCGCGTGATCAGGCGGAGATGGCGCGGTATTGTACTGAAGTTCCCGGACCGAAAATGGCAAACATGGTTGAGCAGGGCAGTTCGCCGTTTTTGACTCCCCCCAAACTTCAGGAGATCGGTTACAAAATAGCGATTTATCCGGTATCGCTTATGCTCGCCGGTATCACCGCTGCCAACCGGGTTTTGGCGACCTTAAACGACGGTCACGATACCGCCGCCAATGCCAGTTTTCAGGAACTCCAGGACATTGTCGGGTTCCCCGATTATTACGCAGATGAAAAAAAATACGCGGCCGAATAACCGGATCGGTTTAAAGGGAGGACCAAATGGTTCAGATTACCAGAAAGTTAGCAGAATTTGCCTCGGGCCTTACTCCTGAAACCCTGCCTGCGGAAGTAATCCAAAGAAGCAAACAATTGATTTTGGATTTGGCCGGCAACATCATCCGCGCCCGCTACGATGCGGAATCTACCGAAAGCGTTGTCCGTGCTCTCAGGCGACTGGGCTATGGCACCGGCGAATGCACCGTATTGGGGGACGCTGCGACCTACAGCCCACCGGGGGCCGCCATGTTAAATGGGACTCTTGCCCATTCCCTGGATTTTGATGACACCCATGCGGCCGGTTCGATCCATTCGGGGGCACCGATAATTCCGGCGGCCTTTGCCGCCGCCCAAATGGTTGGTGCGCCCGGAAAAGATGTCATTGCTGCCATTGTTGCGGGATACGAAATTCAGATCCGCCTGAGTCTGGCGCTCGGGCCAAGTGACCATTATGACCGAGGTTACCATCCCACGGCAACCTGCGGGGTGTTTGGCGCGACCGCTGCCGCCGGCAAATTATTGGGCTTGAACGCCGAAGGCCTGGCAAGCGCCTTTGGCATCGCCCTGAGCCAATCGGCGGGTTCCATGCAGTTTCTGCACGAGGGCGGATGGACCAAACGGTCGCATGTGGGACAGGCGTCAATGAACGGATTGATTGCCGCAACGCTCGCCCAGGAAGGGTTTCGCGGTGCCGTTGATGCGTTTGAAGGGGCGGCCGGTTTTTTCCATGCCTATGCCCCCGATGCCGCAGTCGAACGCGCGGTTGCCGGTTTGAACACTACCTGGGAAACCTTGAATGTCGGGGTCAAACCCTATCCGTCCTGCCGCTACTCCCATGCACCTCTTGATGCGTTGATTGCCCTCAAGCTACAACACGCCATTGATCCCAATGACGTAAATAAAATTGTTGTCGGCGTATCTGAAACCGGGTGGAAGATCATTGGCGATCCGCACGTTCAGAAACACAATCCAAAGAGTGTGGTTGATGGTCAGTTCTCCATGGCGTTCTGTGCTGCCGTTGCCCTGCAAACCGGTGGACTCAAGTGGGACGACTATAAAGTGCATCTGCAAAATCCGGATACCCTGGCTTTGTGCAAGCGCATTGAAACCCGTATTGATGCCAGGGCGGATGCGGCATTTCCCGCAACCATGGCCGGCAGCGTTGCCATCGAAACGTCGCGGGGAACCTTTTCGGCCTTCATTGGCATGCCCAAAGGCGAGCCTGGTAATTTTGTCTCGGATGGAGAATTGATGGCGAAGTTTGAAGGCCTTGCGGCACCCTATATGGAGCCGGTGGAATTAAACCAGCTCGCAGCCGGATTTTTAGCGTTGGAGACCATAGATGATATGGATGCCCTGTTGCAGCTTAGCCGTGGCGGCAGATCGCTGGCGCTGGCGGGTGAATAATCCCGGGGCTGAGACTGGTCTTTGATCGCTAGGAATAGGCTAGCGGAAAAAGCTTTTGAAGTGATCAACAATATGGCCAGGGGATTCTTCTGCCAGATAGTGACCGGAAGGGACCTCGCCACCGATCACACCGCCTTTGCTGTAGGTGCGCCAGATCTCGATGGCATCATACCATTGAGCAATTTTTCCCTTGGCCCCCCACAGGACCAATAGGGGGCAGGATATTTTGTCGCCGGCATCGCGGCTGGCGCGATCATGGTCCAAATCAATCGTTGCTGCGGCCCGGTAATCCTCGCACATGCCACGGATCATTTCCGGGTTACGGGCCGCCTGCAAGTATTCGGCCAACGCCACGGGGTGGAAGAACCCGGCGTCCTTTGGTTCGCGTGACGTGTGGGCATTGAACCAGGCTTCGGGTGCCGCGTTGATGATCGATTCCGGAAAGGGATGGGGTTGGGCAAACCAGAACCAATGATAATACCCCATGGCAAAGGCCATGTCCGTGCGTTCGAAATGCTCCAGGGTCGGGATAATATCGAGGAGCGCCAGCTTTTTAACCCGGTCCGGGGAATCCAGGGCCAGACGATGAGCGACACGGGCCCCGCGGTCATGGGCCGCCAGATAAAACTCGGTAAACCCGAGCCTGGCCATAAGATCGACCATGTCGGCGGCCATTTCTGATTTTGCGTAGGCCGCGTGATTTTGCGATTCCGGCGGTTTAAAGGATTGACCGTATCCGCACAGATCGGGGCAGACGACGCGGTAATCGGGTACCAGTTGCGGTGCCACCCGATGCCACATGGCATGGGTTTGCGGGTTGCCGTGCAACAGCAACAGGGGCGGCCCTTCACCTGCCATACGTAACCGGATGGCCCCGCGACGGGTCTCGACATCGGTCAGTTCAAAGTCTTTGAAAAAATCCATCAGCACTCATTTTATAAATCATTGAAGTCGGAGCTGTCGGCAATTTCCAGTATCATCTTTTTTAAGATCGCCGCAGCAAACGTTTGCCGGTTTTTGGCTTTGATGACAAAGGCACGTCGTCCGCCGATAATAGAAGATCGAAAATATTCGTCCAGATCGGGCATTTCCGGCCGGTCAATGACAAGGCCATTTATCGTTATGCCATTGGCGACGGCCACGTTGCGGACCACTTCTATGGGGATTCCCAATGTGTTGGGGCCATCGCCGGAAACGTCGATTACCCGGCGGGTTCCTTCGAATATATTATGTTCCATCGATGTCGCAGCAAGGGCCACACCCTCGCCGATTGCGTTGCCGCCAGAGCAGGAAAGGCGTTCCTTGGATAAAATTCGGTTGCCAAAATCTATTGCACTTTTTGTATCCTTAATGCGTGCCCAGGGGACGCTCATTTCCGTGCAGCCGCTGGCGGAAAACTCGATATAAGAAACCGCGACGGAACCTAAAAATCCACTCCCAATGGCACTTAAAATTTTCGGATTCGACAGGGCGTCTGCATACCCCTGGCGCTGCAACTGGAATTCGTCGTCATCGATGCTGCCAGACGCATCGACCACAAAAGCCAGTTCCAGATCAACCGGCGTCAGCGACTGCGCGTCCGCCTGAGCTGTAGGAACCAGCGGCAGAATTAGCAAAAGAAGTCGACTAAATTGGCGCATAAGCGGCATTTTAAGGTTTCTCCTGGTCAAACATGTGGCCTGAAGCCTTTCACTCCCGAAACTATAGGCGCATTCGCGAATACGAGGCAATCGATACCGCTCGATTTCTGTTTGGGTTCCCGCGCCAAATTTTTGGATCGAACCGACATCGCCCCGTTTAGCGAGACGGATCTGTTCCGCATATCGCCCCATAATCGATTTACGTCAGGCCGTTATTGGTTTCGTATCTGCGTAAACGTCGGACTGATATTGGCGAAAATAAACGCCTATTCAGATGCTGCCAAAGGTCCCTCAAATATTTCCTATTATGTCGACATGTAGGTACTTAAATAAACATCCCGAAACTACCTGGATCCGGACCTCGTACGAAAGAGGGTGGACCTGGCGCGAATTTATTCCACTGCTTTAAGAGCATATCCTGCCACAAGGGAGATAGGCCCTGTCATCACGACATACAGAAGAATTCAAACGCGAGGTTAACCAATTTTCATTGGTTTCGACCAGCGCTGCTTGGTCGGCGATACGCAACGGCTTATCGCCCGGCCACGGACCGCTGTCGCCCACAGCCGCAAATTGGGCGTGATCAGGCAATAGGTCCCGGCCCGGGTTTCGCGGTTGCACGCCACGGACCGTTGTTACCTGCGGAACAATGTAAAAACACAATCGGTTCTTCGGTGGCCGCTTCCTTGATGGAGACGCTGACGGCGGTTTGCGCTGTGGCATCCATGATCAGCGCTCTTGACTTGTTGTATTTGAAGTGTAACGAGCCATTCAACCCCTGGCCCGGGCAAGGTGCCTTTGCACGCTGCCTGGACCGGGACCAGTTCATATTTTCTCGACCGATACCGTCACCGGAAGTGAATTCGAGACGATGTCGTAAACCGGTGAGTATTGCGCCATTGACTTTAATGTTTCCAGGGTCGCATCGGACCTGACTTGCATGCGTACCCGTACTGCGGAAAAGCCTTTGCGGACAGTGTTGTCGAGACCAAGGAACCCCTTGAGGTCAAGGTCACCTTCCAGTTCCGAACGCACATCTTCAATCGTGATTCCCCGTGCCGCTGCGTGATACACCATGGTCGTCGTCAAACAGCCTGCCAGCGCATGAAGAACATATTCGACCGGATTTGCGGCTTTGCCCTCGCCAAGCAGTACTGGTGGTTCCGCATTGTCCATAACGAAAGGTCCGTTCGCGTGCGTCTGCTCATCGCAGGCGCCATGGAAGCCGCTGATGGTTGACCGATTGTGGTCGCCGCCAAGCCAGCTGTTTGATGCACGAAATTGAAAATCAGCAATTTCGGGAGTGTGTTTTACCGCATTAATGGTCTCCATAAGGGCACTCACATCAACGCCATTGGTAACCACCGGGGGTTCTTGAGTTGAACTATGGGGCTTCATATCTATTTCCTTTTTCAGTTGATGCCGCCCGTATGAGCGGCGACTGGGGGAAGGTAGGGCACGGAGTTCTTGAGCTGAAGGGTCGTTTTTGCCAAAATAGGTTCATATCTGCCATAAAAAGATATATTTTATGGAAACGGACCAGCGCACCTCGCAAAACGCCCTGATTGTTGCAGTCCCCGAAACGGCGGGGTCGGCGCTCTATGGCATGATCGATGTATTGGCCTCGGCCGGCAATCTTTGGCAGCAGATCGTCGGTGTCGAGCCGGAACTCAATCTCATTCGGCCCAAAATCGTCTCACTCGGGACTGACGGTTTTTTGTGTGGCAACAATATTCCGGTCCGTCCTGATATTAGCATCCGCGATCACCCGACCGCCCCCATTATCATCTTGCCCGAACTATGGTTGGCACCAGATGGAAATTTCAAGGGGCGTTACCCGGAAATCATGGCCTGGATCCGCCAGAGCTACAGGGCCGGTTCGTGCATTTACTCGGCCTGCTCGGGAGCCATCATGCTGGCCGAGACCGGATTGCTCGACGGATGCCCGGCAACGTCGCATTGGGGATATCAAAACCTGTTTCAGAACAGCTACCCCAAGGTCCACTTTCAGCCCGAACCAAATCTTTGTTTTGCCGATCCCATGGGCCGAATTGTAACTGCCGGGGGAACGAGTTCCTGGCATGATCTGGCGATCCATATCATTTCGCGCCACTGCAATCCGGGAGAAGCGTTACGCATTGCCAAGGTCTACTTGCTGAAATGGCATGACGAAGGCCAACTGCCTTTCGCCAGCCTTGTCTGCCAGACCCAGCATGCCGATTCCGTCGTGCGGGCGTGCGAGGAATGGTTGAAGGTAAACTATTACCTAACGGAACCAGTTCAGCGGGCCGTGCAAATTTCAAAAACCCCCGAGCGTACCCTCAAGCGCCGGTTTAAAGCGGCAACCGGAACGACCGTCATCGACTATGTTCAGAATTTACGCCTGGAGGAAGCCAAGCGCCTGCTGGAGACTGGCGACACTGCCTTCGATGAAATTGCGGCCTGTGTGGGATATCAGAACCCGGGTTTCTTTCGTCGCCTGTTTAAACGAAGAACGGGACTGACTCCGTCTGCCTATCGTAAGATGTTTCAACCCTTTGTCGCCCGATAGTCCATTTCCGGGTCAAAGGGGCGAACTCTGATCGGGTAGAACAGTTCGTTCAGAGGGAGTGTGACTTGCTTAAGTGGCACCACTGCGACAGCGCGTCCGGGGTGTCCGACAAGGAAGAGTACGTGCGGCGATGCTGGCGCGTCGCAAGCGAGGCTTGACAGGGTTCGCGGTACAATTTCGTGGCGGGTCCAATCTGAGTTGGGCGGTCAACGGAACCGGTGATCGCACCCGCATAACGCGAAGTCGGGACGATGGAAAAATCCGTGAACATGTCTGCTTTATTGCGGATCGGATGTCAGAAACACCTGCCACAACGAATAACTCTAAAAGAATTCTTCTGCAGGGGCAAACGAGTTAAAATGCTGCGGCAAACAACAATCCCAGTTGGGGCTTTAAATGAAACTATCCTGGACTACTGGCGACGGTGAGCCTTAACATGTGGATATATCGAGATATTTTCCCAAATATGTTCAACCCGTGTGTGATATTCTGAGAGTCATGTGTATTTCATTGTTACGGGTTCGAGGAGGAGGAATGCAAGGGGCAGAGGTCCGCACGCTGCCAATTTACCGGCGGTCAGGCGATGACTGACAATGGCGATGATACATCGGGTACAGACAATACCAACGCGTTCGGGCAGACGGCATTACTGGCAAAGCGGCTCAGCGCGGCCATGGAAGAATTTTCTCAGAGTGTTGTTTTATGTGATGCCGACGACAAGATCATTTTCTGAAATCAATTGTACCGTGATCACAACAAAGCCGTCGTCGAGTAGCTTGAACCTGGGACTCCCTATGAAAGCTTTTTGCGCGCGGCAACCAGCGCCGGCCTGATGTCGCATGCCACTGGCAGAGAAGAAGAATGGTTGCAGCAACGCCTGAAGCGCCATCGTAACCCCACGGGTACATTTGAGGTTCAACGGCCGGGAGGTATCTGGCTCCAGATTTCCGAACAGCGGTTGGAAGACGATGGCATTTTGATTGTCGGAACGGATATCACTGAGCTTAAGCGAACACAGGAAAAGTTGCGCGACGTGGGCACCGAATTGGAACGTCAGGTTGCCATTCGCACCCGGGAATTGACCGACGAAATCGCTGTGCGCAAAAACACCGAGACCAAGTTGCGGACCGCCATGCTGCAGGCAGAGCAGGCCAACCAAGCCAAGTCCGAATTTCTATCGACCATGAGCCATGAATTGCGAACGCCATTGACGTCGTCGTTGGGAGGCCTAATTCTGTTAAAAAACCTGATGTCGGATGAGTTTACCGATGAAGGGCGAAATCTCGTTGATATGGTACTGCGCAACAATGAAACCCTGCTCCGTCTGGTCAACGAATTGCTCGACTATGACAAATTTTTGTCGGGGACACTGATTATCGAGACCCGCAGCAACGACATCACGGAACTGACATCCGCTGCGGTAAAAAATCTGCAGGGATATGCGCAAACCCAGGCAGTCAATATCCTATGGGACGGAAACGCGCCACCCCTATATGCACAGGTTCAGGAGCACCGATTTGAGCAGGTTTTAAATAATCTTCTATCCAACGCCGTCAAATTTTCGGACCCGGGAGCAGATGTGGAAATTTTCATAAAAAAAGAAATGGGATTGGTTATTGTCAGTGTGAAGGATAAAGGGCCAGGCATACCAGAATCCTTCAAGGCGCAAATTTTTAAACAATTTACCCAGGCAGATTCCTCCTCGACACGCAAATATGGCGGCACCGGGCTTGGCCTTGCAATCAGTAAAGTCTTGACGGAAAGTATGGGTGGGACAATTAATTTTGACACAGAAATCGGTGTGGGTTCAACTTTCCACGTCAGTTTCCCCGCCTGTTAAAATGCGGCGGCTGTCTGAGTTGGAGACGATGTGCACGTTTGGGGGGCACCATTTAACTTTCGGTAAAAAAATACCAATACAACGCTCCTTATCCTATTGGCAAAAGCCGTAAACGATCCTCTATTTATCTGATCCAAGGGACAAATAACAGGATCGGCTTTTAAAGGCCAATGAACACCGATTGCAATTCCGACGGCTAAGCTGTAGGGATGTAGGTCTTCGAACTCGACAAAACAATGTCCTCAGATAAAGGGTTAATTCCGAGTTCGCCATTGCCGCATCTTATCAGGGCGACGGCATTTCGCGGTGGTTCTGTATGTCCAAAAACAATGCTTTGTTCGGTATTCTACTCATGGTCCTGGGCTCGGCGGTTTTGGCGAGTAAGGACGGCATTGTAAAGACCCTGTTGGATCAGGTTGGTCCCATTCAAATCCTGTGGATTCAATTTGCCGGAACCTTCGTGCTGATGGCTTTGTTCTCAATGCCAAAACATGGACTGAAAGTTTTTCGCCCCAATTCACCGGTCAGACAGTTCGTGCGTGGCGCGCTTAATGTCGGTGCCGTTTCGGCATTTTTTTTGGCCCTGAAATTCATCCCCCTGGCCGATGCGACGGCAATGCTTTTGTTCGCGCCGGTCGTCGTCACCGTCCTGTCGCCTTTTTTCCTGGGGGAAAAAATCGGACCGTCACGAATAACAGCCGCCGTTGTCGGTTTTTGTGGCGTTCTTGTTATTCTGCGACCGGGTTTTTCCGGCGACCTCACCGGTTATTATTTCGGCCTGACGTCTGGATTTTTGCTCGGATTTTATTTCATCGCCAACCGACGGCTGGCCGGGTCTCAGCATTTTTTGCTGGATATTACCCACAATGCGATGATGGGCGTTTTGGCTTTGACGCCATTTTTGTGGTTTCTGTGGGAGCCGGTTCCCGCATTGGCACATGTCAAACTTGTTTTTATTGTTGTCCTTGGAATTATCGGCCAGGGGTTCTTGATCTCTTCGTTCACGTTTGCACCCGCTGCCGTAATCTCGCCGTACGCGTACACCATGTTGATTTTCGCTGCGTTAATCGGGTACCTGGTCTTTGACACCATACCCGACGCCGTGAGCTGGCTTGGCATTGTCTTGATTGTTGGATCGGGCCTTTATATTGCGCACCGCGAACGGCGGTTCACAAAAAATCACAGCTAATCACTGCTCGTCCCTGTCCCCACTTAGGGCAATAAATTGGTGCCTGTTTTTTTGATATGGCAGACAAAACGGGCAGGGTGACAATTTATTGCCTGCGAAACCAAGGCATATGGGCAATCGAAAACACGCCACTAAAAATGTGATTTCCACCAACACACCAGCGGATATCGATCCCGTCAAGTTCAATTCCGTAAATCGACAGGGCCAGGGGAAACCGACAAAAACATTGTAATTTAAAAGCTCAGCGGACAGATTTATCGACCTGAGATGCGATAAGCCGTTGAAAGGCAGTCGGTTGCAGATTAAGAGGGAAGGTGCGAAAGAAAACTTTTCAGATCCTGGTTTTAATAATTCCTCGGTAACGTCGTTTCCATCGTTCAACCGGGAGGGGGAGCGATGACTGAAACATTCCTGGGCGGCGTGTTGCCGATTTTTGCCATTGGCGCAATTGGTTATTGCCTGGGCCGTCTCGGTATATTTGATGCTGCCATGGCGGGTGCCATAAACCGGTTTGTCTTTTATATTGGGGTTCCCTGTTTAACCTTTCGACTGATCGTGCGAGCCCCCATCGAAGAGTTTGATTTGCTGTTATTGGTGGGTTTTCTGGCATCGGAAATCCTCATGTTCGGTTGCGGTTTTGCCATTGGCCGGTTTGCTTTCAAGGCAGATGCAAAAGAGTCTGTTCTGCTCGGTCTCGCCTCCGCTTACTCCAATCACGTTTTGTTCGTGCTGCCGATCGCGGTAACTTTGTTCGGTGAGGAAGCGGCAGCACCGATTGTCTCGATCATTGCCATGGACTCGATCCTGGTTTTTGGTGCGACACTCGTCATCATGGATTTTATGACTACTGCCGACGGCACGGTCAAACAGGTTATCGGCAAGGTCTTTCGCAACCCGCCGGTCCTGGCGATGACAGGGGGATTGATTATCAGTCTCGGCAATTTGGGTTTGCCCACCAGCGTTGATGTCTTTCTCGATTTCGCCGGCTCGGCCGCCGCACCCTGCGCGTTGTTTGCATTGGGTATTATTTTAAGCCGACCCCAGCAGCCCGGGCGCGCGGCTCTGCCGGTCGCCCTGACCGCCATCAAACTTTTTCTGCACCCGCTGATTGCCTGGGTGTTGCTGGTCACACTGCTCGACATCGCACCGGCGATGGTCAAACCAACAATGATGGTGGCGGCGGCGCCTTGCGGGGCCATGGCCTTTGTCCTGGGCATGACCTATCAGGTCCGGGTTGATGCCATATCCCGGGCAATACTTTATTCCAGCATTGGTTCCTTACTGACCGTCACTCTGGCTGCATCTTTGTGAAGGATTTCACCGGGCCTGGCCGTTTTGATGCGGTTTTGATGCGGACGTCCTTGAGGTGCCTGAAACGGTCAAAGGAATGGGCTGCCAATCCATCCGGTTCTGATTGTGGCCTGAACATTCTTGCTGGAAGGGCTGCGCAGCAGTACCTTCGGCTACCATCCGCCACTGCATTCGATGTCCTTCAAAGGCAAAGGCACCCGTGGTCGAAGTCGCCTGGTATTTATTTATGGGTGCCTCGCTGATCGTCATCGTCGCCCCTGGGCAGGATATGGTGTTTGTCATTTAAACGGTCCTGACTCTGGTTTCAATCTCAGCCCTCGGCTTTGCGCTGGGCCTTTCGCGGCCGTGGTATTTTGTTGAACGGCATTGGATTGCGGCTTGTCTTCGGCTGGGGTTAATGAATATCGACGTTCGAACATCTTTTGGATTTTACCTACGGGAATAAATTGGAACCCCATGTGATTAATGGAGTTAAATTGCGGCATCTATTTGGGAGATTTCAATGGTTCGATTTGCGCCAGAGGACTAAACCGCTCTCGCGGTAATTTGAGTTTGTTGTTGGGCTGAGAACGATTATAGGTTTGGGCGTCTGCCACCAGGAGCCAGGGGGACTCAACCCCCAATCTTATCGACAGACATAAATCCTGGCGCTCCCAGCAATTACCGCCGCACGTCAGCGTTTCAAGAAAACGATCCCTGCTTAGGTTGCTTCAGGTGGGTGCACATCCAGCAGGGGTGCCGCATCCAGATCGCCGCCGCCGAGCATTTCGGCGATCCTTTCCAACGTGTCGATGGTGCGTTGTTGTTCCGCAGCATCGAATGCGGAAAACATGGCGATGAAACGTTCGTGCAACAGTGCCGGCGCATTCTTAAGTGCTATACGCCCCCCTTTCGTCAGCCGCGCGTGAACGATCCGACGGTCCTTATCACTGCGATAACGATCAATCAAATCACGTTGTTCCAGGCGATCCAGAATCGTCGTCACCGTGGCTTGGCTCAAATTTACCTCGTTAGAGATACGTCCGGACGTGACTTCGCCGAGCTCACTGATGGCGCGCAGAATCAACACCTGTGGCGTCGTCAATCCCGATTCCTTGGATACCCGTTTTGACTGTAAATCGACCGCGCGGATAATCCGGCGCAACGCAACCAATACGTCATGTGATGCTTCGCCCGCCTGCGGCAGGAGATTGCTCGTTCGGGAGATGTTCGTATCAAGTCGCACCATGCGTCTATTTACACACGAAATTGCCGTGATACCAATCATTTATATTGCGAAAAATTTGACATCTAAACTTTAGAGTTGTAAATAATATTCTTCATCCTACGCCACCAAAGAGGCTGTAGGTCGATGAGATTCAATTAGGACAGAGTTAACGGTATGTGTGGAATTTGCGGTGAAGTAACTTTCGACGGTGCGCCGGCGTCACTCAGTGCACTCGAAAAAATGATGGATGTCATGGCACCTCGTGGACCCGACGGCGACGGAGCGGTGGTGCGCAATGGCGCGGCGTTCGGTCATAGGCGATTGAAAATCATCGATCTTTCGGAACGTGCGCAGCAACCCATGACAGATGCGGGGCTCGGCCTGACCGTCGCGTTCAATGGTTGCATATACAATTACAAGGACCTCCGCAACGAACTGGAGGGTGCCGGTTATCAATTCTTCTCTGATGGTGACACGGAAGTCGTGCTTAAAGCCTATGCAGCCTGGGGCACGGACTGCGTTAAACGTTTCCAGGGCATGTTCGCCTTTGCCATCCATGAGAGAGAAAGTGGGCGGTTGGTGCTTGCCCGCGACCGGTTTGGCATCAAGCCCCTCTATTTATCGGAAGATACGGGCGGAAAGCGCCTTCGATTCGCGTCCTCGTTGCCGGCTCTGCTTGCAGTTGGCGGTGTCGATACTTCCATTGACCGTGCGGGACTGCACCACTACATGATGTTTCACGCCGTCGTGCCACCGCCTTTCACAATCTTCACGGGCATACGAAAATTACCACCGGCGACTGTGGCGATCATCGAACCCGACGGCCGGCGCAAGGACGAAGTCTATTGGAGCCTCAACTTCGAGCGTAGCAACGAAGACAGGACGCTTTCAGCCGAGGCTTGGCGCGAGCAGGTGCTTGCCGGGTTGCGTACGGCTGTCGCGCGGCGTATGATCGCTGACGTACCGGTGGGCGTGCTGCTTTCTGGCGGACTAGATTCGAGCCTGATCGTCGGCCTGTTGGTGGAAGCTGGCCAACAGGGACTCAAGACCTTTTCCGTTGGTTTTGAAGCGGCCAATGGCGAGAAAGGCGATGAATTCCAGTATTCGGATCTTATCTCCGAACATTTTGGCACCGATCATTACAAGACCTTCATCCCTTCGAGCCGACTGCTTGATACTCTTCCCCAGACCTTCAACGCCATGTCGGAACCGATGGTCAGCTACGACAACGCGGGCTTCTATCTTTTATCGGAACAGGTCTCGAGTCACGTCAAGGTGGTGCAGAGCGGCCAGGGCGCAGATGAGATATTTGGTGGCTATCACTGGTACCCGCCACTTATGCAAACCGATGATGCGACAGCTGAGTACGTCAAGATGTTCTGCGATCGCGATCAGGTTGAATACGCCGAAGCTGTATCTCCCGAGTATGTCGATCGGGACTACAGCCGTGACTTTGTCCATGCGCGCTTCAACCAACCCGGCGCGGTCGACGGCGTTGACAAGGCGCTCCGGCTCGATACCACAGTAATGCTCACTGACGATCCGGTTAAACGCGTCGACAATATGACCATGGCCTGGGGACTTGAAGCGCGAGTCCCGTTCCTCGATCACGAGTTGGTGGAACTCGCAGCTCGCATTCCGCCAGAACACAAAATCCGCGACGGCGGCAAAGGCATTCTCAAGGACGTGGCACGCTTGATCGTTCCCGACGCCGTCATCGACCGGCCCAAGGGTTATTTCCCAGTGCCTGCGCTCAAGTACATCGCAGGTCCCTATCTGGATATGGTTCGCGACGCGCTAAAATCACGCACCGCGTTGGAACGTGGTTTATTTCGCCAGCCTTACGTCGATCACCTGCTGGATGCGCCCGCTGACCATATTACGCCGCTACGCGGCTCAAAACTCTGGCAGGTCGGCCTCATGGAAATGTGGCTGCAAGCCCATGGCATCTGAACGGAAACGGACAGGTATGAGGGCGAAAGACAGCAATCTCGTAACTGACACGGCGCGTGTGCGACAGGTATCGCTTAAGAATTGGGGCGACCCGCCGAAAGTCGATTCCGCGCACCAGATGAAGGTCCGTGTCGCCGTCGATTGCGGTTGGGGACGCTTGGTATTCGGGCAAACTTTCGATGACCCGGAAGTTCTGGCTGAAACCCTCAACCAGGAGGCTCCCGGCAAACGCGATGTCGCATTTTACGCCCGCGAGCCGCATCTGATCCTGGCGCATTCGCCGCAAACCTTGTTCCTAGATCCATCCCACGTCATGCGTCTCGAGTTTGCCCATGTACCCCAGCCGATCGATCTGCCTTCCGGGTTCCGCGTACGCCGGGTATCCCCCGCCGACGAGGTGGAAATCAACCGCCTCTACCACGCTTGGTCGATGGTGCCCATTGATGGCGATTGCCTTGCAGGCAGCGGCCTCGACCCGGCGGTTAAGGTGTTGGTGGCGGAAGACGAACGCCATCCCGGGAACGTCGTCGGCGTGGTTATGGGTATCGACCACCGTGACGCCATCAATGACCCTGACAATGGCTCCAGTCTTTGGGCTCTGGCGGTCGACCCGCATGCCGGACGCCCCGGTGCCGGCGAGGCGATGGTGGCGACGCTGGCCAACGCGTTCCGCGCCGCTGGTCGTAAATTTATGGATTTGTCTGTTATGCACGACAACACCGCCGCACTGGCGCTCTATAACAAGCTCGGGTTTGAATACATCCCGGCTTACAGCGTCAAAAAAAAGAACCCCATAAACGAGAAGCTGTTTATCGGGCCGGCGGAGGCCGTCGATCTCAACCCCTATGCCCGGATCATCGCTGATGAAGCTCGTCGCC
Organism: Rhodospirillales bacterium; assembly: GCA_021775095.1. GTDB lineage: Bacteria > Pseudomonadota > Alphaproteobacteria > Rhodospirillales > Casp-alpha2 > JABMNT01. Next base: position 29,186 of record JAJFII010000069.1, read on the forward strand.
GAGGTATTACCGTAGAAGTAGAAGACACGAAAGCCGGGCTCTTGCGCCTTTCCCACGGCGGGCGCTCCATTGCCTGCCGGGAATCGTTGTGCGACCTGACGACGGCGGTGGCGATGAGTCGTTGTGATGACAAGGCCCTGACCCATCGACTGCTCTCCTGCGCCAAATTACTGGTTCCAGCCCAAGTTACGGTCGAAACGCGGGAAGTTGTTGGGCCGTTCCTCGCCGAGCATAGACGCGTCGTCGTAAAACCGGCGCGAGGTGAGCAGGGCCAAGGCGTCGCCGTTGATCTCGGCACGCCGAAGGAAATTTTCGCCGCCATTGATCGTGCACGCGATTTTTCAGATAAAGTGATTATGGAGGAATACGTCAGCGGTCACGACCTGCGCATTATCGTTATCGACGGCGCGGTAGCCGCCGCCGCTATTCGCCGTCCACCCGACATCCGTGGCGATGGCTCGCACTCAATTCGTGAATTGATCGAGAAACTCAGCCGCCGTCGCGCCAAGGCGACGAGCGGTGAGAGCCGGATTCCGATAGATGACGAAACCCGGCGAAGTGTCGCCGGCGCGGGCTACGGGCTGGACGACCTGCTGCCCGCAGGCGAGACCCTAACAGTACGCAAGACCGCAAATCTTCACACAGGAGGCACAATTCACGACGTGACGCCGGACCTGCACCCGGATCTCGCCAAGGCCGCCCGCAAGGCCGCGCGCGTGCTTGATATTCCAGTGGTCGGACTTGATTTCGTGATCCACGACTCGGCAGCACCCGACTACGCCATCATCGAGGCCAACGAACGCCCCGGCCTCGCCAACCATGAACCGCAGCCCACGGCGGAACGCTTCATCGATCTCTTGTTTCCACAAACCATTACTGACGGTGCGGCTTTGACTGACCTGGATGAGGAATAACATGCACAATTACAAAGACTACCTCACCGACACTCTTCGCGATCTGCTCACCATCCCGAGTTCAACCGGCATGACCGACGAGGTCGTTGGCTATACCTGTAACAAACTTGCGGAGCTCGGTATCCCGTTCGAACTGACACGCCGCGGTGCCGTGCGCGCCGACCTTAAGGGCCGCAAGTCCTCGCCAGACCGCGCCATCGTCTCGCACCTCGACACTCTCGGTGCAATGGTCAAGGGCTACTGTCCGAACGGCCGGCTTTACGTGGTGCCTATCGGCACCTGGACTGCGCGCTTTGCCGAAGGGGCGCGGGTTACGGTTTTTACCGACTCTGGCGACTCCTTTCGCGGCACACTCTTGCCGTTGAAGGCATCGGGACACGTCTTCGACGTCGAGGTCGACGACCAGCCCATCGCCTGGACCAATCTCGAGCTCAGACTCGACGTGCGCGCCGCCAATGAGGCAGAAGTGCGGGCGCTCGGCGTCAACGTGGGCGACATTATCGCCGTCGATCCGACACCGGAGTTCCTCGATAACGGATTCATTTGTTCGCGTCACCTCGACGACAAGGCTGGCGTAGCGGCGGTGCTAACGGCTGCCAAGGCGATTTCGCTCGACACCGTAGAATTACCGATAGATTGCCATCTCCTGTTTACCATTTCAGAGGAGGTTGGTGTTGGCGCATCGCATGTCCTGCACGGCGACGTGGCGGAACTGGTCTCCGTCGACAACGGTACCATTGCGCCGGGACAATATACGTCGGAGTACGGCGTCACAATCAGCATGCAGGATTCAAGCGGCCCCTTCGACCGACAACTGACCCGGAGCCTGATCGCCATCTGCGGCGAGCATGGAATTGAGCACAGCCGCGACGTCTTTCGTTACTATCGCAGTGATGCGGCGGCGGCGGTAGAGGCTGGCAACGACATTCGCACAGCGCTGTTGTGCTTTGCACTCGATGCGTCCCATGGCTACGAGCGCACCCATATGGACTCACTCCTCGCGCTCTCGGAGTTACTCATGCACTACATGCAGAGTGAGCCACTATTTGCCCGCGATGAAGAAGCGTTAGGACCGGTCGGCGACCTGCCCATGGTTGATGGCGTACAAAACTGACAAAACCGATTGGAGACGTTGCAAGGAACAGAACACGGATAGCATGGAGCCATGACCGAAAAAAAAGAAAATAGGAAAGCACTTCTTGATGAGGCATCAGAACAGGCTGACGAGGCCACTTTCAAGGCGTCGAAAATTCTGCGCGAAACGGCTCAATTTGTAGACCAGGCGAAACTAGGGTCAGGACCCATTAATTTCATGCAATTCTGTTTGTCCGTAAGCTTACGAATACAAGAAAACAAGCGCAAGGACATGCAGGGCATATTCGAGCAATTAAGGGAGAATTGAACCATGCCGTCGAACAAACGGCAGATATGGGCGCTCTTGCCAACGCCACCATTGTCGTAGCGGAGGCGGCAATGGAAGAAATGAAAGCGAAAACCGATCTGGAAAATGCCGTAGAATTCGCCGAGGAGGTTCGGCACGATGTTGAGAAAGAAACAAGAGAATTGGCGCGAACCGCTACGCATGTGGCGGACCTCCTCGTCGTCACTGTCCAATCGCGTGTGGACACCGCCGAAAACAATAGAAAGTTGGCGGAAACCTTTGCCCATAGTGTTGCAGAAAGCGTGGCGGAGAAAATATCGACTCTCAAAGGAAGCAAGGAAACACCAAATGACGAATAAAGAAATTCGTGAGATCCATGCGGCCCCTGGGGTATTTCAGGAAACAACAGAGAACCTTGAGAGCGGCAAGAACAAAATACTCGCGCCGGAAACGAAAGAAACGCGAATATCAGCTTATGAATTGCAACGTCTTATTTGCGCCTTCAATCTCAATCAATACAATGACACTGTTAAATATCATCGTCGCGACGCCTTTTTGATCGACGGTTCGAAGGCTTGTGCGTATTTTTCATTACCAATCGCTCGAAATTTGACGTCAGACAACCGGAGAAAAGTGATGACGACGCGGAAAAAACTTAAAACCCCCAATCCCACGGGCGCATTAGAAGAAATCGTGGATACGAAGAACCATAGAGTCGATGTATCGGCTGCCTATTTCACAGGAGACGATACACTGGGTGGTCGGATACAAATGGCGCGTGTCGCTCGCGGGTTGACCGTGGCGCAATTCGCCCGCCGCATCGGTGTAGTTTCGAAGACGGTGCGAAACTGGGAGACCGATTGCTCGGAACCACGAACAAATAAGTTACAAATACTTGCGGGAGTGCTGAGTGTGCCAATGCTGTGGCTGCTCGGCGGGGAGGATGGTGATTTTAACTTGGATTTTGGGGTCAATGTCGAGGAGACGGCATCCCTGGAGAGTAAAGCGGAACGTCTACTGAAACTCCACGAACAATCGGCCATGTTGATTTACGAGTTGCAGAGCGAAATTCGCAGACTTCAGAGGGAGATTGACGATGCGTCAATTCAAATCGTGAGGCCGACAGAGATCGACGTGAAGGATTGAACACCTTTCTGTACAACCATCGAGAATAAAAATGCAGATACTTTGCAGCCATCATAAATTCACGGGATTTTGTCATTCCTTTGATCAGGCTGAAACGGAGGACTTGCGGCGCTTTCAACTCCACACCGGACAACACCGGGTTTAGGTTCTTCGCCATTAGCCCAACAGTTAAACTGAATTAACGATTATGCAATTCGAGGCAGAATTTGGCCAGTGCACCAATTTCGGATTAAGAGAGATTGCTTTTTTAAGAGTTTTAAATCGCTGGTTTCAGTTCCGTTGGGTTACGACGTGCACGAATTACCCGTAGAAATGATTTTTATATCGTTGCATTATCCTCCAATGAGATGTTTGCAATGCCAATTTGAAAATAAATCGGGGCGACGATTTTGTAGCAATTGCGGTGCCGGCCTACCCCTCATTTGTGAAGCGTGCGGTTTTGAGAACGATGCCGGCGATCAGTTTTGTGGTGGGTGCGGGGCTGAACTAACGTCCGGCCCAAAGCAGGTGCCAGCTAACGAAGACAACACACCATCCCCGGAACCCGGTTCCGCTGCAGAACGGCGCCATTTGACGGTGATGTTTATTGATCTTGTCGGGTCGACAAAATTATCCGCCGAAATGGACCCGGAAGATCTCAGACAGATCATTACCAAATTTCAAGATTCCTGCAGCCTTCGTGTTAAAGACTTCGGTGGTTATGTTGCGCGGCTTATGGGCGATGGCTTATTGGTTTATTTTGGCTATCCGGTGGCCTTTGAAGACATGCCGGAACGTGCCGTGCGGGCCGGATTGAACATCGTTGAAGATATTGCGGCATTTGATCTTCAGCACAGCCAACGCCTGCAGGTGCGGGTTGGCATTGCCACTGGGCTTGTGGTTGTCGGGGATCTGGTCGGCGAACAAACGGCTATTGAACGGGCTGTGGTCGGTGAAACTCCAAATCTGGCAGCCCGGTTACAGGGACTAGCGCAACCTGACAGCGTTGTCATCTCTGCTGCAACGGCCCGTGGGTTGGAGGGGTTATTCGAATTTGAAGACTTGGGAGACCACCAGGTGAAAGGTTTCGGTGCACCCGTCCATGCCTACCGACCCCTGAAATCACTCGCCATTAGCAGTCGCTTCGAAGCTTACCACGGGGCCAATTTGACACCACTGGTCGGTCGTACAGAAGAAATCTCTTTCCTGCGCCAACGCTGGTCACAGACGCTGGATGGAGAAGGCCAGGTGGTAACGCTTTCAGGCGAAGCCGGGATTGGAAAATCGCGAATTCTCGAAGCCATGCGGGCCCGGGCCATGGAACTTGAGGGTCGAACCATTCACTTCCAGTGTTCACCGCACCACCAAAGTTCTTTTTTATATGCATTCGCCGATACCATTTCAAAAACGGCATCTGCCAACCGAAAAAGTGAAACGGCTTCAATGGTTGATGGATTGGAAGCTCTTGCCAGACGCGCGGCTCAGAATGTCGAAACAACAGTCCCTTTATTTGCTGATCTCATATCCGTTTCCACAGATGATCGATATCCGCCGCTTACGGAAAGTGCCGACCACATACGAAATGCGATCCTGTCTGCTCTTGTCGCTTATGTGCAGGGCTTGGCGCGGGTTGGTCCGCTGCTGTGTATCTTTGAAGATATACACTGGATCGATCCAACGTCCCTGGATCTCCTGACCTTAATGATTGAACAGGCACCTAACAGTAGAATAATGTTTGTCATCACATTTCGCCCAGAGTTTAAATCCCCCTGGGGGGCAATGGGCAATGTTGCGCAATTGTCACTAAACCGATTGGGCCGCAAAGACAGCGTTGAAATTGCAAATAAGGTTTCCCAGGGGCGGCAACTGCCAACGGAGGTGATCGACCGCATTGTTGCACGAACCGACGGCGTGCCGCTGTTTGTCGAGGAATTGACCAAATCAATGATTGAATCCGGGGTTCTGCGAGAGGGGCCTGACGGGTTCGAGTTGATTGGTCCTTTATCAAGCCTTCCAGTGCCCGAAACACTTCAGGATTCACTGCTCTCGCGTCTCGAAAAATTGGCTCCGGTCAAAGAAATTGCGCAGATTGGTGCGGTCATCGGTCGTGAATTCAGTTGCGATATCCTGTCCGCCGTAACACAGCAGTCAACAGACGATATCCGGCTAGCCCTGGTCGTGCTTTCCGATGCCGACTTGGTGTTCAGACGCGGTTGGCCGCCCAACGAAGTCTATGTCTTTAAACACGCTTTGGTTCAGGATGCGATTTATGAAAGTCTGTTGCGCGAAAACCGCAGGGCCCTTCATGCGCGCGCCGCCAAGGTGTTAATTGACCAATTCGAAAATATTGTTGATGCCGAACCGGAAACCGTCGCCCATCACCTCAATCAGGCGGGAGTAAGTGAGCAAGCTGCGATCTATTGGGGGCGCGCCGGTCGGCGTTCGGCCGCCCGTTCCGCTCATAACGAGGCCTGTGCACATTTTAGAAACGCTGTCGCCGCTATTTCGTCAACACAAGACCGCAAGAATCGTTTGGATTTGAACCTCGATCTCGCCGCCAGCCTACGCGTATTGGGTCTGCCCGAGGAAACCCTGGAGGTGCTGGCGCAAGCCCAAATATTGGCCCGCGAGCCTCAGGAACTTTCGAAGATTCACAATTTACGTGGCAATGTCTATTTTCTGAAAGGCAATGCCGACGGCAACATTAACGAACAGCAACAGGCCCTTGCGTACGCGCGACAGGCACAAAGCGTTTTGGATGAAACCCGCGCCCTGAGCGGTTTGGCGGACGCATCCTACATGAAGGGCAAGATGGTGTCAGCGCGTGATTATTTTATCGAACTGTCCACCCTGGCCAGAACAAATGATCTGAAAAGCGACGCTGCGGCTAATATGCCGGGACTGATCAACACCACCTATATGACGAAAGGCCCGACCGCCGCCCGCTCTTATGCGGACAAGATCGAAGCCTATGTCAATCAGCATGGCGAATTGCGGCCCGCCGCAATTTTATTTGGCGTCCTGGCCGAAGTTGCCAATGACATGATGCAGGATGAGGCCTGTATCCGCTATTCCGACCGGGCCTGTGAGCTTTGTGATGAGACCGGCGCAACGGTTTGGCGACCACCCAGCATGAGCCCGAAGGCGTTGGCGCTGTGTTATCGCGGCGACCGGGAGGCGGCGAAAGCGCTTATGCATGAAGCGATGACGCTGTCGCTTGAAATTAGCCCGGCCCTTTCCGGGCCCTGGATGTTGGGCCATTGGGCGGTGATTTCAAGTGATGCCAAGGAAATCAGGGATGCATGGATCAAATCCGAAGCGATTATTGCCAGCGGCTGCGTGGGTCACAATCAGTTCTGGGCCTATCGGATGTTTCTGGAAGCCTTTCTCAACATCGAAGACTACCCATCCGTTGATCGTGTTACGGACCGCTTGGCCGCCTACGCCGCATCAGAACCACTGCAATGGAGTGACTTCTTTTGCGCGCGGGCACGTGCCCTGGCACGCACGGGCAGGGGAGATAAAGACAGCACGTTGGTAGCTGACCTGCAAAAATTGTCGCGCGAGGCGCAACAGGCCGGGTTCCTTCAGCCAAAATTGGCAATCGATATGGCTTTGGAGCGCATTTCCTGAGTTCGCCGGCGACGCAAAAGAAGTTGATCCGGTATCGTCGGTGTTCTCCTTATATTGCCATCGGCCTCAACAAAATCTGCCAGAAACGAACACGGTGAGCTTTCGCCAGTTTGCGCAGTGTCTGGATCGCGTTGAGGCGTCAGCAAAGTTAAACCGAAGGTTTTTGGCTGTTTTCTTTGATCACGACTTCACGTTGCGGGAACGGAATTACAATGTTGTTTTCTTGAAGTGCCTGATAGATCATGAAAAGCAGGTCACCTCCGACCCTGTTCTTGCCGTCATCAACGCCCTCCATCCAAAACTCGAGGAGGATTTCGATGCCGCTGTCGTTAAATGCCTGAACTTCCGCATCGGGTCGCTCTTCAATTGGCAAGTCGTCGCCACTTAGAACTTTCGGGTGCGATGCAGCGACGTCACGCAGAATAGTAAATAGTTTTTCTAAGTCGGTGCCATAGGCGACTTCGAATACGATTGGGTATCGCTGTTTTTGGTGGTCATGTGTCCAGTTTACGAATGCCGTCGTGATGAACCGCTCGTTCGGCACCATGATGTCCTTGCCATCAAAGGTCTCGAGTGTTGCCGAACGCATGGTCAGTTCACGCAGGACGCCGGCGCGCCCGTCTTCAAGCTCGATGTAGTCGCCAATGGCAATCGAACGGTCGAGCAGAATGATGATGCCGGATATGAAGTTGGAGGCGATTTGCTGAAGGCCAAAGCCGAGACCGACACCGATCGCGCCACCAAATACGACAAGTGCAGTGAGATCAATGCCTGCGATTTGCAGAATCACAAGTGCGATAAGGATGAAGAGACCGATCTGGAAGGCTTTAAGCACCAGTTCCTTGGTGGTGTTCGTCAGGGTGTCGCGGCGTCGGATAAACTCGCGGCCCTTTCGATTGGAAAGGCGCCCCATCCAGAACAGAACAGTGCCGAAGATGGTCGTCCGGGCGAGCGCGTAAAGCGTGAACTTGATGTTGCCAAGGTTGACGCTGACGCTTTCCAGGATTTCAATCAGCTCATCAAGCAAGCCGACCGCGTAAAAAAGGATAATCGGCGACAACACGAAGAACGCAAAGTAACGAACCCCGGTGCCGGTAGAGACCCGCGTCGCGGCGATGTAGACGATTGACAGGAAGTTCAAACCCTGCACGAACTGCACGAGCCATTTTTCCTCAAAAAACTCTTTCGAAACCGCGACTGCGACGCCGAGAAAAATCACGTTGGTGACCGGAAAAATGAAATCGCGGAGATAGGAAGTTGCGCTGCCAACACGCGATTTGATTTTACCGGCCGCTTTCTCCTCATCACCGGTTGAGACTTTATGGATCAGTTTTTTTAAGAACCTTGAAACCAACCAAGAACACAGGGCGGTGACCCCAACCGCGAGCAGTTGCAGATAAAAATCCGAACTCTCGAGTGTCGACGTAACGATGGTAAAAACGGGATTGTCCAAGGGTTTTTCCTGATGGTTGAAGCCGATTTTCAGACTAGACGAATGCTTCGGTCCTGCCAACAGAGCAATCAATTATGGAGATGTACTGTCATCATATTTGCCAGATCCTGGATGCACGCACCCGAAAAAAAATTGTCCGTTTTGGGGTCAAGAACCGCTCATTTCAGGGCAAACACCTATGGGCGATCTGAACAATGGGTACTCTAGTGATTTCATGTCAGTTTGCCGTTTTGTTACCTGTCCCTAACTGGTAAGTTCGACAGTGACACAATAGGAAAATAAGCGAGAAATGCCCTGTTGCCGCTGGGATGCAAACGATCAATAAGTCATTGTTGAAGGGGGCGTTCTCGTCACCAGCTGAAGTACGCACATTAAATCTGAACCCATCTACACAAAAGGTTGTCGACGAAATGAACGAACCAACTCGGATGATTGATAAATACACAAAGATTTGGCGCGAGTTAGGATTCTACGAACGGTTTGAGCAAATCGCAGCAATTTTTCTAAGCGTCCTGGTTTCTATCATTGTCCTGTTCGCCTGCATGCAGGTCGCTGGAGATGTTTACAACCTTGTGATCTGGAACGTCGAACTGGCTGCACCGGACACATTTCGAAACCTGTTTGCCGGAGTTTTGACGGTCTTGATCGCCCTCGAGTTCAATCATTCAATTGTTCAGGTTATTGAACGTAAACAAAGTATCGTCCAGGTTCGTATTGTCGTCCAAATCGCAATACTCGCATTGGTGAGAAAGTTTATTCTTCTGGATCTCGCGAAGACTGAAGCAATGGTTTTGATTGGCTTAGGTGCAGTCGTATTTTCGCTTGCGGCCCTTCATTGGGTCGTAAAGATCGCGGATCTCCCACCCCGGGAATAATTCACCCATTTGTACTGAGATTGGATTCACCTGACAGTTCGGGCCATAGCCGGAATTAAATGGCAGTGGCCATGCCGCTCCTGAATTGCCGTAGGATTTGTTTACCACAACACATGCAAAAACGGTTCTTCTTTTTCCGGTTAGGATTTACTCAAGCAACCATCCACACAGTCCAATAATTCCGCGGGTAGAAACGGTTTGGAAATAACGCGGCTTGCGCCAATAATTTTTGCTGTTCGAATATACTCGTCGCCGCCGAAACGGCCCCCTCCTGACATCGCGATAATCGGTGTTTCAGGCGACGCCTCTTTCACCTCACTGATTGTTTTGATACCATCTTTATCCGGCATTATGATGTCAGTGATAATCAAATCGAATGCGTCTTTCTGGAATAACGCAAGCCCAGCATGACCATTATCTGCTTCACTTACTGAATGCTTCTGGCTTTCCAGAATTTTACGGACAGAATATCGTACGGCCTCATCATCGTCGATCACTAAAATATTAGCCAAAATATAATCCACCAAATTGTTAGCAAGAATTAAGTTTCAAGAGGTTTCGATCTCTCGGTTCGTGGGATTGTCAAAATTGGAGGGGGGTATTGCCGCATCCTCTAGGAGGGGAACTAAAATATCAAAAGTCGTTCCGCTGCCGAGCTCGCTCGACACATTGATAACCCCTCCCATCGCATGAATATTACCATAGGCAGTCGACAAACCGAGACCCGTACCCTGACCAACATCCTTTGTTGTGAAGAAAGGATCAAATATCTTGATTAGTGTTTCAGACGTCATGCCGGTGCCGGTATCGCTGATAGAAAGTTTAGCATATTGACCCGAAGGGAGAATGCGATTATCGCGCTCTTCATTAGCGATTAATTTCTTGCGGCACAATGAAAATGTCAATGTCCCGTGCCGACCCTTCATGGCATAAACGGCATTTGACGCCATATTCATAATTACGGTCTGAAACTGCACCCCGTCTATCATGGCAACACCAATGGACCGGTCCAAATTCGCGATAATTTTAATCGTAGATGGAAGTGTGGAATGAAGCAGGTCTATCGTTTCTTGGACAATCTCACAGACATCAAGACATACCCGAGAAATTTGTCCCTCTCTGCTGAACGTCATTATCCGGCGGATTAGCTCTGCAGCCCTACTGCCGGCCTGTTCAATAACGTCCATATTTTCATATTCGGGACTACCACTGGGTAGCTCCAATTTGGCCAGATAGGAAAGCGCGATAATAGGTTGAAGTAGATTGTTGAGGTTATGCGCTATACCACTTGTCAAATTGCCGATAGATTCTGCCTTCTGATGCCTTTGCAAGTCTGCTTCAGCAGCACGTTGCTCGGTTATATCAATTAAAGTCCCAATAATCTCTGGTGTGCCGCCATCATTACCGTCGCTATAAATAAACTGATCTCGTATTATCCTGTACGTCCCATCCGCATGAAGAAACCTGTATTCGAGAAAACCTTGTTTACCAACCACGGCGCTATGCAACCCAGAAACAACGGACTGTTGGTCACTTGGGTGAATATGATCTATCCAAAACCCCGGTTCGGATAAAATATTGGCTACCGAATATCCAAGCTGGGCTGTTACATTTGAACTTATGAATGTGGTTTCGTTCTCTTTGCTTACGTCTTTTGCATAAATCAGAGCATGCCCGCTAGAGAGAAGGTATTTCAATCGCGTTTCGCTTCGAATAAGATCTGTTTCGGCCTTTTGACGTTGCCCAGACATCATTTTTATGGAGGAGGCTAACTCACCAAGCTCATTATCCCCGAGATCAGGGATATTTGACATAAACCGTCCTTCGCCAATCTCGCTTGTAATGTAAGCCAAATTCGATATCGGTTTGCTTAATCTGCGGGCTAATAGAACCGAAACGATTGCTCCAATTAATATCAGTAAAAGTGTCGCACTCAATGCTGCATACAACAATTCATCGGTGCCACGTTGACTGATTTGGCTCAATTTGGAATTTGCAACTGAGATATCGTGTTGGAAATCTTCAAGTGAAAGGCCAATCCGTACGCCTCCAATTATATTTTCTCCCAATTTGATTGGAACAGAAATATTTACGATTGGAATGTTATAATTTTTATTGGAGGTGTTGTCGGTTTGAGTATCTATCCATAATTCTGTGCTTCCTTGGCTTTGAATTCGTTTTGAATATATATCGTTAATTATCTTACCATAGGAAGACATGGTTTCGGAGCCATCATGGATGACCGATCCGTTTAAATCATAAAGATATACATAGTGGACATTTTGCTGGTTTTTAGCCGACGTGACGATATCACCGATGTAGTCCATATTAAAAAAATAGAGATGATCGGCAAGGCTGCGAGCTAAAGTCTGGGCATGTGCAATCCCATTTTTTTTGACTTGTTCTAACATTTCCGATTCAGCGATCTTCAGACTAGACCTGCTGATATCCGTACTGGCCCGACGGAACTGTTCAAACAACACCAGAGATAATACAATTGATAGCACAACTATTAATGATATTATAAAGGCGGAAAATTTGACGGATAAGGATATCTTCATTTATTTTATATCATCACGGATCAGCCGAAACATTTCTCGTGTTTCATCAAGACTCTTTAACGCAGTGGCAGTTAACTCCTGATATTTGCTGACCTTGTAGGATTTTAAGACGGCCTGACCAAGTTTTTCCTTGTGCATTTCAAGTAAGGCCGCTTTCAGCTTTTCCTTCGTTTCTAAGGAAAGTTTTGGACTGACGACAATCACTGACCGCAAAATGGGTGCACTTTTGTAAATTACCCGCAAGTGCTGTTTTATTTTCTCAGGGGTTCTAAGCAATTCCTGCCAGTCCAAATTGCTTACGGTACCAACATCAGCGACTTTCAATGCAACCCAACTTACAATATTTTTCTCGCCTTCTGCGAAGCTGTACCCAACTGTTCCTGGCGTAACGGGGCTGCGCGGGTTTGCTAAGTGTTTGACGTCATAGTTTCGTTCCTTCAGGATTGCCAGAGGGACCAAAAAGGCACTTGTCGATCCAGGATCTTCGAAAGCTATCTTTTTGCCAGTTAGATTGTCGAGGGAAGAAATATCGCTGTCAATTCGAGAAAAGAAGAATGTCTGATAAAAATCGACACCTTTTTTGAGTTCCCATACGAGAATTTCGGCACCGGTATCTTGCGCAAATCTGATCGCTGCAAACGGTGTCTCAGAAATAAGATGGACCTGACCTGCGCTGAGATAAGAGGCCATTTGGCTATAGGTGCGGGCAACCAAAACACCACCTGACTCCTGAACCCCACCGCCTGTTTTCTGTGTCAGGTAAGTGGCAAGTTTTTTAAGAACCGAATAGTGCTTTTTGGGTCTGGCTGAAATGCGCCCAACAACAAGCTTCGGCGTTTCTAATTCTGTCAGCTGCTTGGTTTGATTCTGTGCGTAGGTATCACGCCACATAAAGGCACACAGCCCTAATAATACTATCGAAAAAATAGATATAGATCTGGCTTTCAAATTGATTCTCCCGCGTGAAACACAATTAAGTCCTCTTTATCGTGTTCCATGGTAATCTAACATGTCTGCTTAAAAAGTGGTAATATATCACCTGATCGGTCACTTCTGAGAAGAGATTTGAACTTGCCCTGCAAATAGGCAAAAAATTCAACGTCGCGATATTCTTCCCGACCTGTCTGCTTTCACAGATATAACGGACATGGTTATATGGCGACGGTATGAAATCGTCTTATAGGAAACCATCCAAATGGTCGCTCGAGCAAAAGAAGTGGGTCCCCATCGATATCGCGAGTCCTACGGGCGCTATCTGGAAGATTTTAAGGTCGGTGATGTTTATGAACACCGCCCCGGCAGAACGATTTCGGAAGCGGATAATACCTGGTTCACTTTATTGACCATGAACCAGCATCCCCTGCATTTCGACGCCCAATATGCCGCCAAAAGCGAGTTTGGCAAACCGCTGGTCAATTCTTGCCTGACCCTGTCGATCATTGCCGGCATGAGTGTATCGGATGTCAGCCAGAAAACCATTGCCAATTTGGGTTGGGACAAGGTCCGAATGCCGGCACCGGTATTTAATGGCGATACCCTGTATGCCGAAAGTGAGGTCTTGGACATTCGCGCAAGCCGCTCACGTCCGACCCAGGGCATTGTCACGGTCCGGACCACTGGCAAAAATCAATCGGGCACAGAAGTGATCTCCTTTGAGCGGTCGATGCTGATCCCCAAACGGGGCCATGCGGTTGATGACGCGGCCGACTATTAAGTTCATTTCTGATTTTTGAGGCCGCCCGGATGCAACCAACACATTTACGAATTAATCTGGACCGACTGCTCGACCGCATCGATACCCTGGCGGGCATTGGCGCGATCGATGGCGGCGGGGTTTGTCGCCTGGCCCTGAGCGAGCAGGATCGCCTCGGCCGTGACTGGGTCTGTGGCTGGATGCGAGATCTCGGTTTGCAAGTGAGCGTCGATGGGATCGGCAACGTGGTTGGTGTCCGCGCCGGACAGCAACCAGGCCCGCCGGTAATGACCGGTTCCCACATCGATACGGTCGCCACCGGCGGGCGTTATGATGGAAATCTGGGCGTGCTCGCCGGTTTGGAAGTAATCGAAACCCTGAACGATGCCCAGGTGTCGACCCAAAAACCCTTAGCGGTGGGGTTTTTCAGCAATGAAGAGGGGGTGCGGTTCGCGCCTGATATGATGGGCAGCGCCGTTCATCAGGGTCACTTGGAATTGCACGAGATGTTGGCGGTTGTTGGTGTCGATGGGGCAACCCTGGGCGATGAGCTGAAACGCATCGGTTACGCCGGTGAAACGTCGACCGGCGATAAACGTGCCGATTGTTTTGTCGAACTGCACGTCGAACAGGGGCCTCTGCTGGAAGCGGAAAACCAGCAAATTGGTGCCGTTGAAAAGGTTCAGGGTATTTCCTGGATGGAATATCGGCTGCGGGGAACGGCCAACCATGCGGGCACCACGCCCATGGCCTTGCGCAACGACGCCGCTTATGTTGCCGCCGCCATCGCCGTCGAAGCCCGGCGCATTGCCAGCCACCTGGGCGGTGACCAGGTGGCCACGGTTGGCGTTCTGGCGCTTAACCCCGGTCTCGTTAATGTGATCGCCAAAGAAGCCTTGGTGACGGTGGATTTACGCAATACGGATGATGATAAATTGAGCGAATCGGAACAGCAGATGGCCGATTTTGTCGCGACCACTTGCCAGGCGGAAGGGGTCCATTGCGAAAGTCGATCTTTGGTTCGCCTCCAGCCGGTTCTGTTCGATCCCGAGCTGGTCTCATTGATTGAAGAAACAGCGCAATCCATGGATTTTTCCGTCAAACGGATGCCCTCTGGGGCCGGTCATGATGCCCAGATGTTTGCCGCCAATTGCCCGACGGCGATGATCTTTGTGCCAAGCCGGGGCGGGATCAGCCACAATGTTGCGGAATATACGGCACCTGAACAGGTGCGGGCCGGTGCAGACGTTCTGTTACAGGTCCTGCTGGCCAAGGCTGAAGGGGTTGCAATAAGAGGATCAACCCGTTGACGCAAGGCAGCAGATGATTGATGCTTTCCCTAAGTCCCAAATCGCCTTTGATCCGAGCCCCTGACCATGAGTGAAACCTATCCAACGAACATATCTGCCAACGAAGAAGAAACCTTGCTGCTGCATGCGGTCGACCAGTTTTTAGAGCGCGATGTCATACCCCATGTGCGTGAATTTGAGGAAAGCGACACTTACCCCCAGGAAATGGTCGATAAAATGGCAGAAATGGGTCTGTTTGGCGCGACCATTGCGCCGGAATACGGCGGCCTCGGTTTGTCGGCATCGGTCTACGCAAAAATAGTTGAACGGATGGCGGCCGTGTGGATTTCCATACCGGGGTTTTACAATTCCCATCTCATGATGGCCGCCGCCGTCGGGCGGTTTGGTTCCGACGAAATGAAACGACAATTTTTACCGAAATTTGCCAGTGGGGAGCTGCGCGGTGGCGCGGCCCTGACCGAACCGGACTGTGGCACCGATCTGCAGGCAGTGCGCACCCAGGCGGTCCGCGATGGCGACGACTATATTATCAACGGATCAAAAATGTGGATCACCAATTCCATTGAAGGCGACCTGTTGGCGGTACTGGTGAAAACCGATCCGAATACGGATCCACCGCATCGGGGAATGAGTTTGATCCTGGTTGATCAGGCGCACGGCTATAAGGGGCGAAAACTCAAGAAACTGGGATATCGAGGTATCGACACGGCGGAACTGCATTTTGACAATGTTCGGGTCCCGGTCAATCGGTTGATTGGCCCGGAAGAAGGGCGTGGCTTACAACAGATTTTGTCGGGTCTGGAACTGGGACGGATCAATGTGGCGGCCCGCGGTGTCGGTTTGGCACGGGCGGCCCTGGAGGAAAGTCTGGCCTATTCCCAGATCCGGAAAACCTTTGGCAAACCGATCTGCGAGCATCAATCCATCCAGATCAAACTGGCGGAGATGGCAACCCGGGTTGAAGCGGCAAAACTTCTGGTGGATAAAGCGGCGCATGCCTATGACACCGGCCAGCGGTGCGACTTGGAGGCCGGCATGGCCAAATTGTTTGCCACGGAAGCGGCCATGAAAAACGCCGAGGAGGCGGTGCGGATTCATGGTGCCTATGGCTATTCCAAAGAGTTCAATATCGAACGATATTATCGGGACGCGCCGTTGCTGGCGATTGGCGAGGGCACCAACGAATTGCAACGGATCATTATTGCCCGCCAACTGGTCGAAAGAAACCCGGTCTAATAATGACAATACAACTTCCTCTGGATGGCGTGCGGGTGCTGGCGGTCGAACAATATGGCGCCGGACCCTTTGGTACCTTGTTCCTGGCGGACCAGGGCGCAGAAGCGATCAAGATCGAAAACCCCAACAGCGGCGGCGATTTTGCCCGCGACGTGGGACCGTATTTTTTCACCGCCGAAGATTCGGAATTTTTCCATGCCTACAACCGCAACAAAAAAAGCCTGACGCTTGATTTAAGCACGTCAGACGGTAGGGCGGTGTTTCATGATCTGGTCAAATCCGCAGATGCCGTCGCCTCGAACCTGCGCGGTGATGTGCCGGACAAACTGGGCCTAACTTACCAAGCGCTGGGCAAATTAAACCCGACGATCGTCTGCGCCCATTTATCGGCCTATGGCCGGACCGGACGGCGCGCCGCCTGGCCAGGGTTTGACTATTTGATGCAGGCGGAAGCGGGATATTTTGCCCTGACCGGTGAGCCGGGTAATCCGCCGACCCGCATGGGCCTGTCGGTGGTCGATCAAATGACCGGACTGGCTCTGGCCTATGCGGTTCTGGCTGGGGTCACCGGCGCGCGGGCAACCGAGATCGGCCGCGACATGGATGTCAGTTTGTTTGATATCGCGACGTGCAATCTGGCTTATCCAGCGATCTGGTATTTGAACGAAGGCCATGAACAAACCCGTACCGAAAGATCGGCCCATCCGGTTCTGACCCCCTGTCAGCTCTACAAAACGGCTGATGGCTGGATCTATATCATGTGTAACAAAGAAAAATTCTGGCCCGTCTTGTGCGACGTTTTGGGGCGCGACGCGTGGGCCTGTGATCCGCGGTTTCTGAGATTTAAGGATCGCCTGCACCACCGCGCTGTGATCCAGGAAATGCTGGACGAGGTCCTGTCCGCTCAATCCACGTCGCTGTGGATGGACCGCTTCGCCGGAGTTGTTCCGGCCTCGGCCCTCAACAGCCTGTCGGAAGCTCTGGACAACCCGTTTATGGCGGAAGAAGGGCGCATTCAGGAAGTTGACCTGCCGGGCCATGGCACCTATCGCATGTTAAATTCGCCCATTCGAAGTGGCGGCGCCGAAACGCCAGCCCGGCCGGCACCGAAACTGGGTGCCGATACCGATGACCTGCTGGCTGAATTGGGATATGATCCGGCCCGCATAAAACAACTACGGTCCAACGGAACCGTCTAAAGGAGAATTAAGGCCATGCAACATAACGACCAACGGGCGTTGGAAGTCAAAAGAACCATCAAAAAAATTCGGGAAACGGAACAATCTGGGGGCGTCACCCGCCAGTCGCTGGACGAAATCAAAGGCCATTTAATCGAACTGGCAACCCGAGACGGGTTGTTCCCGTTGTCCGATTTCCCTCTGGACCCAGAAACCGACGGCAATGGCGTTATTTATCGATTGTCGGAAGACGACGATCATCGATTTGCCCTGTACGCATCGGTTGGTATGCCGGGAAAGGGTGTGCGACCGCACAATCACACCACCTGGGCGGTTATTGTCGGGATCGCCGGTGATGAGCTCAATCGGTTTTACGAGCGAACCGACGACGGCACGGTTGCCGGTAAGGGTTGCTTAAGACAGTTCAAAGAAGAGGCCGTGCGATACGGAACCGGGGTTGCGTTTTTACCGGACGATATTCATTCCATTCACGTTGAAGGCGAGGAAAAAACCGTTCATCTGCATATGTACGGCCTGGCCCTGGAGCAATTGCATGAGCGGGTGATGTATGATCAGGAAATGGGCACCTACAAAGTGTTTCCGGCCAGCCAGAACATCAAGGCCCTGTAGATGAACAGACCCCCCCTGTCCGCCGACGAAGTGCGCCGGTTGATTGTTGGCCGCGACGAACTGGCTCTCATCGATTTGCGCGAAGGCGGTATTTTTGCGCAAAACCATTTGTTGTTTGCCATCAATTGCCCGTTGAGCCGACTTGAGCTGTATGTGGAAACCCTGGTCCCCAGAAAAGATGTGCGGGTGGTCCTGTGTGCCAGTGTTGAAGACGATCACCTGTGCCGGTTGGGGGCGCGTCGAATGGCTGACATGGGGTACAGCGACATATCGGTCTTCGACGGCGGCATCACCGCCTGGCAGGCCGCCGGCTACGAGTTGTTTTCCGGCGTCCATGTGCCGAGCAAAGCGTTTGGTGAATTTGTCGAAACCACCTATGGAACGCCGCATATTCAAGCCGCCGATCTGCAAAAGCTGCAAGATGCCGGCGCGGACTTTGTGATCCTCGACAGTCGCCCCTTTAAGGAATATCACGCGATGAATATTCCGGGCGGAATTGATGTGCCGGGAGCCGAGCTGGTTTATCGCATTCACGATTTGGCACCGGATCCGAAAACCCGTGTGATTGTTAATTGCGCCGGGCGTACCCGCAGCATTATCGGTGCCCAGTCTTTGATCAATGCGGGTGTTGCCAATCCGGTTATGGCCTTCGAAAACGGAACCATGGGCTGGCATTTGGCCGGCCTGAAATTGGAGCGCGGGCAAACCCGACGTTATCATAGGCAATCGGCCGGTGCCCACGAGATCGCTGTGCAGCGGGCGGCAGGTGTGCGGGCGCGCTTTGGTGTGCGTACGATTGACGAAACGACGGCCCAGGAGTGGCAGACAGATGGGGCGCGGACAACTTTTTATCTGGACGTTCGCGACCCGGGCGAATATGCCGAGAGCCATTGGCCGGGCGCTAAATCTGCACCGGGCGGTCAACTGGTGCAGGCGACCGACCATTATGTCGGGGTTCGGCGGTCCCGTCTGGTGTTGATCGACACCGACGGGGTACGCGCAACCCTGAGCGCGTCCTGGCTCATCCAGATGGGCTGGGATGACGTATATATCATGGCCAACGCCGAGGCTTCGTTCCTGCCGCCCCCCGCCGAACAAGGATGGCCCACGCCCGATGCGGTGAAGGCCCATTTGATTACGGCCTCCGAACTCACCGGGGCCCTTATGGATAACAGCGCCGTTGTTGTCGATTTGGCGACCAGCCTGCAGTACCGGGACGATGGACATATACCGGGCAGTTGCTTTGCCATCCGTTCTGGCATGCCCGAAAACCTCAAACATTTGCCCGACGGACGGCTGCTGGTCCTGACATCGCCCGATGGTACGTTCGCCGAACGGGTGCGCGACGAAGCAGTTTTGTCGGGCCGTGACGTCAAGGTATTGGACGGCGGAACCCAAGCCTGGACCGATGCCGGCAATGCCCTTGAATATGGATTTACCCATATGATCGATGGACCCATCGATCTTTGGTACAAACCCTATGAATTTGATGACGATGACAAAAACATTGAACAGGCCATGCAACAGTATTTAACCTGGGAAGTTGACTTGGTTGATCAAATCGCACGAGATGGTACAACCGAGTTTCGGGTTTTTAATTAACGCGCCACAATCAAAAGAACTCCCAAAGGACAACATGAAAATACTAATTCTGCCGGGCGATGACATCGGCCCCGAAATCATGAAACCCACCCAAAAAGCGTTGATAAAGCTGAATGACAAATTTGCCCTGGGCATGGAGTTCGAAGAAAAAACCATAGGCTTCAAGGCGCTGGAAACGGAAGGAACGACGCTGCCGGACCATGTGCTGGAAAGTGCTAAAAGCGCCGACGGCGTGGTGCTGGGACCCATTGGCACCTTCAAATACCCGCCTCAGGAAGCCGGCGGCATTAACATATCTGCCGCCCTTCGCATGTCGCTCGATCTTTATGCAAACATTCGCCCCAGTTTCACTCGACCGGGTGTTGCGTCCGTCGCCAGCCAAATGGATCTGGTCATCGTGCGCGAAAATACCGAGGGGTTTTATGCCGACCGGACGATGTTTGCCGGCACCGGTGAGTTCATGCCGACGGAAGATCTGGCCATGAGCCTGCGCAAAATCACCCGGCAGGGATCGCGACGCATTGCCGTCGCCGCCTTTGATCTGGCCCGCACGCGACGCAAAAAAGTTACCATTGTACATAAAGCCAATGTTCTCAAGGTGACCGACGGGTTGTTTTTGTCGGTCGCCCGTGAAGTTGCCAATGATTATCCGGATGTGGCCGTCGATGACGTCATTGTTGATGCCATGGCTGCCCTGTTAATTCGCCGGCCGGAGAGTTTCGATGTGATTGTCGCGACCAATATGTTTGGCGACATTCTTTCCGATGAAGCCGCAGAACTTTCCGGTGGGTTGGGATTGGGCGGGTCGATAAACGCCAGCGCCGAGCGGGCCATTGCCCAGGCGGCGCATGGTTCAGCGCCGGATATCGCCGGGCAGGGCATTGCCAATCCAGCGGCGTTAATGAGTTCTGCCGCCATGTTGATGGGTTGGCTGGCGCAAAAAAACGGCAGCAATGCCCTTGCGCAAGCTTCCGAGTCGTTTGTTCAGGCGATCGACACGGCTTTGGCCAACCCCGCCAACCAGACACCGGATTTGGGTGGTGCCGGATCGACGGAAAGTTTCGGCGATGCAGTCGTCGCCGAGATAAATAGATAAGGAGAGACGACCAATGACATTTCGTGCGGGTTGGAATTTTTTAATGACACCGGGTCCGACAAATATCCCGGAACGGGTGTTGCGCGCCATGGCCCGCCCGGCGTTGGAATATGCGGGCCCGGATTTCCTCGAGTTGTCGGTCGGTGTACATGAAGATCTGAAGGAGATTTTTCAAACGACTGCGGAAGTCTTTATTTATGCGGCCAATGGCCACGGGGCCTGGGAAGCGGCTTTGTCCAATACCCTGTCGCCGGGTGACACGGTGCTTGTTCCTGACACCGGTCAGTTTTCAAATTCCTGGTCTATGATGGCGGAGTCCTTAGGCATC
Organism: Rhodospirillales bacterium; assembly: GCA_021775095.1. Lineage (GTDB taxonomy): Bacteria > Pseudomonadota > Alphaproteobacteria > Rhodospirillales > Casp-alpha2 > JABMNT01. The sequence continues at coordinate 50,201 of JAJFII010000069.1, forward strand.
AAAAGTCAGTATATGGCGTCGGATTGGCGTCACGGTATTGATCCGGAAATCGTTGAACAGGCCTTGCGGGACGACAAAGACCACAAAATTAAGGCCGTGCTCATGGTTCACACCGATACGGCAACTTCTATTACCAGTGATGTGCCGGCCGTCCGCAAAGCCATCGACGCGGCCAATCATCCGGCGCTGTTTATGGTGGATACCATCGCCTCATTGGTAACAACGCCATATCGTATGGACGACTGGGGGGTCGATGTGACCATTGCCGCCTGCCAAAAGGGCCTGATGGTCGCGCCGGGCATCAGTTTTACGGCGGCCAACGATAAAGCCCGCGAAATTGGTAAATCGTCGACGATGCCACGCAATTACTGGAACTGGCAAACCCGGCGCGGCGCAATCCATTACTCCTGGTATTGTGGCACCGGCCCGGTCAATTCAATATTCGGAATTCGCGAAGCCATGGACATGATTTTCGAAGAAACCCTGGACGGCGCGCAGGCCCGCCATCAACGGCTTGCCGTTGCGGTTCGCGCCGCCGTTGCGGTTTGGGGTTCTGCAGGCGGATTCGAGCTCAACGCCAAAGTCGAACACCAGCGGGCCAACGGCGTAACAACCATATTAATTGATGAGCATATCAACGTGGCTGACCTGCACACCTTGTGTCGGGACCGGTTTAATGTGTCTCTCGGGTATGGCCTTGGTAAATTAAAAGGCAAGAGTTTTCGTATTGGCCATATGGGACATGTCAACGAACCCATGGTGTTGGGGACCCTGGGCTCAATTGAAGCGGCCTTTACGATGCTTGATATCAAACACGCCAAAGGCGGAGCACAAGCGGCCATTGAAAGCCTGGCGCGTGGTTAGGATACGGTCCACCTCTTTCACAATTGCACTGTCTGAAAAAAAAAGGATTTCGTCCCATGCCTATTCAACGTTACCGAGCCGAATTTGAAACGATGTCACAGGAAACTCTTGATGCCTGGCGCCGGATTCCACCGGCCATTGTTGGCGATTGTATGAACCGGGCAAACCTTATGGCCGGCGCGGTAAAGCCGGTTCGATCGGGTACCGTATTGGTCGGACAGGCACGAACCGTGCAATGTATGGTTGGCGACAATTCAGCCCTCCATGTGGCGACGAAATTATTGGCACCAGGCGAGGTTATCATAGCGGCAGCGGGTGGGTATATGGACACGGCTGTTTGGGGCGGCATCATGACCCGCGCCGCCATGGCGCGGAAGATCGCTGGTATTGTTGTCGATGGCGCGATCCGAGATATTGCAGAAATTAGGGAGTTAGGCTTTGCCTGCTACTCGCGGGGTGCCGTTCCCGCCGGCCCGCACAAGGGGTTCGGCGGTGTTATTGACGGTCCGGTGTCTTGCGCCGGAAGCCCCGTTCATCCAGGTGATTTAATCATCGGAGATGATGATGGTATTGCCGTCGTACCCCTGGCGCGTCAGGCCGAACTGTTAGCGGCGTCGCAGGTCAAACTCGCAGAGGAAGAAAAAACCAACGCTGCGACGGCGCTCGGCACATTGCCGGCAGATGCCCTGGGGTTCGCTGAACCTGATTGGATCGATTAATCCTGCAGGAGAGCCGTCAACCCATTCAGGCATTGCGACGGGTTAGCGTCCCTTAAAGTGTGGTTTGCGCTTTTCCATAAAGGCCTTGCGACCTTCCTGATAATCGTCACTGGCAAAACAGGCGTCGACGACCTGGTCACACAGGGCATCGTCGCGTTCCGCCTGGTCTTTTATGATTTCGTTGATGACAACCCGAGCCGCCGATACGGTCATTGGCGCGTTACCGGCAATGGTATGGGTGTAATCATCAACATAACCATCAAGTGCTGTGCGGGGCAGAACCCGATTAACCAGGCCCATGTTATAAGCTTCGCCTGAGGTGAATTGGCGCGCCGTATAAAAAATGTCCTTAGCATAGGAAGGTCCAACCACATCAACCAGGCGTTTCAGGCCGTCGGCCCGATAACCCAAACCCAATTTTGCGGCGGGCACGGCAAATGTCGCCTGTTCGTTGGCGATGCGAATATCGCAGCACATGGCAAGCCCAAGCCCGCCGCCAATGCAAAAACCTTCGATCTTGGCGATGGTTGGTTTTGCTGCCGTCGCCAGCAGTTTTGACGAACGGTCAGTTGTTGCATTGTAAAGGGCGACGGCATCTTCCGACGACCTTTTTTCAGCGAATTGTGAAATATCGGCCCCGGCACAAAAGGCCTTGCCGCCTTTTCCCGACAGTACGATCACACGGACATCTGCGTCGTTGTTAAAATCTTCGATGACAGTTCCCAACCCTTCCCACATTTCAAAGGTCATGGCGTTGCGCCGGGCTTGATTGTCAAAGGTTAGGGAGCCGACGCCATTTTCTTTGCTAACAATGAGCTGATCGGTGATGTTTTTCATAGTCAAATGCCTTTGCTGGTAATTCTCGACCGGCATAGTGGCGGTTCGTGGGCCAAGGCGCAATGCCTTATCAACACTTTTAAAGGTCATATGCAGACTTGTTCCATCCGTTGCGCAGCGATAATCTGCGGTCATCATGATTGCACGTATTGAACGATGGACGGGAATGCAAAGCCGCGACCAGGGGCCAGCTTTTTTGGTGGCGCTGGGGCACTCCGCGACCCATTGGATTATTGGTACCTTTTATGTCCTGCTGCCCTTTATCAAAGAGGACCTGGGGTTAAGTTACGCCGAAACTGGCGGTCTGATCACGCTCTTTCACGCCTCGTCTTTTGTCGCAAATGCCGGCAGCGGGCTGGCCGTTGATGTCACGGGACGCCGGGTTTTATTGCAGTTTTTAGCCTTGGTCATTGGTGCGGCAGCGCTGGCGGCGACCAGTGTGTTTGCTAATCTTTTCTGGCTTTACGGGGTAATTGTCATCGTTGGTATTACCAACAATCTGTGGCATCCGGCGGCGATTTCCTATTTATCCAACCGATTTCCAACGAGCCGCGGTTACGCCTTGTCTGTGCATGCCCTGGGGGCCAGTTTTGGTGATACCCTGGCACCGCTCGCCGCTGGCGCTTTGCTGGTCTGGATGGGCTGGTCCAGTGTCGCCTCGACCCACGCGTTACCGGTGTTAGCGGTTGCTGCGGCAATTCTGGTGCTGCTCGGCCCCGGGGAAAAATCTGCAGCAACTAAACCGCACGCCAAAATTAATCGCCAGGACTATTGGTTGGGTCTGAAAAAGATGCTCAAGGACCGTGCTGTATTGGGTGTCGCGGGGATGGCCGGGTTGCGGTCCATGACGCAAAATGGGTTGTTGGTTTTCCTGCCCCTGTATCTGGCAAACTTTTTGAACGTTGGTCCGTTTTTATTGGGTGTCGGTATGATGGCCATGCAGGCCTCTGGTCTCATTGCCGCGCCGATTGCCGGGGTCCTGTCTGACCGCCTGGGCCGCCGGTTAATTGTTTTGGCCGGATTAGGCGGTACCACCGTCGTCATATTCGTGATGCCGTCAATTGATCAGGTATATCTGTTCATTATCACGGTGGGAGTGCTCGGGTTTGTCTTATTTGCGGTTCGTCCGGTCATTCACAGTTGGATGATGGACCTGACACCCAAACAACTGGGCGGTAGCGCGACCAGCCTGTTGTTTGGTGTTCAGGCTGGCCTTTCCATGTCGGTGCCGGTGGTTGGTGGATTGATCGCCGACCAATGGGGGCTGCCGATTGTCTTCTATATCCTGGCCTTATTTGGGATGGCGGCAACGGTTATGACCTTCCTGTTGCCTGACAGTCGTAGCGATCGGAACGAAAGCGCTTAACCATGAATTTTGAGTTGTCGCCATCGCAAAATGATCTGAAGGAGGCGGCGCGGCGGTTTGCCCGTGAGCAGCTTGTTGAGGTGGCCCGCGAGATTGAAGTCACGGCGACGGCTCCGTCCCGCGCGTTGTTAAATCGGTATGCGGAAATGGGGTTTTTGGGGGTCAATGTTGGCGAAGCCTATGGTGGTTTAGGCCTCGGCAACCTGGAAGCCCTTATCGTCCTGGAAGAGTTTGCGAAAATTTCTTCCGCCGTCGCCTTTCCAATATTTGAGTCCAGTGTTGGCCCGGTACGGGCCATCGAATTTTTTGCCAGCGAAACGCTCAAACAAAGGATTATTCCGGCGGTTTGTGCGGGTGAGATGATTGTCGCTGTTGCCATGTCGGAACCACAGGCGGGAACCGCGTTGACGGATTTAACAACCCGTGCCGAGGTTCGGGGCGACAAAATCATCATCACTGGTAATAAACGCTGGTGTTCCGGCGGCGGCCATTCTGATGCCTACGTGGTTTATTGCAAACTCTCTGACGCCCCAGGTGCCAAGGGAATTGGCGCCGTTCTGGTGGAAAAAACCAGGGAAGGCGTATCTTTCGGCGAACCCGAACAGTTGATGGGGTTTCGCGGGATCCCGTCAGCTGATATCTATCTGGACTCCGTTGAAGTGCCGCTCGATAACCTGATTGTACCGGCCGGTGGATTTGCAAAATTGATGGAAGCCTTTGATCTGGAACGTTGCGGTAATGCGACTATGGCCCTGGGGCAGGCGTCGGGTGCCCTGGAGGACGTTTTGGACTATGTCCAGGAGCGTCGGCAATTTGGCAAAGAACTGGTCGAGTTTCAGGCGGTACAGATCAAACTGGCGGAAATGGCCATGCGGGTTGAGGCGGCTCGGTTGTTGATATATCGCGCCGCAGTGAATGCCGAAAAGGGGCTGCCGAGCATTTTTGAATCGTCCACGGCGAAATGTTTCAGCAATGAGATGGCCCGTGAAGTGACCAGTGATGCGGTGCAGTTGATGGGTGGATACGGGTATTCAAAAGACCATCCCATGGAGCGGAGGATGCGCGATTCCTGGGGGTGGGGGATTGCCGGCGGCACCATAGATATTCAGAAAATAAACATAGCGGCGTCTCTGATCGGTCGGCGTTTCGATCAAAGGAAATAACCAAATGGAACATGTCAACGCGCCCATGGGCGCTTTGAAGGGGGTGCGGGTGATTGACCTGAGCCGGGTATTGGGCGGTCCGTCGTGCACGCAGATTCTCGCCGACCATGGTGCCGATGTGATTAAAGTGGAACCGCCAACCGGTGACGAAACCCGGGAGTGGGGCCCGCCGTTTGAAAAAGACGAAAATGGCGATAACATCGCGAGCTCTTATTTTATTGGTGTGAACCGCAATAAACGGTGCATTTCCCTCGACCTGCGAACAGAAGAAGGCAAAGCCGTTCTGTTGCGGTTGCTCGAATCCGCAGATGTCCTGGTTGATAACTTTAAGGCCGGGTCCATGGAAAAATGGGGTCTGGGATACGAACAGGTTCTCAAATCCAAATTCCCAAAACTCATCCATTGTCAGATAACCGGGTTCGGTGCCGATGGACCGTTGGGCGGATATCCCGGATATGATGCGGCGGTCCAGGCCATGACCGGGCTTTTCAGTATCAATGGCAGCCCGCAATCGGGACCAACCCGGATTGGCATCCCGATTGTTGATCTGGGTATGGGCATGAACGCGGTCATCGGTATTTGTATGGCGCTGATCGAACGGCATACTTCGGGATTGGGCCAGGCCATTGATATTTCCCTGTATGATACCGGCGTTGCCTTGCAGTTCCCGCACGGTTCCAACTGGTTTATGAGTGGCAACCGGCCCAAGCGGGTCGGTAACGCCCATACCAATGTTGCGCCCTATGATTTGTTTCCAACCAAAACCCAACCGTTGTTTATTGCCATTGGCAATAATGGTCAGTTTCGAAAAGCCATGGAAATATTAAACAAACCAGAACTCGCCGAAGATCCGCGTTTTGTCAGCAATGGCCGTCGCATTGAAAACCTGGCCGCGCTGACGGCTGAAATTACCGCCCTACTTGCCGACCTGGACGGTGCCCAGTTGAACGAACAATTTCTGAAGGCCGGCGTGCCAGCCGGTCTGGCGCAATCCGTCGACGAGGTGGTTAACCATCCGCATACCATCCACCGTAAAATGATTGTTGAAGACGACGGGTACTGTGGTTTGGCGGCACCAGTGAAATTCAGCCGAACGCCGGCGACCTTTCGCAGTAAACCAGCGCCCTTTGCCGCCCATACTTACGACGTTCTAGAGGAAGCCGGTTATACGGAAGCGGAAATCGACCAATTAATCGGACTCGGCGCTGTCGTTTCGCGACGCAACACTTGAATTCGTCAGGTCAACGGCAGCATCACATGTTGCTGATAGGCATCCCTGGCCGCTAATCGATCCCACCAGCGTTTCAGGTTGGGCAGTTCCGGTCGGTCAAAGTCCATGGTATGCCAGCGATAGGCAGAACATCCAACGGGTACATCACCCATTGTCAGTTCGTCACCGGTGACGAAATCGCGCGATTGCAAATGGGTGTCGAGCAATGCCCAGGTCACCGATGCCTTTTCGATTGCACCGTTTAGCGCTGCGTGGTCGCGGTCTTCATCGATGGTTCGAATAAGCTGCCAAAAGATCGTGGTCATCGAGGCATGGAGGGATGTCAGGTACCAATCCATCCATTGATTGCAATGGGCGCGGTCGTGCAGGGATTGCGGGAACCAGGGCGCAGCACCCTGCCGTTCGCAGAGATAGCGAACAATCGCATTCGATTCCCAAAGAAAAAAATCGCCATCAACCAGGGTCGGGACGACGCCATTCGGGTTTTTTGCCAGGTAAGCGTCTGTGTTGTTACCGCCAAAGGCACCGCCGATGTCATTCCGTTCAACGGAAATGCCGATTTCCGCTGCACACCACATGACTTTTTGTACATTGATCGAATTGGGGCGTCCAAGTATTTGTATCATTGATTATCTTTCCTGTTGAGGTTCTCGCCGGATTGTAACATCCGTTCACATTTTGATAACAACCTGTTCATCCTGTAAACACATGGGGTTGCTATGTTTCTATCTTAGATCGACGACTGTCGGTTCATTTCTCGGACTGACAGTCGGTTTAAAAGTTAAAAAATATATGGTTTTTAACTTTTAAAGTTCGTTCCGTACACACCGGTAGCAGTCCCGGTGTGTACCTCCCAACTGGGGGCTTAAGATTTATCTTAAGCCCCTCTTTTTTGGGCAAGGAACGAATTATTTAAGATCTGCGCTGAATTTGTAGCCACATCCCAGAACGGTTGTAATAATTTCTGGGCGCCGCGGGTTGGATTCAATTTTCTTTCGGATACGGCTTATCAGAACGTCAATCAAACGGTCCGTCGGCGAATCCGCGTCCTGACTAACCGCGTCGAGCAGATAGGCACGGCTTAAGACCCGGTTCGGGGCTTTTATGAGAGCTGCCAAAAGATTAAATTCTGCTCGCGTGAATGGAACCGTCGCATCGTTGGGATTGGTTACGGTATGGGCCGTTAAATCCATTCGCCAATTGTTAAAATGATAAATTTCGGAGCGGGCGTCCAGTTTTTCGCCGGCTTCAGATTGGGCCGTACGGCCCAACAGATTGCGAATACGCAATATGAGTTCTTCCGGATCGAAGGGTTTGGTCATGTAATCGTCGGCACCAACTTCAAGCGCCGCAAGACGATCACTCTTACCCTGACGTGCCGTCAAAACAATTATCGGCAGATGCGATCTTGCACGGACCTGGCGGGCCAGTGTAAGGCCATCTTCGTCGGGGAGCCCCAAATCCAACAGGATGAGGTCAATTTTTTCGCTGTCGACGCAGGCTAACATTTCCTTGCCTGTCATTGCCAAGCTAATGGCAAATCCTTCCCGCAACAAATAAGCCGCGAGTAGCGCCTGTACCATTTCGTCGTCTTCGACGATTAGCAGTCGTTGTTTCATACCAAAAGGCTCCTTGGTACCGTATTTCGTAATTTTTTTATATACCCTGTAGCCTAGACGGATAGGCAGCGTAATTCAATTATATAAATTCACATGTATTTACATGTATGTCATGGTTTGTTTATTAGTCTGCAACGCTGAACGCATAGGCTGCACCCCTAGATAGCAAAATGACTGGCCTGAAGGGTTCAGGGAGTTGGAAACAAATTTTGTTAATTGTGATAATTCTTTGCAGGAATTGCATGTAATAATGGCGCCAGAGGATCCAAATATGTCAGAAAACAGCGGAATATGTGAATACCTCCTTGGCGCACGTGAAAAAATCGTTTGTCTGCCAAAAAACATACGGTTTGACGGGGCAAATTTCGGCCGGGCAAAAGACGATCTGATTATCGGGGATAAACAGGGATGCCGGGTTTTTGTCCGCGGTTTCTTCGCCCAGGCCAAGTATCCGTCGATCGTTAATCACCACGGTGAACATATGGCTGGCGATCTTGCTGCGGCCTTTGTTAAATTGTCGCCGCTTGCTGTGACGGCGCTCCTTGAAATTGATAAACAGCCGGACGAAAAAGTCGATTCTTATTCTTAATTTATTCGATCTGCCCTAAAACCATTGCCGATTTGACACGGCTTGGCAAAACCGCAAGTCTTTCCTGATCACTACCGGGACCGGGAAACAAAGTATAATGGTTATGGCTCAGAAATCTTACTGGCAAAACTATATTAATGGCCGGTGGGCGGATGGCGGTGATCAGGGTCGAATCCCCATCGAGAATCCAGCGACGGGTAAGACCTTTTGCGAAGTTGCGGAAGCGACGGTCGGCGACGTCGACCTGGCTGTGGCGGCGGCAAAATGCTGCCACGTGGCACGGGCCGTAATAAAGATCCCGCCGGCCCAACGTGCCCGCATGATGGCGCAAGTCGCCGACTACCTGCGTAAGCATTTGGCGGCAATCGCCGATATCGTTGTCCTGGATACCGGTAAACGCATTATGGATGCCAAAGGCGAAGTCGAAATGGCGGCGCGGTACTTTGAGTACTACGGTGGCGCCGCCGATAAGCTGGAGGGTGTATCCATTCCCTTGGGCGACGGTTTTATGAATTATACGGTGCATTCCCCGTTTGGCGTTTCAGCTCAAATTGTCCCATGGAATTATCCGCTTGTCATTGCCGCTCGATCGGTCGCTGCGGCTTTTGCCACGGGCAATACATCTGTTGTTAAATCTCCGGAACTTGCGCCCTTGTCCGTGTATGCCATTGTCGAGGCTTGCGCCCATGCGGAATTTCCGCCAGGCGCGATAAATGTCCTATGTGGATATGGTCACACAGCAGGTGCCGCTTTGGTTCGTCACCAAGGCGTCAATCAGCTGGTTTTTACGGGTTCGGTCCAAACCGGACAGGCGATTTTACGGAGTGCCGCTGAATTGGTGGTTCCTTGTGTAATGGAACTGGGCGGTAAATCGGCCGGTGTTGTTTTTGCCGATGCCAATTTGGACGACGTAGTTGACAGTGCGCGCAATGGTATATTTCGCCATGCCGGTCAGGTCTGTTCGGCCATGTCTCGCCTGGTGGTCCATAAAAGCCGGTATCAGGAGACCGTCGATGCGATTGTCAAAATGGCAGAACACTTGAGCATTGGCCCGGGTCGTGATGACCATGACATAACACCGGTCATGTCAGCCGGACAATTAGACCGCATCGAAGGATATTGTCTGGGTGCGGTACAACAAGGGGCAATTGCAGCAACAGGCGGGCGCCGGCTTGCGTCCCTCGACGGTCATTTTATGCCACCCACCGTATTCGCCGGGGTAAAACCCCACATGACGATCGCCAACGAGGAGGTTTTCGGCCCGGTTCTGTCGGTCTTGACGTTTTCAGACCCCGAGGAAGCAATTGCCCTTGCCAATGGTACGGAATACGGACTGGCGGCGGGCGTGTTCAGTCGTGACATAAACCGATCCCATTGGGCGGCACAACGTCTTGAAGCCGGTCAGGTTTATATCAACCAGTGGCACGTCGGAGGTGTCGAAACGCCGTTTGGCGGCATGAAAAAATCGGGTTTTGGCCGTGAAAAGGGCCAGGAAGCTTTATTAAATTATGTTCAGACGAAAAGTGTGACCCTGCGGCTCGCTTGAGTTTCGCGCAATGACCCCACAATAAAAGACGTGAAAGCGACCCGCCACAGGATTTTTCTATCCTCAAAGGCGACTTTGTCGCCACCTTGTTAAGGCGGCGTCAGCCGCAGATAGGCGGGGGTCAATCGTCCGATTGCCAAAAGCAACTGATAAACGGCGATCCGTTCGTCGTAGGACGCCGACGTGAAATTGATTTGTGCCGAGTTAACCTCATTTTCCGCATCGAGGACATTGATGACATTTTCTTTGCCCGCTTCCCGCAGTTTTTTGCGCGAGGCAAAGACTTCTGAGGCAATATTTACGGCATTTTCCAGCAGATCCAGGCGTTGTTTTGCGGTGATCAGTGCCTGCCACGATAATTTGGTTTGTTCGATCACGCGGCGTCGGATGCGGTCCTGTTCGTCCTGGCTGGCGCGGTATTGAAATTTAGCCTGTGATAAAGACGCCGGGGTCGTCATGCCACTAAAGAGGTCCCAACTGGCACGCATGGTTACGGAAAAGTCCCGGCGCGAGCCAATGACGGTATCCGCATGTTTTTCATAATTCGCCTGACCCTCCATATCCAGGGACGGAAAGTATTGACCGCGGATGGATTTTTGCCGCTCACGCGCCAGTTCAACCGTTGTCCCGGCGCTCTCCAGCGTTGGGTTTTCGCCGAGGCCGATCTCGATGGCGTGTTCCAGGGTGCTGGGAATCAGATCGATAGGGGGCACCGGATCGAGCATGGAATCGACAAGGGGCGGGTGGTTAAAAAGTGCTGAATAACGGGAAATCGCATCGATCATTGCGCCCTCGAAGGTTACCCGGCGTTCCTTCGCAATCTGCAGGCGGGACTTGGCTTGCAAAACGTCAACAGCAACGCCGGACCCCCGCTGCACGCGCTCGTCTTCCAAATTGAGTTGGCGTTGAATGGTCGCTTCGTTTTCCCGTGCCAGTTCAATCAGGCGTTTTTGACGCAGCACATTGACATAACTGTTAACCCCTTCAAAAGCCGTATTTTGGCGGGTATTCTCAACTTCAATGCGGGCAATTTCTTTGTTCAGCCGTGCCGTGCGGGTATCAGCACGGGTTTGAAATCCGTTGAACAGATTTTGCGTAATGGTAAAGTTCTGGGTGTAATTGGTTCGGCTGGAGGCTTTGCCGCCCTGGCCATCCCCCTCATTTCGTGTGCCGGGACTGTCGACCATTTGATGGCCGGTTTCCGTGGTGCTTGAGACCGTCGGAAAATATCCGGCGTTGGCGATATCAATGCCCTTGCGTTGGGCCTCCAGGGTTTTTGCCGCTGCCCTGATCTGCGGGTGGTCCAGGATTAATCCGGCCAGCTCCGTTTCCAATGACGCCGACTGTACCGCCACTGTCCCCATAAAAAGACCGCAGCCTGCAAGAATTAGGGTTCGGATCATAGCCAGTTTCAACACCCTTTAAGTGGCCCACCGGCCACCCCGTTATCGAATCCCTTATTTTAATCCGAGCGCTAATCCAGGTCAAACCACTGCTGCGGAATTTATCCGTTTGTTTTCAGTTGGTTAACATAAACAAATACAAAAACACTCCTTGATGGGGCTATATGCTGCGGTGAACAGCCCGTTGTCACTACAACATTTAGCGGCGCAAAGGGTTATTTTTCCCCAAATCCACCTCCTGCGGGCGTATCAATGACAAACACATCGCCGGATTTCATGTCCGTCGACTCGGTTGCCCCCAACTCTTCGATCTGGCCGTTGGTTCTCTCGACCGTGTTTCTCCCAACTTCACCAGGTTCACCGCCGTCGAGGCCGAAGGGGGCGATCCGGCGGTGACCGGATAAAATGGTAGCGGTCATGGGTTGCAGGAAACGAACCCGCCGGGTGGTGCCGTCGCCGCCCCTGAACTGCCCGGCGCCGCCGGATCCGCGGCGGATTTTAAATTCCTCCAACATTACCGGGAACCGCCATTCTAATATTTCCGGGTCGGTCAGACGGGAATTGGTCATATGTACGTGCACGGCGTCGGTACCGTCAAATCCGGGACCGGCACCGGAACCGCCACAAATGGTCTCGTAATACTGGTAAGTTTCGTTGCCAAAGGTGAAATTGTTCATGGTTCCCTGAGATGACGCCAACACGCCCAGAGCGCCATAGAGGGCACCGGTAATACACTGGGATGTTTCGACATTGCCGGCGACTACGGCGGCCGGATATTCCGGTTTTAACATACAACCATCGGGAATAATTAAATTGAGGGGTTTCAGGCACCCTTCGTTCATCGGGATATCGTCATCGACCAGTGTTCGGAAAACATAGAGAACAGCCGCCCGGCAGACCGCCGACGGGGCGTTAAAATTGGTATCCATTTGGGCGGAAGTGCCGGTGAAGTCGATGGTTGCCTGTCGGGCCTGGCGATCAATAGAAATATTGACTTTGATCGTCGTACCGCAGTCCATGGGATATTCGAAGGAACCGGGTTTCAGAACATCAAGGACCCGGCGAACCGATTCCTCCGCATTGTCCTGGACATGGCCCATATAGGCCTGCACCACATCCAGGCCAAAATGGTTGATCATCTTCATCAACTCCTGGACGCCCTTTTCGTTGGCTGCGACCTGAGCCGATAAATCGGCAAAGTTTTGATGAAAATTGCGGGTCGGATAGGGGCCGCTCGAGAGCAGATCTTTCAGTTCCTTTTGACGAACCCGGCCCTGGTCGATCATCAGGAAGTTATCAATCAATACGCCTTCTTCTTCAACCGTTCGGCTGTCGGGAGGCATGGAACCGGGCGTTGTTCCGCCAATGTCGGCGTGGTGTCCGCGGGCGCCCACATAAAACAGGATTTCCTCTCCGGCCCTGTCGAAAACCGGCGTAACCACAGTCACATCCGGCAAATGGGTGCCACCATTGTAGGGGGCATTGAGGATATAAACATTGCCCGGTTTGATGCGCCCCCGATTGCCATTAATCACAGCACGGATACTCTCACCCATGGACCCCAGGTGAACCGGCATATGTGGTGCGTTGGCAATTAAGCCGCCGTCCGCATCGAAAATGGCGCAGGAAAAATCCAGGCGCTCTTTGATATTGACTGAGAACGCCGTGTTTTCCAGTGTGGCACCCATTTGCTCGGCAATGGACATGAACAGATTGTTGAATATTTCCAACATCACTGGATCAGCATCTGTGCCGATGGCCTTGCGGTCGTCGCGGGCGTCGACGCGGTTTAAAATCAGGTGCCCCAAGGGGCTGATTTCGGCCAGCCATCCCGGTTCAACAACGGTCGTTCCGGTCGCTTCGATGATAACCGAAGGTCCTTTGATCTGGTAGCCGGGGGCCAGCAGGGCGCGGTCATGAATCGGCGCATCCTGCCACTTTTTGCCGACATAAACGGACACCAAATCAAGCGGTTCTGGATCGGACGGTGGCGTCTTTTCCAGTTGTTTTTCCACGCCTTCTTTGGTCCCGCCGATGCCTTCTATGGATACCGCTTCGACAAGATATCCCCGTTCCGGTGAACTGAAGGCGAAACGTTGTCGATGTTCCGCTTCGAAAGCATTTTTCATGGTTGCAATGTCGCTATAGTCGACAATCAACGCCGTATCGGATCCGGTGTAACGCAGGTGAACACGCTTCATGACCTCGATATTTTTCCGTTTCACGCCCTGGCCCAATATTTCGTCGACGCCGCTGGTGGCGAGTTCATCGATCGCCGTTTTGATAAGCCCCATGGTCTGCGAATCGAGGGGCGCTTCGATGGATTTTTCACGCAGCGCGCGGACATCGGCCAGGCCCATACCATAGGCGGAAAGCACACCGGCAAAGGGATGGACAAAAACCCGGCTCATGGCCAGGGAGTCAGCGACCGCACAGGCATGTTGACCGCCGGCGCCACCAAAACAATTAAGCGTATATTCGGTGATGTCGTAGCCGCGCTGGACGGATATTTTTTTGATGGCGTTGGCCATGTTTTCGACGGCAATCATACGAAATCCCGCCGCCACATCCTCAGCTGATTTGATCTCGCCGGTGGCTGCTTTTATTTCATTGGCCAGGGCCGTAAATTTTTCGGTAACGACGTCGGCGTCGAGGGACTGGTCGGCGTTAAGGCCAAAGACTTTAGGAAAATATTTCGGCTGAATAACCCCCAACATGACATTGCAATCGGTTACCGCAAGGGGGCCGCCCCGCCGGTAACAGGCAGGGCCCGGGTTGGCACCGGCGGAATCCGGACCGACCCGAAACCGGGCCCCGTCGAAATGCAGGATCGAGCCGCCACCTGCTGCCACAGTATGGATATGCATCATCGGTGCGCGCATTCTGACGCCCGCGACCACAGTCTCGAAGGCCCGCTCGTATTCACCGTTAAAGTGCGACACGTCGGTGGATGTGCCGCCCATGTCAAAACCAATGACTTTATCGTATCCGGCCATACCGGCAGTTTGCACCATGCCAACCACACCACCGGCCGGGCCGGAAAGGATGCTGTCCTTGCCCTGGAACAATTTGGCGTCGGTCAAGCCGCCATTGGACTGCATAAATTGTAAGCGGGTCCCCGATGCGGCGTCCGGCATCAGGTCGTGGGCGACACGATCCACGTAACGGCGCAATATGGGCGATAGGTAGGCGTCAACCACGGTGGTATCACCGCGCGATACAAACTTCATGAGGGGGCTGACTTCGTGCGACACTGACACCTGGGTGAAACCAATTATTCGGGCCAGATTGGCAAACAGTTTTTCGTGGTCGGTGTAGCGGTAGCCATGCATGAAAACAATGGCGGCAGACCGTATGCCATCCCTATAGGCCGTTTCCAGTTCTTCTTTGACGGTACCAAGATTGGGATATTGCAGAACTTCGCCATCTGCCTTAATGCGTTCATCCACCTCAATAACCCGTTCATAGAGCATTTCTGGCAAAATAATTTGTTTGGCAAAGATATCGGGTCGGTTCTGATATCCGATGCGCAAACCATCGGCGAAGCCTTTGGTTGTCAGCAAGACAACCCGGTCGCCCTTGCGTTCCAGCAACGCATTGGTGGCGACCGTTGTCCCCATTTTGACGACCTCAACGGAACCCGGCGGAATAACCGCATCTTTGCCAACACCGATCAGATCCCGGATACCCTGCAGGGCGGCGTCTTCATAGTGTTCGGGGTTTTCGGACAACAGTTTATGGGAAACCAGTTGGCCGTCAGGCGTGCGGGCGACCAAGTCGGTGAAAGTGCCGCCGCGGTCGATCCAGATTTGCCACGGTTGAGGTGCGTCTGTGGTGATCATCACTGGTTTCCTATCGATATTTTTCCTCGAAGGAGGTCACCTAAGCAAAAACGTTGACAATTTGTCAATAAAAAGTTGATAATAAGTTATTGTTAATTTTCGGAGCCTCCGTGATGATATCGAACAAAACCGTCGGACCGATTGTTTCCTCGGCGCATTTGGTCTCCCAACAATCGCCGGAATTAAGCGAGTTCGAATTTGCCCTGACGATTGCCAACAACGGCTTCGAACGGTGGATGGTCCGATGTATGGCGGCCGCCGGATTACCGGATCTGGGGGCTACGGATATACTCATACTGCACAAGATAAACCGCCAGGAACGGGAAAAAAAACTGGCAGACATATGTTTGGTCTTAAATATCGAAGATACCCACGTCGCCACTTATGCTCTGAAAAAACTAACCAAACTGGATCTGGTGTCGTCACGAAAGGCCGGCAAGGAAAATTATTTTTCCACAACCGTCCATGGTCAGGCAGCGTGCGAAAGATATCGGGAAATTCGCGAAACCTGTTTGATCAGTGCGTTGGGTCCCTATGGTCTGGTAAATGCCGATATCGGGGACTTGGCCAATGTCATGCGGGCCCTGTCGGGAATGTATGACCAGGCGGCAAGGGCGGCGGCGTCTCTTTAACCCTACTTCAGTGCATTGGGTAAAAATTGAATCATCCGGATCGGACGCGAGCGGCGACGGAACCCGAGGGCCCGGGAACAAGCAACAAAAAACCTCCGAATTGAAGCCATGAATTCCTCCGTCATTTGCGATGCCACTGTTTGACTTTACCTGACACCTTTAGGGCAGGTAAACCAGATTTAGTGCTCGATAAGAATTTTCACCTAAATATTGCGGTATTTTTCCGAAATTGAGTCTTTAACCCCAATATATCTTGCAATTTAGGGATCGAAGCGCTCTTTTTTCCCGTCCCTGAGAATCGAATCGGCGGCTAAACTTCGTAAAGAGAAAGGTTTCCTCAAAAAGATGGTAAATTTGGCCTATTTTGAAAACTGGATGGATCCCATTGGGCCGCAAACTCTGGCTGGTGAAAAACACATAAATTTGACCCCTATGGCTTTTGCCGACGGTGCGGCGTGCAATTGGCAAATTCTCGAAGCCTCTCATGGGTACCAGGCCCTGCCATCGACCGAAACGCCTGAGGAATTTTACCCGGGTTCTGAGCTGTTGCGGCGTTGTCCGGATCTTTTGGCCGTATCGGTATCCGGTGCCGGATATGACATGGTTGACGTTGAAGCCTGTACAAAAGCCGGGGTATTGGTGGTCAATCAAACCGGTTCAAATTCAGAATCCGTGGCCCAGCATACGCTCGGTCTGATGCTCAGTCTGTGCAAGCAGATCCAGCAGGCAGACCGCGCCATCCGCCGGGCTGGGCGCGACTGGACACGCTGGGATTACACCGGCGACGAGTTGACGGGACGTACGCTGGGAATCATCGGCCTTGGTCAAATTGGTCGCCGATTGGCCGAGATCGCCAAAATTTTTTCCATGAAGGTCATTGCCTATGACCCTTATCTAAAAGATGCGGATTTCCGGGAACGTGGTGCGATGTCGGTAACTCTTGATGAACTGCTGGGCCAGTCGGACTTTGTTTCCGTCCACTGCCCGCTGACCGAGGAGACGGCGGCGATGGTTGGGCCGGCGCAGTTTTCGATGATGAAACCAAACGCGATTTTCATCTCAACCGCACGCGGTGGTATCCACGACGAAGTGGCGTTGACGGCGGCAATCAAATCGAAGGGTATTGCCGGTGCCGGTGTTGATGTATTTGTGGCCGAACCGCCGGCCCATGATCATCCGCTTTTAGAATTTGATAATGTCATCGCCACCCCTCATAACGCCGGAGTGACAACGGATTGTTTGTTTAATATGGGACAGTGGGCGGCCGACCAATGGATCGATATTTTTGCCGGGAAACGACCGCCCCGATATAAAAACCCGGAATCCTGGGGGCGGTATGCAGACCGGTTCGAAAAAATTATGGGACGACCGGTACAGGCCTGACCCTGTTTCTATTCCACTTCACTGGGTAAAATCGTCGATCGGGGAGCGCGCGCATATATTTTTAATGGCGATCCAGGCGTCATCGGACATGGCAGGTGATGTGCCTGTTGAATTGGCTTGGAAAAAATCCGCCCGGTCATCGGACATGGGGTGGGTATTTAACAGACTCAGGCGCTTTTCCAGACGGCCCTGGTCCTCAAACAAGCGCTGAAAAAACCGGGCGGCGGGCAGGGCACTGATGTTTTCCCGATTTAAAACCTCAATGGCATAAGTATCGGCCTCCCGTTCGGCTTCGCGGGTATGGGACGAATTGAGCAGCGCCTGACCCAGTCCCGCCACGGCCGCCCCGCCGGTGACGTCGCCAAATAACAGCCCGATAAGCACGGATGTGCCCAGCTGTTCGACGAAGACTTTGGTCGAATGCCGATAGGCCACATGGCCCAATTCGTGCGCCACTATTCCCGCCAGTTCGTTGGGGTCCTGCAGTTTCTCAAGCAGACCCCGGAACAAAACGATGTGGCCGCCGGGCAAGGCAAAGGCGTTGTCCATTTTTAAATCAACAACTTTTATCAGGGGTTTAATGGTCGCTGTTTGGGCAGGCAATAATCGATGTATTAATTTCGCCAAATGTTGGTCGACTTTGGTTCCCGACGCGCCGCAAATCAAATTGTTTTCCGAGGTGCGCTGTTCGATGAAGGCCAGTGTTTTGACGATGTGTTCAAAGGCCTGTTGCCCGATTTGCTGTTCGACGGCAAGGGGGAGATTTTCCGCAACCTGTCTGGCGATTAGTGGAACGGCGACAAGGACCGTAAAAACCAGGGAGATAACCGCTGCGCCACCCCAGCCAAAAAGTCGTTTAGCGTTTTTGCTCCACAGGTTATCCGGTTGAGTTATGAGCGGATAGTACCCAATCAGGATTTTCTGCCAGGAACTGTCGGCAATCACCAACCGTTCTGCGCCGTTAAATCCCTGGCGCAGCCGAAACGGTGTTGTCGCCGTTGGCGGTTCGACAAATTTTACTTCTTCCGCACCCCAAATAATTTTTCTGCCATCTTCCAGCTGTACCGTTAACCCGGTGTTCTGCAGGCTCAACTGCGCGACATGGGCCTGCGACGTCCGACCATCATAATAGAGAGCCGGGATCATCATTGTCAGAAAGCACCAACATCCAGGGCGTCTGCGAGGCCTTCGCCAAACTCCGGTTTAGTTGCCGTTGCTTGAGTAACGGATGCGAGGGCAGCCGGATTGATAATCGAGATATTTGAGAAAATATGCCTGATAATTCCATTGCTTAAAATGACAGTCACGACAACGGATGAAATTACCATTAATGCTAGAAACCCCAGGATAATAAGGCCTATGGACCAGGACCCCAAGAGGTCTTGTAACGCCGGCGAATTCTCGAAGGCAAGGGCGATAAAACCACCTGGGATGCCGACGAAAATGAATAGTGTGGCCCCGGTGACGACGATCCAGCCGATAATCGCTGAGCTGCGGATACGCGCCCTGAACCCGGCACCCGCCAAACCGGATTGGTTCACAACAAAGTTCAATTCCCGGACCCGGTACCATATGTACAGGACCGGGATTGTTAAATATAGCAACCCGATTGTCGCAAAAACCCACGCCAGTTGACCGGTGATACTCTGCAGTTGATCGAAGTTTTGCTCGGGGTTTGGCGGGAAATATTCGACCAATGCCATCAAAGTCTCATATTCGATGAGAGCAATTATCGTCAGGATAACAATCGGCGGGACGATCACAAAAACCCATCTTTTTGCCAAATCTAATGCGGTCCCGCCGTAGGCAAACGGTTGTTGCCCGTAATGCAAATGTTCGATTCGATATTTCCATTGGGCATGTCTGAGCCAGGGATATGCGAGGCCAAGTGTACCGACGGTGATAAGGAGCCAGGCCAGGGTTAATCCCATATATTTCCATGCAGAGCCGGCCTGCGAAAACCGGACCCCGCGCCAGGTTGTCCGACTGAAGCGATAACGCCACATACGATAAAAAGCGTATTGGAAAAACCCCAAAAGAGCGAAGGCATATAACACCTGCAGTCCGATTTGAAATCCGTCCGGCGAACGGGACACTAAAAACAATGCACCTTCATAAACGGCAAAAAGCGGGACGAGAATAGCCAGGACGACAAGAAACCCGATCAGCAACTCCATGGCCGTACCGGTATATTCCAGCGGTTCCTTGTGGATTCGGATGTTTGACCAGAAAAAACGGCGTATTCGGGTTTTCGCCCAAAATCGGTAAATGCCCAGGGTGAGGATCGTCAGAAGTGCATTCATCAGAGCGATTTTGAACAACGCACCCCGCTTGCCGCTAAAGGAAAAAGCCGCCGTATCCCCGGAAGGCGCCGCCGTTTTTTCTGCGGATGCAGCAGTTCCCGAGACACCCGGGGCTCTCGGGTTGTCCGTAAAATCTTCCAGATCGTGGCGCATGGTGACCAAAGATCGGCGCGGTTTTTTGTCCACAAATGTCCCCAATTCCCCAATACCGTTGCGGCGCAATTATGTGGGGGCAACGATGGGATGTAAATATCTCGCTGGTAGAAATCAGGTATTCGGGAAGCGCCGATTAGGCCCGATACTCCGGCTCTTCTTTATCCAGAATGCGTCGAATGGACGCGAAGTGGCCGACCATCTGTTCGTCTTCAGCCTGGATCGGCGGGGCCAGTCGATCGGCCACTTCATCATTCATGATCTTTAGCGGCAGGCCCGTCGACTGGGCGAGAATTTGTGACTTCGCGGCAATTTCCAGATAATAAAAATCATCCAGTGCCTTGGCTGTGCTCGCACCCGTTACCGTAATCCCGTGGTGGGCCATCAACATGATCTGTTTGTTGCCCAATGCCCCGGCAATGCGGTTGCCTTCTTCTGAATCGTCGGCGACGCCGCCAAAGTCATCGTCATAGGCAATGCGGTTATGAAAACGCAGGCTGTCCTGGTTGCAGTTGACGATGCGGCCACCTTCCGTGCACATGATCGCGGTGGAATAAGGCGGGTGGGCATGGAGAACACATTTTGCCGTCGGTACCCGGGCATGAATGGCCATATGAATGAAAAACGCCGTCGGTTCAACTGCCCCTTCACCGTCGATGACCGCGCCGTGGTAATCCATCAAAAGGAGTTTTGAGGCGGTTAATTCGGACCAATGGTATCCCTGCGGGTTTATGAGGATACCGGCTGGCGCGTCGCCTTCGGCATCTACCGCCAGACTGAAATGATTGCATATGCCCGATTGCCAGCCCATTCGAACGGCCCAACGCAGAGCCGCCGCCAGATCTTCCCGATGCGCCTGATGGTTCATGATGTTTACCCCTGTTCCAACTGCTCCAGGACATAGTCGGCAATGGCCAACGACGATGTCAGGCCCGGAGATTCAATTCCATACAAGTTAACCAACCCCTTTATCCTATGATCGGACGGCCCCTGGATCAAGAAATCACTGTCGTATTTGCCGCCTTCCGGTCCGGCAAGCTTGGGCCGGATGCCAACATAACCGGGCTGCAGGCTGTTATCGGGGAGGTCCGGCCAATAGCGGCGAATGGCTGCGTAAAAGCCGTCACCGCGATGGGGGTCGACCGAATAATCGATCTGCTCGGACCACTCGACGTCGGGCCCAAATTTGGTTTGGCCACCCATGTCCAGGGTTGAATGGGTGCCAAGCCCACCGGCAACGGGAACGGGATAAATCAGATGATTAAAGGGTGTTTTTCCGGCCAGTGTAAAATAATTGCCCTTGGCAAAATGCAGGGGTGGTACTGTAACAGGGCTAAGGCCCTGCAGTCGGTTTGCAATGCCTTGAGCGCCGAGTCCGGCCGAATTGACCAATTCAAGGCAATCTAACTGCATGGCGGCGTCGCCGCCCACCGACAGGGTTATTCGTCCCTCACCTATGCTTCCGCCTTCGACGGGGCTCATGAAAGCAATCATCGCGCCATGGTCCTCGGCTTCGCCCTGATAGGACAACATCAGCGAGTGGCTGTCGATGATCCCGGTCGATGGTGAAAACAGGGCACCGGCAACGGAGAGATTGGGTTCCAGCTCAGAAATTTCGGATTTGCTCAAACTCCTCAGCGCCTCGGCACCGTTGGCTGCGGCCCGTTCCTGGATGCCGGCAAGAGAGGCCACTTCGTCTTGTGACGTGGCGACAATCAGTTTGCCGAGCCGTTTGTGGGGAATCGCCCGTTCATTGCAGTATTGGTAAAGAGCCCTGTTGCCGGCGACACAAAACCGGGCCTTAAGGCTGTCTTTCGGGTAATAAATGCCGGCATGGATCACTTCAGAATTGCGTGCGCTGGTTGCCGTGCCAATGGCATCTTCGGCTTCCAGGATAATGACTTCGCGCCCGCTCATCGCCAGTTTGCGGGCGATCGCCAGGCCGACGACGCCAGCACCAATGACCACTGTTTGTATTTGTTCGTTCATATTGTTGTAATGGATGTCCCAGCAGCGCCTTAAAATCCAGGAAAAACAAACATGATTATCAGATTTTTGGATTTTTTAGGTCGTTATGCGACGCCGTTGATGGCCTCCAGTGTGTTTGTCGCGCTGGTTGTTCCCGGTCTCGCCAGCCTGCTCAATCCGTTATTAACATCGGCGGTTTGGGGATTGTTGTTTTTGGCTATGGTCCGGCTGGACTGGCGCGCTGTGAAAAACAGTTTGCGGCGTTGGCGCGCTGGCGCCGCCTGTTTGCTGTGGATGTTGATCCTGTCACCGGCTCTCATGTGGGGATTTGTCAGTCAGGTGGAGTTGGCTCCCGGGATCGCCGCTGCCCTTGTTCTGATGGCTGCCAGCGCACCGCTTAATTCGGTTCCGGCCCTGGTCATGATGATGGGGTTAAATGGCGCGTTGGCGTTAGTTGCGATGGTTGCAGCAACTTTTATTTTGCCGATCACCATGCCGGTTATTGCCCTGCAACTGCTGGATATTCAATTGGATATGAGTGCCTGGGAAATGGCCGGCCGACTCTCGGCGATGTTGTTTTCGGCTTTAATGGCGTCGATCCTGTGCCGCCGTCTGCTCGGCACGGATCGTATATCCCAATGGAAAATGCGGGCCGATGGGGTGGTTGTTATTTTGATGGCGGTGTTTGCCGTGGCTATTATGGATGGGGTGACGGCGGTTTTACTGGAAAACCCGACCCGCATTGTCGGGATCGCCCTGCTCGGTTTTGCCGCGAATGCGGTTTTACAACTGATCGGTTATGGATTGTTTCGCTCTCTCGGATGGCGCGATGCCCTGACCTTTGGTTTTATTGGCGGCAATCGCAACATGGGGTTGATACTGGCGGTATTGCCGGCCGGTATTGATCCAGACATTACCCTGTATTTTGCCCTCGGGCAGTTCCCCATGTATGTTTACCCGGCAGTGCTTAAACCCCTGGTCCAGCGCTTGTCACACGCCAAAATAACCGGGTGATCACCGAGAATTGACTTCGTTTGCCGGCGGGAGTATGGGATGGTGAGAGCTGTTAAATTTCCCCGTAAAACGGTTGATAATTTTGGGTCAGAGGACATTTGTTTTGCGTCTGGTAAAACGTGTATTTACGGGCATCGTCGTGCTGGTTGTCGTTACCGTGATTACCGGCGCCATTGTTGGGAGAAGTTCCATGGCAGATTGGCGCACGGCGAGTAGGGAAAGCGCCGGAATTGGCCCGGACCCGGCAACTCATAAAGAAGCCATCGCCCAGGTTTATGCGGCACGGGCCTTCAGTTGGCGCGGGGCTTTTGGTGTGCACACCTGGATCGCTACCAAACCATCAAATGCTGCCCGTTTCACGGTCTATGAAGTTATTGGTTGGCGCGTTCGCCATGGCGGCGACGCGCTGGTTGTCTCGCAGCGGCCAGCCGACGGACGGTGGTTCGGCAACGTTCCGGAAATTATTGCCGATGTCAGGGGCGAGGGTGTAGATGCGCTTATTAAAAAAATCGATCAGGTGGCCCGCGACTATCCCTACCGGGACGCCTATCGGGTGTGGCCGGGCCCCAACTCCAACACCTTCACAGCCTTTGTCGCCCGGGAAATACCGGAATTGGGGTTGGATTTACCGCCAACCGCCATTGGCAAGGACTTCATTCCCGGTGGCGGGCTGGTGGCGGCAACGCCGAGTGGCACCGGCTACCAAATATCGCTGTTTGGTCTGGCAGGACTGCTGGCTGGCCGGGAGGAGGGGCTCGAAATTAATGTTCTGGGATTGACCTTCGGCGTCGACTTTAAGGATCCGGCCCTGAAATTGCCCCTTGCCGGACGGATCGGTACGGCAGCCAATTGAACTTGTTCTGGTGTTTCGCAAAACACTCTGTTAACTGAGGTGCCATGAGCATTTGGGGCAAAATCATTGGTGGTGTCGCGGGATTTGCCTTGGGCGGGCCGCTGGGGGCGATCCTCGGTGCCGCCGCCGGCCATGCCATCGACCGGGCAAAAATACAGTCGCCAGACGGCATCGGTTATGATTCCAATACCCGCCAGGTTGCCTTCACAACGGCGGTGATTGTGTTATGTGCTAAAATGGCCAAGGCCGATGGTCAGGTTACTCCCGACGAAGTGGCAGCCTTTAAAAAAATGTTCCAGATCCCACCTGACGAAATGAAAAACGTCGGTGAGTTGTTTAACGAAGCCAAAAAAGAAGTGACCGGGTTTGAACCCTACGCCGAACAAATCGGCCAGTTATTTGCGCATGAACCCGCGGTGTTGGAGGAATTGATCGCGGCACTATTTGTCATCGCCAAAGCCGATGGTCATGTCCACCCCAACGAAATTGCATTTGTCGCGCGGGTTGCCGCGATTTTTGGCTTTGGCCCGCACCAGTTTGAACGGTTAAAAACCATCCATTTGGGTGGCGCTGGCGAAGCAGATCCCTACGAAGTTCTGGGGGTCGAACGCAGTGCGACGGACAAAGAGGTCAAATCAACCTACCGCAAACTGACCCGGGAGAATCATCCCGATACGCTGATGGCACAGGGCGTGCCGCAGGAGTTTATTGACTCGGCGACGGAAAAGATGGCGACCATCAATGCGGCTTATGACATCATTGCCAAACAGCGCGGTATCAAATAATCATCCAAAGAAGGGCCGCGTGAAAATTCAACCGTCGCCCAATTTTGACCACCGCCCCGGTAACGTCGCCATCGATATGCTGGTGTTCCACTATACCGGCATGGCAAGCCGGGACGAGGCATTGGCCCGCCTGTGTGATCCCGTGGCCGAGGTCAGCGCCCATTATATGATTGATGAAGACGGTGCGGTTTTGTCCCTCGTCGATGAACAAAACCGGGCCTGGCATGCGGGGGTTGCCCGTTGGCGGGGCTGCTCAAACATCAACGCCCGTTCCATTGGAATTGAATTGGTAAACCCGGGGCATGAATTTGGTTATCGACCGTTTAGTGACGGGCAGATGAAAAATGCCGTTGCCCTGAGCCGGGAGATTCTGTCCCGCCATCCGATCCCGGCGCGAAATGTGGTCGGCCATTCCGACGTTGCGCCGACACGGAAACTCGATCCCGGTGAGTTTTTCGATTGGCGGCAATTGGCCAAGCAGGGCATTGGCCTTTGGCCGCAAGATGCCGACCACCTGGAACTGGATCCGGCGGCGCTGGCAGTGGCATTGGTCCAGATTGGTTATGATACAACGGATTTTGCGGCCGCCCTCAAAGCCTTTCAGCGCCACTTCCGGCCATCTCGGGTTACCGGTCGCATCGATGCGGAAACGGCGCGCCGGATCATTGGCCTCGCCCAGGTGCTCGACTAGGAAGGGCGTGAAATTTCGGCCTTGACCAAAATTCGGCGAGGAGTAGGTTACCCTCTCCAGACGGCCGGATGGCTGCTCTTGGACAGGCGTTTCGCGTGTTGTCCAAGGGAGGAAAGTCCGGGCTCCACGGGAACACGGTGCCGGGTAACGCCCGGCGGGGGTGACCCTAGGGAAAGTGCCACAGAAAGCAAACCGCTTTGCGGTTTACCGAGTAAACCGTTTAGTAAGGGTGAAAGGGTGCGGTAAGAGCGCACCGCGCACTCAGCAATGAGGGCGGCATGGTAAACCCCACCGGGAGCAAAACCAAATAGGGACGACCGGCTGCTTCGGGCAGCAGGCGGGTTTTCGCGTCGTCGTCCGGGTCGGTTGCGTGAGGCGTTCGGTAACGGACGTCCCAGATGAATGGCCATCTATCGTCGGTCCAAGGTGAAAATCCTGAACCGGCGGGGACAGAACCCGGCTTACAGGCCGTCTGGAATTTTTTTAGGATGAAAGGTCCGCCGATGGATGCGATTCAAGAGCTCGCCGTGCAAGCGGTTTTTGCTACCTATCCAAATCCGCTGAGGGCCCGACTGTTGGCATTGCCTCAGTTGATTTTCGACGTGGCCCGGGAAAATCAGGCCATCGGTCCACTCCAGGAAACCCTGAAAGGGGGCCAGCCCAGTTACCTAATCGCGCAATCAAAAAGCGGTTCAACCCTGCGCATTGATCAACTCAAAAAACAGCCGGACGGGTAGGGCCTGTTTGTCAATTGCCAACCGTCTCTGATCTCTTCCTTTCGAACGCTCTCACGCGACCTGTTCGCCTTTGACGGCAATCGGGGAGTGGATTTTTGTGCCCGGGAGGTGCCACCCGGCAACGCTCTCAAACCGCCAATCTCGATGGCCCTGACCTATCATTTGAACAAACGCAAATGCGGGTCCGCCTTTTGATCGGCCATCAATCTTAGGCGTGCCTCCGGGCCGATCATCAGTTAGGTTTACCCATTTTACCCTGCATCGAGTAGTGAATATGCGTTTGCCCGGCTTGGTTCTGATCGTAATCGTCCTGTTGGTCCCGTCCTTCTGGTTTTTCAAATTGGCCGGCCAATATCCGGCAGTTGCCCTGTTCAGTCAGTACCTGGGCGCTGCGGCGCTCATTGCCATGGGAATGGCGCAAATTCTTGCCGCCCGGTTGCCAGGCAGTGAAATGGTGTTCGGCGGATTGGACCGCATTTATTTGCTTCACAAATGGCTCGCCGTATTTGCCATGGTCTGTTTGGGTTTACACGATGTTATCGATGCGGAAATTGACGGCTTGGGCCGGGAAACCCTATTGATGGACATCGCTGAAGACGTTGGTGAAATCGCTTTATACGGGCTGTTGATTTTGGTCTTTGTTACCCTGACAACTTTTATTCCCTACATCTATTGGCGCTGGTCGCATCAATTCATTGGTGTGTTTTTCGCCTTAGGGGTTTTTCACTACTTATTCATTCAGAAACCCTTTCATATCGCCGACCCCCTCAGTTTGTATATTTTGTTTTTCTGTGTCGCCGGGATCCTCAGTTATCTTTACATGGTGTTGATCTATCGCCGGATTCCGGGTCCGGCGCGTTACCGGGTATCGGAAACAATCGCCTATGAAGGGGCCACGGAAATTGTTTTAACACCCTTAAATAAAGCCATTCGACACCGGGCCGGGCAATTTGCTTTTTTTGGATTTGATCAGCCGGAACTAGCTGAAATTCACCCGTTCACGATCTCTGGCGCACCCAGCGACAGCGGCGAATTGCGGATTTGTGTAAAGGCCCTTGGCAGGTATACCCGTGCTCTGACAAAACAAATCAAACCCGAAATGCCCGTCCGGGTGTTTGGCGCCTTTGGCCGTTTCAGGTTGCCGCAGGTTAAAGATCAGCAAATATGGATTGGTGCAGGTATCGGCATAACACCGTTTATGGCATGGGTGCGAAGTTTCGATGCGGCGCACCCCGGGCACCGTGTTCACCTTTATTATTCGGTTCGATCCGACGGCAATGTGCCTTTCGTTAATGAACTGCGCGCCCTGGCTGACGGCGACCCGAACTTTCAGTTGACCGTCCATAACTCCGGTCGGCAAGGGCGGTTGACGGCAACGGATATTTTGCGAGACCACGAACCGCACATGGCAACGGCTTATGTAAGTTTTTGCGGTCCCGAAGCCTTGGCCAATCAAATGCGCTCAGAGCTTGTAAAGGCCGGGTTAAAACCCTCACGTTTCCTTAACGAAGAATTTGAAATCCGTTCAAGTATCGGGCTGCTGAAAATTGCCCAATGGTTGCTTAAGCGAATCCGATAAACTGCGTTCTTATCCAGCGTTTCGAAGGCGCTGGCGGACAGGCCCCGGCCGCTGAATTGAGCCATAAGTGTTTCTTCCATCTCACTGTCCAGCGCTTGATTGACCCTATTGAACAGGCCGGTCAGGGCGATAGGCAGGGTCAGTCCAATAAGTTCACTGTCCGTGAAATGATTTAATAACCGCTCGAACCTTGCGTCCTGTAACCCCCGGGACAGCATTTTGATTTCTGCATGATTGAATTTGCCACTCAAGCACGACCGATTACGGTTCAGGAGACTCCTCGGCTTGGGCAAATAACGCCATTTCGCTGAGCCCCTGTTCGGTTACCCCGTAAACGCCGCGTTCGATCCGTTCAAACCAGCCATAATGATTGTTACGCAAAAGAATCGCCGCCTTCACAACGCCGGTTTGGTCGCGAATGTCCTTAGCCCGCATGGGGCCGGAATTGACCAGCAGATTTGCGCAGCGCATGGCCGCCTGTCGGTAGGCGGTTACAATTTTTCCGCGTGTCATTCCGCCGGTATTTGGATCGCCTGCGCGGGCCGCAAATTCTTTACTCAGGCGGGCGGCTTTTTTGCTGTTTTTGCGTGGCCTATAGGGGATTGGATCGAGCAGGACCTCGACCTTGGCCTCTGTGGTTGGATAGAGACGGACCATCATTAAACCCAAGCCCAATCGGCGGCAGAGTTTCAAAATTCCCCTGCGTCGTTTATGCCAAATGGACCCCTTGGCGATTTTACCGCTAAACCCGGCGGCAATGTAGACATCGTCTGCCAGACCAAGACGTTCCACACCCTGAATAAGCAAATCCAGGTTAAAGCCTTTTTTGAGCTCGACAATGACCAGGGGCGAGTCGGCCTTTTGCGCCACGACATCGCAGGTGTTGACCTCGGCCTTTACGTCATAACCACGGGCCTCAAGGAAGGTTTTTACGGGAAGATAAAGATCGGTTTCGTCAAATACCATCTGGTTGCCCTAAAAATATCAAACTACCGCCACACCTTTAACGAAATCTGAATCTATTTATCAGATGTATGGGGGAGCGGCCGGAGGGTCGGAAACCCTTTGTTAATACCCTTTATACCATACTTCTCCCATTGACGCCCATAGTTTCCCATGATATCCCATCAAGGCCCACATTCAAGGGTCGTGGGTAGATGCCCATAGATGGGTGTTTATATGGATCGTCGGTAACGGGAAGTATCAGAACGTTGCTTCTCCTGTGTCGGTTAAATCCGGCATTAAACGCGTTTATGTAAGTGGGGGCCGTAATGGCATTGTTTGTTGGCAAGCACGTCAACAAGATTGATAAAAAAGGGCGGGTTTCTGTGCCGAAACCCTTCCGTGCGGCCCTACAGGGCCGTGGATTATCAAGCCTTTACGTGTATCCCCGGTTCAAACATCGATCACTTGAAGCCTGCGACGAAGAGTTCATGACCCGTCTCAGCCGCAGCCTCGACGATCTGGATCTGTTCTCTGATGATCAGGATGACCTGGCGTCGGTCATTTTGGCCAATGCCCATGAATTAACCTTCGATCCGGAAGGCCGCATCGTCCTGCCTGCGGACCTGACGGATTATGCGGAGATCGGGTTGGAGGCGCTTTTTGTTGGCCAGGGGCCGCGGTTTCAAATCTGGCAGCCCAAGGCCTTCGAAGGGTTCAGTGCCATGGCATTTGAGCGTGCCAAAACCCGTGGCGCAACCCTGAAGCTCGCCCGTCCCGATGCCCCAGGGGAGGAGCGTCCATGACGATCCCCGGTGAACATATTTCGGTTATGGTCGACGAAGTGATCCGCGGATTGGCCCTGAAGGACGGTGGCGCCTACGTCGACGGCACCTTTGGCGCTGGCGGTTATACGGCAGCCCTGTTGAGGTCGGCGAACTGTACGGTTTGGGGGATTGACCGTGACCCGTTGGCCCAGACTTTTGCTGCAAATCTGAGTGAAAAATTCCCCGGGCAAATCACCGTACTAAGCGGATGTTATGGAGATATGGAAGCCCTGCTGGCGGAAGTTGGGGTCGAGCGCATTGACGGAATAGCTTTGGACCTCGGCGTGTCCTCCATGCAGATTGATGATCCCGGTCGCGGGTTTTCCTTCCGTGGGGACGGACCGCTGGATATGCGAATGGGTACGTCCGAGCAAACCGCAGCCGACGTGGTCAACCAGTATGCAGAAGAAGAGCTGGCCAACATCATTTATCAATATGGCGAAGAGCGTGCCTCGCGGCGTATTGCCCATGCCATTGTTGAATTGCGCAAAACAAAACCGATTACCCGCACGGGACAACTGGCGTCACTGATTCGCAGTGTTGTTGCCAAATCAAAGGATGGAATCGATCCGGCGACCCGGACCTTTCAAGCGTTAAGAATTTATGTGAACGACGAATTGGGTGAGTTGGAAAGAGGATTATCAGCGGCGGAACGCCTGTTGGTGCCCGGCGGCCGTCTGGCTGTTGTCTCCTTCCATTCTCTGGAAGATCGCCGGGTTAAGACATTTTTGAGAGAACGCAGTGGTGATGCGCCGCGACCATCCCGCCATTTGCCCGATGCCGGTACGGTTCGGGTGCCGACATTTGCGGTGACGAAAAAATCAGGATTTAAGGCGACACCCAAAGAGGTGGCGGTTAACCCGAGGGCCCGCTCGGCACGCTTGCGCGTGGCTGAGCGCACCGCAGCACCGGTAATGGCAGCCGCATGAGGAGGGTACGCACATGATCAGACGCTCTACCCTATTGACGACCCTTCTCGCTGCCTCGACGGGGTTGGCCCTGTTTATTGTGAAATATCAGGTCCAGGATCTGGAAGACACCTTAACTTTGATTGATCGTGAAATCGCCAGTAATCGCCAGGCTGTACACGTTCTAAAAGCCGAGTGGAGTCATCTTAACGAACCCAACCGATTGCGGTTTTTGGCCGCCCGGCACCTGGATTTAGGACCATTGGAAAACGCCCAGTTTACAACCCCCGACGATTTAGCCGGGCTGTTGCAACCTCGAGAAAATGAATATCAGGAAGATAGTGCATTGCGCGATCAGAAGATCGGCGATGCCTTAAAGAAGGATATCTCGCAATGACCCCTCTGACTTCGTCGACAGAAGATCGACACCAGATGGACGGTGTTCGGAAACAGGCGCTTGAAACCGGACGCAACCGATTATTGGTGGCCGGTGTGGTTATCACCCTGGCGTTTGGTGCAATTGCCTCGCGATTGGTTGATTTGACGATCCTTAACGGCGGTGGTGAACCCCACGTTGCCTCGATCGAGCCGACGTCCGACACTGTCATTGGGCGCGCCGATATAACCGACCGCAACGGCATTCTGCTGGCGACAAGTCTGCCGACGGCATCGCTTTATGCGGATCCCAGGGGAATTTTAAATGCCCAGGAAGCGGCTTTCAGAATCGCTAGCGTCATGCCCGAATTGGACGCCAAAGAGCTTGCCAGAAAAATGAAAATGAAAGGGCGTTTCGTTTGGCTGGCACGCAATCTGACACCGCAACAACATTTTCAAATTAACCGTCTGGGGTTGCCGGGAATCGCTTTCCAGGAAGGCGAACGCCGGGTTTATCCGCACGGGAAAATGGCCGCCCATGTTCTGGGGCTGACCAATGTCGACGGACTGGGGATCGCCGGCATTGAAAAACAATTTGACCAACATCTTCGTTCGGGTAAGGGGGCCATTGAATTGTCCCTGGATCTTCGAATTCAGGCGATTTTGCAGGAGGAGTTAAAAAACACAATTTCCGAATTCACCGCCATCGGCGGCGCTGGTGTCGTAATGGATGTGCGCACCGGCGAATTAATTGCCATGGCGTCGCTGCCGGACTTTGATCCCAACACCCCCAATCAGATTGTCGGCGATGCGGCCTTCAACCGGGCCGCCAAAGGCGTTTACGAGATGGGGTCAACCTTCAAATTGTTTACGGCGGCGATGGCGCTTGATACGGGTACCGTGACGATGAAAAGCGGATACGACGCGAGCAAACCGATCCGCATCGCCCGCTTTGCAATTTCCGATTACCACGCAAAAAACCGTTGGTTGTCGGTCCCGGAAATTATTCTGCATTCGTCGAATATCGGTGCCGCCAAAATGGCAGTAGATGTTGGTACAGACGGCCAGCAGAATTACCTGCGGCGGTTGGGCATGTTAAGCGCCGCCGAGTTGGAATTGCCGGAAGTCGGCAAACCCTTGTTGCCATCACCCTGGCGACCGATCAATACCATGACCATTTCCTATGGCCACGGAATTGCCGTCAGCCCGGTTCAACTGGCAAGCGGCATCGCCAGTCTGGTGAACGGCGGAATTCGCCGACCGGTCACCCTATTGAAAATGCGCGATGGAGCGCCTTTGGGGCGCCGGATTTTTTCCAAAAAAACATCTCTTCAAATGCGCCGCCTGATGCGTTTGGTTGTCACCGAAGGGACCGGCCGTAAGGCGGAGGTCAACGGATATTTGATCGGCGGCAAGACCGGAACCGCAGACAAGTTAAACGGCCGCAGTTATGCAAAATCATCGCGTATCGCTTCATTTGCCGGCGCGTTCCCGATGAACGATCCGCGCTATTCCGTGTTGGTGGTTATCGATGAGCCAAACGGTACCAAAAGAACCTTCAACTACGCCACGGGCGGTTGGGTTGCGGCGCCGGTCGTTGGCCGAATTGTCAGTCGCATGGGGCCGATCGTTGGCATTGCTCCGGATACCAAAGTGGTCTTTGAGACGCCCTTTATAGCCAAGCCGAAAATTAGAAAAGCCAAAGCAAACCCAAAACCCAGTACTTATTTGAAGAAGGCCAGTTGGCGAAAGCCAGCGACGCCAAAAAGTAGCAGTGACGACGCTTTTTCCAAGCGAATGCGGGCGGCGCTGGAGCGGAATAGTGCAACTCAATGATTTATGGCATGGAGATTTAACGTTCGTGACGACCTCGGCTGCCTCATATGATCAGCGTATTGAAGGGCTCACTTGCGATTCCAGGCAGGTAGAGCCCGGCTTTCTGTTTGCGGCCCTGCCGGGATCGAAAGTCGATGGACGTGCTTTCATCGGTGATGCATTGGCCCGTGGCGCCGTTGCCATCCTGGCGCCTGAAGGAACCGACCCGCACCTGACCAGCGACGCAGTGCGCCTGTACACGGCGGCAAATCCACGCCGTCATTATGCCCTGGCTGCGGCACAATTTTATGGCAAACAACCGAATAGGCTGACGGCGATTACGGGCACCAACGGGAAAACATCCGTCGCCGGTTTTGTGCGTCAGATCCTAAGCGGTCTTGGCCATAAATCGGCGAGCGCCGGTACCTTGGGTATCGAACTGGGCGGCTTCGCTCCTGCGGCAATGCCAAATGTGCAATCGCCCTATGGTTTGACCACACCGGACTCCGTTGATTTGCATAAAAGTCTGGCGGAACTGGCATCGTTCGGTATTGACCATATGGCAATTGAAGCGTCGAGCCATGGTTTGGATCAATATCGACTGGATGGAATAAAATTTTCAGCTGCGGCTTTCACCAACCTGACGCGTGATCATCTGGATTACCACGGCACTGTCGAAAGTTATCTGGAGGCCAAGCTGCGGCTGTTCTCTGAACTGGTTGTCGACGGCGGATCGGCGGTTATCAACGCCGATGACCCCTATGCCAATGCGTTCAGGAGTGTTAGCCAGGGCCGGGGCCTGCAATTGCTGACCTATGGTTTAAGCGGCCAGGACATCGAACTCCTGGGTCTAGCCCCGTTAGCTGATGGCCAGCGGCTTTCCATGCGGGTCTATGGGACACCTTACGAAATTGAGCTGCCGCTTGTTGGCGCATTTCAAGCGGCGAACGCGCTTTGCGCGCTTGGTTTGGTTGTCACACTTGGCGAAAATGTCGCGAACGCTGTCGGCCAGCTCGAAACACTGTCGGGAATTACAGGTCGATTGGAACGGGTCGCCCGGACGCGTGGCAACGCACCGGTATTTGTCGATTATGCCCATACCCCAGACGCCTTGTCTGCCGCCCTGCAGGCGCTTCGGCCGCATACGGAAAAACGGTTGCACGTAGTCTTTGGCTGTGGCGGCGATCGCGACCCGGGGAAACGGCCAGAAATGGGAGCCGTTGCCTGCCGCGACGCAGATGTCGTCGTGATTACCGACGACAACCCGAGAAACGAAGATCCAGCCACCATTCGTGCTGCCGCCAGGGCCGCCTGTCCGGATGCCGCGGAAATTGCCGATCGTCGCGACGCCATTGATCTTGCCATAAAAGGCCTGATGCCCGGTGATACATTGCTGGTCGCCGGCAAGGGTCATGAAACGGGGCAGATCGTCGGCGACCAGGTGATCCCCTTCAATGATCGTGAGACCATCTGGTCACTGGTATCAGGAGGCGATCTATGACTTTAAGCGCCGCTCCTCTGTGGTCCGCCGAACAGGCCCGTGACGCGACATCGGGAACGACACAGGGCAGGTGGCAGGCAACCGGTGTATCCATCGATAGCCGTGCGCTTGAACCCGGTGATCTGTTTATTGCCCTCGCCGGCCCAAGCCATGATGGCCATGCCTATGTTTCCAGCGCCTTGGCAGCTGGTGCGGTTGCGGCTGTAGTCGAAAAACCGTCGCTAAAGGAGATCGACTTTATCAACCTTGGCGAAAAACTGCTTTGTGTAACCAACACGACAGCCGCCCTGGAAGATTTGGCAAAAGCGGCAAGAGGCCGGACGTCGGCAAAAATCATCGCCGTTACCGGAAGTGTTGGCAAAACCGGCACCAAAGAAATGTTAAAACGGGTCTTGGCCGATCAGGGCCGGACGGCGGCCACCCATGGCAATTTAAATAACCATTTCGGCTTGCCCCTATGTCTCGCACGGATGGATCACAGATCGGAATTTGGCATTTTTGAACTGGGCATGAGTGCCGCCGGTGAAATCTTGCCGCTCAGTAAAATGACCCGCCCGCATGTGGCGTTAATAACCGCCATTGAATTTGCCCATAGCGCCTTTTTCGAATCCATGGAAGATATCGCCGATGCAAAAGCTGAAATATTTCATGGCCTGGAACCGGCTGGCATTGCTGTCCTGAACGCCGATAACCCGATGTTCGAGCGGTTAAAAGATGCGGCTGCTCACGCCGGTGTTAAAAATATTCGTACTTTTGGGGCTGCGGTCGGTTCCGATTGCCGATTAACCGATGTCGAACTGAAACCCTGGTCAAGTCGGGTATCTGTTAATTTGCGTGGCAAACCGATTAACTTTGAGATTTCAGTGCCGGGTCGTCATTGGGTACAGAACGCACTTGGTGTGTTAGCTGTTGTTGATGCTGTTGGCGCTGATCCTGAACGGGCAGCCTCCAAATTGGCAGAGATGCCCGGCCTTAAGGGGCGCGGCCGTCGCCATATTCTGTCCATTCCCGGCGGTACGGTTTCGCTGATTGATGAAAGTTATAATGCCAGTCCCGCGTCCATGCAGGCGGCCATAGAAGTTTTGGGCCAGTTGTCGCTTGAGGCCGGTGCGCGAAAGATTGCGGTGCTCGGAGATATGCTTGAATTGGGTGATCACGCCGAAACCCAACATCAAAACCTGGCCGGAATTTTGGCGAAAAACGAAATTGATCTGGTGTTTACAACGGGTCAGTTCATGGCCTATCTGTCGGCCGCCCTCCCTGCCGCCATGCGGGCCGGGCACGCAAATTCTGCCCAAAAAATATCACCCCTGTTGCGCTCCGTTGTCCGTCCGTCCGACGTCGTTTTGGTCAAAGGTTCAAACGGCAGCCATACGGGTTTGATTGTTGATGACCTGCTGAAGCTGGAGCAGGCCGAAAATTCTGAGTTGGCGCAGCCGTTTGCTGTGAACGGGGGGTAGGGCAGGAACATGCTTTATAACATTCTCTTCCCACTGGCCGAACAGTTTTCTGCTCTCAACGTCTTCAGGTATATTACGTTCCGTACCGGTGGTGCGGTAATGACCGCATTGATCATCAGTTTCCTGTTTGGTCCTGTTGTCATTGATATGCTGAAAAGTCGGCAACAGGGCGGGCAACCGATCCGCGAAGATGGACCGGAAAGCCATTTGTTAACTAAAAAAGGAACGCCGACCATGGGCGGGTTCCTGATTTTACTGGCCGTCTCAATCGCAACATTGTTGTGGGCAGATCTCCGCAATGGTTTTGTCTGGGCCGCGCTGGGGGTGACAATTGCCTTCGGTACCATTGGGTTCCTGGACGACTACATGAAAGTCACGCAGCGTGACACCAAGGGGTTATCCGGAAAATTAAAACTGCTTATGCAGGTCGCAATTAGCAGCGTTGCCGCGTTTTGGATCATCAGTCAATTGCCCGATGCCCTGGCCACGACAATCGCCATACCATTCATGAAAACCACATTGCTTAATTTTGGCTGGATGTTCGTGGGGGTCGCCGTATTGGTCATGGTTGGCGCTTCAAACGCCGTCAATCTGACCGATGGTCTGGATGGCCTGGCGATCGTTCCGGTGATGATTGCCGCCGGAGTATTTGCATTGATTTCTTATTTGGTTGGAAATTCTGTATTTTCCGGTTACCTGCAAATTCATTACGTCCCGGGCAGCGGGGAACTTGCGGTTTTTTGTGGGTCAGTTGTTGGTGCCGGTCTTGGGTTTCTTTGGTATAACGCACCGCCGGCTAAGGTTTTCATGGGCGACACCGGGTCGCTGGCTCTCGGCGGTGCCTTGGGGTCGGTCAGCGTGATTACAAAACACGAACTTGTGCTGGCCATTGTCGGTGGGTTGTTCGTCTTGGAAACCGTTTCAGTGATCGTCCAGGTGGCGTCTTTTAAATTGACGGGCAAACGGGTCTTCGCCATGGCACCGCTGCACCACCACTTCGAAAAAAAGGGCTGGGCCGAAAGTACCATCGTCATCCGATTCTGGATTATCGCATCCATCCTGGCCTTGGTTGGCCTTTCAACATTGAAACTGAGGTGACGGACCCATGATCGACGTCTTCGCTTTCAATGGATATCCCGTTGCTGTTTTGGGACTGGGCCGTTCCGGTTTGTCTGCGGCACGCGCCCTGCATAAAAGTGGTGCCGAGGTCTGGGCCTGGGATGACAACCCGGTGTCACGGGACCAAGCTGGTGATTTAGGTGTGCCAATCGTCGATCTGAATAGCTGC
Source organism: Rhodospirillales bacterium (assembly GCA_021775095.1). Lineage (GTDB taxonomy): Bacteria > Pseudomonadota > Alphaproteobacteria > Rhodospirillales > Casp-alpha2 > JABMNT01. The sequence goes on from JAJFII010000069.1 coordinate 86,594, forward strand.
GACTGGCAACAATGCACCACCTTGGTTTTGAGCCCGGGCATTCCCCATACCTATCCCGAACCGCACCCAATTGCGGCGCGGGCGAAGGCCGCAAATGTAGAGATTATCTGTGATGTCGAGCTTCTGGCGCGCTCGCAACGGCTGTCCAGTTATTTGGGTGTCACCGGAACCAACGGCAAATCGACGACAACGGCGCTGATCGGGCACATTTTATTGGTTTCGGGAAAGCAGGCGGAAATTGGCGGCAATTTTGGGATTCCGGCACTTGATCTGGAACCCTTGGGCGAGTCCGATATTTATGTTTTGGAAATGTCATCGTACCAATTGGAACGTACAGTTTCGATCACCTACGACTTTGCAGTTTTGCTGAACATCAGCGCCGACCACCTGGAACGCCACGGCGGTATGGATGGGTATATTGCTGCCAAAAAGTCCATATTCCATCGCCAGACTTACCCCCGGACGGCGGTTATCGGCGTCGATGATCCGTTCTGTCAAGCCATCTATGAGGATCTTAAATCCGTCGGTGACCAGGCGATTGTTCCCATTTCAGGATCGAAGCGGGTCCATGGCGGCGTATATGTCCTCGACGGGGTTTTGATTGATGATACGGAGGGCAAGGAAACAGCAGTTTGTGATCTTAAAAACATCGGCAGTTTGCCGGGAACTCACAATTGGCAAAATGCCGCTGCGGCTTATGCATCGACAAAAGCTGCCGGTGTCCAGACGCATGCCATTATGGCTTGTTTGCAGAGTTATCCGGGTCTTGTCCACCGCCAGGAGGCGGTCGCGATTGTCGATGGTGTGGCTTTTGTCAACGACAGTAAAGCGACAAACCGCGATGCAGCGGCGCGGGCACTGACCTGTTATGACAACATTTACTGGATTGTCGGTGGCCGTCCGAAGGATGGCGGACTGAAGGGTTTGGAGTCGCACCTGGGCACGGTTCGCCATGCCTTTTTGATCGGCGAATCTGCAATTGCGTTTTCGCAATTTCTCGATGGAAGAGTTGCCATGACGATCGCCGGCGATTTGTCTGTCGCTGTCGCCGCAGCCTTCAAAGCGGCTAAATCGGATGCTGCAAAAAGGCCGGTGATCCTGTTGTCTCCAGCCTGTGCATCGTTCGATCAGTTCGCCAGTTTTGAAGATCGCGGCGATGTTTTTAAAGACCTTGTTGCAGCGTTGCCCGGTACCCACCAGGATCCCTTTGAAGAGCCGGGATTATTTCCCATTAAAAATTCGGGTTCGGCGACGGGAGGGGCTGCCTGATGGTGACTCTGGCACGTACGGACACCAGTTTGGTCGGCCATTGGTGGTGGACCGTCGACCGATGGAATTTAGGTGCCGTTGCCGTCTTGGCCCTGTTGGGCGCAGTCCTGACCCTAGCCGCATCACCCGCTGTGGCCGAGCGGATCGGATTGGATACCTTCTATTTTGCCCGCCGGCAAATGATCTATTTGGCATTGGGCTTATCGGCGATGATTGCCGTATCCTTCCTTTCGCTCCGTGGCGTGCGTCGGTTTGCCGTGGCCCTGATGGTGGTCTCAATTGTGTTAATGGTTCTGACCCTGGTTTTCGGTGCAGAAATCAAAGGTGCGACGCGGTGGTTGCACGTCGCTGGAATTTCCATTCAGGCATCGGAATTCGTAAAACCGGCATTTGCCGTTGTCGCCGCCTGGATGTTTTCAGCCAGTCGGCTGGATGACCAAATTCCGGGTTACTCCATTGCCGTCGGCCTCTATGTATGTGTTGTTGGCTTGTTGATGCTGCAGCCCGATGTTGGGATGTCGATTGTGATCTCGGCAATCTGGGGCATCCAGATTTTTGTTGCCGGACTGCCCTTACTCATTGTCATTGGTGTTGCTGGCATTTTTCTGTGCGGCAGTATTGGTGCTTATTTTGCATTTGATCACGTGCGCGGTCGGGTTGACCGGTTCCTCGATCCGGATATTGCCGAAGGGTTTCAAGTCGCCCGTGCCATAGAGGCCTTCCGCAATGGGGGGTGGTCGGGCCGCGGGCCTGGCGAAGGTCGCGTTAAAGAGGTTCTTCCCGATGCCCATGCGGACTTTATTTTCGCCGTCGCCGGTGAGGAATTCGGGCTGATCGTTTGCCTCATCATTGTCGCCTTGTTTGCTTTTGTTGTTTTACGTGGGTTCGCACGGGTCTTTAAAGACGACGACTTTTTTGTCCTGTTGGCGGTCGTTGGATTGCTCGTGCAATTTGCCATTCAGGCGATCATCAACATGGCTTCAACCTTGAATCTTATGCCGCCCAAGGGAATGACACTCCCTTTCATTTCCTACGGGGGATCATCGACATTGGCCCTTGGTCTCGGTATGGGGATGGTCCTCGCATTGACCCGAATTCGTCCGGCATCCGGGAGTACACGATGAGCGATAAATCCCGTCCTCTCGTTGTATTGGCTGCCGGTGGTACCGGTGGTCACGTTTATCCCGCCGAGGCCCTGGCCGGTGAAATGTTACGGCGCGGGTACCGTTTGGCTTTGATCACCGACCGTCGTGGTGACGTCTATGGCGGGGTTCTCGGTGAGCTGGAAACTTTTCGGGTTCGGGCCGGCGGGGTTGCCGGCAAAGGTTTTGCTGCACGCCTCAAAAGCCTGATCGAAATTGCTGTGGGCATCATTCAGGCCCGGTCGATCCTAAAGCGCCTGCAACCGCAAGCCGTTGTCGGGTTTGGCGGATATGCGTCCGTTCCAACCATGGTCGCGGCCTGCATGGGAAAATACAAAACCGCCATTCATGAACAAAATGCGGTGTTTGGCCGAGCCAACCGGGCCTTGGCGTCATGGGTTGATCGCGTTGCAACCTGTTTTGCCGATATCGAACTACTGCCTGACGGGGTGCCGGAAAAAATTATTCAAAGCGGAATGCCGGTTCGCAAGGCGGTCTTTGAAAAACGCCAGATCGACTTCCCGGTGTTTGATGAAAATTCGGCGGTCCATATTCTGGTGATGGGTGGCTCGCAGGGGGCGCGGGTTCTCAGTGATATCATTCCAAAGGCGATTAAATCCCTGCCGAGGTCGCTAAGAGACCGTATCGCACTCACCCAACAATGTCGTCCGGAAGACCTGGACCGGGTAAAAAATTTTTACGCCGAAGCAAACATCCGTGCAGAATTGTCATCGTTTTTTAAGGATATTCCCGAACGCATGGCAAAAGCCCATTTGATTATCGCCCGTTCAGGGGCATCGACGGTGGCCGAGACTTTGGTCATTGGTCGGCCGTCAATCATGGTTCCCTATCCCCATGCGGTCGATGACCACCAGACAAAAAATGCCCATGCCGTTGATGACGCCGGTGCCGGTTGGCTGATGCCTGAACCGTCCTTCACATCGGAAGCCCTGGCCCGCCGACTGGAAAATTTATTGGCCGTTCCCCATACCCTCATAAAAGCAGCAGAATGTGCAAAATCCGTAGGTCGTCCGGATGCGACCGCGCGTTTAGCGACCATCGTCGAAGACTTAATAAAGGCCAACGGGGCAAATGATAAGGGCAATAACAACGGGAGGCAGGCGGCATGAGAGCGCTCCCCCTAAATATCGGAACCGTACACTTTGTCGGTATTGGCGGCATTGGTATGAGCGGTATCGCCGAGGTTCTTCATACCCTTGGTTATACCGTGCAAGGGAGTGACATCGCAGCCAATGCCAATGTCGAGCGGCTGCGCGGTATGGGGATCATCGTCCATGTGGGACATCAGTCCGAGAACATCGGCGAGAGCCAGGTAATTGTGGTTTCCACGGCTGTGAAAGCCGACAACCCGGAGGTTGTCGCAGCCCGCCAGAAGCTCATCCCGGTCGTCCGCCGGGCCGAAATGTTGGGCGAACTTATGCGCCTTAAGTGGTCAATTGCCGTCGGCGGAACGCACGGAAAAACCACGACCACATCGATAGTTGCGGCGATGCTTGATGCGGCGGGCTTGGATCCGACGGTCATCAACGGCGGGATCATTAATGCCTGGGGCACGAACGCGCGTCTTGGAAATGGCGATTGGATGGTCGCCGAGGCCGACGAGTCCGATGGGACCTTTTTGAAACTTCCCGCCACCATCGCAGTGGTCACGAATATTGATCCTGAACACCTCGATCATTATGGTACTTTTGACAACCTGCGTGATTCCTTTGATGCCTTCGTTGAAAATATTCCGTTCTATGGGTTTGCCGCTCTGTGCCTGGACCATGCAGAAGTCCAGGCGATGATCCCACGGGTCTCAGACCGCCGGTTAATTACCTATGGTTTGAGTCCGCAGGCCGATGTGCGGGCCACCCGATTGGAACCGGCGACCGATGGCACCCGGTTCGACGTGGTTTTGACCGACCGTAAAACCACAGACGAAAGAACCATACCGGGATTGCATTTGCCCATGGTCGGCCAACACAACGTGCAAAATGCCCTGGCCGCTGTCGCCATCGCCTTTGAAATGGGGATCGAAGATGATGTCATTCGACGTGCACTGGCAACCTTTGAGGGCGTCAAACGCCGGTTTACAAAAACCGGTGAAGTGGATGGGGTAACCATTATTGATGATTACGGTCATCATCCGGTGGAAATATCTGCAGTTCTTCTCGCCGCCCGGCAAGCCGCGCGAGGTCAGGTAATTGCCATTGTACAACCACATCGTTTTAGCCGGTTGAAAGACCTATTCGAGGATTTTTGTACCTGTTTTAACAACGCCGATGCGGTTTTTGTCGCCGACGTCTATGCAGCCGGCGAATCGCCCATTGAAGGCATTAACCAAAGTTCATTTGTTGACGGCCTTCGCCACCATGGTCACCGCAAGGTTGAGCCGTTGCGTCGCCCGGAAGACCTGGCGGCGGCAATCCACCAGATTGCCAGGCCCGGTGATTTGGTTGTCTGTCTGGGCGCTGGAAATATCTCGCAATGGGCAAATGCATTGCCTGCCGAACTGAGCGCCTTGAAAACCTTGGGAGAGGGGGTTTCCGATGATGGCAGTTGATCAACCGAGCGGACACCTGATACATACTTTGCCGGCGACCCGAGGCGAACTCAAAGCCGATGAAAAAATCGCCAAATACACCTGGTTCAAGGTTGGCGGTCCGGCCGAGGTCCTGTTTAAACCCGCCGACGAAGCAGATCTCTGCGGATTTTTATCCCAATTGCCGATCACGGTTCCGGTGACGGTAATCGGTAACGCGTCAAATCTGTTGATACGCGACGGCGGTATTGCCGGGGTTGTTATTCGATTGGGGCGGGGGTTCTCGGCGATTACGGCAATTGGACAAGGTCTGCAGGTTGGTGCCGCAGCAGCGGATTTAACCGTCGCCCGCAAGGCCCGCGATATGGCGATTAGCGGCCTGGAATTCCTGGCCGGAATTCCAGGGACGATGGGTGGCGCGGTTCGCATGAACGCCGGTGCCTATGGTGCCGAACTGGGAGATATCTGTCGGTCTATTCGTGCCGTTGATCGAACAGGGACCGTCCACGAAGTGGCGGCGCGTGATCTTGCTTTTACCTATCGCCAGTCGGATATCAATCAAAACTGGATCGTAACCGAAGCCTGGCTTGAAGGCCAAGGCGGCGACCACTTGGAAATTAGCCAGCGCATGGAAGCCATTCAGGCGGAACGCGAAATCACCCAACCCATTCGCACGTTAACCGGCGGTTCGAGCTTTGCCAATCCGCCCGGCGAAAAGGCCTGGCAGCTCATTGATCGCGCCGGTTGCCGCGGATTGATCCGTGGCGGTGCCGCCATTTCGAACCTGCATTGTAATTTTTTAATTAATACTGGCAACGCCACCGCATCGGATCTTGAAGGTTTGGGTGAAGAAGTCCGCCGTCGCGTGTTTGAAAAAACAGGTGTCATGTTGGAGTGGGAAATTCACAGCCTCGGACGACCGCTGCCGGGTGATATCAAGGAGATTGATCAATGACCAAACATGTTGCTGTGTTAATGGGAGGATGGAACGCCGAGCGTGAGGTGTCATTGGTATCTGGTGCGGCTGTAGTGAAAGCCCTGCGGGAACTGAAATATGACGTGGCGGCAATAGACGTGCAGCGGGATATGGGAACCTTATTAACCCGGCTCTATCCAAAACCCGATGTTGTTTTCAACGCTCTGCATGGCCGTTTTGGTGAAGATGGTTGTGTTCAGGGTTTGCTCGATATTCTAAACATTCCCTACACCTATTCGGGCCTGCTGGCGTCAGCCCTGGCCATGGATAAGGTCATGGCCAAACGGCTGTTTGAAATGGCCGGTATTCCGGTGGCAGATCATATTATCTCGACCAGTGAACAGGTCCGGGCAGGTCATGTCATGGCACCGCCCTATGTGATCAAACCTTCCAATGAAGGTTCCAGCGTTGGCGTTCACATTGTTCGTCATGGCGATAATACGGCTCGTTTTGCAGAACCGGGTTGGCCCTATGGTGCCAGTGTGATGGTCGAAAAATTTATTGAGGGACAGGAACTGACCGTCGCTGTTATGGGAGATCGGGCGCTCGCAGTGACGGAGATTATGACCAACCGCGGGTTTTACGATTACAACGCGAAATACGAAGACGGCGGTTCTTTCCATGTCGTCCCGGCGGACATCGAACCGGCGATTTATGACGAAACAATGCGCCTGGCGCTGCTCGCCCACCAGACATTGGGATGCCGTGGCGTCAGTCGGGCAGATTTTCGTTACGATGGAAAGGAAATCTACATACTTGAGGTTAATACTCAACCGGGATTGACCCCGACATCTTTGGTGCCGGAACAGGCGGCACACGTAAATATGTCTTTTAATGATTTGATCACCTGGATGGTCGATAACGCGGAGTGCGACGCATGAGCGTCAAAATGGGAATGATGAGAGAAAACACGAAAACAACCAAGTTGGGAAAACCCCGCCGTAAGGCCGTTCCCCTGTGGCGCCGCGGTTATGTCCGCCTGGTCTTGGCCGTGGTTGTTGTCGGTGCCATGGGCAGTGGTCTCTGGTGGAGTTGGTCGCATGATGTAATGGCTAAAGTGGTTGAAGGCGTTAAATGGAGAACCATCGCGCTGTCAGTGAAGGCTGGATTTCAGGTCAACGAAATATTAGTCGTCGGTCGCAAGGAAACCGCTTCGAAGGTATTGCGCAGCGCCATTCAATTGACACGCGGTGCGCCGATTCTGGCATTTGATTTGGAAGCCGCGCGGGACCGGGTTGAAGTCCTGCCGTGGGTCCGTCGGGCGACCGTCGAACGAATGCTTCCCGACACCATCTTGTTGTCGATCGAGGAACGCAAACCGCTGGCCATATGGCAACACAACGGTCAGTTCGCGTTGATCGATGAAACCGGTGAGGTCATCCTGCGCAAAGGCCTGGATCGGTTTAATGATCTGCTTATCGTGGTTGGTGAAAATGCACCACGGGAAACGGCGCGTTTACTAGTCACCCTGAAAACCCAACCGGAATTGCTGAGCATGGTTAAGGCCGCCGTCTGGGTCGGTGGACGCCGTTGGAATTTGCGATTGACCGGCGATATTGATGTGCGCCTGCCGGAAGGAAATGCGACTGCTGCCTGGATGCGTCTGGCAGAGTACGAAAAAACCCACCGGGTCCTGGAGCGCGATGTCCAGGTTTTGGACCTCAGAATTCCAGATCGACTGATCGTCCGTAAATCGCCAAGCAAAAAATCTGAAAAACCAAACACCGGCCGCGAAACCTAACGTCGAGTGGGAAAGATCGAGAAGAAAGAAAAATGTAATGAGAAAAGGCGTTAACCATAATCGACCGCGAAACGGCCTTGTTGCCGCGTTGGATATTGGGTCGACAAAAATTGGTTGTTTGATCGCAAAGCCAGGCACCGATCCGTCGGCCAATCCGATCCAGACGGCACGGATTGTTGGTTTTGGGCATCAGGTCTCGAAAGGTGTGCGTTCGGGAACGGTTGTCGATATGGACAGCGTGGAGCATGCGGTTCGTTCGACCGTGGAGACGGCCGAGCAAATGGCCGGCGACAATATAGAGAAAGTCGTGGTCAACGTGAACATCGGTAAACCCCGGTCGCGATTGATCGCCTATGAAGTTTCCATCGCCGGCCATGAAATTGGTGATGCCGATTTACGCCGAATTCTCGATCCGCAAACTTTGGACGCAACCGAACCATCGGGCACCGAAGTCATCCACAGTATTCCGGTCGGCTACAGCATTGATGGCAACAAGGGGATCAGAGATCCACGCGGGATGTTTGGTGAACGCCTTGGCGTCAACATGCATATTATAAATGCCGAAAGCGGTCCCATTCGAAATTTGGAAACGGCCATTGCCCGCTGTCATTTGGGCATTGAAAGTAAAGTTTTGGGCGCCTACGCCTCTGCACTTTCCTGCGTGGTCGAGGATGAGCGCCAAATGGGTGTGACCTGCGTCGACATGGGCGGCGGCACAACGTCGATTGCCATCTTTTTCGACGGTGAATTGGTGCATACGGACAGCATCCCCGTTGGCGGCCAACATGTGAGCAACGATATTGCGCGGGGATTGGCGACATCCCTACAGCACGCGGAGCGCATGAAAACCCTTTACGGGAACGCCATCCCATCAATCAATGATGATCGGGAAGTGATAAAAGTGCCATTGGTCGGCGAAGAAAATAATCCGGAATCGGGGCAAATTCCGCGTTCCATGTTGGTTGGCATCATTCGCCCCCGCATGGAGGAAATACTGGAAATGGTCCGCGACCGTCTGGTCGCCGCCGGATTTGATAAGGTGGCGGGTCGCCGCATGGTCTTGACCGGTGGCGCCGGACAATTGCCGGGCTTACCGGAATTGGCGGGAACAATCCTCGATAAGCAGGTGCGGCTGGGCAAACCGATGGCTATGGACGGCCTGGCGGAAGCGGCATCGGGACCGGCGTTTTCCGGCTGTGTCGGATTGCTGAACTATGCGCTGAACGAAAAACAAAATCTGCCGAACGACATGTACAGACAGGAAAATATCAGGGCCGAGGGCCGGTTTGGACGGCTGGGTCATTGGTTAAAGGAGAATTTTTAATGACTTTGGTAACGCATACGCCGCACTGGGGCGGCAACAGATGGACGATGGCTCGGGCGGCCAACAGGACATCTTTTAACATCGTGCATACGTGCGCATTAAGGAGATCGATATGAGTATCAATCTAACCGTTCCAACGGCTAGCGAAAACCCGGAACTGAAACCCCGTATTACAGTTGTTGGCGTCGGTGGCGCTGGTGGCAATGCGGTAAATAACATGATCCGCCGCGAACTGGAGGGGGTCGATTTTGTTGTCGCAAATACCGATGCCCAGTCGTTGAGCCAGTCGTCGGCGGAACGCCGCATACAGTTGGGAACACAATTGACCCAAGGTCTCGGCGCCGGCTCGAAACCGGAAATTGGTCGTGGTGCTGCAGAGGAAGCCATTGAAGATGTGATGGATGAACTCAAGGGCGTCCACATGGCGTTTATCGCTGCCGGGATGGGCGGCGGCACCGGCACCGGTGCGGCGCCTGTGATTGCCGAAGCGGCCCGTGAAGCGGGCATTTTGACCGTTGGTGTGGTTACCAAACCTTTCCAGTTTGAAGGGTCTCACCGCATGAAAATGGCGGAGCAGGGGATCGCCGAACTGGAGCGCCACGTTGATACGCTGATCATAATTCCGAACCAGAATTTGTTCAGGATTGCCAACGAAAACACGACCTTTGCCGATGCCTTTAACATGGCTGACGAAGTTCTCTATTCGGGTGTCCGGGGGGTTACGGACCTGATCGTAATGCCCGGTCTGATTAATCTGGATTTTGCTGATATTCGTTCGGTGATGGGTGAAATGGGTAAAGCCATGATGGGAACGGGCGAAGCCAATGGCGACCGACGCGCTCTGGATGCGGCTGAAGCGGCGATTGCCAATCCGCTTTTAGAGGATATGTCCATGAAGGGTGCCAAAGGCGTGTTAATCAATATCACCGGCGGCCAGGATGTGACATTGTTTGAGGTTGACGAAGCGGCAACCCGTATTCGTGCAGAAGTCGATGCGGACGCTCATATTATCGTTGGCTCCGCCTTCGACCCCAATCTCGATGGCACCATGCGGGTATCGGTGGTGGCGACGGGCATTGATGCCAATTCTGCCACCGCAGCAACGCCGACAATGCTAAATACCGCCGACCACGCCAACCAACCGGTGGTGTCACAGATGAAAGTACTGGAGCTGGGCGACGAATCGATGGACGAAATTATCCCGGTCGAGAAGGCCGAAGTCGATTCCGCCGCCAAGCCGACGACATCTGCCACTGCAGAAATCTTACCCGAACCCATGGCAACGCAATCGGAAGATACTCCGCTTGCTCAGTTGATCGAAGAAATTGATTCAAATACGGAAGCTTTAATGGCGCTGGATATGCCGGAAACCGAAACGGTTGTGGAAGAACCGTCGCTTGAACCTGCCGCGGGGGCTGATCCGCTGAAAGTGGCAAAAGAGCCCGTCGATGAGTCTGACAAACCCATGAAAAAGGAGGTTGATATTCCCGCCATTCCGACCATGGGAGCAACGGATGCGTTCATTCCGCCAAAAGCCGTTTCCGTGAAATCAAAACCTGATGCGGTCGAACCGGATCCGTTCCGGGCTGCCGATATGACCAATGGCGCGGGCAATCAAAATGTTGAAACTGCGCCGTCGGCGGAAAGTCCACGCAGACCCAGTTTGTTTGAACGGGTGACCCGGACAGGTCGCGCGGCCAAACCAAACGTCGAAGAAAGTGCGCTGTCACCTGAACCGAATGCAGAAATGGCTCGTCCAGAGGCGGTTGCGCCGGCCGCACCGACGGTGCCGGTTGATACGGTCACGTCCTTTATTCCGCCAAAACCTGTGACGCAGGAAGCCGCTTCTTTAAGTCGGGTTACCCAAAAGGAAATTTCCGGTCTCAATCCAAAACCGCAACCCGACCGCCAGGTGACGGCGGCAGATGATGACCTGCTTGATATTCCGGCCTTTCTCCGGCGTCAGGCGAACTAAACGCCGCCACTCATAACGGCCGCAAAATGGATAACCCCCTTTGTTAGACAAAGGGGGTTTTTCGTTGGCGACGGGAGTCGCCACTGCAGTGTGGCAAAAGATCCGATCTGCCGTAGCGGCACCTTTACCGTCTGATACTTTTAGGTAAAATATTTTATACCGGCGACGACGGCGAGCGTATATACAGCCAGGATGACTGCAGTCCACCATTCCGGATGTCCATGCTTTTTCAGATAAGATATGGCTGCAAAAACGACCAGAATATACGACGTGGTTATGAAAAGATAAAGGGGAGACATGTTTTTTGACCTCGATCGGATGGGTAAGGGGGCCGGAGAGTGGGATCTTTTCGTTTGGTGGACGGCGTCGGAGGACCCGAGGGACAGTTGAACTCCTTTTATACCGGAGGATTCGGAAAGATTTTACTTGTCGCCGTTTGAATCACCCTCAAAATTAACGGCAAAACCTTTATCGTAATACCGGACAACCCGACCTTTGCGGTTATCCACATGATCGGAATCGACTTCGATATCGCTGCCAATATCAAACTGTGCGCTGGATTCACCTCTCCCAAAGGAAAACTCCACGGCGGCACCGCTTTGTGAAGCATCGATAACGGTTCCTGTAAAAACCTCCGCATTGGTTTTGACGGAGGCCGGTTCATTTAACTCAATGCGTTCGTGGCGGCGTTTGTTATCGGCCAATTTTTTGTTCCCCATTGTTCGGAAGCGTCAATGTATACGTCTCAGGCTAACACTGCGAGAGCGGCCCGTCATCGAATTTTATGATACGCGGGAAATTCTCCCGGTGCTTAGTCATCACCCAATTCTGCCGCGTCGGTCGTTAAACAGCGAAAGCGCCCCTGCCAAGGGTTGTTATTCAGTTGTCTGCCGACTTGCGCCGCCGGATTAGCCATAGGTTGCGGGATTGTCATCAATATCGCGAGCACGTATACCAACGATAGATTTTTACATCCCGGCACTTTCCCGTTTAAAAGAAAATGGCAACCAACGATGAACGAGCCCGTATCGTTTCCTGATACGCCATCCGCATTCACCTACCGCCGTGGAGTGATTCTGGTCATTATGGCGGGTGTGTGTTGGTCGACCATGGGTTTGGGTATTCGGTTTATTGAGGTCGCCAACGTCTGGCAGATATTGTTTTACCGCTCCTGTGCGCTGGCGCCGTTTTTGTTTCTGCTGATATCCCTGCGCTCAGGTGGCAAACCGCTACGGGTTATAGGCAAATCAGGGATCGCCGGCGTGCTCGGTGGCTTGGGGTTGGTATTTGCCTTTTCCGGCGGCATATTTGCGATCCAGTCGACGTCTGTCGCCAACGCGATGTTTCTGTTTGCTGCAGCGCCGTTTTTTGCCGCCGTAATGGGCTGGGTTTTTTTACGCGAAGGGGTCCGAAAAGGCACCTGGGCGGCAACACTCATTGCCTTGGTCGGGATCACGATTATGGTTCGGGACAGCATATCGCTTGGTCATTTGATTGGTAATGTGGCTGCACTGATCTCGGCTCTGGGATTTGCCGTATTTACCGTCATTCTCAGATGGCGGCGGGTCAACGACATGATGCCGACGGTGTTTCTTGGCGGTGTTTTTGCTATTATTGTCTCTGCCATTATCTGTTATCTGGAAGGTTTCACACTGTATATTCCCTTCCGTGACATAAGCATTGCGTTGGCAATGGGTGTGTTTCAGGTCGGTGCCGGACTGAGCCTTTATACCATCGGGTCAAAATCCGTGCCGGCCGTCGAGTTGGCTCTGTTATCGATGACCGAAGTTGTACTTGGCCCCCTATGGGTTTGGTTGGTGTTTGGTGAAACGGCCGGGCCATATACGCTGATAGGCGGCCTGATTTTGCTGTTGGCGATTGTCGGCAACGCCCTGTCTGGCCTGAGGCGCAAGCCGACACCCATTCTTTAGTTGCAGTTGAAATCCCGACAGGAGCTGCCTGCGGCCTGAATTTAACCGATAATCCGTTATTTTTGAGGCTCTGTGGCAGCCGGGCCGGGTGGCAGCCTAACGGTCTATTTATAGGCTAACGAGATGAAAACACATCCGTTCGCGGGGCGAATTCAGCCCGTCTGAAGGTTAGTAAGTAAATCGTAATCAATTGGGGTGTAAAAATGCCCGGATTCGGCAAATTGTCCTGACAGTAGGAAAATGAGTAAAATTTTCTAATGCGTTGATAATAAACCTGGAATGATTGTCGGTCGATGACAGGGAGCAACCACAAAGAGAGCGATACAATGCGAAACAAAAAGTAACAAAGAGTGATTTGTATGGATGTACGAGTATTGTTAAAACACACTTGGACAGATCCAGTAAACTGTCTGAATTCGGGTTGTCACGGTGCCGTCTGTAATCGGCTACCAACCCTAATAAAAAACGATAATATGGATACGATTAAGATTATGGGTACAACAAACATCGCACGAACCGACGATTTACCTGAAAAACAGGTGGTCTATCAACGGACCCTTAAAAGTGCTGTGAAATGTGATGGGGTTGGCTTGCATTCGGGCGAACCGGTTCATTTAACCTTAAAACCAGCTGCGGCAGGTACCGGTATTGTTTTTGTCCGGACCGACGTCGATGTGGACAAATCCGTTATACCTGCCCGTTGGGACCTGGTGGTTGATACCCGTTTGTGTACGGTCATTGCCAATGATCACGGCGTACGGGTCGGTACAATAGAACATTTAATGGCGGCGCTGGCCGGTTGCGGGCTCGACAATGTGGTTGTTGAAGTGAGCGCTCCCGAAGTTCCAGTCATGGATGGCAGTTCCGGTCCCTTTGTCTTTTTGATCGAATGTGCCGGAGTGGTCGAGCAGGACCAACCGCGCAGAATTATCAAAATTTTAAAACCCATTCGGGTTGTTGATGGGGATGCGCAGGCGACCCTTGAGCCGGATACAAATTTCACCCTCGACGTTCAGGTTCATTTCGAGGGCACGGCGGTTTCCAGACAGGCCCTGCAGGTTGGTATGAAAAATGGAAGTTTCTGCAAGGAACTGGCGCGGGCCCGGACCTTTGGTTTCTTAGATGAAGTTGAAGCCTTGCAGGCTGCGGGCCTTGGCAAGGGGGGATCGCTCGATAATGCAATAGTGATTGATGGTCTTACGATCATGAATAAGGACGGATTGCGGTTTGATGATGAATTTGTTCGTCACAAAATGCTTGATGCCGTTGGTGACCTGTTTCTGGCAGGTGGTGCGATTCTCGGTAAATTTGCCGGAAAACGTTCGGGCCATGCCCTCAACAATGCCCTGTTGCGGGCCCTGTTCGCCGATGACGATGCCTGGAAGTATGATGAACTGCGCGGTGACGCCGTTAAAACGGCTATTGATGGCGGTATTTTCGCCGACCAGCAGGTGATGACGGCCGCCGTGTAGGACAACCCGCTGTTGGATCGAGACGAAACCCCGCAAAGCGCGGGGTTTTTGTTTTTACCGGAATTTTCTGTGGCATTGTCTTGCCATGCGCCCCCGCTCGCATGATATAATCGGTGTGTCGTTGGGATAATTATGGGCAACCTTAGGAATGGGTTTCAGTCATTTGTTTGGCCAATATAAAAATCGGGTGAGACGGGTCTTGGTGGCGTTTGGTCTTGCCGCCTTGGTCGGCGGTTGCGCATTCGGTAAGGAAAAGAGCGACTACGTCGAACAACCGGTCGAAGACCTTTATAATGCGGCCATCGATCACATGCAAAAGGGCGAATATTCCTCGTCGACTGAAAAATTTGACGAAGTCGAACGTCAACACCCTTATTCCGTATGGGCGACGAAAGCCCAGTTGATGGCATCTTATGCCTATTATCAGGCGAACCGATACGATGAAGCCGTAGTCGCCCTTGATCGTTTTATCCAATTACATCCCGCCAATAAGGACATCAGTTACGCCTATTACCTGAAGGCGCTCAGTTATTATGAACAAATATCTGATGTGGCCCGCGACCAGAAGATGACCCAATTAGCCTTGTCGTCTCTGCGTGAACTGGTAAGCCGTTTCCCAAATTCCAAATATTCCAGAGATGCAAAAATAAAACTCGATTTGACCAATGACCATCTGGCCGGTAAGGAAATGGAAATTGGCCGATATTACCATTCCCAAAGCCAGTATCTGGGGGCAATTAATCGGTTCAGAGCCGTCGTCGAAAAATACCAGACAACAACCCACGTGCCAGAGGCCCTGCACCGCATGACAGAGGCCTATTTCGCCCTTGGTTTACCGGCTGAGGCTCGCAAAACGGCAGCCGTTTTGGGCCATAACTACCCGGGCAGCGAATGGTATATGGATTCCTATGATATGATGGAAAACAAAAGAGTACGGGTCAGCAGCAATGAGGACGGCGAAGACGTCGGTATCGAAGCACCGCCGGATGAAAAAGCAGCCTGGTATGAAATCTGGAAAAAGTTCTAGAACCTTGAGTCAGGACCCCTTAATTTCATGCAATTCTGTTTGTCCGTAAACTTGCGAATACAAGAAAACAAGAGCCAGGTCACACCGGGCCTATTCGAGCCTTGTTTTCGCCGTAGGCGTGAGCTTCTTGACAAACCCCTTGGGGCAGGGCGCTTTATCACTCTGGCTTCGTTGAAAAACTTAAAAACCGTGAGGTTTCCTGCGTCTTTCCGCCTGACCGATAAGATAAATCACCTCCGCAGAATGGATGAAATTAAGGGGTCCTGACCCTAGTAAAAAGGCTGCCCGAAGAGATGCTGACCAGTCTTGCCATACGCGACGTCGTTTTAATCGAACATCTTGATCTGCGCTTCGAGCCGGGTCTGTGTGTTCTGACCGGCGAAACCGGAGCCGGAAAATCGATTTTGTTGGACTCGCTCGGGTTGGCCATGGGGGCGCGGGCGGAAGCCCGTCTGGTTCGTCACGGCAGCGAACGGGCGTCAGTGACCGCCGATTTTGATTTGCCCCTGCAGCATCCGGTAATCGAAATGTTGGAAACCCATGGGATCACGACCGAGGGCGGTGAAATCCTGTTGCGCCGGGTTTTAGGCAAGGACGGTAAATCCAGGGCTTTTGTCAACGACCAGCCGGTGAGTATTGGCATGTTGCGGCAAATTGGTGAATTGATTGTCGAAATTCATGGTCAGTTCGATAATCAGCGGCTGCTCAACCCGACTCACCACAAAACCATCCTCGATACCTACGGCGGGTATCGGGATGTAATGGCAATGGTATCGAGCACCTTTGTCAGCTGGCAGGCCAAGGCAAAGGAAAAAGCCCAATTGGAACAGGAAATTGAAATCGCCCGTCGCGACGAAGAATTTTTGCGTCACGCGGTTGATGAGTTGGAAAAACTTGCGCCGGAACCGGGCGAAGAATCCAAACTGGCGGCAAAGCGAGCCTTGATGATGCACGGTGAGCAATTAATGTCGGCGATGAATGATGCCCTGGGTCATTTAAGAATGAACAACGGGGCCGACGACAGGTTACAAAAGGCGGCCAGAGAACTCGGACGGGTTGCAGAAAAAGCCGAAAACCGACTGGATGGTGTGATCGGCATTCTCGACCGGGCAATCAATGAAACCGCAGAAGCCATAAATCAGTTGGAGCGGGTTTCCCAAAACCTCGATCTGGATCCCAACGAACTGGAAACGGCGGAAGAACGTTTGTTTGCGCTGCGTGCCCTTGCCCGCAAACATAATGTGCTGGTTGACGATCTGTCCGATCTGACGAAACGGTTAAGTCACAACCTCAGGGCCGTCGAAGATGGTGCCGCCCGCCTTCTGGTGTTGCGGCGCGAAGAAACAGAAGCCAGACAGGCTTATGTTGCAGTCAGTACCCAATTGACGGAACGCCGCAAATTGGCGGCTATCTCCCTGGATAAATCCGTCTCCGCAGAGCTCGTCGCCTTAAAGCTCGGTAAGGCCCTGTTCCTTACGGAACTGAGCCCCCTGGCCGAAGACGGCTGGTCTGCCAGCGGCATGGACCGGGTGTTCTTCTTGGTGGCGACAAACCCAGGTAACCCGCCTGGACCGCTTAACAAAATTGCTTCCGGTGGGGAAATGGCGCGATTTATGTTGGCCTTGAAAGTGGTGTTGGCGGAATCAGATCCCGTTGCTACGTTGGTTTTTGATGAAGTCGATGCCGGGGTCGGTGGTGCCGTCGCGGCAGCGGTCGGGGAACGCCTGGTGCGCCTCGCCGAATCCAATCAAATCCTGGTGGTCACCCATTCGCCTCAGGTTGCGGCCCGGGGAAATACCCATTGGCGCGTTGCAAAATCGCCAACCAACGAGGCCCGCGACGGCGGCGAGGAATTACGCATTGCGACTTCGGTCTCGAGTTTGGATGCGGGTCAACGTAAGGAGGAGATTGCCCGCATGTTGGCTGGTGCCCAGGTGACCGATGAAGCCCGCGCGGCAGCCGACAGTTTATTGGCTGGAGCGGTTCCGTGAACGACATCGCCATTGACGAATTGGGAGAGCTGGATGCTCTGGTTGAATTAAAAAAACTGGCCAGGGAAATTGTTCGCCACGATATCGCCTACCATCAAAACGATGCGCCGCGGATCACCGATGCCGAATATGATGCTCTCAGGCGACGCAATGATGCCATAGAAAACAAATTCCCTAAGCTTATTCAGGCCGACAGCCCCAATAAACGGGTCGGTGCGCCGATTGCCAGCGGTTTTGGCAAAGTCACTCATGCCCGCCCTATGTTATCGCTGGGCAACGCCTTTACCGACGACGACGTTGTCGAATTTTTCACCCGGGTGCGGCGGTTTTTAAATTTGCCCGCCGATGCGCCGGTTGACGTAGTCGCGGAACCAAAAATTGACGGCCTGTCGGTGAGTCTGAGATATATCGATGGCAAGCTTGTCACCGCTGCAACTCGGGGCGACGGGACCACCGGTGAGAATATAACCGATAATATGAAAACACTGCCGGCCCTGCCTCAGGTATTGGTCGCCGATAACGTACCGCAAATCCTGGAAGTGCGCGGCGAAGTTTATATGGCAAAAGCCGACTTTGCGGCCTTGAATACCCGCCAGGAAACCGCAGGTGCCAAGCTATTTGCCAACCCGAGAAACGCCGCCGCCGGCAGCTTGCGTCAATTGGACACCGCAGTGACAGCGTCGCGGCCCCTATCATTGTTTGTTTATGCCATGGGTGAGGTGAGCGGCCCGGTCGGCGAAAGTCAGTGGGATTTTTTTGAAAATTTAAAGTCCTGGGGTTTTCAGGTGAATCCACAGACCCGGTTGTGTTCGACGGCCGAACAGGCCCTCGCCCATTACCGTCATATTGGTGAACAACGGGCCAGTCTGGAATACGATATCGACGGCATGGTCTACAAGGTAAACCGATTTGACCTGCAGGAACGGCTTGGTTTTGTCAGCCGGGCACCGCGTTGGGCGACGGCCCATAAATACCCGGCGGAAAAGGCCCAAACCATCTTAAATGCCATCGATATTCAGGTCGGGCGGACGGGGGTTTTGACGCCGGTTGCCCGGCTTGAACCGGTCACCGTCGGCGGCGTTGTTGTGTCAAATGCCACGTTACATAACGAAGATGAAATTTCGCGCCTGGACGCGCGGGTTGGTGACCATGTGGTTGTCCAGCGGGCCGGCGACGTGATCCCGCAGATTGTTGAAGTCCTGAAGGAAAAACGCAAACCCGGGGCCGAAGCCTTTATTTACCCGAAGGTTTGCCCCATATGCGCAAGCCCGGTGGTGCGTGAAGAGGGCGAAGTGGCACGCCGTTGCTCCGGCGGGCTGATCTGTCCGGCGCAGGCGGTCGAGCGGTTAAAACATTTTGTTTCCCGTAATGCGTTCGACATCGAGGGCCTTGGTGGCAAACACGTCGAGAATTTCTGGCAGGACGGATTGATAAAAACACCCGCCGATATCTTTCGCATACCGGAAAAAAGACAGCAGATCGAAGGGCGGGAAGGTTGGGGCGACAAATCCCTGGAAAACTTGTTTGAAGCCCTTGACGCACGCAGGAAAATCGATTTACCACGGTTTATTTTCGCGCTGGGTATTCCGCAGGTTGGTCAGGCCACAGGCCGCCTCCTGGCTAAACAATATGGCACCTTCGATGCCTGGAGCAAAGCCATGGATAAAGCCCAGGACCGGGACAGCGACAGTTACCAGGACCTGATCAATATTGATGGAATAGGCACGTCCATGGCGAACGATATCCTGATCTTTTTTGCCGACACCAATAACCGGGAAATTTTAACCGATCTCAATGAATTGCTGGAGGTGCAGGAGTTTATTGCGCCGGACGAAAAATTTTCTCCGGTCGCCGGCAAAACCGTGGTCTTCACGGGCACCCTGGAAACCCTGGGCCGTTCGGAAGCCAAAGCAAAGGCCGAAGCTCTGGGGGCAAAGGTTGCCGGCTCGGTATCAAAAAAAACCGATATTGTTATCGCCGGGCCGGGTGCCGGGTCAAAATTAAAAAAAGCCGAAGACCTGGGATTGCGGGTCATGACCGAACAGCAATGGATCGACTTCATTCAATAACTTGTATTTTAAGGGAACCCCAAAAATGTCTATTCACCAACGTATGAGCCCCGAGAACTGCCTGCCGGAAGACCGCTATAAGGGCACCTTAATCACCCGTGTCTGGGTGCCAGGGGCCGCGGCCGGTCCTGTGGTTGCCGTCGTCCGCGAAGCCGGGGTTTTTGATATTATGTCCGTAGCGACCACAACCTGTGCCCTGCTGGAGATGGACGATCCTGCGGCGGCCGTAAAAAGCGCGGTACCGGGAAGTAATTTGGGACCTTTGTCTGAACTTTTGGCAAATAGTGTGGCTGCGGAACGGGACCCATCGAAACCCCATTTGCTGGCACCCAGCGACTTGCAGGCATTAAAGGCGGCGGGCGTGACCTTTGCCGCCAGTATGCTGGAACGGGTCATTGAAGAGCGGGCCAAAGGTGACCCGCAACGGGCCGTGGAAATTCGCAAGGAAATCAACCAATCCATTGGTGCCGATTTGTCAGAAATTGTCCCCGGCTCGGCAGATGCCCAACGGCTGAAAGAAGAACTTGTTGAACGTGATCTGTGGTCCCAATATCTGGAAGTGGCGATTGGCCCTGACGCCGAAGTTTTTACCAAATCACAACCCATGTCGGCGGTTGGACCCGGTGCTGACGTCGGTCTGCACCCCCGGTCCACCTGGAACAATCCGGAACCGGAAGTCGCTGTTTGTGTAAACTCGAAGGGCGATATCAAAGGCGCGACCCTGGGCAATGACGTTAACCTGCGGGACTTTGAAGGCCGAAGTGCACTGTTGTTGAGTAAAGCCAAAGACAACAACGCGTCCTGCGGCATCGGCCCGTTCATTCGATTATTTGACGAGACCTATTGCCTCGACGACCTGCGGTCCTGTGAACTCAGTATGGAAGTCGCGGGTGAGGACGGGTTTGTTCTCGACGGGGCCAGTTCGATGTCACAGATCAGCCGCGACCCGGCCGATATCGTTGCCCAGACCATCGGTCGCGTGCACCAATACCCGGATGGATTCCTGTTGATGTTAGGGACGATGTTTGCGCCGACCGAAGACCGGGATACCCCGGGCGAAGGGTTCACCCACAAGATCGGTGATATTGTCTCGATCTCGACCCCATCCTTGGGGCGCCTGGTGCAGCGTGTGGATACCAGCGATAAAGCCGAACCCTGGACCTTCGGCACCCGTGCTCTCATGGAAAACCTGGCGAAACGGGGCTACCTGTAGGTCGGTGCGGGGGCATCAGAAGGGGAAGACACGCTCTAATACACTTCGAAATATACAAGGAATCCTGACAAAAAAGGAGCCGAAAAGCTCCTTTTTTTATAGGTGAAATGGCTTTCGCCAATTAGGGAAGACACGTTCTAATGGAGGTTGTTGGGCAATTCCTTTATGGCGTCAGCGATCATTTTATTGGCCTTGGCCGCTGCCAGGCCCTTTGCCAGGATATTCTGAGTGGCATCCATGGCGATATCAACGGTTCGAATACGAACCTCATCAATCGCCGCAGATTCAGCCTGGGTAATGCGTTCTTTGGCCAATAGTTCACGCCGGGCCAGGGTCTCCGCGAGACGCTGGCGACCCTCTTCGAGCATCCGTGCCGCCTCCGTCGTTGCTTGATCGGCAATGGCTTCGGCTTCCCTGGCCGCATCACGTTGTTTCTTCTGGTAGGTAGCCAGCAGATCCTGAGCTTCTTTGAACAGGGTTTCCGCCTCATCCAGGTCGGCTTTGATTTTGGCGGCGCGTTTATCTAGCTGGGCACCGACCGTTCCCGGGACTTTTAAATAAATCAGGACCAGCAGGAAACCGACAAATGCAGTTGCTACCCAGAATGTTGGATCATTTAACATCGTAATTCCTTCTACATCCTGGCTTTGGTTGCGGCATCAACGGCCGATGAGACAACACTGCCGTCGACGGCGTCACCAAGCAGGCGTTCAACGGCAGCGGCGGCAACTTCTTCGGCAACCGCTCGCACATTATCCATGGCTTCTTCCGTCGCCTTGTTAATGCTGGCTTCACTTTCGCTTAACATGGATTTGATTTTGGCGCTGAGTTCAGCATCCTTGGCGGCGGTCTCGGATGCCAGGGTCGCTTGTGCGTCGGCAATCGCCGAATGCGCAGATTCCCGGGCATCAGCCAAAGACTTTTCATAAGCTTCGATGGCCGCTTCGGCTTCTTTTTTAAATTCTGCCGCTTTATTCAGATTGTCATCCATACGTGTCTGACGCTGCTCCAGCGCATCTGAAATGCGAGGAACGGCAACCCGCCACATAACAAGAAATAAGGCTGCAAACGTGATTACCAACCAAACGATTTGCGTCGAAAAGGTCGAGATATCAAGTTGAGGCATTATAAAATCCTCTCAAAAACCGATGCCGGGCGGGTTTGCTCCGCCCGGGCAACAGGCTGAAACGTATCTCTTAACCGAAGAGAATAACGAGTGCGATAACCAATGCGAACAGAGCAATAGCTTCAACAAGTGCGAAGCCCAACATGGTCATTGGGAAGACGGCAGCTTGCGCAGACGGGTTGCGGCCGACGGCCTGAATGAAGGAGGCGAAGATTGTTCCGATACCAATTCCGGATCCAATAACACCAATAACAGCCAAACCAGCACCTATGAGCTTTGCAGCTTCGAGTTCCATTTTAAGTTCCTTTCTAATTAATTCTGCTAATTAAGTAATAAATGAAAACGCTCTTAGTGCAGATGCAGAGCGTCGTTGAGATATAAACAGGTCAGGATCGTGAAAACGAAGGCCTGCAGGAATGCGATAACAATTTCGAGGCCGGTAAGGGCGACGACGAAAAGCCATGGCGCAACCCCAAACACACCCAATGCGACGATAAAACCAGCGAACACTTTCATCAGTGTATGCCCGGCCAACATATTGGCAAACAATCGAACGCTCAGGCTGATCGGGCGCGACAGATAGGAGATGATTTCGATGGGGATCAACAGGGGTGCCATATACATCGGCACGCCGGGCGGCATAAAGAACGAAAAGAAGTGCATTTTATGTTTGGCGATGGCGATCACTGTTACGCCCAAGAAGACAAACAAAGCCATCGTGAAAGTGACGACAATGTGGCTCGTGAAGGTAAAGCTGTAGGGGATCATTCCGAACAGGTTGCCAAACAGAACAAACATGAAAACCGTAAAGATGAAAGGAAAGTAAGGCCGTCCTTCGGACCCGACCGTATCTTTTAACAAATTGGCGATGAATATATAGCTCAATTCAACAATTGACTGCCAACGGCCAGGTACAAGCGCGCTACGGCGCATTCCCAGGACAAGAAACAAACTGATTGCCAAAACCGAAGCGACCATAAATGCCGACGAGTTTGTGAACGAGGCGTCGATGCCGCCGATTTGCATCGGCACCAGGGTTTTGATCTCGAACTGGGCGAGTGGGCTCTGACCTTCAGCCAATGTCTTATTTCCCCTTATCATCACGGGGTTCTGGATCAGAACCCGCGCTAGAATTTCCTTTTTGATAACCAGCAGCGTAACCATATCCGCTGGCCATGCGATAAACATTTATGATCCCCGCAGCACCGCCGAGGACGATAAATACGAGCATCAACCATGGTCGCGTATCCAACCAGGAATCAAGGCCCCACCCAATGGCAGTTCCAATGGCGACGGCGGAAATTAACTCAACGCCCACCCGAAAAGCAAGACCCAGTGCGTTACCTTTTTCAGACCCCGGTTTTGTCGGAATTCGCGTCGGGTCAATATTGTCGCTTCTGGCTTTGTCCAAGCGGCTGCCAAGGGCGTCCAACGCGTCTTTTTCGGAGTTATCTGCCATCAAAAAAACCCTACTTTTCAAGGTCTTATATAGGATTAACCGGCGTCGCGCAACTCTGTCGCTTTGTCCAGATCAACACTGACCAACTGGGACACACCGCGCTCCGACATGGTCACGCCAAAAAGCCGGTCCATGCGTGCCATGGTCATTCTGTGGTGGGTAATTACCAAGAATCGGGTTTTTTCATTGGCCGCCATCTCTTCAAGCATGGAACAAAACCGGTCGACATTGGCATCATCAAGCGGGGCGTCCACCTCATCGAGCACACAAATCGGTGCCGGATTGGTCAAAAAGACTGCAAAAAGCAGGGAGAGGGCGGTCAGGGCCTGTTCACCGCCGGACAGCAGGGAAAGCACCTGAAGTTTTTTGCCTGGCGGACTGGCCAATATTTCAAGGCCGGCAGACAATGGGTCATCGCTTTCCGTAAATTCCAGATGGGCATGGCCGCCGCCGAACAGGCGAACAAACAGATCCTGAAAATGACCATCGACCTCCTTGAAGGACGCCAGTAGCCGGGCCCGGCCCTCCCGATTGAGCTCGGAAATCCCATGACGCAGTTTTTCGATCGCCTGAATCAGGTCTTCGCGTTCTTCGTTCAATGAATTGATTTGCTCGTCCATATCTTTGGATTCCTGTTCGGCACGCAGGTTCACGGGACCCATGGTTTCCCGTTCCCGGTGCAAACGATCAACCCGGCGCTCCGTCGCTTCCAATTCAGGCAGCGCTTGATCTTCCTTTAATTCGGCCAATTCAAATAACTGGTCTGTCCGGCAACTGAGCTGGTCGCGAACCCGTTCGGAAATCGCTAAACAGGCTTGCCGTGCCTGTTCAACGGATCCTTCGGTGCGGACCATCTGTTCGCGCGCCTGACCGAGCGCCAATTCGGCTTCGCGAAGAATGCTGTCAGCTTCTCTGAGGGCGTTTTCAGCGACCTGGAGAGCATCGGCAGAGGTGTTTCGTTTGTCTTCCGACGCTTCGATGCGGGTCAATAGAATTTCGCGCTGGGCAATGATTTCCGCTGGTCGTTCGGTGAGTTTGGCCAATTCCGTTTTGATCAATTCGCGTCGCTCGGTTAAGGCCTCCAGTTGTTTGGCCGAACCCTCCCGACGCTGTTGCCAGGACCGGACTTCATTGGTGATGTCCAAAAGCCGCTGCGCACGGGCCCTGGCTTCGCGTTCCAAGGCATCGTGTTGGCTTTGGCTGTTCAATTGTTCGGTCCGGCGTTCGGCAAGTTCGGCGCGCATTGCGGTCACTTGTTGGCGTTCGGCGGAGGGATCGGTTATGTCTTCAAACTGACGTTTGGCTTCATTGCGGGCGATAGCCGTTTCCTCAATATCCTGGGCATTGGCTTGTGAGGAATCAGACAGGCCCTCAACGCGGGATGAATAGGCCGTCACTTTTTCTTTAATGTGCGCCAGGATATCCCGCGCCTCGTTAAGTTTGCGGTCGGTCGCATTTGCCGCTTCGCGCGCCGCATGTTCGGCACCGCGTAGTTCCTCCTCACGGCGACGTGCCAGATCGCGGTTTTTTTCACAGTCCTCGACCTGCAATTGGGCATCGGACAGCTGGGCGCGTATCTCGTTTAATCGATTGCGTTGCTCGAGCCGTGCTGCGGCGGCTGTGGTCGCGCCGGAGGTAACCGTAAAACCATCCCACCGCCATAAACTGCCGCCCTTGCTGACCAGTCGCTGGCCTTGGCTCAGGCGGGTGCTTAATATTTTGCCCTGATCATCGTCATCGACGATACCGATTTGGCTGAGGCGACGGGTCAGGGCGGCGGGTCCGTTTACCACGGCACTCAAAGCCTGAATGGTGTCGGGAAGCGCTGGCACCTGTTCGAACGGCGGATACGACCGCCAATGTGCCGGAGCGGCCTCGTCCGAAGGTACCGATAAATCCTCGCCCATGGCCACACCCAAAGCGGTCTCAAAACCCGGTTGCACGGTGACGGCATCAATCATCGGCGGCCAAAGTTCGTCTTCGGTTACGGCCAGAACCCGCGCCAGGGCTTGTTCTTCCGCATCCAATGCGGTTTTTTGTGCGGTCGCCGATTGCAGGACTGAAACCGCTTGCTGGGTTTTGTCCTGGGCTTCGGTTCGTTGTTCTTCCAGCAATTCGCGCTGCATTTGCGCTTCTTCGACGGCGGCCCGGGCAGCTGCCAAATCGGCTTCGGCACCGACAACCGCATCCGCGTTCGGACTTTGCGCTTCCAGCTCGGCCCGCTGGGCCTCAATTTCCTGGCTGCGTTGGTTCAGGCGTTCCTGGCGACCGTCGAGCTCGCGCAGGCGATTGCTTAACCCGTTGCGTTGCGCCTCGCTGGCCGCAACCTGTTCGGTTAACTGGTTCATTTGCGCATCAAGGGTTTCGACTGCGAGATTTGCCCGTTGCAGGTTCTCGAGGGTCGTTTCACGGGTGTTTTCTTCGCCTTCGCGCGACAGTTCCACCTGCTCACGTTCTTCTTCCAGTCGTTCTACGGCAGCGGTCGCGTCTTCCGCAATCGTCCGCTCACGGGCCTCATCGCGGTCCAACTGCTGTCGGCGGCTGTCGGCTTCCATTGCGGCTTGCTGAACCCGGGCCTGCTCTTCATCCAAACCTTCGCGGGCAATGGTCAATCTGTGCAGTTCGGCGGCTGTCGCGGCTTCTGCTTCGCGCAATGCCGGCAAACGCTCGGCGCATTCAATCTGGTTGGTTGATGCGGCGCTGGCCATGGCCGTGAGTTCGGTGACCTGGGCCTGTATGGTTGTAAATTTTGACCGCGCGTCGTCCAGATCAATATCTGCTGCTGTCCAACGGAGGTGGAACAATGTCGCCTCCGCTTTGCGAATGTGATCGCTCAAATTTCTGTATCGGGTTGCCTGGCGGGACTGTTTTTTTAGACTCTGCAGTTGGGTATCCAGGGTTATCAGAATGTCATCAAGGCGTTCCAGGTTGGTTTCTGCACCGCGCAACCGGAGTTCGGCTTCGTGGCGACGCGAGTGCAGCCCGGTGATGCCAGCCGCTTCTTCCAGCAAGGCGCGGCGCTGTTCAGGTTTTGCCGCTATAATCGCTCCAATTCGACCCTGACTTACCATCGCCGTCGAGCGCGCACCGGTGGCCGAATCCGCAAACAACAATTGAACGTCACGGGCTCGGACTTCTTTACCATTGACCCGGTATTTCGAACCTTTTTCGCGCTCAATCCGGCGGCTGACTTCGAGCTCTTCGGCGTCATTAAACTGCGCCGGTGCAGCGCGCTGTTTGTTATCAAGGGCCAGCACGACCTCGGCAATATTACGCGGCGGACGGCTCGAAGTGCCGCCAAAAATGACGTCGTCCATTTCGTTGCCACGCATTTGTTTTGCCGAAGTTTCGCCCATGACCCAGCGCAGGGCTTCAACCAGGTTGGACTTGCCACAGCCGTTCGGACCGACAACCCCGGTCAAGCCGAGCTCAACCATCAGTTCGGTGTTGTCGACAAAGGATTTAAAGCCCGAGAGGCGAAGTTTATTAAATTGAAGCACGCGTTGGACCCTTAGATGGATTTGTTGAGTGCCGTATCGAGTAACTTTTTGAAGTCCTCATAGGGCAGGTTGCCGGAAATCGTTTCGCCATCAATGACAAACGACGGTGTCGAATTAATCTCGTATTCCTTGGCACCGTCCTGGGCCTTCGTCTGGATGTGGTTGAGAAGTTCCTGGTTTTGCAGGCAGGCACCCACATCGTCGTCACTCATGCCGCCAAATCGGGCAATTTTAGTCAACGATGCCAAGGGGTTCTCGGCACGGCCCCATTGCGGTTGGCTTCTGAAAAAAATGTCGATCATGCCAAAATATTTGGTGGAACCGGCGCAGCGGGCAATCATTGCTGCGGCGAGGGCCGGGTTGCCCAGGGGGAAATCACGGTAAACAAATTTGATTTTGCCCGTATCTATATAATTTTTCTTGATGTCCGGGAAGGTGTTTGCATGAAAACGCGCGCAATGGGGGCACCCCAATGAGGCATATTCAATAACGGTGACACGCGCATTTTTATCGCCCAAAACCATTTCCCGCATGGCGTCGTCGTTTTCGGCGATTGCGGCCAATGCCATGGGTGTATGGACAGCAGAAACCGTTAGAGAAAGTCCCATGAGAACTACAAAACCTAGTATATAACGTGACAATTTGGCCTCCTAAGCACAATATGTTGGTGAATATAGAATTGTGAGGTCGGAAGAGTCGACCCCTTTTCCGGAGTTATCCACAAGATTTGTAATCAAACACAGGTTTCCCCCGGGTGCGATTAACGTTGTCGTGAAGATGCGGTCGATCAGACCTTGTTGCGACCGGTCACTGATCGACCCAGGTTTTCCAGGGCCTGTTTCAGGTCCGGGTCCTGGACGGGCGTTAAGGTGCGCTCCAGGGACTTTGTTTCCTCGCCGTTGAGCGGCGTCGGCTGGAAGTCGGATTTCTCGTGGCGGAGCGGCAGCGGGGCTTGGATGAGTTTCAAACGCGCGACGGCGCGATAACCAAAATGCGCATTGATCCGTTCGAGGATTGTCGGTTCCATATGCTGGATGTCCAGTGCCAGCCCTGGATTGCCAACCCGTAAATGCAGGGTTCCGTCGCCATTTTTGTTGGTTGGATAGATAATTTTTTCTGGTAACGAAGCTTTGGCCAGTAATTCGCCGACAATTTTCGGCCAGTGATGCAGGATTTCGCCGTCGGCAAATCCACGTTTTCCATAGGTGTTTCGGGTGAGTTTTGTAATCGATTTGCCGAGCGCCTGGGTCACATAACTGCGTTTTTGATCGGCTTTTTTCTGGGTTTTGTCCATAACCGGGATTTTCCATAAGGAATGACGGCGCAGATATCATAGGCAGGTCGCGCAAATGCAGCATTTATTCTAGCCCCGTTCCCTGGTTTCTGTCGAGCCGGGATAAACCTGTGTAAGGGGACATCCTTCCCCGCACCCCCCGGTCATTTCGGTTTAATGGGGCAAAAAAAAAATTAATCCCCCATGCAAACGATTGCCCTATTGGACTATGGAGCGGCAAATGTGGCAAAATCGTGGATGGATTTGGTCAATAAGAAGGTATTTGGGTGTAACGGTTTGGACGATTAATGGGTCCAGACCGAAAGACAAAAGACAATCAATTACGATATGAGCTCAGTTGTTTTTTCCGATAAGGAAAGATTCCGGCTCCTTACCGGCACACCAATTTTGCCAAATGGTTCTGTAGGCCTGCTCCAACTCAACGACATGGGGAGCGGCGTTAAGCAGGGATGAGGCCTTGATCAGGGGCCGCAATTTTTGCCGGTAGTGACGCAGCCGCAACATATCGTCGGCCAAACCGAGCGCGATATTGACGTAGTCCTCCTCTGTCTGGGCGACCAATTCACCGGCGCCAATGCGTTTCAAGTGGCTGTAGCTGTATCGACCATAGACGCAGGCACCTTTCAAAGTAACCACGGGAACGCCCATCCAAAGGGCATCGACCGTTGTCCGTCCGCCGGTAAAGGGGAAACTGTCCAACATAACATCTACCTGATTGTGAACCTGCAAGTGGTTTTCAGAAGCCGCATGACCCATAATTGATATTCGGTCGCGCGAAATGTTGTGGCGGAGGAGTTGATTTAATATTCGTTCATTCTTTTCCGGATTATCCATCTTGCTCGCCTTGATAAGCAATTGAGAAGTCGGTCGTTTATTAAGTATTTCGGCCCAAAGCCGTAGACAGGCATCGGAGAGTTTTGCCGAATTGTTAAAACTGGCGAAATTAATAAAACCCGCCGCTTCTGACGGAACATCACCGATCGTTGGTTCGTCCTCGAAACTTGTGGTTTGAAAGCCGCCCGCCAACTCGACGACTTTTTCAGTGGCGAACGCCTGCATTTTACCGCCTTCGTTGAGCCAGGGGTCGCCGATGATATAATCCATCTTCGATAAACCGGAAGTCAGATTTTGGCACAGGTACGAGACCTGGAGGGGAGCTGGTTTGCGGGCAAATACAGACAATCGATTGGAATTCCAGTGACCCATGGGATCAACCAGAATATCGATGCCGTCGTCGATGATTTTGCGGGCCACTTGTTCATCGGTCAGGGAGTGGATGAACGTCCACGAATCGGCAAGTGCCTTAAGTTGTTCGGTGACATGGTCCGGCCTTGGTACATGCGCATAGACATGGACGGACATATGTTCGCGCCGGTGAAATTCAAACAGCGGTTTTAAATAGGGCGATAGCACATGTTCGGTCAGGGACGGTGACAAATAACCAATGCGGAGCCGCCGGTCGGGATCACGATCGTCCGGTTGTGACAGATTGCCATGTGAGCCTTCCAGCGCTTTTCCCGCACGTCGGGAGGCGGCAAATACCTGATCTGTTGAATATCTGGATGCGAACGGCATGATCGCCAGTAAATTGCTATGGGCCGGGGCGAAATTCAAGTCCATTTGCAGGGCTTTTTGATAGCAGGCGACGGCCTCATCCAGCTGATTTAATTCCTTATAGGTATTGCCCAGATTGCTGAAGGCTTCCGCATAGTTGGGGTTGATTTCGATGGCCCTGTTGAGACGAGTCAACGAGTCGTGCAATTTCCCCATGTCTTTGAGCACAATGCCAAGGTTGTTATGGGCTTCCGCGTAACCGGGGTTGATGGTTACGGCTTTTTGGTAACAGGTCGTGGCTTCCACGGGCTGGTTCAGGTCCTTGAGCACGTTACCAAGATTGTTATGAGCGGCCGCGACATTCGGATTTTGGCTGATGGCCTTACGAAAACTGATGACGGCCTGGTCCAAATTTCCGCGCTGTTTGAATACAAGGCCCAAATTTATGTGCGCTTCCGGATAATCGGGTTTTACCGTAAGGGCCTGGCCGATATACGCGGCGGCAGTGGCATATTGCGCCGTTTGGTAGGCAATCACACCCAGTAAATGCAGGGCAAATGGTTGATTGGGTTCGCTTGCCAGCAACTGTTGGCAAATGCCCTCGGCCTCGGATATGCGGCCGGCATTTTGATGTTGCACGGCAAGATTTAAGGCATTTTGTACAACTGGCGAGAGATTTTCCCCAGACGGGGTCTTGTTCCCCTTGGGCGCTTTGCCGAGGAGCTTTTTTTGACGGCGACGTTCAGCTCTGTTCATTGTTTAATCGGCCTGTGGCGAGGCACACCTTGTTTTTGTTTTACCGCAGGTTAGCGGGAGGATTCAATACGGACTGCAGGGTCAAAGACAACGATCTTAGGGGCCGATCTGTCAAATCAATTTTCACCGCAGGGGATTTCTTAACCCCGCATCCGTGTTCTTTGTTTGATTGCTATCATTTATCTCACGAATAATAAGGGGAACGTGTATCGATATATATTTTGCGACAGATGATCCCCGGTTTTTCCTCCGGTCGGCAAATTTTGTTGGCGGCGCGTGCACGTGCGGGGTCGACGGGCTCCCGAGTGGACAGGGATTGTCGCAGTACCACCCAAGCCAAAAAAATATTCGTAATCTGGTGCGTATGATGGTACAGCCCTGAGAGGGGCCTTTCAAAAGCCTGTCGATGAAACCGGTTCACTGCTTACTCATTCAGGCTATGGCAAAAATACTCCGATCTCCGGCCAACACAAAAAAACTAGGGATCGGACTGATGGATTGGTACGATTGTAACAAAAGGACTTTGCCCTGGCGGCACAGGAACCCGGACCCCTATCATGTGTGGTTATCTGAAATCATGTTGCAGCAGACCACCGTGGCGACGGTCATTCCGTATTTTGCCGATTTTTTGAACCGCTGGCCGTCGGTGCAGGCCATGGCGCAGGCCGAGCTTGATGAAATTTTACATGCTTGGCAGGGCCTTGGGTATTACGCCCGCGCCCGCAATTTACACAAATGTGCGACAGTTGTTGCCAAGGAATACGGCGGGCGCTTTCCGGCTTGCGAAAGCGCGCTGCTAAAATTACCGGGTATTGGGCCCTACACAGCGGCGGCGGTTTCGGCCATTGCTTTTAATCTGCCGGGGGTTCCCGTGGACGGCAATATTGAGCGGGTGATAAGCCGATTGTTCGCCGTCGAAGACCCCGTGCGTCAGTCCAAGGACCGGGTGCAGGGGTTGGCAAAAAAGATCATGCCAGCGGATCGACCGGGAGATTTCGCTCAGGCATTGATGGATTTAGGCGCTGTGGTCTGTCGGCCGAGATCACCCAATTGTCAACAGTGCCCCTGGATGACGTCCTGTCGGGCCCATCAACAGAGGGCTTGCGAAAAATACCCGGTCAAACTCCCGAAACCACCGAAACCCACTCGGTATGGCATTGCCTTCTGGCTCAAAAATAAGGACGGCGCCATTTGGTTGCGGAAACGCCCACCTAAGGGTCTTTTAGGCGGGATGGTGGAAATTCCCTCAACCGATTGGCGGTCGACCCCGTGGCCCGAGGCCGACGCAGCCGATATCGCCCGCCCGCATGTGAAATGGCACCCTCGTGCGGGTTTGGTGACCCACACGTTTACGCATTTTCATTTACAGATCTCGGTGTGGACCGGCGAGACCGACGGCAATACCAATGCCGACGGTTTTTGGTGCCTGCCGGACCGGTTTTCCGAGTTGGCCCTGCCGACCCTTATGAAAAAGATCGTTCGCCATGCCAGCACCTAAATCGGCGGTTGACGATCAGGTCACGGACCGGCGAATGATATCCCCCTGGGACGGTCCGTGGTTAATACTTTCACTCGTCATAGGAAATGAGCGACGAAAAAGGCAGATCGCCAAGCCGATCCCTGCCGTTTAAGAAGCTGAGTTCAATTAGACAGGCTGCTGCCACCGGATTACCGCCAATCTTATTTATCAGGTCGACGGAGGCACCGAGGGTGCCGCCCGTGGCTAATAGATCGTCTAGAATAACAACCCGTTGTCCGGGTTGTACGGCATCGGCCTGAATTTCAATGGTGTCCGTTCCGTACTCCAAATCGTATTCATAGGAAATGGTTTCACCGGGCAACTTACCCTGTTTGCGGATCATCGTAAATCCCAGTCCCAGCCGCGCCGCCAGAGGTGCGGCGACAAGAAATCCGCGGGCGTCAATCCCTGCCAATATGTCCGGGTGATGCCGTCCCACATCGCGGGCCATGCGTCCCAACGCCACCTGCCAGGCGTCGGCATGGGCCAGAAGGGTCGATATGTCATAAAAAAGAATGCCCGGTTTCGGGAAGTCCGGAATGGATCGGATGTGGTCTTTGAGGTCCATGGACTGGTTACCTATTGATTTAAGGGAAAACGAACCTTAAAGGGCAGGGGGAGCGGGTTCAATGACAGGATTACTTATTCCTTGGAATAAAAACTTTTGTCAGATATTGCGGTTGCTGGGGATGAGAGTTTTTTAATCGACCGTTTAACGGTAATATCCGATTCTCAAGTTGGTCTATTTAATCAAAGGTTCACCGGATGAAAATTGAGCGCATTTTACGAGGCATACTGATCATCATCTGTGCGCAAATTCCGCTACTCGCTTTTTTTGTTTATCTGTTGTTTTTAGGTGTTGGCATTTCGGACTTTTCCAGACTTGCAGCAAATACAGAGCGCGATCCGGCTGAATTCGAAGAACGTTTGAAAACACGCGACAACCAACTGACGCTGAGGTTTGACAAGGAACTGGGCGAAATTTCACAAACCCTGCACCAATTGGAACAGCGGCTGACCACGGTATCTGGGAAAAACCCCCAATGGGATCGGTTTGTCTCGGAAGGCGGGACCGAAAAATTAAATCGCCTGGCGGTGACGCTGGCGGACCTGAACGGACAGGTTGCATCCTTGAATCAGCAGGGTGACGAGACAACCCAACAAATTGGACCCTTGAACCAACAGCTTCTTGATTTGAAGCAACAGGTATTGGCTCTTGATCTACGCATGTCGTCGGCGGATCAGGTTCATTCGGACCTCGCGGAAAGTCTCGGGAAGGTCCAGGGGTTGTCGTCTGAAATCGTCGCCCTAAAAGATAACGTCGCGCAGCAGGCGAAGCTAATTGAAACCACTAATAATCAACTCCAGGACTTTATTTCGAAAGTGGCACCCGGGCTTTACCGGCCGTCACCACAGCGCAAACCAGTTGTTGAACTGCGATTTGACGGGGACGAATGGGAACTGGGACACAACGCGGAAAAGGCGCTTAATCTGGTGGCGCAAAAAATCAAAAGGTCAGGTCCTAAAACCGGAATTGATATCTATGGTTTTGCCATCAAAAACGGGCCGTTGAATTTTAGCATGGCACTCGCCGACAAACGGGCACGAGCCGTCGCCGAAGCCCTTAGAAAAAAGGGTATAAAAAACAACCCCATTACCATCTTCGTGATTCCGGAATATAATGCCAGCCGCGATGTTCAGACCAGTCGGCAGCGTGGCAAATATCAGGCGGTCCACATCTATATTGGAAAATAACGGGGTTTAAAGGACCGCTGGAGTTCGCCGGCCGGCGGTGGGTGGATCATTGCATCACGGGCGCGTTCCAGCCTATTCTGACCGCCTAAGATGTTGAAAGGCAAACAGCCCATGACCCATGTATTCCACCGTCATTTAAAGATTAACCCGCCAACGGCGGCGGCCGGCGACGGCATTTACCTGATTGATACGGACGGGAAAAAATATTTGGACGGATCCGGTGGTGCCGCCGTGTCCTGTTTGGGCCATAGTGACCCTGACGTGATTGCCGCGATCAAAGCCCAGGTCGACAAAGTTTGTTTTGCCCATACGTCCTTTTTGACTTCCGAACCGGCGGAACAGCTGGCAGACCATCTGATTGCCGTTGCGCCGGAAGGCATTTCGTCCGTGTATTTTGTCTCAGGTGGTTCCGAAGCGGTCGAAGCCGCCCTCAAAATGGCGCGCCAGTATTTCCTCGAAATCAATCAACCGAAACGAACCCGATTTATCGCCCGGTTACAGAGTTATCATGGCAACACATTGGGGGCCCTTGGCGTCGGTGGAAACGCTTTACGCCGAGAACCGTTCAAGGAGTTGCTGGTTGAGCCCAGTCATATATCGCCGTGTTACGCCTATCGACTTCAACGTCCTGACGAAACAGAAGCAGACTATGCCCTGCGTTCAGCCAATGAATTGGAAGCCGAAATATTGCGACTTGGCCCGGACACCGTCGCCGCATTCATCGCCGAAACCGTAGGCGGTGCGACGGCCGGTGTAATTCCTCCGGTTGCCGGATATTTTAAACGAATTCGGGAGATATGCGATCACTACGGCATCTTGTTGATTCTGGATGAAGTGATGTGTGGCATGGGGCGCACCGGCTCGACGTTTGCTTGTGAGCAGGATGGTATCGCACCGGATATCGTGACGATTGCCAAAGGGCTGGGTGCTGGATATCAGCCCATCGGCGCCGCCCTGGTTGCCAAAAAAATTGAGGATGCGATGCGCTCTGGATCCGGTTTTTTCCAGCATGGGCACACTTATTTGGGGCATCCGGTCGCCTGCGCGGCGGCCCTCGCGGTGCAGCAAAAAATCACCACGCAAAATTTGCTCGAGAATGTTTTAAAACAAGGCGATGAACTGGAGCGGCAATTGCACGAACGCCTGGGCAATCACCCCAATATCGGTGATATCCGGGGCCGGGGCCTGTTCTGGGGCATTGAACTGGTCGCTGACCGGGCAACCAAGGCGACGCTCGACCCAGGATTAAAGACCCACGCCCATATCAAACAACGGGCGATGGCTGGAGGATTGATCTGTTATCCAGCCGGTGGAACCGCCGATGGAAAAACCGGTGACCATATCCTGCTGGCACCGCCGTTTATCATTGAAACCCCACAAATTTCGGAACTGGTCGAAAAACTGGCGGCGGCAATAGATTCAACTTTATCTGATCTCGGAATCGCCTGAAGCTCTTAAAATGGGGCTGATTTCCCCTATAAGCCATTGATAAACAACAATCACCCACGGTACTTGCGCCGAGGTGAGCCTGTGTTACACTTCTCGATGAATAGAAGCAGAAGACAAAGACTTGTGTTGTAAATTCAATTATACAATTGCGTTCCGCTAAATTTGGGAGGCGGTTGTGCCGACGGTTTTCTCGTCGGTATTTGATCACCCTTATTCGTTAAGGGCTTTATCTCAAGGAGGTTACCTAAATGACGTTCAAAAAAATATTAGTCGCAACTGCAGCAGCAGCCGGTTTTGCCGTTGCAGCTGGAAGTGCAGGCGCAGTCGAATTCATTACGATTGGTACCGGTGGGGTCACCGGTGTGTATTATCCGACAGGCCAGTCTATTTGCCGTTTGGTAAATAAAGGCAAAAGTAGCCATGGCGTTCGTTGTTCTGCGGAATCTACGGGTGGTTCGGTTTATAACATCAATACCATCCGCGCTGGCGAACTGGACATGGGTGTTGCCCAGTCCGATTGGCAGTATCATTCCTACAATGGGACATCAAAATTTAAGGACCAGGGACCATACAAAGAGTTGCGCGCCGTCTTTTCCGTTCATGCGGAACCGGTCAGTATCGTTGCCCGCAATGATTCCGGTATCAAAACCGTCGCCGATCTGAAGGACAAACGGGTGAACATCGGCAACCCCGGTTCAGGTACCGAAGCCACTTGGGGTGTCATGTGGGGGGCCATGGGGATGCAAAATTCCGACCTCAAATTGACCGCACAAATGAAGTCCGCTGAAACCCCAAGCGCCCTTTGTGACAATAAGATTGACGCGTTTTTCTGGCTGGTCGGTAACCCGTCTGCCCTGAATAAGGAAGCCGCAACAACTTGTGATGTTACCTTTGCAAATCTTGAACATCCGGCAATTGCCAAATTGATCGCTGATAATCCCTTTTATCGTTGGGCAACTATCCCCGGCGGTATGTATCGCGGCAATCCAAATGACATCAAAACTTTTGGTGTTGGCGCAACCTTTGTTTCATCAACACGGGCATCTGACAAAACCGTGTATGAGGTGGTTAAAGCCGTCTTTAGTAATTTTAAACAGTTCCAAAAAATGCATCCGGCATTTGGAAACCTGAAAGAAAGCGAAATGATTAAAGATGCGCTTTCGGCTCCCCTGCATGGCGGGGCAGTGAAATATTACAAAGAACGTGGCTGGATGTAGATCCGGTAATGGGCGGGGGGGCTTTGGCCCCCCCGCTTATTTTTCCTTTTTAATAATTTTTCACATTTCACATGGACGTTCATCATTTGGGGGAATAACCACCTCAGGGGGTTCTGACTTAGCCGGGGAGACAGTCAATGTCAGAGGAAATTAAACAAGCGCCAGCGGCATCTCAGGATGAGTTGGCGGATATGATTGCCGATTCTGACACCGGGGGGCGCAACCCAACGGGAATTTCGGCTAAAGTCCTGTGGATCGTGCCACTCCTTTGGGCGCTGTTTCAACTTTGGTACGTCTCGCCCCTGGCCTTCATTTTTAATATTGGTTTGTTTAACTCCACAGAAGCCCGTTCGATTCACCTGGCCTTCGCGATTTTTCTGGCGTTTTTAGCATTTCCCGCCTTTAAGAGTTCACCCCGATCCTATATTCCCATCGTCGACTGGGTTCTGGCTTTTGTCGCCGCCGCATGCGCCGGTTATATTTTTGTGGTCTACCGCGAACTGGCGGAGCGCCCCGGCCTGCCGACAACCGAAGATATCGTGTTTTCCGCCATCGGCATTGTGATGATCCTGGAAGCCACGCGTCGGGCCCTGGGTCCGCCATTGATGGTAGTCGCAATTGTCTTCATGATTTATGCCTTTGGCGGTGCCCATATGCCGGAAATAATCGCCCACCAGGGGCCCAGTATTAATAAGGGAATGTCCCACTATTTTCTGACGACGGAAGGCGTGTTTGGCGTCGCCCTGGGCGTTTCCACCAGTATGGTCTTTTTGTTTGTTCTGTTTGGCTCCCTGTTGGAAAAGGCCGGTGCCGGGAACTACTTTATCCGTGTTGCTTTTGCATTGATGGGACACATGCGTGGCGGCCCGGCGAAGGCTGCGGTTGTCTCGTCGGGATTAACCGGGCTGGTTTCGGGATCGGCGATCGCAAATGTGGTGACCACAGGTACCTTTACCATCCCTTTGATGAAAAAGGTCGGATTTTCATCGGAAAAAGCCGGTGCCGTAGAAGTTGCGTCGTCGACAAATGGTCAGTTGACACCGCCGATCATGGGTGCCGTTGCCTTCCTGATGGTCGAATTTGTCGGCATCACCTATACGGAAGTGATTACCCATGCGGCCTTGCCGGCCCTGATTTCTTATATGGCACTTGTTTATATTGTGCATTTGGAGGCCGTAAAGGCCGATATGAAGGGCATCCCCCGGCGTAACCCGCCCAAATTCCTTCAGAGTTTGACCAGTTTTCTGCTGTCGTTTGTTGGCATCGCGGTGGTATGCGCAATTGTTTATTACACCCTCGGCTGGACAAAAGTGGCCTTCGGTGACGCAACCCCATGGATTGCCGCGGTTGCCATGATTATCGCTTACGTGGGGCTCGTCAAATACGCAGTGCGTTTTCCGGAACTGGCGACGGATATGGAAATCGACGTTCTGCCGCCGGCCGGTGAAACAATTAAAGCGGGTCTCTATTTTCTGCTTCCGGTGTTCTTGTTGGTCTGGTGTCTGGTGGTTGAACGTCTGTCGCCGGGCCTAGCCGCCTTTTGGGCGACGGCCTTTATGTTATTTCTGTTGCTGACGCAGGGTGCCCTTAAATCGGTAATGCGAGGGACCAGTGAAACCATTGGCGATCAAATGGCAACCGGCCTGAAAGACGTGGTCGATGGCCTGATCAACGGTTCTCGTAACATGATTGGGATCGGTGTGGCGACGGCTGCTGCGGGGATTATTGTCGGTACGGTGACTCTGACTCCCAT
Source organism: Rhodospirillales bacterium (assembly GCA_021775095.1). Classification (GTDB taxonomy): domain Bacteria; phylum Pseudomonadota; class Alphaproteobacteria; order Rhodospirillales; family Casp-alpha2; genus JABMNT01. Next base: position 124,651 of record JAJFII010000069.1, read on the forward strand.
TGGTCAGGTCATGGGCGAACTGGTTGAGTTCCTGTCCGGTGGTTATCTGATCCTGATGCTGTTCTGGACGGCGGTTTTCAGCCTGATTCTGGGTATGGGACTGCCGACAACGGCAAATTATATTGTCGTCTCGTCGCTGATGGCGCCGGTGATTGTCACCATTGGTGCAGAAAATGGCCTGATTGTACCGCTGATCGCGGCTCATATGTTTGTCTTCTATTTTGGTATTCTGGCCGATGATACGCCGCCGGTGGCGATGGCTGCCTTTGCCGCCGCGGCGATTTCCGGCGGTGATCCCATCAAAACGGGTCTGCAGGGGTTCGCTTACGACATTCGAACCGCAATTCTGCCGTTTCTGTTCATTTTTAATACGGAAATTCTGATGATCGGCGTGGAGACCTGGTACCATCTGTTGATTACTGTGATAACGGCGATAATTGCGATGTTGCTGTTTGCTGCCGCGACCCAGGGATTCTTTATTGTGCGCTGCAAAATCTGGGAAATCGTGGCTTTGTTATTGATTGCCTTTACCCTGTTCCGGCCAGCCTATTGGATGGATCAGCTATACCCGCCGTTGGTCGAAGCGCCAGCCGCCCAAATTTATGAGGTTGCCAAATCCCTCCCGGAAAACAGCCAGATTCGCGTGCGCGTGGTTGGTATTGATTTTGACGAGAAAAAAATCGACAAGATAATCATGCTGCCGGTGGGTTTGAACGGCGAAGGCAAGGATCGGCTGTCGAAAGCCGCCGGTTTGGATTTACGCGAAGAAGCTGGAAAATATGTGATCGAACAGGTTCAGTTCGATGGTGCGGCGGATAAACAAGGGCTTGGTGATTTGAATACCGGTGAAATCGCCAATGTGGTCATTGAGTCCGACAGACCAGCAAAACAATGGATGTATGTGCCGGCCGTCTTCCTGATGGGTTTAATTATCCTGTTACAAAGGCGCCGTCGTCCGTCAATCGCAACCGCTTAAAGGTGGATTAAAAATGTTTAATACAATTTTGTTGCCGATCGATCTTGACCACCAAAGTTCCTGGGAAAAGGCCCTGCCGACGGCCTTGGAATTCAGTCGGGCGTCGGGCGGCAGTCTCCATTTGTTAACGGTTTTACCGGATTTTGGTTTGCCGATTGTCGGCCAGTATTTCCCCGAAGGGTATGAAAAACAAATGGCTGACCATGTTTTGCAAAAACTGCACGAATTCGTTGACGCCAATGTTCCGGCGGAAATGAAGGTCCAACATATTGTTGGCGAAGGATCCGTCTATCAGGTTATTTTGTCGATTGCCAAAAAAATTAATGCGGATGTCATTGTAATGGGGGCCCACCGACCGGAACTTAAGGACTACCTGTTGGGTCCTAATGCGGCCCGGGTCGTGCGTCATGCGGACTGTTCGGTAATGGTTGTTCGTCCCTGATGGCGACCAAGATCCCCGATATAAAAAGCCGCCGACAGATACCTGTCGGCGGCTTTTTACAAAAACCAGCGTGAATTTATTGGGTCTTTAAGTACTCGATAAGGGCCTTGCGGTCTTTTTCTTTTTTCAAGCCGGCAAAGGCCATTTTGGTTTTTTTGATGAACTTTTTTGGTTTTGTAACAAAAGCGTCCAGGTTTTCTTCGGTCCAGACCAAACCTTCTTCTGATTTTGCCACCATCGCCTTGGAGTACTTAAATTCCATGGTCCCGGCTTTGCGCCCAACAATGCCAGTCAGGTCTGGGCCAAGACCATTTTTGCCGAATTTGTGGCAGGCTTTACATTTTTTGAAGACTTTTTCTCCGTCTTCGGCGGCATATGCGCTGGTGCTGGCCGACAGGGCAACGGAAAGACCAATAGCGGCTATTGCGGCAAATTTAGTAACTGTTTTCATAAAAACTTCTCCACTCGGAATAATAATAATTTAAGTCCTGAACCCCATTGGAGCAAAGGATCGCTATCTCTGATAACCATTCCTCGCAGGTGTTTTCAAGTGAAAACCTTGTGAGGACCAGAGGTGTGGTGGTTACAATACCGCCATACCGGGGTTTGTATAAGGGTTACGGCTGAGAGAGCTCACGCCAAATGGCAAATTCCAGGCGAAATTTTTCGATGGATGTCCAAACGCGGGAAAAATCACGGTCCTTCTTGATTTCCTCGGCAACCACTTCTGCCCAGGCCTTTTGCAGGTTATCAAGCACTGGCGTCGGCCAGGACTGGATAGACACACCCTGTTTAACCAACTCCTTTAAGGCGGCAAATTGCAGGGCTTCGCTTTGTGCCAGGCTGTGGCGCACATTGTCGCCACAAATGCTGTTGATTTGTGATTTTTTTTCCGACGTTAGGGTTTGCCAGGAATCCAAATTAATCATCAACTCAAACAAGGTCGCGGGTTGGTGCCAGCCCGGGAAATAATAATGTTCGGCCATGTTATTTAAGCCGAGCTCCAGGTCCGTTGCCGGTTGTGAAAACTCGGCTGCGTCCAAGGTTCCGGCCTCAAAGGCGACAAACACGTCGCCATCCGACAAATCGCGAGTTTCCACACCCAGTTTCGTCATGACCTTGGCAGCCAGTCCGGAAATCCGCATCCGCAACCCTTTGAGGTCCTCTGTGGTCTCAATTTTCCTTTTGAACCATCCAGACGCCTCGGGCGCGCCCATTCCGCAAATGACGCTATGGATGCCCTGTTTTTGGTATATGTCCAGATAGGCGTCCTGGCCGCCGGCAAAATAGAACCAAGTCATATACTCGCGCGGTGTAGGGCCAAATGGCACGGCTGAAAACAGCGCCAGCGCCGGTACTTTTTTTGCCCAATCGGTTGGCGTTGTAAACGCCGCATCGATGGTCCCGGACTGAACGGCATCGAACATCTGATCGGGGGCTACAAGGGATCCTGGGCCATGAAACCGGATTTTGAAGTGGCCACCCGATACCTGCTGGATTTTTTTTTCCACCCGTTTGGCCAGTTCACCGAGTTGTGGCAACCGCAGACCATAGGCGCTGGCCATGCGCCATTCAATGTCTGGGCCGATTGCACCGGCTTGCGCGGGCGGCGGTACAGGTGCCGGTTTCATAAGTTGGTTTTTGGCCGATGCAAAACCCGGCTTGGAATAGCTATTGAAGGTTGTGGTTTGGGACTTAAAACCGGGAATCTGTTGAACCAGTTGCGGCCCGATAAAGGTGGCTCCTAACACGGCTCCACAGACGATACCAAATATTGCTCCGACAATTAAGTTGCGCACCTAGAAATCCCTTACCCGATTGTTGCCGTATAGTGCATTAAACCCATACCCGAGCTCAAGCGCCTATGTTTGGTGATGTATTTTGAGCCCTTTAGGATGCCCCTTAACAAGTCGAAACTTTTGGCCCATTTGATTTCGAATTGAGATTTAACGGTGAACGGATGGTTTGGCGACGGGCGGTGTTTTCTTGACTATGGAATTGCCCCGCCTCTCATGTCCGTAATTGGATTTTTGGGCATGAGAGTTGCGCTCACCGTTATGCCGGTGTCGTTGTTTACGTATAGCCGGTACTCATGACAGGAAGCGAGACCCATTTTGACGACGGTTGATCGTTCTCTGATGCGCGGATTTAAGCCGCATTTCCTGGGTTCGTCCTAGGCGACTTTTTTAAATTCGAACCCGACCCTAGGATTTGTCCCGCAGCGCTTTGATAACAGCCGAACAATCGAGGTCACCGTCGCCTTGTTCAATCAAACCCGCCAAAATCTGCTGGTGCAGCTGCGCCATAGGTAGAGTCCGGTCAGACTTGTTTGCGTATTCCAGGATGATTTTCAGGTCCTTAGAATGCTGAGATACTTTTGCTTGAGGGGAAAAATCACCGCGAATCATTTTTTCGCCCTTGACGTCCATGGCGACGGAATAGGCAGGAGATTGTTTAAGAATTTCCAGAAAGGGCTCGAGTTGCAATCCAATATGCTCGGCAAAGACCAAACCTTCGGCCAGGGCCAGTCGGTTCAGGCCCAATATTAAATTGCTCGCCAGTTTCACTTTTGCGCCACTTCCTGTGGGCCCGACATATAAGGCTTTGTTTGTGATCGTGGCCAAAAGAGGCTTGCAGGCTCTGTAGGCGTGTTCGGACCCACCAACCAAAAATAGCGCTTCGCGGTCTCGAATTTGCTGACTGGATCCACTAATGGGGGCGTCCAGAAATTCAATGCCTTGGGTCTGCAATCGTTCGCCAAGGGCAATTGTTTCTGGGGGTGTGCCGGTTGTTGTATCAATAATCAAATGCGGTGTCCGGTCCGCTTCAAGCAATCCATTTTCCGCTTCGATGACCTGGCAAACCACCTCTGTCGTCATCAGGGACAGGAATATCTGGTCCGCATGAGATGCAACTTCAACCGGGCTTTTTACGGCAACACCGCCGCGTTTGTCGAGCGCTTCACATCGAGCCGGATCAATATCAAAGCCGATAACCCGGTAACCGCCGGAAATTAAATGCTCGCTGATTGCCGTTCCAACCAGGCCCAGACCGACAAGACCAACGGTTCGGGGGGTATCAGTTTTTTGCATCGGGACCATTTCCCTTAGGGTGTCGTCGGTTCCTGTGGATTGGATTGGTTCTTTGCCAATTGCTGCCGATTGTACCTAAGCGAAGACCGTAATGCCAAACCAATCAAACCGGCGCCAATCATCCCAGTTACAACTTCGGGAACATGAACCATTGATTGCGCAAACATGATGACCGAGAGCACCAGTATGGAATAAAACGCGCCGTGTTCCAGATAACGAAACTCGGCTAACGTACCGCGTTGAACCAGCATGATTGTCATGGCACGTACATACATGGCACCAATTCCAAGACCGATAGCGATTAAAAAGAGATTTGTGGTCAGGGCAAAGGCTCCGATTACGCCGTCGAAGGAAAAACTGGCGTCAAGAACTTCGAGATATAAAAATGCGCCAAGGCCGCCGCGTACAGCCGTTGCTTTTGCTTCGGCAGGCGCGTCTAGAAGGCGCCCGGTTAAATCGACAGCCATAAACGTTAACAACCCAAATACAGATGCGATCAAAAATGTCGCGGCCTCGACCGGCGGCAGATTGACGGCAAACAGAACCACAACCAGCAGGACCAATGCAATTTCCAGTCCGCGTATGGATGCCCCTTTTCGCAGCCGCGCTTCAAGCGTACGGATCCAATCCACCTCTTTGTCCCCATTAATAAAGTAGGTCAATGCCACCATCATCAAAAATGTCCCACCAAATGCGGTAATGGAAAGATGAGCATCGCCTATGATCCGTTGGTATTCTTCAGGCCGGGCAACGGCCAGTTCAATCGCCGCAAAGGGGCTGATTTTTGCAGCGATCGCAACAATCGCCAGCGGGAAAATGATGCGCATCCCAAAGACCGCAATGATAATTCCCCAGGTTAAAAACCGCCTTTGCCATAGGGGGGACATCCGTTGAAGGGTATTAGCGTTGATGACGGCATTATCAAAGGACAGGGATATTTCGAGTATGGATAGTACAGCACCAATCAACAAATAAGGCATCGCGCCGGTGATCGTCCCGGTTGCAATCCAGCCAAGATAATAGGCCAAGGCCAGCCCTATAAAAGTTACAAAAAAGGGCCAGCGGAAATAGGTGATCGTCGACATGGGTGTTCCTCGTTTATTTTGATTTCCGATTTTGTCCCGGAATAAAAGCCGTAAGGTCAGATGTGGCGATTACTTAGATGCCGATTCCCCGGGCCGTTCTTCGTGCCATCATCTGAGCCGGGTCGGGGATGGGATTGGCTGCCAAAAGGTCAATCGTATATGGGTTTTTGGGGGCCTCGAATATCTGCTGGACTGTGCCTTGCTCGACTATATTTCCGGCCTTCATGACAATAACCCGGTCAGACAGCTCCCTGACCACTGGCAGGTCATGTGCAATAAAAAGATAAGACAAACCAAACTCGTCACGAAGCTCACCAAGCAATTTAATAATTTGCGCCTGGATCGAAACATCCAATGCCGACACGGCTTCGTCACAGATAATAATTTCCGGCTGCAACGCCAAAGCACGTGCAATGGCAATTCGCTGACGCTGACCGCCGGAAAACTCATGCGGATAACGGTCGATGTGATCCGCTACCATGCCGACAGCATCCAGAAGCTCCAGAACACGTTGCCGATAACGATCTTTTGCCATCACGTCCTTATGGATCCGCCAGGGTTCGGATATGATATCAAAAACATTCATGGTCGGATTCAATGACGCAAAGGGGTCCTGGAAAACAGCCTGGAACCGGCGCCGTAATAAAAGCAATCGATCTTTTGTGACACTGAAAATATCCTCGCCGTCCAAGGTTGCGGTGCCACTGTTCGGCTCAACAAGCTTCAACAACATATTGGCAACAGTGGTTTTCCCCGATCCGGATTCACCGACAATACCCAGGGTTTCGCCTTTATGCAGATCAAAACTGACGCCGTCACAGGCTTTGACAATCGAATTTGTACTGTTTGAAAACAATCCGCTACTGACGGCATAATGTTTTGTCAAATCCCGGACTTCAAGAATGGGTTTCGCAATTTCGTCGGAAACAACCAAGTCCCGGTAGGGTCCACGTCCCGGTATGGCATTCATCAGCCGTTGGGTGTAGGGGTGCTTCGGCTTGGCGAAGACTTCATGCACAAGGCCTTGCTCGACGATTTCACCCTGGTTCATAACAATCAGGCGATCAGCAATTTCAGCCGCAACGCCAAGGTCATGGGTAATCAAAATCAAACCCATATTGCTTTCGTTTCGAAGCGCGATCAGCAAGTTCAAAATCTGCGCCTGTACTGTGACATCGAGCGCCGTGGTTGGCTCATCGGCGATCAGAATTTCGGGCTCCAGTGCCAAAGCCATGGCGATCATTATTCGCTGACGTTGACCACCGGAAAATTGATGCGGGTAGTCATGTGCGCGAGTTGCCGCATTTGGCATCTGTACTTTTTCCAGTAAATCAACGGCCCGGCCCCAAGCCTCCTTGGTACTGAACCCCCGGTGCACTTTAAAGCACTCGGAAATTTGCCAACCAATGGAATAGACCGGGTTCAGGTGGGCCAATGTGTCCTGAAAGATCATTGCGATCTTGTCACCCATCAAGTTCCGGCGCGCAGTTTGCGACATTTCAAATAAATTTTCACCATCCAGATAAGCGGTGCCGCCACGAATAAATCCGGGTGGGCTATCTAAAATGCCCATAATTGCCGAAGAGCTAACGCTTTTACCAGAACCACTCTCGCCTAAAATTGCGAGAGTTTCACCACGGTGCAAATCGAAACTGATGCTTTTTACCGCATCAAACTCTCCGCTTCCCGTATGAAAAGCGACCGCCAGGTCCCGAACGGAAAGAACCGGTACCTTAGGATCACTCATTGTTGCCACCGTTAACTTCGAGGCGCCAGCGCTGGACAGGGTCAAGGGCGATACGAACCCAGCCCGACAACAGATTCAAAGACAGTGTTGAAAACATGATGAACAGACCCGGAAGAAAGGCCAACCACCAGGCCGATTGCAAATAGTTTCGCCCCTGCGCAACCATCAGGCCCCAGGTGATTTCCGGCGGCTGAATGCCAATCCCTAAAAAGCTAAGCGCTGACTCACCCAACATAACAAAAGCGAAATCCAGTGTTGCGATGGTTGTCAATGTCGGTAACACCAGCGGTGCGATATGTCGCCCAATCAGGCGAAATTTGCTCGCCCCCATAACGTAAGCCGCCGAAACGAATAGGCGTTCTCTGATCTCAAGAACCTCGGCCCGCGCCGTTCTCATGTATATGGGCATACGCGTCACGCCAAGAACCAGCACCAGGTTAAAGACACCCGGCTCAAAAATATAGAGAATAACCACCGCAATGAGCAGCGAAGGAAAGCTCATGATGATGTCAGCAAAGCGCATAATGGCACCGCTGATCCAACTGCGGGAATAGCCGGATATCAAACCGAGTGTTCCGCCGACGATCATTGAAAAAGCGACGGCACTTGCGGCAATCGCCATGGTGTTTTGGCTGGCAACGATCAGCCGCGCAACCATGCTGCGACCCAATGCATCCGCACCCAGAATATACATCCAGCCGTGCTCCAAAGAGAACGGTGGAAAATTTCGGATACGGAGATTTAACTTTGTCGCGGTGCTTCCCAAAAGGGAAGGCCCAATGATTGCAAACAAAATAATCGTAATCAGGAAGACAGCTGAAAAAAATGCGAATTTATCGTTCCATAACAAGGTAAGCAGACGTAGTCCCCGACTGGGTGACGGCGGCAATACGGTAGTACTTTCAGGTTGTTGGGCCATCTTATTTGTGTCGTATTCTTGGGTCGAGAATTGCGTAAGTGATGTCGACCACAATGTTGATGGAAAGGATGACAATTGCCGTCACCAAAATTGATGTCTGAACAACCGCGAAATCCCGTTGAATGATGGAATCAATCATCAGTTTGCCAACGCCGGGCCAGCCGAAAATTGTCTCGACGATAACCGCCCCGTTGGCAATGCCCGCAGCTTGGTCACCGGCCACCGTAATAACAGGCAGCATCGCATTGCGTAGGGCGTGAATGAATATCACAGCACTTTCCTTGACCCCTTTTGCCCGCGCTGTTTTCACATAGGCTGAACTGAGAACTGTCAACATCGATCCGCGCACAACCTGCACCAACAGGCCGAACGGGCGAATTATCAAAATCGCAATTGGCATAATCCAGGAGAGCGGGCCGCCCATTCCTGATGTCGGTAACCATTGTAAAGTAACTGAAAAAATTAAAATGGCTGTAATCGCTACCCAAAAATCCGGGGCACTGGCACCGGCCAATGAAGAAATTGACGAAATACGGTCAAAGACACCGCCCGGTCTGTAGGCTGCTAATGAGCCAACAATAATCGATCCAAACAAGGCCACCAACATTGCCACTGCCGCAAGCGATAAGGTGACCGGGATCGCCTCCATTACAACGTCAAGGGCCGGGCGTTGTTTGCGCAGGGAATCACCCAAATTACCTTGTGCAAGATCGGAAACGTAGCGTCCAAATTGCACGTAAATGGGGTCGTCAAAACCGTGTTTTTTGGTAAATTCCTGACGGGCTTCCAAGGTGGCATCAATTGGCAAATACAAGTTTCCCGGATCGCCGGTCAGGCGTGCCAGAAAAAATACCAGAACCAGCAATCCGGCGAGAGACAGGAAACTGTGGATGGCACGTTTGGTCAGATATTTATGCATATCCTAAAACCCTCGGGAAAAAACGCCCTGGTCAGTAACCATCGAGACCAGGGCGTAGGGAGGTTTACAGGGCGTTTATTTGAACTTGACCTGTGCCAACTGAAGTTCACTGTTCGTCGAAATGGACGGTGTGAAGTTCAGGCGCGAATTGATGCGCGAAAAACCAACCATGTGGAACATTTGCACATCAGGAACGATGTCCTGATGAAGCCGGCGCATGACTTCCTGCCAAAGCTTGCGGCGCTCGTCACCCGTTGCCGCACTGGCTGCGGCGATGCCGTCGTCAACCTGCTTGTCACATGTGGTTGATTGCGGACCCTCGCAGGCATACTTGAAGAACACAGAGAACACAGCGTCGCCACTGTTGTTGTCGTGCTGGCCTTGTTGCAGGACAGGACCCCGGTCTTCGGCGTAGGGACGCGTGTAACTCTCAACCCATGATGCAACTTCAACCATCTTCAGTTTTACGTTAAAACCAACATCCGTCAGCATGGCATGCATGGCTTCCATGGCTTCTGTTGCGTTCGGATACATCCCCAAACGACCGCGCATCAGGATTTCCGTATCGACTTTAACACCATCTGCTTTGGCTTCCGCCAACAAGGCTTTGGCTTTTGCCGGGTCATAAGGCCAGGGTTTTAGCGAGGGATTGTGACCATTGATGCTGGGCACGACAATTTGCGTCATCGGGACAACGCCGTCGCTGAAAATACTGCCGCGCATTGCATCGAGATCAATTGCGTAGTTCATGGCTTTGCGGACACGGATATCATTCAACGGGGGACGCGTCATATCGATACGAAGACGGGACGTTTCAGAATTGAAATAGCTGAAATCCAGGCTCTTGTCCGTGGCATCTTGCAATGCAATGTTCGGCGCAATATCGGCTTCGCCGGTTTGCACCATCGCAGCGCGAACGGCAGATTCTGAGCGCCAGATGTAGCGTGCGCCAGTGGCGTGGCCTTTGGCACCCCAGTAGCCGTCAAACCGTTCAAGTACAACTTCCTGACCCGGTGTCCAGCTCTTGAACTTGTAAGGACCTGTACCGGCCGGATTGCGCTCACCCTTGGTCGCCTGGGTGTTCGGACTGGCGATGGTCATGGTGCCCATCAATGCCGGTAAAATAGGTTGTGGCGTATCTGTTTTGACTTCCAGAGTATTGCCGTTCAGTGCTTTCGCCATAACCTTGATGTTGCCGAAAAACTTCAAACGAATTTCGCAATCCTGCGTCGGGTTAAGGGTTCGGTTAATCGACGTTACTGCGGCGGCAGCGTTAAAGTCTTCACCATCGTGAAACTTCACACCATCGCGAAGCGTAAATTGCCAGGTCAGGTTATCAGTTTGTTTCCACGCCGTCGCCAAACGGGGTTTGATGGAACCGTCTTTTGGATCAATTTCCACCAGCGTTTCGGCGATATTTTGTTTAACGATCCGGCCAACATTTGAACGGGTCGCTTCGCAGGGATCAATTATGTCAGGTTCTTCGGAAAGAACGACCGTAATCGTTTTGGATTGCGCATGAGCCGGATAGGCAGCCGACATCGCCAGCGCTGTTCCCAATAAACAGGCACTCAAGTATCGCATTGTAGGTCTCCTCTGTTTAGTTACGATGTGGGTGCTCAAATATTGAACACCCGGTCTTCAGAAAGATGGCGATCCCGCCATCGACGAATTCCGTCCCGATTGCGGCGGGTTAACCCGCTCTTCTATCGGTAATTTTCTTTATCGATTGTTGGCTTTACGCCATGCAGCGAATTTTGCTTTGGCGCCATCGGTGGTCGCCGGGTAAAGGCCAATGATGGTTTCACCGCCATTGACCTGTTCGGTGACAAAATCTTCGAAAGCCGTCATCTCTTTGGCTTCTTCGGCAATTTCTTCAGCCATGTGTAATGGGATAACGACAACGCCGTCTCCGTCACCGACAACGACGTCACCGGGGAAAACCGGCGTATCGCCGCAGCCAATCGGCCCGTTTAACTCAATCGCTTGATGCAGGGTCAGATTTGTTGGGGCTGAAGGTTGGTTGTGATAACATGGGATATCCAGTTTGCCGATTTCCGGCGAGTCGCGAAATCCACCGTCGGTAACAACACCACTAACACCACGACGCATCATTCGCGTCACCAGAATAGAACCGGCAGACGCTGCCCGGGGGTCCTTACGGCTATCAATGACCATTACAAATTCCGGCGGGCATTCTTCAACACCAACCCGTTGCGGATGTTTCGGGTCCCGAAACACTTCTAGCGGATTTAGATCTTCCCGTGCCGGCATGTATCGAAGCGTATAGGCCTGGCCAACCATGTTGGTTGTTTTGGCCGAAACCGGAGAAACATTTTGAATGAACTGGTTACGTAAGCCGCGCTTGAACAGTGCTGTGCACAGAGTCGCCGTACTTACATGCAGCAATTTTTCTCGAATTTCCGGGTTCAATTTTTGTGTCGGCATCAAGTTTCCCACCCTATCGTACTGGTTCAAAGCGTCTCGATTTCAAGTACGCATAAATTAATATTGGTAAATATTTGTAAATTTTATCGTTATCATATTGTGACAAATTTTAAATGCAAGTCCTATTATGACCCTGCCTGAAATCATAATTCTAGGAGATTTTTTAAATTTTTCCCAGAGATCAGTACTTAAATCATTGTTTTATTTTATTTTTATAAACCAGTCCTATGATGACGCGCGGTCAGGAAAATGGCGAATTGTTCAAACCAGAAGAAAAAAAATGTCACTAATTGCGCCTTTTGTCTTCAGCGCGGATATGTGAGATGGATATTCTTTCGAAAGTCATGTACATCACCAGCGCCAACCGGTGACAAATAGAAGGATAACCGATAGCTGCATCCGTTTGCGTAAAGAATTCATGCCCATGGATGAGGTTCTATCCAAAAAGATCATACCAATGCAAAACCAGGCGCGAAAAAATACAAAACGAAAAAACCTGACCGAACACCTGATCAGCGATTTGAAATCGAAGATTCTGATGGGCCGGTTCCCGCCAGGCAGTCAGTTGCCAACAGAACAGGGGTTGATTCGCCAATACGGTGTCAGCCAAACGGTCGTTCGTGAATCAATTGCTGCATTGAGCGCCCAGGGGTTGGTAGAACCGCGCCACGGTGTCGGCGTATTTGTACTAATGCCTCCCGAGCCTGAAACAGGGCCGAACCTTTTTATCGTTGATCCCAACAAAGTGTCATCCATATTGGAAGCGTTAGAACTTCGCGCCGGCGTGGAAATCGAAGCGGCCGGGCTTGCCGCCGAGCGTCGATCCCCGTCACAGGAAATAAAAATCACTGAAGCCTTTGAACGGCTCAGGGCTGCTGTTGAAGAGGGCAGAGCAGCCACCGTTGGCGATCTCGAATTTCACGCCGCCATCGCGGAAGCAACAAACAATACCCTGTTCAAAAACTTCCTCGAATATGTTCATGATAAAACGAAAAATCGGTCTGCGACTATGGGGCACGGTGCAGACGCCGCTAAAGAATTGCATCAAACGGACTATTTTGTCAGGGAACATCGGGAAATCCTGAGGGCCATCATCAACCGGGATGCACAAGCCGCGCGCCAGGCAATGCGACGGCATTTGGACAATAGCCGTCAACGGTTTCAGAAATTAAATCGCAGCAAAGTTCTCGGTTAACTGAGAAACCGCAATTATTCGCAAACCTGGCAGTTGTCACGCCCGCTTCTGAGAGGTCAAAACTATCGACGAAACAAAGATAATCGCCGCGCCAATCAGCGTTGCCAGCGAAAGGATCTCGCCAAAGAACGCAAACGCCATTAGAGAAATCATTGGCAGCCGCAAAAAATCTAACGGTGCCACATAGGACGCATCAGCTAAGGAAATTGCGCGGGTGACAATCGCCATGTTCAGCGCGCCTAACACGCCTTGCAATGCCAGAAGGCCGAACTGAGGTAAACTGGGCTCGGTCCAAAACCAATAGAGCGGAACGGCGGCCAACGGCACAGTTAGAATTAAATTCCAGGCAACCAACGTTTCCGTAGAATCCCGTGCCGACATCCGTTTCAACATCAACTGAATAATTGCCGCCAATACGGCACCCCCCAGCGCAACAAGCAAGGCAATAGAAACTGTGTCCTGGCCCGGTCGCAAGATGACAAGGACACCGGCAAAACCACAAATCACAGCTGCCATATGTCGTCGTGTCAGATGTTCTCCGAGAAACGCCCAGGCGCCAATCGTGACAAAAATCGGAGCGGCAAACGAAATTGTTGTTACATTTACTAACTCAGCGCGCGATATCGCAAAGAAAAACGCAACAAGTGTCAGAAGCTTAAGCCCAGCGCGAACCAAATGAAGAAGCGAATAATTACTCGCCAATAGGGAACGTTTGCTCATTATCCAGGGCGCAATAAACAACAATCCAAAAAAGCTTCGAAAAAAGGCAATGACAAAGGGATGAATGGTTTCCGTTAGCATTCGGACAAGAACCGCATCTCCGGCATTAAACAGGGCGGCAATCGCCATGAGGCCGAAAGCGATCAAACGTCGCCGGTCTTTTGGAGTTCGGTCAGGCATCATCTGCATATCGGTAATTTGTTAAAAATTGAGATGTTAAATGTCCTTGGATGACTGATATTCTTCATATACCAAAATTTACCGAGCCCCTGTGCCAGGCCTATTTCTCAATAGAAAAGACCAATTGAAAAGCGATCTGCCCAATAGGTATTAAATATTTTATCTTCAAATACATGGCAGTCTGCAGACCGTAAAGACGTTTTACGATAAGAGATCATGCGACAGGGGTTGGTTCGAACGCCTTTAAAATCGTTGTCACTGATCAAACACAGACCAATTCTGACCGTCTTTTTGCAGTATCGTTTATCGTTATAAATCAAACAGGTAACAAAAATGCATTGCAATGAATAATTATAACAACGCAAAGGGGGCGTGTAGATTATTTGGTAAAACCATGCAGATAATCTGTTTAATAACAGATGCTTAAGGTCCTGACCCTAAATGCATAAACCAAAAAAAGCCAATCGCGTAAGCGATTTTCAGACCATTAAATCGATGCGTATTTCTATAAACCATTGGAATTTTATGTGTCCGGAACGGACCGAAGAAAAATGGTCGGGGTGAGAGGATTCGAACCTCCGACCCCGTCGTCCCGAACGACGTGCGCTACCAGACTGCGCCACACCCCGACCGATGCACAGATGTGCGAAGTGTGGCGGGGTTATAGCGCTGCTCGGATGGGAGATCAAGCGGCCTTAATAGGCCCGCTCAATGCAGAAGTCGATCAAATCCTCAAAAACGCTTTTGATCTCGCTTTCTTTAAATATTCCCAAAGAATCGCGGGCGATGGAGCCGTAATGACGGGCCCGTTCGACGGAGTCTTTCAGGGCCCCATGTCTTTCCATGAGACTGAGCGCATGGGAAAAATCATCGTCGGTTTGATCAAGTTCTTCCAGGGTTCGACGCCAAAAAGTTCGCTCTTTTTCGTCGCCCCGGCGAAACGCCAGAACCACTGGCAATGATATTTTACCTTCTTTGAAGTCGTCACCGATGGATTTACCCAGCGTCGCCTGTTTGGCGGAATAGTCCAGGACGTCGTCAATTAACTGGAAGGCAATCCCTAAATTCATGCCATAGGATTTAAGCGCCGTCTCTTCCACCGGTGGGCGGTCGGCGACAACTGCGCCGATCTGGCAGGCGGCGGCAAACAGTTGGGCGGTTTTCGCCTTAATCACTTCGAGATAAGTATCTTCACTGGTCTGGGTATCATTGGTCGTCATTAATTGCAAAACTTCTCCTTCGGCAATCACCGAAGATGCATGCGACAGGATACGCAAGACATCAAGGGAGCCGTCTTCTACCATCAGCTCAAAAGAGCGGCTAAACAGAAAATCACCGACAAGAACACTCGCTTGGTTGCCCCACAGCGCGTTGGCGGACTCCTGTCCGCGTCGTAAATTACTTTCATCAACGACATCGTCATGTAACAGGGTTGCCGTATGAATAAACTCCACACAGGTTGCCAAGGAGACCTGACGCTCGCCCCTGTAACCGCATAATTTTGCCGCGCCCAAGGTCAATAACGGGCGCAACCGTTTGCCGCCCGCTGCGATGATATGTCCGGCGAGCTGAGGCACCAGATCGACGTCCGATTCCATGCGGCGCAGGATTAGGGCGTTTACGGCCTTGAGGTCGTTTGCCACGTGGTTGCCCAGTGTTTCCAAGGGCGATACCTTGGTACGGTCTTCATCCAGATTTATGACAACTCCCACGCAGGCGGCTCCTTTAGGTCCGAGACAACTTGACGTCCTTTAAACAGAAGGCGAGCATAGGTATGCATGTGCTTATTGGTCAAGACAACATAAAGCGACCAATTTTCGGCGTCTGTGATACAAGTCAATTCCTAAGGATAAACGGCACTTAAATACATGGGGCAACAATGGTAGAGTTAACGCGTTCAAACGACCCGGTTTTTTTATCCTGGTTAATGGCCCACCTTGCGAGCGAAGGCGTCGAAGCAATTGTTCTTGATGCCCATGCCAGTGTTATGGAGGGGAGCATTTCTGCGATCCAGCGTCGTGTTATGGTGATCGATGAGGACCTGGCGGCGGCCAAAGCGATATTGGCAGAGGCGGAAAGTCTGGCAGCGGAAACCACATCACCGGAGCCCCATGACCCGCGCTAAACCGACCCGGCTCTCTGGCGCGCCGTTGATTGCGCATGACGAAACCTGGCTATTGGACGGGGCTGTGGTTTTTTTGCAACCGCAAAAAGGATACCGCTCGGCAATCGACCCGGTGTTTCTGGCCGCTGCCGTGAACGCCAAGCCTGGTGATCGTGTATTGGATGTGGGGTCCGGAACGGGTTGCGCTTCTTTGTGTCTTGCGGCGCGGGTCAGCGGACTTCGCATCACCGGGCTTGAATTGCAGTCCGATTATGTGAATTTGGCGAAAAAAAGCGCCGAGCTCAACGGCTGGCGCGAGCAGATAAATTTTCTACCCGGTGATTTGGCTGAAATGGCTTTGTCCCCGGACCTCCGGGAATTTGATCATGTCATGACCAATCCACCCTATATGGAGCGGCGGCACGGTAGAATTTCGCCCGATAAACAAAAAGCTTTGGCAACTGCCGAAAGCCATTTAGAACTGCACGATTGGTTGCAAACCTGTGCGCGAATGACGAGATCGAAAGGCACTGTAACGGTTATTCATCGTGCGGATCGACTGGAACATATCCTCGCTGCCTTTAGCGGCATCCTTGGCGGTTTGATGATCTGCCCGTTGTGGCCTTATGAGGCGCAGGATTCCCGGCAACCCCTATTGAACGCCAACCGGGTTATTGTCAGAGGTCGCAAGGGATCCAAAACCCCCGGGCAGTTGAAAAGAGGACTGACCTTGCACCGGGGACCAACCGGTGCCTATACGGAACTGGCTGCGGGTATATTGAACGGAACCAAATCAATAGTTGATATGTACTGAAACAAAAAAGATATCCTGAGACGCCTGGGGTATCTGGAAAAAGATTGTCGATAATTCGGCAATCAGGTAACTGACGGCGAGCAAGTTTATTTAATTGATCGACTGATACCCGTAGATAAACCAGCCCGCACAGCCAAACGACACCAACCAGATACAGACAATTATCACGGCTGCCGTGCGACTGGTCGGGCGTTGTTGTTGCCTATTGGCCATCTTTCGATGGTCAGCCATGACGTCAGGGGGGATCAGTTTGACGATAAGATAAATTCCAATCGGCAGAAGAATAATATCGTCAAGGTATCCTATAATTGGAATGAAATCCGGAATCAGATCAATTGGTGACACCGCATAGGCAGCGACAACCATCGCTAAAGCTTTGGCATACCAAGGTACACGAGGGTCGCGGCCGGCAAGGTAAAGCGCATGGACGTCGCGCTTGATAGCTTTTGCCCAGTTCCTTAGTCGGTCAATCATGGGCACCGCATTACTCTTTTTCAATTGGGATTTCAATGTCGCCGTCGGGGCCGAGGGATTTGTCAAATCAGCTTGGTTTGGCGGCGGCTTCCTCGCAGCGCGGCCGGTCGCATTGGAGGCCGCTCACTTTTTCGTTTTACTTCGATATGGCTGGCCGCTAAAAGGACCGTATGTTCGGTTTATTCAGCCTTCCCAAACTCCTGCTCCTCGGTGCCATTATCTGCGCGGTGTGGTATGGATTTAATTGGTTAAACCGACGCCAAAACCAATTAAAACATACCGATCGTAACGCGCCTTCCAGCAATAAAAAACGCGCCGAATCTGGCTCCAGCGAGCCCGATATCGAAGAGATGGTTGCCTGTCCTGATTGTGGTGCATACGTCGCCAAGGGCAGCAGGCACAGGTGTGGATAGGTTTTTTTCGCAATTGCACAATTTTATCGGTGACGCGGCTTGATTCTATTGGAGGCGCTGGTTAGGTTCTCCGGGCATTTTGACAATTCTCCGTGATGGCCTGGAAGATTACCCCCCATGGCGAGCCTACCCAATAAAGACACCTGTTTCCAAAATCTGATCTTAAAGCTGCAGGCCTTTTGGGCTGACCAAGGATGTGTCCTTTTGCAACCCTACGACATGGAAGTGGGGGCCGGCACGTTCCACCCGGCGACCACGTTGCGTTCCCTGGGGAAACCCGACGATGTCTGGAACTGCGCCTACGTGCAACCGTCGCGGCGGCCAACCGATGGCCGCTATGGTGAAAACCCCAACCGGCTTCAGCACTATTATCAGTTTCAAGTCTTGATGAAACCCAGTCCGATCAACATTCAAGACCTGTATTTGGAAAGTTTGGAGGTGCTTGGTATCGATAAAAATTTCCATGATGTTCGATTTGTTGAAGACGACTGGGAAAGTCCAACCCTGGGGGCCTGGGGGTTGGGATGGGAAGTCTGGTGCGATGGCATGGAAGTTTCCCAGTTCACTTATTTCCAGCAGGTCGGCGGATTTGACTGCAATCCCATACCCGTTGAAATCACCTACGGGTTGGAGCGACTGGCTATGTACGTGCAGGGCGTTGAAAATGTTTATGATCTGGATTGGGACGGGGTTGATAAAACGCGCGGCGGCAAAACCTATGGCGATGTCTTTTTGCAGGCGGAAAAGGAATTTTCGGCGCACAATTTCGAACACGCCAATACCGACCGTCTGAAATTACATTTTGCCAATGCGGAGGAAGAATGTGCTTTGCTGTTGGCCCAAAACCTGACGCTGCCGGCCTATGATCAATGTCTGAAAGCCAGTCATTTGTTTAATCTGCTCGATGCCCGTGGTGTCATCTCCGTGACCGAGCGCCAGGCCTATATTGGACGGGTACGTACCCTTGCTAAAGGTGCCGCCGAGGGGTGGATGCGTAGCCAGGGAATGGATCTGTAAATATGGCTGAACTGCTGCTCGAAATATTTTCCGAAGAGATCCCGGCCGGAATGCAAAAGCGGGCCTCCGACGATCTCAAACGATTGGTTTGTAAGGGCCTGAAAGACGCTGGTCTCGACCATAAAGAGGCGACGGTTTTAGCGACACCCCGGCGGATAGTGCTTGCCATTGAGGGATTGCCGACCAGCCAGCCGGACATAAAAGAAGAACGCAAGGGACCCAATGTTAACGCCCCTGAACAGGCGTTAAATGGTTTTTTGAAGGGCAACGGATTGAGCTCCCTGGAGGAAGCCGTCGTTCGCGACTTACCCAAGGGCCAGTTTTATTTCGCGGTTATTGACAAAAAGGGACTGGCAACGGCGGATGTGTTGGGTGCGTTGATTGTCGATGCCTTAAAGGCTTTGCCCTGGGCAAAATCCATGCGCTGGGGCAATCAGTCGCAGCGCTGGGTGCGTCCGGTGCATTCGATATTATGTCTGTTTGACGAGGCCATTGTCGCCTTCGATTTTGCCGGAGTAAGCGCTGGAAAGATAACCAAAGGCCATCGATTTTTGTCATCGGCGCCGATCACCGTCAAAAATTTTGATACCTATAAAACCCAGCTTCGTGACGCCCATGTCCTGTTAGATCCTGCCGAACGCCGCCAGTTGATCGCGGCCGATGCCAGGCGACTTGCACAAGCCGAAAGCCTGATCCTTAAAGAGGACCCGGGATTGCTTGAGGAAATCGTGGGTTTGGTTGAATGGCCGATTGTTTACATCGGTTCCATTGACGATGGTTTTATGGATGTGCCGGCTGAAGCCTTGATTTCCTCCATGCGTAAACATCAGAAATATTTTTCCTGCCTGAATGCCGACGGCAGGCTGTCAACGCGGTTTATTGTCGTTGCCAATATGCAAACGCCCGATGACGGCAGACAAATTGTCGCTGGCAACGAGCGGGTTCTTCGGGCCCGGCTTTCCGACGCCAAATTTTTCTGGGACCAGGACCGTAAAACCTCTCTGGCGTCGAAGGCACCCGCCTTGAAAAACCGGATATTCCACGCAAAACTGGGGACCCTGGACGAAAAGATTGACCGGGTACAGGCGCTTGCGGCTGATTTGGCTGGACATGTGGACGGCACCGACAGGGACCAGGTGCGCTCCGCCGCCCGCCTTGCCAAGGCCGATCTTTCGACCGGCATGGTCGGCGAATTTCCGGATCTACAGGGGGTAATCGGGCGCTATTACGCCTTGTTCGACGGTGAATCCGAGGCGATCGCCGATGCCATCGCCGAGCACTATTCGCCGGTTGGCCCGAACGACAATTGTCCCATCAAACCGATAAGTGTGTGTGTCGCGCTTGCCGATAAAATAGATACGGTGGTTGGTTTTTTTGCGATTGACGAAAAACCAACGGGATCCAAAGATCCTTATGCGCTGCGGCGGGCTGCGCTCGGTATCATTCGACTCGTTCTCGAGAATAAATTGCGGCTGCCACTTCGTCGCCTGTTCGAACAGGCCCACAGTTTGTATGGCCTGGGTGACAATCCCGCTTCGGCACTGATGGCATTTGTCGCTGATCGATTGAAGGTACATCTCAAGGAACAAGGTGTCCGCCACGACTGTATTGATGCGGTGTTCTCGTCCGGCACGGAAGATGACCTGGTTCGCCTGCTGGCCCAGGTCACAGCCATATCTGAGTTTTTGGCCACCGACGATGGTGAAAATCTGTTGATCGCCTATCGTCGGGCGGCGAACATACTGAAGATTGAAGAGAAGAAAGACAACTGTTCGTATGCGTCGCTTCCCGATGCGAAATTGTTTTCGACCGACGAGGAACGCGCATTGCTCGCCAGCCTGGAGACGGAAAGTGCCGTCATTATGCGGGCGGTAGAAGCCGAACAGTTTGAACTGGCGATGCGGGCCTTGGCAAATTTGCGCCGTCCCGTTGACGGATTTTTTGAGCAGGTGACCGTCAACGCCGATGACGCACCGGTCCGCATAAATCGTCTAAAACTTTTATCACGTATTCGCTCCGCATTGGATGGGGTCGCTGACTTCGCAAAAATAGAGGGATAACGCCGGGTGGCGTTCTGTCGCCCCCGGTCACGTAATAATTAAAGAGGATATGTTGCACATGGCAAAATGGGTCTACAGCTTTGGAGATGGCAAAGCAGAAGGCAACGCGGAAATGCGCAATTTATTGGGTGGCAAAGGGGCCAATCTGGCCGAGATGTCAAGTTTGGGTATCCCGGTGCCCCCGGGTTTTACAATTACAACGGAAGTCTGCAGCTATTTTTATGACAATGACCGGACCTATCCTGCAGACCTAAGTGATGCCGTGAACGAAGCGATGGCGGAAATCGAGCAGACCCTGGGAAATCAGTTCGGCTCGCATGAAAACCCGCTGCTTGTTTCCGTCCGGTCTGGGTCGCGGGCGTCGATGCCGGGCATGATGGACACGGTTTTGAACCTCGGTCTGAATGACCAAACCGTTGAAGCCCTGGCCCGGAATTCCGGAGATAACCGGTTTGCCTACGACAGTTATCGGCGGTTTATTCAAATGTACGGCGACGTGGTTATGGGCATTGATCACCATTATTTCGAAGACATTCTCGAAGATCATAAGGACGACCATGGTTTTGCCCTGGACACGGATTTAACCGGCGACGACTGGAAATTTGTTGTTGAAAATTATTTAGCGATGGTTGAACGCACCCTCGGTATTGCGTTCCCCCAGGATCCCAAAGAGCAGCTTTGGGGCGCTATTGGTGCGGTTTTTGGCTCGTGGATGAATGACCGGGCGATTACCTACCGTCGCCTGCAGAATATTCCTGCGGATTGGGGCACGGCGGTGAGTGTACAGTCTATGGTGTTCGGAAATATGGGCGACGACTGCGCTACGGGTGTCTGTTTTTCCCGCAATCCGTCGACCGGTGAAAATGCTTTTTACGGGGAATATCTGGTTAACGCCCAGGGCGAGGATGTTGTCGCCGGCATTCGCACACCGCAACCGTTGACCAACGCAGAAAGACACGCCACGGAAAGTGAATTGCCATCCATGGAAGAAACCATGCCCGAGATTTATGGCGACCTGTTGGCGGTTCGGGATAATCTCGAACGCCATTACAAAGACATGCAGGATATGGAGTTTACCGTCCAACAAAACAAACTATGGATGTTGCAGACCCGCAACGGCAAACGGACGGTCAAAGCAGCCTTAAAAATTGCCTGTGACATGGTTGACGAAGGATTGTTGACCCCCATTGAAGCTGTTTTGAGTGTTGACCCGGCGCAACTGGACCAGTTGTTACATCCGGCGCTGGATCCCGATGGCGAGCGCCGAATGATCGGGCGTGGGCTTCCGTCGAGCCCCGGCGCGGCTTCCGGGCGCATTGTATTCTCCGCCGATGACGCGGAAGACTGGACGTCACGCGGCGAGAATATCGTTTTGGTCCGGATCGAAACGTCACCGGAGGATATTACCGGGATGCACGTATCAGAAGGGATTCTGACGACCCGTGGCGGGATGACGTCGCACGCGGCGGTGGTCGCCCGGGGCATGGGCAAACCGTGCGTATCCGGTGCCGGTGATCTGCGGGTTGACTACGAATCGAAGACCCTTCTGTGCATGGGACAAACCCTGGGTGAAGGGGATGTGATCACGCTTGATGGATCGACCGGTGACGTGTTTTTGGGAGCGGTGGCGACCATCCAGCCGGAACTGACCGGTGATTTCGGACGCCTGATGGGCTGGGTTGATGAGGTCAGAACCATGAGCGTTCGCGCCAACGCCGAAACACCACAGGATGCAGAAACGGCACGCAAATTTGGTGCCGAAGGCATTGGTTTAAGTCGTACGGAACATATGTTTTTCGATCCCGAGCGGATTATCCATATGCGGCAGATGATATTGGCGACAACGGAAGCGGCGCGGCGGACCGCGCTTGATAAACTGTTGCCCTATCAACGCGAAGATTTTGCCTCGTTATTTCGCATTATGGACGGTCTGCCCGTTACCATCCGGTTGCTCGACCCGCCCCTGAACGAGTTTTTACCCCATACGGAAGAAGAGATCCTGGATGTTGCCAAGTCGGCAGGTGTTGACGCCAAAGTGGTAAAGATCCGTCGTGTGGAACTGGATGAAGCCAATCCCATGCTGGGCCACCGGGGTTGTCGGCTCGGTATTACCTATCCGGAAATTTATGAGATGCAGGCGCGGGCCATATTCCAGGCGGCGGCACTGTTGGCAAAGGACGGCAAACAGGTAGAACCGGAAATCATGATTCCGCTGATTATCGACAAACCCGAGTTTGATATGTTGAAAGAGGTTATTGATCGGGTCGCCAGGGAAGTGGAAACCGACGAGGGCATAAAACTGGCGTATCTTGTCGGGACAATGATTGAATTGCCACGGGCCTGCCTGCGTGCCGGTGTGATTGCCGAAACGGCGGAGTTTTTCAGTTTTGGCACCAATGACCTGACCCAGACGACATTTGGGTTTTCCCGCGATGACGCGACACCGTTTCTTGACGTCTACCATGCAAAAGGCGTGCTCGCCGACGATCCGTTTATGACCCTTGACCGCGACGGTGTTGGCGAACTTGTAAAGATCGGCGTCGAACGCGGGCGGGCGGTGCGACCCGATATAAAACTGGGGATCTGCGGTGAACACGGGGGCGACCCCGCGTCCGTTCGCTTCTGCCAGGAAATTGGCCTCGACTATGTGTCCTGTTCGCCGTTCCGGGTGCCGATTGCGCGACTGGCAGCCGCCCAGGCCGCTTTGGATTTGGGTGCAAAATCAAACTAGGAAAAAACCGCAGCGAGCGGGGTCATTGGCGATCGGACTACGCTGCAAAACCAGCCGATCGATGCGGTTTCGGCGACCGAAATATCACCAGATACACTCAGCAACGTCGTCCCCTAATATCAACCGGTCGGTAATAAATCCGGGACCTGGATTGCCGATCAACGCCACCTTTTGCCGTGCCGGTTGGGACGCAACAGCACATATCGGAAGCCGGCAACTCAAACCGACTTCTATCGGCTTTAAGGGCGCTCGACGCTGGCTCACGTCCCGGGGGTCCATCATCCGGCTTTTTGCTATCTGCCTGGCGTCGGCTCAAATGCCCCGGATGTTTTTTAAATGATCGACCCTTTTCCAATGGATTGGTGTAAACTGCATGAAAATTTTTCGCTTGGCGGTGCCAGTCAATAGATAATAAAATTGGATGGCATCATCCTGCTGGTAAAAGTTGGGGTTCAGAGTCTGGAGCGGCTATAATGTTAAAACCGACCCTTTTTGCAATTGCCTTAACCGTCGGCATGACCGCCCCGGCACCGGTGAAAGCTGGCGGGAATCTGAAAAAGGGCGAAGATCTGGCAATCACCTATTGTGCCAGGTGTCATGTAATTGGTGACTTTAACAAATTTGGCGGCATCGGATCGACGCCATCGTTCCCGTTGATCCGGGGCCTGGACGATGGCATGGAACGATTTCAGACGTTTTATGCACGCCGACCTCACCCGGCATTTATCACCGTGCCAAATGTTCCAAAGTGGTCCAAGGCACCTGCTTACGCAGCGGAATTTACGGTAACGGAAGAGGCCATTGAAGATCTATTGACCTATGTCAAAACAATTGAAAAACTTGACCTGTCGCGGGTGCCCGTGGTTCGCGGGTTTGGCCCCACCAGTAAACAGCGCCTGCAAGGGTCACGTCTTAAATAGTTTGGAATCCAGCCCATGACTTACGCCACGCATTTCGACCAAAATTGTGTTTTTTGTAAGATTATCCATGGTGATATTCCCAGCTTTAAGATTTTTGAAGACGACGGTGTTTTCGCTTTTATGGATATCAACCCCATTGCGCCCGGCCATTCCCTGGTGATCCCCAAATATCATACGCCGGATCTGCTCAGTGCCCCCGCCGAAACGGTTTCGGTTACCGCAGCCGGTATTCAACGGTTGGCCAAAGCCGTGCAAAAAACCCTGCGTCCCGACGGATTAAATATCCTGCAGGCCAATGGGCCGGGGGCGGCCCAGTCGGTCCTCCACTTGCATATGCACGTGGTTCCCCGGCAAATGGGCGATGGCCTCGCCATGAACTGGGAAATGGTTCCCGGTGACACCCAACGGATTGCTCAATTGGCGGAAGAGATCAAGGGCAACCTGGATTAACGGACGGGTTCAAATTGGGTCGCCGAAAACGCTTTAATTCATTGAGAATGCCGCCGTCACCAATAAAACCGTGCGCGCTGGTTTATCAGTGGGCTTTGTTATTGCTTTTCGCGCCGCACAAACAAGGTCCAGTCGGGCAGGGGGTGGTCGTTTTGAATGGTTACATTTGGACTTAAGTGAGATGCACAGAAGTCGAACAGGTCGTATCCGTTGATGTAAAAAAGTCCGTCATAGATATAATCGGCGTCGTCACGCAGCATATTAAACGCCATGCCCTTTTTTGTGTTCGCCCAGAGCTGCTGTAAACTGGCTTTCACATAAGCTTCCCATTCCTTTTCGTCCTGTCCCAAATGCATATTAAAGGTGCCGGAAACAAACGTGTAATCGGCTTCGTCAACGGCGCGAAGGTGGTGCAAAAATCGGGCCCGCGGGTCGGTTATTTTTGCCCGCGCCGCAGAAATCATATCAGCGCTCATGTCGGTGCCCAGATATTGACTGTTTGTCATCAGCGGGCTGTCCACGAGATACTCAAAAAGGGCTCCGTAACCGCAGCCAAAATCATGAATGGATATGTTCCCGGACCGATCTTCAGGAGCGACGATTGAACTTAATATTTGGAAGCGGCGAAATTGATATTCTTTGTTTTGCCAGAACACACCGCGGGGATCATTGCCAAATTGCCGCAGCCGTCGGCTGTAAGCGCGGGCCACGGGCGACAGGATTTTTGGTGATCGTCTCAAAATGTCACGGGGCGAGGGCATAGGCCCAGCTTATCGAAAAACCAGCAGAAACTAAACTCAGAATTGGGCCCACTCCGGTTTCCTGGCACGCAGGATGGCGTTGTCGGTTCGGAGATCAGGCGCCGGATCCTTTAAATAATCGAGCCGCAGCAATGCCATTCCATATTCGCCATTGCTGGATCGCATTTCTCCGGCGATTTTTGTACCGCTCAAAATAGGCTCGCCGGGTTCGGGCGCTTTTCCGTCGATTGTCACTGCCGTCAGGCGTTTTTTTATCAAACCACGGTATTTGGTGCGGGCCGTCAACTCCTGGCCCATGTAACAACCTTTTTCCCAGTCGATGCCATTGAGGTCATCAAATCCGCTTTCCAGTAAAATTGATTTTTCGACAACGAAATCGCGACTGGCATCGGGCAGCCCCAGTTTGAGGCGATGGATGTCGTAGGCCGCCGCTGTGGATTGTTGGGCTCCTAAGGGCGACAGGGCTGTTTCGCGTTGGTCCGTCGGAACCACGGCGCGCAGGCCAGCTTCCTTTAATCTGGGGTCAAAGCACAAACTGCCGCCGGCAAATTCACGGGCATTTCCGGCCTGCGCCTTTAAGCCGCTTATCGATGAAAGATCCGCGCCCCACAGGGCACTGACGCCATATCGTTCGGTTTCATCGGTGACCACCGCGTCGGCCCGCAATTTATACATACGCAAACGTTTCGAGAGGTCCGTTAATCGGCTTTTTTCGCAATCGAACAGAAGCGTATCTGCCGATTGGGAAATGAAAAAATCGAATAGATATTTACCCTGAGGCGATAATAATGCCGCATAAATCGACCTTTCTTTTGTTACCCGGGTAATATCATTGGAAATGAGGCCTTGCAAAAAAGCTCGCGAATCGGGGCCAACAATGGTTAAAACACCGCGTTCGGGCAGGGCGGAGAGGTACAATTCAGGCATTAAAAAATCCTACGATATCGGGCAAATCAGACAAAAATTGCAGCAAATGCAAACCTTTCCATAGAAGTAATCAGGATTTGTCAGATTGGCAAGTGAGCAAAGCTTTTCAAGTGCCCGGCGGCACCGTATAAGTGGCCGAATCTTTGGCGTTTATGTGATGGTTCATGCGCATTCTATTCATCACCGCAACCCGCATCGGCGATGCAATCCTGTCGACGGGGCTGCTTGACCATTTGCTGCGAACCTACCCGCAGGCACGCTTTACCGTTGTCTGCGGACCGGCGGCGGCCGGTCTGTTTGAGGCCGCGCCCAACATTGAACGCCTGATTGTTATGGATAAGATGGTGTTTTCCCTGCACTGGCTGCGCATGTGGGGCCTCACGGTTGGCACGTTTTGGAGCTTGGTCGTCGATCTCAGGAATGCGCCCCTGTCCTATTTATTACCGGCCCGGCGGCAGCGTCATCTGGGCAAGGTCACCGACGATTGCCACCGGATCGTCAGCCTGTCGCGGGTTCTTGGGTTGCAGGGAACACCGCCAGCGCCAAAAATAACCTGTTCACAGGACGATCGGGCTCTGGCCAGCGAATTGATAGCCGACGGCCCTGCCGTTTTGGCCATTGGGCCGACGGCCAATTGGGCGGCAAAAACCTGGTCGGCCGACAGTTTTGCCGAACTCACCGAACGGTTTGCCGGTAAAAAGGGACTAATGCCCGGTTGCCGGGTGGCGTTATTTGGCCGCGACGATGAGCGTCCGCAGGCCATCCGGCTGATTGAAGCCATTGCCAAGGACCGTAGAATTGATTTGATCGGACGCCTGAGCCTGGCTGAAGTTTATGCCTGCCTGCAACGGTGCCGGTTTTATGTCGGTAATGATTCAGGTCTGATGCACCTGGCAGCAGCGGCAGGCACACCGACTCTGGGTTTGTTTGGCCCCAGCAAGGAACTGTTATACGGCCCCTGGGGGGGTCATTGCGCCAGCGTTCGAACCCCTGAAGGGTTCGATGATATCCATCCTGACGGATTTAATCACCGCACCAGCGGATCTCTGATGGATGGTTTGTCGGTCGATCATGTGGAACAGGCAGCACGGCGTCTTTGGCAGAGAATGCAAGGCGTTACCCCATGACGTCTGCTCGATCACAACAAGTTAAACTGTCGGCCGTGATCAGCGTGCATAACGAGCAGGATCAATTGGCTGAATGTCTCAAGACCCTGTCCTTTGCCGATGAACTGGTGGTCTTGCTCGATGACTGCTCGGACCGTTCCGGTGAAATTGCCCGCACCTTCACGTCACAGGTGATCGAAGGCAACTGGTCCAAGGAAGGGCAACGCAGAAACGCCGGGATTGACGCCTGCGCCGGCCCGTGGATCTTTGAGGTTGATGCGGACGAACGGGTGTCTGGTGAACTGGCCCGGGAAATTCGCCAGACGATCGCGATCAGCCGCTTCGACTGGCACGAGATTCTGGTCGACAATTATGTCGGTACCCGCCTGGTTCGTTGGGGATGGGGTGCGTCCTTTGGCAAAGCTGCCTATCCCGGCTTGTTTAAAAAGGGGGTAAAATCCTGGGGCGATCAACGGGTCCATCCGTCCCTCAAGTGGTCCGGCAAAAAGGGGCCGATGCTGAAGATGCGCCTGGTCCACTATGTCGATCGGAATATTTCCGATATGATCCGCAGGCTCGATAATTATTCGACGGCGCGGGCCAAGGATCTCAGGGAACAGGGCAAAAAAGATACCACCCTAAACAATATGCGACGCCTGATCAGCCGGTTTTTCAAATGTTATATCTGCCGCAAAGGATACCGGGAAGGCGGCTACGGGTTGCTGGTCGCCCTGTGCGCCGGATTATTTCCCCTTCTTTCCCATCTTAAAGCCACCTTGGAAGACGATTAATGGCGCGCATATTGTTAGCCGATGACGGCATTGAATTTGATGGACGGACGCCGGAACAAAAACCGCTGGGCGGCGTCGAATCGTCGGTTGTGAACCTGATGCAGGCCTTTGCAAAAGGCGGCCACGAGGTTTTTGTCCGCAACAGGTGCCATATGCGGCTTATCCATCATGGCGTAAACTGGCAGCCCCTGGACGATGGCCCCTGGCCGTCCGGTATTGACCTCTATATTGCCAACCGGGGCGATAAACTAATTGAACGGATGCCGACGGCGAAACGCACCGTGTTCTGGACCCATAATCCGGCCCAATACATGAAAAAATGGCGTTATTTATCGAAGCTGTGGCGGGTGAAACCAGCGATTATTTTTATCGGCGATTACCATGCGACGACCTATCCGGACTGGGCCCCCGGTGGCCAGCGGATTGTCATTCCCTATGGACTGGCCGATGCGTTTTGTTTGGCCAAACCGCGCGCAAAAGCGCCGCCACGGCGCGCGATCTTTACGTCCAATCCCCTGCGGTCGCTCGATTGGTTGCTCGAACTTTGGGCAAAACATATTGAACCCCAGGTGCCCGGCGCGGAACTGCATCTGTTCACCGGTGCCGCAACCTACGGCACCGTCGGCGATAAAAAAGCCGACGCCATGGCGCAGGTCATTGGCCTGGCCGAGACCCTAGGCGGGCAGGGTGTTCGGGTCCGCGGTGCGGTTTCCAAATCGGTTTTAATCGACGAATTTACCCGGGCGCGATGTATGCTTTATCGCGGCGATCTCAATGAGACTTTTTGTCTGGCGGTTGGCGAAGCGCAGGCTTCAGGTGTGCCGGCAGTTGTCAGGGATTTAGGTTCTGTCGTCGAACGCGTACGCACCGGCGAGACCGGTTATGTGGCAAAATCAGACGGCCAGTTTATTGACAATGCCGTCGAATTGTTAAGCAACGATTCCACCTGGCGGGCGCACCATCTGGCGGCACTCGACTTACAGCGCCATTGGCGGTGGCCGGATGTGGTGGCCCGGTTCGAAGAATTGATTCCCAACTGATGCAGGTCCCATGAAGATACTCCAGATAATGGCAGGTGCCGATGTCGGTGGCGCAGAACTTTTTTTCGAACGCCTGTGTGTGGCCTTCGGCAAAAGAAATTCTGTCGAACAACGGGTGTTGATACGGCAAAATGCCAATCGAAAATCCCGCCTCAATGCTGGCGGCGTCGAACCCATCGAGTTAAAATTCGGCGGTCGCTTGGATTGGGCGACGCCCCGTGCCATCAAACGTGAGATCAAAGCGTTTAACCCGGATCTGGTCCTCACCTGGATGAACCGGGCGACGGACATGTGTCCGAAGGGAAAAAATAATTCTTACGTGCATATCGCCAGACTGGGCGGATATTACGACTTAAAATATTATCAGGGCTGTGATCATCTGATCGGCAATACCCGCGACATTGCTGATTATCTCATCAAAGAAGGGTGGCCGCCGCACCGGGCTCATTATTTGCCGAACTTCGTAAATCACGAACCGGCGGCAGCGCTCAATCGAAAGACCTATTTTACGCCGGACGGAGCACCGCTCATTGTCGCCCTCGGGCGGTTGCATGAAAACAAGGCGTTTGACGTTTTATTGCGGGCCGTGGCCAATGTACCGGGGGCTTATCTGTGGATTGCCGGCGACGGCCCCCTGAAGGGTGAGCTGGACCGGTTGGCGGAAAAGGTCGCGGTTAAACCACGGGTTCGCTTTTTGGGCTGGCGTGACGATTCTGCCGCCTTATTAAAAACCGCTGACCTTTTCGTCTGCCCGTCGCGCCATGAGCCGCTTGGCAATACCATACTGGAAGCCTGGGCGCAGCAGACTCCGGTTGTTGCCGCTGACAGTTATGGCCCGGGTACCCTGATCACCCATTTGCACTCTGGCGTACTTGTCCCCATCGATGATCCTGTAACGATGATGCGGGCGATAAAAAATGTCCTGGGCGATCCGACCCTGGCGCAAAAAATTGTAAAAAACGGCTTGGCGGAGTTCGAGAACAACTTTACCGAAGACATCGTTACCGAGCAGTATCTGACGTTTTTTCAAAAGGTTTTGGCACCATGTGCGGCATCGCCGGTATAATGACCCGCGACGGTTCGCCGCCGGCGGACTCGATAATTAAAAGTTTTGCCTCGGCCCTCGCCCATCGGGGGCCTGACGGCGTCGGTAGCTATTGTCTGGTCGATACGGCGATGGTGCAAACCCGCCTGGCGATTATAGATTTGCAGAGCGGCGACCAACCGCTTTTTTTGAACAGCGACGATGATAGGGCACCACTCGCCCTGGTCGCAAACGGTGAAATTTACAATTATATTGAACTGAAACAACAAATTGCCGGTGCCGATTATAAAACCAATTCGGACTGTGAACCACCGCTTTATCTGTACCGACAACATGGCATTGAGTTTGCCGAACATCTGCGCGGTATGTACGCCATCGCGATCCATGATCCGGCGAACAATCGTCTGGTTTTAAGCCGCGACCCGTTTGGAATTAAACCCCTGTATTATGGCGCGACCCACGACGGATTTGTCTTTTCGTCCGAATTTCAGGCCTTTCGGAAAGCCGGTATCTGTTCGGCAAAAATTCGTCCCGAAGCCCGTGACAGTTTGCTGCAGATGCAGTTTACTTCCGGTGCGGAAACCCTGTTGCAAGGGGTTTATCGGGTTTTGCCCGGCGAAACCTTGGTTGTCGAGCAAGGCGAAATCATAAAACGTTTGCTGTTGGGTGCCCTGCCGAGCGGGCCGCGACCGCGCAGTTTACAGACCACGGCGCTCGCGCAGCTCGATCAGGTGTTGATGGACAGTGTCGGTGTCCACCAGCGCTCAGATGTGCCCTACGGCATGTTTTTATCGGGTGGCATTGATTCGTCGGCGATCCTCGCCCTGATGGCGCGGTTAAATCCGGACCCGGTGCAGGCCTATACAATCGGCTTCAGCGGAACCGATGCCCGCGACGAAAGAGAACACGCCCGTATGGTTGCCAAAGCCTGCGGTGCCGATCACCACGAAGTTGATTTTTCAGAACAGGATTTTTGGGACCTGCTGCCGGAAATTGTTGCGGTTATGGACGACCCGGCCGCCGACTACGCCGTCCTGCCAACCTACAAACTGGCCGCCGAAGTTCACCGGGCGGGCCTCAAGGTCGTGCTTTCGGGCGAAGGAGGCGACGAGTTATTTGCCGGTTATGGCCGGTATCGGCGGGCCATGCGCCCGATTCTATTGGGCGGCCGTAAGATGCGCCTCTCGGGCGCGCTTGATGGAATGGGGCTGTTGCGGGCGCAAGGTACGAGCTGGCGCGCTGCCTATGACGCTGCGGCAGTGGACATTCCCACCTCCTATAGCCGCCTGCAACGGGCCCAGGCCCACGATTGCGCCGACTGGCTGCCCAATGACCTGCTGACCAAACTGGACCGATGTCTGATGGCCCATGGGGTCGAAGGCCGGGTTCCTTTCCTCGACCCTAAAGTTGCCGACTTCGCCTTTAATCTCGCCGACAGATTAAAAATAAGGTCGGGCCGAGGTAAATGGCTGCTGCGAAAATGGCTCGATAAACATTTGCCCGAAGCCCAGGCGTTTTCCAAGAAACGGGGATTTACGGTGCCGGTTGGTGAGTGGATCGCAAAAAAGGCACAGACCCTGGGCCCCCTGGTCGCCCGGCAACCGGGTATCGATGACGCCTGTCATCCGGGTGCGGTCCGTGATTTGTTTTTGTCATTGCCGGTGCGCGCCAATAAAAAACACAATAAGGCCGCCTGGTATCTCCTGTATTACGCCCTTTGGCACAATTCCCATATTTGCGGAGTTAATTCCACTGGCGGCATTTTGGACAGCTTACAACCGCAATAAAGGCACCGATGAAAATGCATGAACTGACGATCCGGCGGCCCGACGACTGGCACCTGCACGTGCGCGACGGCGCCATGTTAAAAGCCGTTGTGCCGTGTACTGCGGCGCAATTTGGCCGGGCCATCATCATGCCCAATTTGCTGCCGCCGGTAACCACCGTCGCACAGGCGAATTCCTATAGAAAGCGGATCATCGATGCGCTGCCCAGGGGCCATAGGTTCCAACCCCTGATGACCGCCTATCTGACCGATGGCACCGACCCGCAGGAACTGCAACGGGGACATGCGGCTGGGGTTTTTGCCGCCGTGAAATTATATCCGGCCGGGGCGACAACCAATTCCGCATCGGGTCTGAGCGATATTACCAAGGCCCGAGCGGCCCTGGAGGTCATGCAAAAGATCGGCCTGCCGTTGTTGGTTCATGGCGAAGTGACCGATCCAAGCGTTGATATTTTTGACCGCGAAGCGGTTTTTATTGACCGGGTGATGATCCCGTTACGAAGGAATTTTCCCGAGTTGAAAATCGTTTTTGAACATGTGACCACCAGACAGGCGGTCGAATATGTACAAACCGCCGGTCGACGAACGGCGGCAACCATAACCGCGCACCATCTGATGATAAACCGCAACGCGATTTTCCAGGGGGGGATCCGGCCCCACATGTATTGCCTGCCCATCGCCAAACGCGAAGAACACCGGCTGGCCCTTCGCAAAGCCGCCACATCTGGTCCTGGCAATTTTTTCCTGGGCACAGATT
Source organism: Rhodospirillales bacterium (assembly GCA_021775095.1). Taxonomy (GTDB): domain Bacteria; phylum Pseudomonadota; class Alphaproteobacteria; order Rhodospirillales; family Casp-alpha2; genus JABMNT01. The sequence goes on from JAJFII010000069.1 coordinate 157,570, forward strand.
CTGCTCCGCATCCGCAAAACACCAAAGAAACCGCCTGCGGCTGTGCCGGTGTGTTTACCGCAGTCACGGCGATCGAACTGTATGCTCAGGTCTTCGACGAAGACAATGCGCTGGCTAATCTCGAATCCTTTGCGTCGCTGAATGGGCCGGCGTTTTATGGTCTGAAGCCAAACGCCGACAGCATCACCCTGGTCCGATCGCCAAGGCACGTGCCGGAATATCTTGCTACCGATACGGGCCAACCGGTGGTTAACTTCAAAGGCGGCGAGATGCTGGATTGGTCCCTAAAAACTGCCTGAGTATTCGCGCCAACTCGGTTGAATTTATCGGCCAGCAGCGGACAAGTTTTTGGCTGGAAAAAAACTGTCCCAAATTACGGGCGGTTTCTTCAAAGGGCGTTAAGGACCAGGGCCAAGACGGCGGCGACGGCGAGGACGGCCGGAATGCTCCAGTGGAAACGCAGCAGCAGAACCCCGCTGATTGCCGCCAACACCAGAACCTGCCAATTTAATGTCGAGAGATCCGGTGTCCAAACCTGCAACAAACCCCGTTGGACAAGCGCCACATCGGTGAAAAAAACATGCAGGGCAAACCAGATGGAGAGGTTTAGAATGACCCCGACCACGGCTGCGGTAATGCCGGAAAGCGCACCTTTTAAACGCGGTTGATTGTTGATCCATTCGATATAAGGGGCACCGGTAAAAATCCACATGAAACAGGGCACGAAGGTCGCCCAAAGGGCAATCCCGGCGCCCATGACACCCATGGCGATGCTGGGGGTCGCGGCGTTTTGGTAGGCCGCCAGATAACCAACGAACTCGGTTACCAAAATCAACGGTCCGGGCGTGGTTTCCGCCAGGCCCAAGCCATCCATCATTTGCCCGGCATCGAGCCAACCGTGGGCGACCACCACGTCTTGGCCCATATAGGCAAGTACGGCATAGGCCCCGCCAAAGGTGACAACGGCCAGTTTGGAGAAAAACCAGCCCAGGGTGGCGAGGATTTGTCCGGGCCCGAGAATTTCCGTCAGGCCGACCAGCGGCAATAACCACAGGGCCGACCACAGGATGACGGTTTTCAGGGTTTCGCCAGCTCGCGGTCGAAGCGTCGGAACCGGACTGGCTTCGGCGGTTTGCGGCATCCGTAAAAACCCATAGACAGCGGCCATTAAAACGATCAGCGGATAGGGCAGGGCGAGAAAAAAGATCGCGACAAAAGCCAGGCCGGCGACGATCCAATGTTCGGCTCCGTTCAGGGCCTTTTTTGAGACCCGTAACAGGGCCTCAATGACAATGATCACGACGGTCGCCTTGATGCCGAAGAATAGGGTTTCGACCAACGGAACCTGGCCATAGGTCCCATAGATCATCGCCAGAACCAGCACCACCAGGGCACCGGGGACGACAAATAACAAACCGGCAATCAAACCGCCCCTGACCCCATGTAACCGCCACCCGGCGTAGGTCGCCAGTTGCATGGCTTCCGGGCCGGGCAACAACATACAAAAACTCAGGGCGTTGAGAAACTGGCTTTCACTGAGCCATTTTTTTTCATCAACGATTATTCGGTGCATCAGCGATATCTGTGCCGCCGGCCCACCAAACGACAACAGGCCAATTTTTAACCAGACCCGGAAAGCCTCTACAATCGATGGCGATTGTTGAGCTGTTTGAGTTTGCTTCATGGCCTTAAGTCCTGCTACCGGTTGCCGGCCAGTCGTGGGTCTCGTCGACGGCGTCGCGCGACCAACGGTAAAGGGCATCATACATCGCCATGCTGTGCTCCAGTTGTTCAAGATCGTCCCGATACATTCGGGAATATCCCAAAGACAGGGCCAACACGCCCGCCGACTGCGGGCTCAAATCCAGCTTGTCCGTATCGGCACCACGGACAATCACTGCCAGGCGTTGAAGTGCCGGGATGTTCAGGGCAAATTCTTCGACCATCGTATCAAACGTGCAACGTTCCGCCCGGTGGCTCCAAAACACGTCGTCAACATCAAACGGTGTGGCGTTAAATTTTTCCGCCACACTCATGACTTCCGACGGCGAGACAAACAGGAACTGGGCGCGCGGATCGACAAAGCGGCGGATCAACCAGGGGCAGGCAATGCGGTCAATTTTTGGCCGCAGGCGGGTCACCCAAAGGGTCCGGCCCTGATCGTTCACGGCCGGCAGCGCCGACGCCGGGATCAGGGGTTGGCCGGCATCACGCCAGGCATAATTGCCGCCTTCCAGGGTTTCCGCCCGGACGCCAGCGGCGCGCAACAGGGCAGCCGCTCCCTGGCTCATCTTTTTGCCCTTTTGACAGATCACGACCACCGCCTGGCCGGCAACTTTCGGGGCCAGGGCAGCGATCTCGCTGGCCGGGTGACGAAAGGCACCGGGGATCAACCGCGGGTCTTCGGCAAAATCTTCGTCAATACAGACATCGACCAGCACCGGTGCGTTGGCGGTTCCGATAAGTCGGGCGAGTTGGGATACGGTGATTTCAGTTGGTGACGGCATAAGGCGTCCTTCCTGTGTTAAGGTTTGAATGGACGCGAATCTTCGGCTGTCGCCTCACGGGGTCGTTCGCATTCCCCATGGTGGTATCCGAACAGAAAAGCCGGCGGCTGTCAATGTGGCATCTGATGGGATTTTTTTCGTTATTGTGAAGCTGGCTCCCGCCACCGGATTGACCTTCCCGATGGGCGATTTATAAAGGCGCATCGATTTTTTTTTCAAAGGGCATTTATTATGGCTGATACCGGGACCTTTACCGCGCTGCTTCTCGAACAGGACGAAAACCGCAAGGTTTCCAATTCCCTGCAGGAACTTTCCAACGACCGGCTGCCCGATGGAGACGTCACCATCGCCGTCAAATATTCGACCCTCAACTACAAAGACGGCATGATCATCCAGGGCCTCGGTCGTCTGGTTCGCGATTATCCCCATGTTCCGGGTATTGATTTTTGTGGCATTGTCGAAGACTCGTCATCGGCTGATTACAAACCGGGCGATCCGGTGATCTTGACCGGATGGCGGGTTGGCGAAGTCCGCTGGGGCGGCTTTGCCACCCGGGCGCGAGTTAAGTCCGAATGGCTGGTGCCCCTGCCCAAGGGACTTACGCTCGAGCAATCCATGGCCATCGGGACGGCCGGCCTGACCGCCATGCTGGCTCTTATGACCATTGAAGAGCACGGACTGACACCGGAAAAACCGGGCGACGTTTTGGTCACCGGTGCCGCCGGCGGCGTCGGCTCGATCGCCGTCAGTCTGCTTGCCAACCTGGGTTACGATGTGGCGGCCGGCACCGGTCGCGTCGAACAACACAATTATCTCAAGGGTCTGGGGGCAAAAACCATCGTCAGCCGCGCAGAGCTGGCCGAGGTGCCCCGCGGGCCGCTTGGCAGCGAACGGTGGTTGTCGTGTATTGATAATGTCGGTGGCGAAGGCCTGGGCAATTTGCTGCTGTCCATTGCCTATTGGGGAACCGTCGCATCGGTCGGCAATGCCAGTGGCATCGAATTTAAATCCAATGTGCTGCCGTTCCTGCTCCGCGGCATCAATTTGTGCGGCATCGATTCCAACACCTGCCCCAAAGACCGGCGGATGGTCGCCTGGGATCGCCTCGCCACCCAGCTGCCGCTCGATAAACTGGCGGAAATGAGCCACGTGGTAGGTCTTGCCCAGTTGCCCGAAATGGCCGGTAAAATTCTCCAGGGACAAGTCCGCGGGCGCACCGTGATTGATGTCAATGGCTAAAATCCGTCGATCTAAACCCTTAAAACATAAGTATTTTTTGGCGGCATAAGCAAATCAAGTTTTTTTGGCACGGAATCTGCGTTTGTTTTACCGACATGTGACGGTCAGTCACGGAACTATCGGTGGAGACAAAAAATGTTTAAAGTGTTGGGTGTTTCGCTGGCTTTATTAAGTTTAACCGCCTGTGCGCAGAAATCGGCTTACGAGGCGGCGGTCGAAGACCTGGAGCCGCGCTATTGTTATAAGTCCCTGGCCGGGGTTACTTGTTACGACAAACCCTACCACCGCGATGCCAAACGCCTGGTCAATTATTTCGGCCCGGCGCCGCAACGCTATGAGCAACCGGCTGCGGCACCCAAACCTCAATATTTTGCCCCGGAATCCGTTAACTACTGGGTCAAGGACCCGGAACCGGTGCCGGCAGCGGCACCATCGGGTGATTTGTCAGACCGCCCCTGGCTGACCAAAAAAGCCGCTGTTGAAGCCGGGCCGTCGGCCAACCCCGATACCTTCCGGGTGCGCCGTGACGGTGCCACTTACATCATTCAGGAACTTCCGGCGGCACCGCCCGAGGTGCCGGAAATTGCCCCGGAAAAACTCAACGAGACGGCAGAATCGGGAGCAATTTAAGATATTCCGCCTGTCCTCTTAATGTGCCGTGAATGCCGCTTGACAGTCCATGGTCTTTGGCCTTAATACCCCTGTCTCGCGGCTTCATCCGCGACATGATGGCTGGGTAGCTCAGCTGGTTAGAGCGCGGCACTCATAATGCCGAGGTCGGCAGTTCAAGTCTGCCTCCAGCTACCATTACGTTTTTAAGACCGTTGATTTTAAACGGTTTTTATCAACAAAGTGTCAAACCTTTTTGGACATACCTCTAAGGTTTGACACTCTTGTTCGATTTTTGTCCCGCTTCCATCTTCTCACCGGCAGAATCTGCGAGCACTTTTTGACGTGCTGATTTGGTATATCGCTGGACTTCTTTTAGCGTCGTCCAGCCACCAATAGACATGATTTCATGATCACTGCATCCCAGTTCAGCCATTCTGGCTGCCGATGCTTTTCGTAGGCCATGGGCAGAACAATGCGGTAATCCGGCCTCGTCACACCATTTGCGAAACCGGGAGCCGAAACCGTTGGCAGTGAACGGTTTATTAAACGATGTGACCAAGTAGGTCATATCACCGGTCGGTGACAGGTCCAGTATACGACGCAATTCAGATATTATCGGTATCGACAATCGAATGGGGTGTTTCTTGCGACCCTTGAACTGGGTGAATTCCAGGCGCCCCAGGTGCTCATGCTGCCGGCCAAGTTGCACGATGTCGGATCTGCGCTGACAGGTATATAACAACAATGCCAACGTCATTCGGGCTTTGGTCCCTTCGGCGTGAAAATCTTCATATCGCTGAACCTCTCCCAGCGTCCAGGGGTGGAAGCCGTTTCCGCTGTGCAGGCTCGGGATTTTCCATGCCGGGTTTACCTCGACAAGCTCCATATCACAGGCATATTCGTAAACTTGGCGGATTGCCTTGACCATATTATTGGCAGTCCCAGGGACGTGAGAATGTTTGTCCCGAATGGCGGATATATGCTTTTTGGTCAAAAGGGCATAGGGCTTATCGCCGTGGTCCTCGATTATCCGGTCGAGCAAACCAGATCTGGTGGTCGCCGTCTTTGGTTCCAGCATCTTATACTGAGCGGATTTTTTGTATTGCAGACATAGCCAGGCGAAACTTCCAGACTTTGCTATCTTTGGCGCTTTTGGTTTTCCTGAGGTTTGCAGGCCGGGCGGGATTTTGCCGGCCGCTGCGGCATGATAATCAAGCCAAAATTCAGGAGACCCAATCGGAGTCCTTAATGCGTAGGTGGTAAATCCCTTGCGGCGAAAGTAAGCACGTTCAGATCCGTGCCGATCGGAAAAGTTCTGCACATACTTAATGTCGACCGTCTTACTCAATCCAAGACCTCATCCCAAGGGTTATCAACTGTTTCGGATCTGTATCTGGGGAGCTCTTCGAAATGAGAATCGAGCTCTTTAACATCCCATAATTTCCGCCGATCTATACAGCGTGGCTTAGGCATGCGCCCGTCGTCAACCATTTCATCAAATTTTGTCGTGCCGACGCCGACATACGAGGCGGCGCGTTGCCGGTTAAGTCCACGAATGGGATATATGGTCTGTAACCCGTCCATCAGCCCGTATACGGTCCAACAGCAGCTTTCTTCGCTTCGTGCCTATCCCTGAGCTGTGAGATTGTAATTATGCCGCTGGCGACCATATCCTCGCCCAGGTCTTTGACCGCGGCGTGGCAGGCGCTCTTGCAATCGGTCGAGCAGAACACTTTCTTTTTCATAGGCGGGAAGCTGGTGCCACACCATTTGCATGCTGTCATTTGACGTCACCTCTGCTTTTATTGATCGATTATTGCCTCAACGAGGTCATCGTTAAGGGCGTGCTCTAAAATCTCCGTCAACATTTCGGCGGGGTCCATTTTAAGTCTTTCTGCATATTCAATTGCCGCCTTGGCCATCGGTCCTCGGAGATTTATTTCTAAGTCGATCTCAATCTGATCGAGCGGATGAATGACGTGGTTATCCATTGCAACCATTCCCCTATAAAACCCGAATTCCTAAAATCGTCCGATGGCCAGTCACTTTGCCCCGCACTGAAACGCGGTCGGTAATTTTGTCCTGGAGAGCGGCCAACGTCTTATCCGACAACTCAACGGCTACAGGCGTTTCGAGCCCTCGGCGTTTGAATGCGTTGATCATTTCGCGAAGGGCTTCTGCGCAGGTGTTGTTCATTGTGTCTACCTTTTCGGCGGCATCATCGCGAGCGCAATTGCATCCTAGTTCGCCTACGTGGCATTTCATTCCCATATCCGTATCTCCTGGTTAACTCAGTGGCTCGCTGTAAACACATCGTCCTCGATCACCCGCGCATCTTTCCCCATTAGGCCCACAGCCACGGTCGTTGCAAATAACAATCCCCGGCACTTCTCGTAAATTGTCTAATTCGACCTGACCAAAATCGCCTTCATTGTGTTTGTGCGACTTATCCAGATGCCAATGCTGTTTGCGATACTGATGTGGGATGGACATGAGCGCCGAAGCGTACGCGCGCCGATGACGAGCAACATTATCGGCTTTTGTTTTCGCCCTCCGCTTCTTTTCTTCTTCGCTTATCGGCCTGTGAGGGTGAAACGCCTCACAATCTCCTAGCCACTTGGGCTTTGTCCTTATTACGTGGGCGGTAAACTCGGCAACGTGAAGGGCTGTTATCGGCTGGTGGTGGTCTATATGTCTGCTGCGTTCCATCCACCGTGAACACCGCGATAAACACCACCAACACATATCGAGTGAAGCGGCGGCTTTTTCTGCATATGACATGCTATTGCCAAAACACTCTTTGCGGCCAGAATTTCCGGTGTGGTCCTCAAGGCCACAAAGAGGGCAGGTCGGGCGGAAAAGCCATTCCCGAGTCACTGCGTGCCTAGTTTCAAGGTGTTGTCGAGAGGCGTTTGATCGTCGACTCCCGCGCCTCGAACATGAGAGTGGAATTCAATTTCAGCCTTTACCGAATTGATGATTTGGCATGATAACTTTGAAACAGCTTGCGCCATTTGTGGATTGCTATCTCCGACCCTTAACCGGTCCAGTTCATCAAACAGCGCATCTCTAAGACCCGCTGATGTTCTAATTATTTTTTTAGGTTTTGACATAACTATTTCCTTTCGCCGTATAGGCTCTATTCCGGGGGTGCTTCTGGCAGGTCTTGCCAGTGGGTAGGATTGCTCTCAGCGAATTCCCCATCATCCGAGAGCATCATCCAAGCTTCATCAAAATACCCCATGGAAACTTCCACATATGAAAGCGGTGAATACAGTAAGACCACCCGGTCTTTCGGCGCTTCATTTATTGATTGCCATTCGGTCATGTTTAACTCCTCCATTTATGCAGTGCAGTTTATTCTCCATGGCCGTTACTCCAAATTTGTAAAATGCGTAGGTTCGTTTGATACGAGAAACATGCTGTAAAAAGAAAAATCCATGTTAATTTGAGGCTATGAATCCATCGACAAAAAGAGACGAACCGGCACCTTTAAGCCCTGAGAATTCAGCCGAAATGACATTTTTAGGGTATAGACTTAATGAATTGCCGGCGGACGATGCCGAAAAATTGTTACGTGATTTTACCCAAGGGACCCAATATTTTGAATCTTTAGTTTTAAAAAGTGCAGAGCACTCTGGGCGGTTTTTGGTTGTTATGAACAGCGGCGGAATTATGGCCTGTCTTGGAGTTGTGACCGCCTTGCTGGCGGCGGAGTTGGGCGTCATACAAGTATTGCCCGCCGCCATAATATTTATATTGGGTCTTTGTTTCTGCGGCTTCGGGATTGTTCGCGCTGGAAGCCGGTTGCAGACAGAGGCGCGGCATTCTTTTGACGACACCCTGTTGATTTCGAGAAATGAAATCGGAATCACGCACGCCGTAGAAAAAGCCACGCACCGACGGCGTAGTGTGGGTAAAGGTGAAAAAGTGCCGTTATTCTTAACCTCCTTTATTCTGTTTGTTTTAGGGGCGTTCGCGTTGGTTATCGGTTTAGCTTGGCCCGAATTTTCAGCTATAATCTGCAATCTTTTGAGCGACAAATCTTAAACTCCTTTCTCTGCCCGATAGGGCTGGTTATTTCATTTTCACTTCTTTGACGCCGCACAAGATGACGCCTTCTGGTTTAGGTCGGACACCGGCCCGCCAAAGATCGATGCCGGTTTCAATATCGGCCATGCGCTCATAGGTGGCCCGTAGATCTGGCGTGATTTGCGCCACCATTTCGGGTGTAATATCCAAATACTCTGCAAGCTGTTCGTCGTTCATTTTGCTAAAACTCCGGTGTTGCAAAACCCATCCCTTTGGCTGAGGGGGTTTTCATAGTGGTTTTTGCGAGTCGCAGAGTTCTGCGGTTTTTCGCGATTTGGTGATTTTGTTGCAAAAACGTGTTGCATAACCTCACGCGGCCTTTGTTTCTGCGGTTTTCATAGCCTTGAAGTCATCGCTAGGAGAAAACCAATCATCTTTAACAATATGGCCGATAGCGTGAATTTTGCTGTGTTCAGCCCGAACCCTGATAGTTTTGCCGACCATCTTTGACCATTCAGTTACGTCTGCAATTTCCATTACACGCCAGATAAAGTGGCCTGCGTAATTAGCTTGAGGGTCATGGTTCTTATAGCTTTGCGGGAGATATAGAGCGTATCCGCCGAAGCTCTGCCCGAGCCCGCCGTAATCCAGATTAAGCCATGCAGATAGTAATCCGTGATCGTCATTAGATATTTTCACTGACTTGATAACAGCGTTCTTTTCGTCAATCATTGTTGTTCTCCATTGCAGAAACCGACCCTTCGCCCGACGCGACACGCGCCGGAAATTCGAGCCACTGTCGCCTGTCAAGGAACGGCCTTTCAATTTTCTTGCCGTCTGGACCAATTTTTTGTTTGTAGAAAAATGCGGTGTTTGTCGCCTGGCATTGATCACGTAAAGAGCGGGCCCAATCTTCATTGAACGGTCGTTTATTCCGGCCGCTTTCGGATCCGCAGATAACCCAATCGATCAAAGGTAGCCATGGTGTCATGTCTACGTGGTCCAGGGCAGGTTCATAGCTTACAAATCGCACCGCGGCCGGTGTATTTATCAGGTTGGGTAGGCGCTGTTCTGCTCTGGCCATGTCTTCGGCGGATACGCCTAACCAGACGTTAGGAAGCGGCCATCCAACTCCGTTTTCAACATCCCGACTTAAACCGCCAGCACAGATACGATTATGTGCGAAGCGATATGCCGCATTTGCCACTTTTTTACGAAATGATTGGCTATGCAGAAGCATCTGCATTCTTTCTGATCGCTTTGTTAGGGTTTGGAATATATGCGGCCCATGATTAAGTCTTGGCCACCTCGCGATAACTTTCTGGTCGAAATCGGATTTCTGAATGTCATGCCCGTCACCAGCACCATGAAAGGGCTGACCCGCAACGGCCATGATGCCAAACACTTTGGCAATCCATTCGTCAGGCACGCTCTCATGGAATAAATCGCCATGGGCGCAGACAAATATCATCCTAGGTTTACGCCAATGTAGCGGCTGTTCTATCCAACCCTCATTGAACCGGACGTCACCATTCCAGACGACGTTCCCATTGACCTTTGTTGTCAGGCCCTCGCGTGACGGATGATGCTTTAACCGTGTGCCGGCGAGGCCCATGGCGTAGCAATTCGTGCAACCGGGAGATACGACGGAACAGCCGGTAACCGGATTCCAAGTGGCATCTGTCCAGCTTATTTTTGTGCCATCGCTCATGGTTATGCGGCCTCTTTCGGAAGGGGGTTGTTAAATTGATTCATGGCAAGTTCGAGAAGACAAATTGCTGAAGCACTCACGGTTGCAGAATTTGTTTCAAGGTTCTCGTTTGTGATTGACGAAAGAACTAACGTGGCGGCGATGCGTAATGGCGTAGAATTGGCATCGGGTAGGCGTAACGATCGGGCTCTCTTGGGCGTAGATATGAGGTGGCCCTGGGCGATCAAGGATTTGGTTATCCGGGAAATGCCTGATTTGGATGCCAACCCAATATCGGTTGCAATTTCGTCATAGGTCGGGCCGTATCGGTGGTCTTTCCAATACTGCGATATAAAATCAAGGACCTGGCGTTCTTTGGGTGTCATGGGTTCATTTCAGTCAAATTACTATTGAGGGCGTTGGTGCAATGCGGAGGCTGACTTGTTGCCAGCAATTTCTAATGATCAGTGCGCCCAGTTCGAAATTGCCTGAGGCTGTCCAAAGCGATCGGGCTAATAGGGGGCCGTCGATATCGAACTTATCGAGATAACGCGGCTCGTTTCCGTCGTCATGAAGCCCACGGTGATGGGCAGGGCACAACGGAATTCCCCACATATCATCGGACCGGCTGCCGGCGTATTTGCCGTGGCTTGAGTGCTCCAGCATTTCACGTGGAACACGTAGCAGATGATGGAATTCAGGAAGGCGACCGCAAATGGCGCACCCGAGGGAGCAAACAAACGCTTTATGGTCGCTGCGATTCTCTCGCCTCAGAGAGACGCGCCCAACCTTTTGGCCTTTGGGTATTTGTAACATTAGATTTGAACCTGTGGTTCTTGAGCCTGTTCAGGTTCACCGAAAGGTTCGTCATTGGCCGGAGCCTTTTGGCTGTCTGCTTCAAAAGCGAGCGCCTTTAATTCGGGCCAGATAGACTTGATAACAGTCTGATCTTTCTCAGGCTGGCTTTTGCCGTGTTCGGTAAGTTTCTCCATGCCGAATGTCGCCATATCCCTGGCAATCTTCTTCACCTGTTCTGCGTGGTGGTCGATTGCTTCGCCGCCCTTGATCCACCCAGCGATTGCAGCACCGGTGCCTTCACCAAGATATTCGTTCGGCTTGATCAGGTGTTTCAGTTCCTCCGGTACCTTCACCGATGGAATACTTGGGTTTGCGTGGTATTCGGAGTTGTCGCCAGGAAAGACAGGTTTATGGTCAGCGCCCAGAAGGACTGATATCGTCATTTCGAACAGAAAGTTTTTGCCAATTATCGGCTCAAGCCCGACATTCGCAATTTCCGCCTTGTCGCCGAATCCCTTTTGTTTAAATCCGTCCTTGGCGCGTAAGCAGAATATGACGTGGAACGGCGCGCGAAGCTGGTTATTCACCATTCTTTTGTATGCCGCTTTGGGCTTGTTCCACTTCACCAGACCGGTCAGGGCCTTGCCGGATTGAGCGCGGCCATTTTCGGCCATGTCCAATACGCCGCCTTCGCCTTCCCATGCGTGAGACCCGGAGTCGACGATCACGCAACCATACCCTTTGTCCTCAAAGGTTTTGAGCGCAGCGGTATATCGATCAGGGCTAAAGGGTGGCTGGAAATCCAGGTGTTCCCACCCGTCGGCCATTGCGGCATAAAACAAAGCTCGATTGTTCTCGGTATCGATCAGTCCGATCTTGCCTTCTGGACCGACCAGACCGCGCGCCAATTCCAGGGCGGTGTAGGTCTTGCCGCTGGACGACGGACCCCACAGAGAAATCAGGGCGGGGGTACCTTTGCGAACGGCGGGTTTAATCTCAAACATCGGTTGATCATCATGCAACATGTCTTGTCTCCAGTGCATAGGGTGGTAGGTCTTCGTCTTTCAGCGGCGTAACCCCGTAATCTGTCAACCATGGGACATCAGGGCCATATTGTTTCCTGTATTGAAGGAACAATTCGAGGCCTCTTGAATATTCGGCCTGGCCGCGCGTCCAATAGGCGTTATGGGTGGCACCGTTGCCGCCGTAGGTTTCCCATTCATCAAAGGACTTGCCGGCGATGTTCGGGATATCTCCTGTCTGGCAGAAGACATAAAAGAACCGCTCCAGGTCGCTGGTCAGAACCCTTTCCAACCAGTCCAGGTCAACATCGCCGTCGACGTGTAAATCTCCGTGGGCATAGGCGTCCTTGATAGCTCTGAACCCCGTCGTGTAAGCCACGGGCTGACAGAAGTATTTGCGGTTGGTGATTTCCCAAACGACGGCTTCTCTGATTTCCTTGTCCATCTGGTTGGCGAAGGTTTTAAGATCGACCAGGCTTGCTGCATCGCGACCCGTTGTCTGGTCTTTGCGATGTTTCAGATAATCGAACCGCGCTTTCATCGGGATTCCATATTCCATCCAGAAAATAGAAACCTCAGAATAGCCGTTGGAAAATGCCTCTTTCAGGGACGGCGTGTTGTCCAGGATGTATCGGGATTGTTGGATCTGATTCCATAGTGTTTGGTCGATAAATTCCTTGCCTTCGTTCGCTTCATTGAATTCGGACATGAGCACAGGGAACAGCTCAATATCAGCGTCAACGGCACGTATACGGTCGCACATCTCGGCTATTGTTCCGGTCGCGGATAAGTCATGGTCTTTGAGCCACGCCTTTAATTCCTTAGCACCATCGAAGGCGTCAGGGTGGTTGTCCTTCGTCGGCTTAACCGCATAGGCCGCGTCAAATACTTCGTCGCCTTCCAAAATCATTTTGTGATAGGCCTTGCCGACGGCTCTTGATGGGCTGGTCTTGTCTTCGTAATCCGGGTTCATCCAGGACCGGTGCCAAAATGTTGACGGGCTCACCAGCATGTTTTTGATGCCGCTGTTTGAGAGAGCGGGAACCGCGTGATAATCGTCTTCGAGAAGGTCGAAATAGATGCCTGGGAATTGGATGTCAGTCATGGCATCACCAGCATTGAAAGGGACAGGATGGTGAGCGTCAGGCCGAGCCAAATAGCGTGCTTAATTGCTCTGGTGTTGTGTGGATCTCTCATGGCTGCGCCTTTGCTTTGGCGATGGCGGACTGAACCTGCGCGAACGAAGAAACAAGATGCTCTGGGACAATCGCGCCTATTGATGTCAGCCTAGTTTCAAATTTATCCAGCGTGGTCTGCGCGGCCTCCAAAGCCTCCACCAGTTCCGCATTGATGTCCTTGAGCCGTTCGTTCTCTGCCTTGAGGACATCAGCAATCCCGGCGCTGCCTTCTGTAATTCCGGCCTCCTCAAGGCGGTCAGTCGCAACGTCTATTGCGGCGCAATATCCATCTGAAAACACATCTGTCGGCGTTCCTCCTTCGGCGTCTATCGTGCGCCAAAGCCCAGGAGTGTGCTTATCGTTGGTGTCCATAACTATCTCCATCACCAGTCTTGTCCGTGGGAGGCAAAGGCCTCGTTCATAATTTCTTCCTCAATACGTTCCTCTGTGGTCTCCGCGTCTGGTGCCGGGCTGTGTCGCTTGTGAACAACGCGCACTCCATGCCCTAGCTGTTTGCCAATTGAGGGGGCTTTGGGTGGCGCTTCGCCGCCGTACATTTTCACTCTCAGCCCCCAACAGACAGCGGCCCACATGCTCGTCTTGGCGTGCTTCTCATTTACGTCCACCGGACGCTGGCGGCATTTGTAGGCGGCAGAGCAGGCCTTATCGCAAAACTTGCCCCATCCGCGTTTGTGGTCGGCAAGGCGCACATCGATTAAGTCGCCACATGCTAAACAGTTCTTTTTGACCATTATCGGGTTAGGCATCTCGTTTCCTCTCTCAGTTCTTTGCAGTGCGGGCCAGACTTCGAATTTTACTGGCTTGCCCTAACTCCCGGCTAAATTGGGAGGCCCTTGGGTCGGGTAACATCTCACCGGCATTTCCTTCAATGCTGCCGCACTGCAAAGAACTGTCTCCTATCCAAAAACGCGCCTGACAAACCCGTGTCGTGGGCACTCGTAAAACCTGCCTTCTTCTTGAACTCTCTTCTTTAGTCGGCCTCCACATTTCGGGCATGAAGGGCCGGATTTCTTCTTCGTGAAGGCTGACTCTTTAATTGATGTCTCAGCCCTTACGTCTCGAATCAAACTTCGAAGTGATACGGAGGGGAAATCGACCTTACGCATAGTGCTATCCTTGGCCATTCTCTTCCCCTCCATCACAACACGGACAAATCCTTTGTTTTGTCCGTGTGCAGCGAATGCTGCGCACTCTGCCCCTCCCCTGGATAAGCACGGGGTAAGGGCAAATCCCCTCCGATTACTTGTTGAATTCGATTGCTTCTATAAGCTTGTAGTCGTCGCCCATCGTTGCTTTTAAATCAGCGGCTACAGATTCTCGCGCACGCGCACGATCACCTTCATTTAGCTTTTCCATTAACGCCTTTTCACCGGCGATGTTGCTTTCATAGGTAGTGAAATCTGCTCGACCAGCTATCCACTTCACCTCTTTGGTGCGTTCAAAGTCTGGGTCCACATCCACCTGAACAACTTTGTTTGTTGTGAAGCCCAAGCGAGATTTCGCGGGTACGATTACAATGTCGTTAACTTCAATATCTTGATCGAATGTTTTGTAAAAGATTCCCTTAGATGCGTCGTCACCGTCGTTGTAAACGGCTATAATTCCTCGGACGCTGTTATCGACTGCGAATACTGCTAATGATTTGTTTTTGATTGCTGACATGAATAAAACTCCTTGTTGTCATCCGATTGTTAAAATTCTTACCCACCCCGAAACCGGACCATAAAGGATGTCCGGTTAAGGGCACGGTGGATTAGGCCGCGAATGGGGGAGGGGTTGTTATGCGGATTGCAGCGGTACAATGGTCGGCGTGTGGTCGCGCTCGAACATTGTCCTTGTCTCATGGGCCTGGCGGAATTGCTGGCGGATACCTGAGACAACAGCTTCAAATTCGGCCTCTGTCATGGTGCAGGTATTGGAGTCTTCGAGAAATTCGTCAGTGCCGTTAAAGCCGGCACGTTGCGGCCGGAACTCAATCTGACCCGTGCCGTCTTCGACACCGACCGTCACCACTAATCCGGTGTCGTTTTCAAACTCAATCTTCGCACTGGTTTTTACTTCGTGGTCATGGACTCTCATTGAATTGATCCCTTGTGGTTTAGCTTCGAGTTAAACGCGGCCATGGAGCGGTTGTAGGAGGTCCTTTGATCCACCGTAATCGGGCGAAACGTGTAACCACGACTTTTGTAAAGAGGATAAAGGACGACGTAATCAGCCCACTCGCTGTCGCCGTTTACGACGATAAACATGTCAGTATCGTTCAGAACTGAAATCCAGCTTTCGGCGGTGGGGGTTTGATCGAGTGGCATTTTCTATCTCCGTTATAGGGGAGATAATATTACACAAAACGTGAAACTAAACAATATAAAAAGTAACAAAAAGTGAAACTATTTATTATTCACTGAAACCCAAACACAAAAAACCCGCACGGGGCGGGGCTTTATAATTGCTTAATGGTGCTATTTTTGCGGGAATCGTTGAGAGTGCATCGCCCACTCGTGCCTAACCCAGGTTTTAACAGACGTTCGGCCGGACTCATGAAAGGTCGCTGTGAGAGTTGCCGTCGAAAAAGACGATTAACCGGTGTTTAAACGATTGTTCTCAGAAATGGAGTTGTCATTTTGTCCATTATCCACCAATCAATTCGCCGGCAGGAACAACCACGTCTACTGATTTTACCTTTTCGACGGCTATTTCAATGCTCTGCTCATAGTCTGGATTGTAAGATGAGAACACATATATCGATGGGGTTTTCTTCATGTAGACTTTGAGCATCGCTCGCTGGATTCCACCTCTGCCATCGTGCAGTTGAACAACGACGTCACATCCATGCCTGGGCTTTAGTTTGGTGTCCACATACACGGTTTCTCCGGGGAAAAACCTCGGTGTCATGCTCTCACCTGACGCTTTTACGGCGTAAACATCGTCCCGACCGCTCCAGATCGGCGGCCGCTTAATCATAAAAGTGTCTGTGAATTCCATATAATCACCATCGCCGCACTCGACAGTCCCGTACACGGGCAAATCAGTGGTCATTTCTGCTGCTGCGGGGATGTTGATAGGGGTTTGTGACACGATTGCGTTCATTTCTAGGCTTTGTTGCGCGTTCCCAGAAAAGACAAGATCTACCGGTGAGCATTTTAATATTGGTGCCAGCTTTTCGGCGCTCTTCTTCGTTATCGCCTTTTGCTCCGTCTCCATTTGAGCAATCAACGACTTGCTGAGCCCAGATAAGTTGGCCAGTTCTTCCTGAGTAATGTTTATCGCATTTCTGAGTCGAGCGAGTACGTTCATATTCAAATTCTACACATAGTGTGAATAGTGTCACGAAAAAGATATTGACGAAATTTCACGTTTCGTGTAATTAATTTTTATGACCAACATATCACAAATCGTAAAACTTTTCGGAGGCGTAAGTAAACTGGCGTCTGTTTCTACGGAGTTCACTCCTCAAATGGTCGCAAATTGGCGCTCCCGTGAATCTATTCCGGCAAAGCACATACCGATCATTCTGAAAGCGGCTCGGGAACTCGGGATTAAACTCTCCTACGCTGATTTCTTTGAGGACGCAGCCTGATGTTCTCGATCCTACCGCGTCCGTTCATTCAACAACATCGCTACGGTGCTACCGATTTTCAGCGCTTCTCGGTCTTCGGAGATTTGCGCCGCATAGATCAGATCGTAGGCCGCCTGGAAGAGGGCATTAAGCGCCTCGTCAACCGATTGGGTCGTAGGATTTTTGTAAGTGGTGACAAGTTGCGTGATTTGCATGAGCGGACCGTCGCACACGGAAAATAAAAAAAGAAGTGTAAAAAACAGGAGTTTTTACAGAATGACCAAATCAAAAGATTTTTACACTTTATCCGGGGTCGTGGGCCGGGCTATCGATTTTCTTACCAAGAACGGTGTTTCTGATGCGATCGGCGTTAGCCGCGATAGTTCCATTGTCTATCAATATGCCGATGGCGATAACGCCACCGTTCTTAAAGATGTTAATCAGCTTGAACGACTTGATATCGCGTGCTTGTCGGCTGGCAAATCTCCACCCTTTTTAACTTATTACGCTCGACGAATTGGATCCGTAGAGCGTCCCGGTGGTGAACTGGATGACCGCGTACTTAAGCTCGTAGATGTGGTTGGCACTCTTGTCGAACACCATCGGAAAGCTCGAAAGCCTGATAGTCCAAATGGTTCAGGCTATTCGAAATGCGAAGAAGTTACAGCCGAAGAAATCATGCAGGAGCTATACGAAGTCTTCGGCGAAGTTAAGCAGGGGATTGCAGATGAGGTGAACCCAATATCAATGGGTGCCGCTGCAGAATGACAAACATCCCCGCAACAAAATTCGGGTTGGTAGCCCGGATACTGAGGGCAACCCTCCGCCCTCAAACTCCCTGTTTAAACTTGGCCGGATCGTCTTAGGGCGGTCCGGTTCTTTCTATAATGGAGAAACCGAATGACGGAAGAACCGAATCGATTACATAACGTAGCGGCGATTAATCAAACGATTAATGACAACTTCAAGAAAATCCTGGACCTTGAATCCCACATTGCCGAATTGATGGAAGAACACATCAAGCCTCTCAAAAAAGAGGTGTCCAAAATCAAGAAAACGAATTCTGCGGATACCGGTGTAGACAGCACTGATTTAACGCTGTTCTACAAAATTTATAAACGCCAGGAATTGGCGAAAGTCCTCGAAGACGAAGATGATCGCGGGCGAATTGCCGACAACCTTCGAACAGCATTCGGCGCCATGGTCAGTGGCCAAACCCTCGACTTTATTGACGTGTTGGAAAATGGCCATACGCCTCAGGTCGCGGCAAATGATCAGGCAGAAATCGACGCTGAAGAAGCGGCGGTCAAATAATGGCGTTTTCGACCATAAAATCCATGGCAGAGCGCGTTCGGGAACAAGACCCTGCAGCGCGTCTCTACCTTGGTGTCGATTTCGGGACCAGAATGGGTCTGGCGATCCGCCATTTAGATGGTCGCTACGCCCATTCAATGGTCCAGTTTTCCAAAGGCAGCCATCCAGGGGTCAAGTTCAAAAATTTCCGAGGGTGGTTGACCCAAACCAAAAATGCCCATGGCCTGTTTGATCGAGTCTTTTTTGAGCGCATAGATTTTTCGAATTACACGGAAGCTGCCCGGTCGACTTTTGGCTTTGAGGCGACGTTGCTCGCCTGGTGTTGCCTTTACAATATCGCGGTAACCCCAATCGCAAACGGCACCCATAAGAAATTCACTGCTGGCCATGGCCGCGCAGACAAAGAACAGACGATGCAAGCGCTCCGCGATCTCGGACATCAAGTGTTCGACGATAACGCTGCCGACGCGCTCTCGATTCTGCGATGCGGGCTTCAGGACAGGAGCCCGATATGACCGAAGCTTATCCCCTCCAATGGCCTGAACACCGACCCCGCACAAATCGCCGGGAGAGATCAAGGTTCGAGACTACACAGAATATCGCCCAGCATGCTTTACTGGATGAAATCAGACGCCTTGGCGGCTCCAACGCTGTGATATCAACGAACGTAGAACTCCGCCTTGACGGAATGCCGTATGCAAGCCGACGCGCCCCAGATGATCCTGGTGTTGCTGTCTACTTTTCTTACAAGAGCACTCCTGTTTGTTTTGCTTGCGATCGATGGGACCTGGTTCAGGACAACATACAAGCCATTCGAAAAACCATTGAAGCCCTGCGAGGCATCGCCCGTTGGGGAACCGGTGACATGATGGAAGCGGCGTTTCGAGGGTTCGAAGCGTTGCCGGCACCAAGCGAACGGAACTGGCGTGAAGTGATCGTAATGGATGGTGTCGTACCGGAGACCGTTGGTCAATGCACGGCAATGTATAGGGCCCTGAGCAAGGAACGTCATCCCGACCACGGCGGCAACGATAACCTGATGTCGGAACTTAACGTCGCATATGCCGACGCTAAAAAGGAACTTGGGTCATGACCAAACCCCATGCCTACGACGTAGACCTTTATGAACATCACGGACCGGGGCTTGAAAAAGCCGCGCTGATCGCCAAAGCGGTGAAACAGAACATCGTGACAGTCGGGAACCATAAAAGCCCCGTACTTGAGCCGTGCACGGTCCTCTGTGTCGATTGTGAGGGGGAGTGATGAACGTTCGCCTTACTCAGATCGATGGCAAGTTGCCGAATATAGCGCTAATGAAATTGGCGCACTGGCATCGGTCGCGTGGTGATACTGTATTTTTAACCCGCGATTTAGAACCTGATTTGTTCGAAGAAAAGTCCGATGTCGTATATGGCAGCACCATATTCACGGCCAGCGCCAAGCGAACAGAACGGCTTAGGCGGGCTTTCCCTGACGCCATTATCAGCGGGACCGGAATCAATCCGAAAACTGGTGGAATAACAGTCGAGCAAACGATCAGGTCAAATTCCTGGAACTATGAGAATTATGATTACAGCATATACCCGGAGTTCGATGCTTCCATTGGCTTCACCCAACGCGGCTGCCGGCTAAAATGCAAGTTTTGCGGCGTTCACACCAAAGAAGGGAAACCGATCAGCCTGAACAACATAAGCAATGTTTGGCGGGGCGAAGGCCACCCGAAGAAACTACACCTTTTGGACAACGATTTTTTCGGTCAACCCGACTGGCGTCAGGTCATCGCACAAATTCGCTTAGGCGGATTTAAGGTCTGTATGTCGCAGGGGGTCAATACACGCCTGATAAATGTCGAAGGCGCTGAAGCCCTGGCCGGCATTGAATACAGAAATACCGATTTCGATAAACGTCAGCTTTATACGGCATGGGACAATATTGGCGACGAAGCCATTTTCTTTAGGGGTATCGATATCCTTGAAAATGCGGGTATCCCCGGAAAGCACATAATGGCGTATATGCTTGTTGGATTTGACCCGAAGGAAACCTGGGACCGGATCTTACACCGATACCAGCGTATGCGTGAACGCCAGATCATGCCTTACCCGATGGTTTTCGAAGACAAGACTTATCCCGGCGATTGGCGAACGTTGAAGCATTTTCAGCGATGGGCGATACGTCTCGCCAGATCTGGCAACATCGCGTGGCGCGATTACAATCCTCATATGAGGGCGGCATAATGGCAGGCCAAAACACCTCATCTGCCGTCATGGCGCAACGAACCGAAGCCCACGACAGTTTGGATGATTTTCCGACAATGCCCTGGGGCACTCGGGCACTTGTAGAGCACGTTCTATTTCCCGCTGGGGTTCCTTTTGCAATGATGAAAGTTTGGGAGCCGGCGGCGAACAGGGGATATATGGTTTCGCCCCTTGAGGAATATTTCGCGACAGTCTACGCCAGCGATGTTCATGATTATGGGGCTGGCTTTCACGTCCACGATTTCTTGCAGCCGTATCGACCCGACGGGTTTGACGACATTGAATTCGTCATCACAAACCCACCATTTAGGCTGGCCAAACAATTTATTGAGCGCGGTCTTGACGTGGCAAGCGTGGGGATCGCCGTCGTTGTCCGAACATCCTTTCTTGAGGGTATCGATCGCTATGAAACCCTCTTTCGCGATAATCCGCCGACAATTGTCGCGCCTTTCGTCGAGCGAATTCCAATGTTCCGAGGCCGCATAGATCCGACTGGTAGCAGTGCTACCAGTTACACCTGGCTTGTATGGATTAAGGACTGCGAGCCCATGCCGATGTGCTGGATCCCGCCTTGTCGTCGCGGCCTGGAACGCCCAGGAGACTACAAATTCAATCCGAATAACCAGAGCGGCCCAGACCGTTTACCAGCCGTCAACACTGAAGCGGCTGGGCCCGCATTTCGGCTCGGTTGCTCAGGTTTGCCTAAACAGGGAGCAAAATAATGCCAGGTTTAATTGTTGATAATTTCGCCGGCGGCGGTGGTGCCAGTGTTGGAATTGAAATGGCCCTGGGTCGCTCGATCGATATCGCGGTTAATCATGATCCGCGTGCCGTCGCAATGCATAAACTCAACCATCCGAATACCCGGCATTTCTGTGAGGACGTCTGGACGGTGGACCCTTTGGAAGCGACTAAAGGCAAACCGGTTGATCTGGCGTGGTTCAGCCCCGATTGCACGCATTTCAGTAAAGCCCGGGGCTCCAAACCAGTTAAGAAGAATATACGCGGCCTGGCCTGGGTTGTTCTTAAATGGGCAGTGCTGACACGGCCAACGGAAATCTACCTGGAAAATGTCGAAGAGTTTCAGGACTGGGGGCCGGTCAACGATGACAACATGCCGTGCCCTGATCGACGTGGTGAAACTTTTGATGCATTTAAACGAGCGCTTTCATCAGGCGTGCCCAAATCCCATCCGGCATGGTCTGAAATCAAGTCTCATCTCCAGGCTGAAGGAAATAAATATTCAGACAAGATAATCAACGCGATAACCAAAGGGCTTGGGTACGACGTCGAGTTCAAACCTCTCAAGGCGTCAGATTATGGTGCGCCAACGATCCGCAAACGGTTGTTCATGGCCGCGCGATGCGACGGTCAACCCATTGTATGGCCGGACCAATCCCACGGAAAAAAGGGTTCAGGCTTGTTGCCGGAACGAACCGCCGCGGAATGTATTGATTGGTCGATACCGTGTCCGTCGATATTCGAACGCAAGCGGCCGTTAGCGGAAAAAACCATGAAGCGGATTGCCATGGGGCTGAAGCGGTTTGTGATCGATGCGGAAGAACCGTTTATCGTTAAGGTCAATCACGGCGACGATATGCGGTTCCGAGGCCAAAGTGTTTCTGAACCGATCGATACCCTGACGTCAAAAAATGGCTTTGGTCTCATTACGCCTTACGTCAGCACCTACTACGGTGCGAAAAGCGACAATGACGGGAGAGGGGCAAGTCTGGACGAACCACTGCGCACCCAAACAACTGAAAATCGCCATGCGCTAATAACGCCCTACGTCAACAGGACTTTTGGTGAAGGTGTCGGACGTCGTGCAGATGGGCCTTTGCCAACGACGAC
The DNA here is from genome assembly GCA_021775095.1 of Rhodospirillales bacterium. GTDB lineage: Bacteria > Pseudomonadota > Alphaproteobacteria > Rhodospirillales > Casp-alpha2 > JABMNT01. Next base: position 179,645 of record JAJFII010000069.1, read on the forward strand.
AAGTGGTGGAATGGGTAAAAGCCAACTGGTTACACCCTACATATCCCGGATCGGTCAAACCGGAGGGAAAGGAATCTATTCGAACGATGCCCGGGACCCGCTGACAACGGTCACTTCAAAGAATGAACATCTGTTGATTTCCCCTTCGATAGTTGGTGTCGGGGGGAGGGCAGGACAATCTCGCCCGAGGGGTGTCGACGAACCTATGGCCACGACTACGGCCAAGGCGGATACGGCAATCGTCGAAGCTTTCCTGGCCAAGCATTTCGGCGGTGTCGTCGGTGTTGAAGTCGACAAACCGTTACCAACCATTCTTTCCAGGGCGACACAGACGCAAATTGTCACTTCGCACATGTTGAAACTGCGGGGCACCTGCCGGCACGGACAACCGATCGACGAGCCGGCACCGACGATAACCGCGACCGGCCAGCACATTGCAGAAGTTCGCGCCTTTCTCATGAAATACTATTCGTCCGGCGGTCAATGGGCATCAGTCAAAGATCCCATGCACACCATCACGTCAAAGGAACGTCTGGGTTTGGTTACCGTCCAGGGCGAGGACTACCAGATCGCTGATATCGGCATGAGGATGCTTGATCCAAAAGAATTATACCGGGCCCAGGGCTTCCCCGAGACCTATCAAATCAAGCCAATGTTCAATGGAAAGTATATCACCAAAACAGACCAGGTCCGGATGGTCGGGAATTCGGTTTCCCCGCACCCTGCCTGTGCGCTTATCCGTGCGAACCGTCCTGCGGGACAGGCGGTGGCTGCATGAAAAACAAATTGACCATCATTTTGGATATTGTAACCCGACATCACAAAGTAACCGTCGATGGCGTCATGTCGTACAGCTACAACGCCGACAAGATGGCCGCTCGGCATGTCGCTTACTGGCTGCTCCATGAGACGACAGAGCTTTCGTGTTTTGTGATCGGCCAGCACATGAACCGGTCTGGGCGGTCGGCCATCGAACGCAATATCAGACAAATCAATGACCAGCGGGAAAGTTGTGCGGCATTCAAAAACGAAACGGATTTTCTGTTAAAGCGTTGCAAGGACCATCCCGATTGGAAAACCGCCGCCGATCCGGACCCCGTAGATAATCCAGCTTCCAGGTTTGACGGCTCAATAAAACCACCGGTCAAAAAGCCTCGAAAATGTTTGATGTGCCAGAAAGACTTTATGTCTGGGCATGTCGGCGAGCGGATTTGCTCGTCCTGCAAAGAGACGGTGGACTGGCGTAGCGGAGTGGCGGCATGACCTGCAGACGCGCTATCCAGCCAGCCAACAGGGCGGCATATTGGGCTGTAACTCTTCGCAGGGCGGCGTCTACGGCTCACAGAGCGGCTTTTAATGCTGACCCGAGCCGTGAGAAGGCCGCGATCACTTGCAACGCTCTCCGGCTTTACCTGACTGAAATAAAAATGGCACCGGGCGAGATCAATCGCCGGGTCGACAAGATGTGGTGTGACCTGATCGAAATTTGCGAATACGTCGATAAGCAGGTGTCAAATGGTTGAAAATGAGCCCGACTATCTGAGAGAAGTATCTCCGGATGACGCGGTTCAGCAAACTGAATTTATGCCGCGGGTGCCGCCATCGAACCTGGACATCGAAAAGAGCTTTCTGGGCTCAATCCTTTTGCACAATTCTATTTATGAAGATGCGGCAGAAATTTTACGGCCGCAGCATTTTGCCAGTCAAACATACGGCGAGATATTTGAGATCATCGGCAAGATCATCAACAGGGGTGACATCGCCGACGGATGGACCTTGCGGACCTTCTTTGAGGAAAACAGAAAGCTTCAATCAATCGGTGGTGATGCATTTCTGGCCGAAATCGCCAGTGCTGCCATGAACAAAAAAACAGCACTTGGTTATGCCAAAGTCATAGTGGAGCTTTACCAAAAAAGAGAGCTGATCTTATTCGGCGAAGATGTCGCGGTTCGTGGCTATAGCAGTGAACCAGATGATACGGCCAAAGCTGTTCTTGAATTTGCGGACAAACGTTTGTTTGAGCTGAGCGAACCGGGCAGGGTGCCAGAGCAATCCCGCGACGCTGGTATTAACGATTCTATGCGCCTGACGGAGCAACGCTACCAAGACCCTGACAGCCTATCTGGCGTGACCACGGGATTGGAAAAGCTCGATAACGAACTTCTTGGATTGCAACGGCAGGATCTCATTGTATTGGCGGCTGCGTCATCAATGGGAAAAACAACACTTGCCCAGAAGTTTGCGAAGGGATCCGCCGACGCCGGCGTTCCCGCTGATTTATTTTCAATGGAAATGCCGGCAAGCCAGATCTGGCAACGGATTGTATCAGACAAGGCGAATGTTCCCCTGAATTTTATTCGCTCAGGTCGATACCACGATGACGAACAGGCTCACAGGGTTTTTGAGACATACAACGAGCTTAAACGATCATTCCCCGTTGATGTGATAAGCGGGGTGCGCAGCGTCCCGGAAATTCGTTCCGTGGTGCGCCGATCGATCAAGTCGGTGGGCACTGGTTTGGTTATTGTCGACCAGTTATCTCATGTCAGGGACACGTCCGGATATACGCAGCGCAACCACCAATACGGGGCCCTTACCAAGAGCCTCAAAGCCATGGCAATGGAACTCAAGATTCCCGTGGTTTTGCTGCACCAGATTAACCGTGGCGTGGCCAGCCGAGAAGACAAACGACCCAACCTGTCAGACCTTCGCGATAGTGGCGAGATTGAACAGGATGCTGACGTCGTATTGTTCCTATACCGCGAACATTATTACCTCAAGAAAGCCGAACCCCAACAGCAGGACCGGGAAAGCACAGACGATTTCTCTATCCGCTATGCAAAGTGGCAAGCCCGTCTGGAAGCCAAAAAATACAGTGCTGAAATCGATATAGCCAAACAACGAATGGGGCCGACGTCGACCGTGCACGTTCACTACAACGGTGCCTATTCGAGATTTGGAACCCAAGACACGACAGAAAAGGATTTTGACTTATGACCACACGCAAAAACATATCGAATAAAATGCAGAGAACGGCAGTTTCACATATCGATTTTTACGCAGATGATTGGTTGGCAGGAGCGTCAGAATTAACACCTGAACAACGCGGTGCATTTATCACTATTTGCGCCCTATATTATTCAAAGCAGGGTAGGGTGCCGGAGAACGATCATTGGCTATCAGGCATGTGCAATATGTCTGTGAGAAAATGGCGATCGATCAAAAATACATTGATCGAAATCGGAAAAATAGAAGTCATCGACGGGTTTATCTTCCAAGAACGTTCAGAAATCGAGCTTGAAAACGCGCTGAAAGCAAAAGAATTCGCGCGGATAAACGGATCGAAAGGAGGCAAAAAAAGCGCTGAAATTCGGACTAACGCTATGAAAAGACACAAAACAGGGTCAAGCAGGGCTTCAAGCGCCGCTCAAGCGACGGTTGAAGCTGAGAATCAACCTCCCTACCCCAACCCCTACCCCTATACTAATCAACAACCATCTCAACCTACTACCGCGCGCGACGTTCCCCAGGGTGATGATTTTGAACCGGTCGAATTTATCAAACTTTATGATCGCCTCGTTGTCGAGATTTGGGGGCAGCCCCAACTGGAACGGATGTGTCCAAGCCAAACTGATCATATCACCGCCGGGATTTTCAAGGATAACGGCGTTTCGTTGAGGCTTGCCGATCAGGTTTTCAGGGGCATTCTCGGAAACGCGAAAGGCAAGGGCAATCCGCCGCCGTCGGCGCTCAGATATTTTGTCAAACCGATGGAACAGGCGCTGGTATCAGGGCCGCCGAGGGTGGGCCCAACGAACGTGATCGACATTAATGACCGCGAAAATAACCAATGGAAGGCCAGGCTTACAGGGTTTCGGGACCGGGGATCATGGCTCGATGACTGGGGCCCAAAACCGGGCGAGCCAGAATGCAGGGTGCCGAGGGAGTTACTGGAGCAGGTTGCATGATACGACTGAGCCGCAGTGGAGAATGCCGAGTAACGCATCGCAGACCTGTCGAAGATGTTAAACGAGAGGGATGGGTGGACGAGGGGACCTTGGTCATTTCGGTTCTGGATCCAGATTTGACCTGGCCGGAAAGGGAGTTGGTTGATCAGCTTGGAACTAAAAAATACGGGAAGACAAAGGTGCGTGGTGAATGAGAAATCAATTTCAACCGATTAAAAAACTTGCTCGCGTGGCTCTGGACCAGGCGGATAATTGCAAAGCGGTTGTCGATGTCGTTTTGTCAATCGAGAAGGAATTCAAAATCACAGGCGAGCAGGTACTGCTGGACCAGGCCAATGAATTGCGCGGAATGGTTACACGTCACCTGCGCCGAAAAGAGCCGGCACCCAAAAAGGACAAAGATACACCGACGCCAGAAACGAAGCAGAAACTTCGTAAAGACCCGGTGATGATCATGTTCAATCGAAACAGTTTGAGTGTTCAGGATTTGCGATCAGTCGATCTCATCCGGAACTGCATCGAGGCGATTTCGAAAGGTATCTCTTTGAAGGGGTCTAATCTGGATTCCGTTCGAGTCGACGGCCATGGAGCTTTCAGGGACCCAATCGACCGGATGACATTAAAGATGAATTATGATTATTCGACCGTATACGCCCCGTGGGCTGACGAAATGAAAACCTACGTAGTGCCAGAGACCAGAGAACTTAAACGCGCCTGTCCGATGCTTACAGAAGGCGAGCGCATCCAAATCGAATTATCAGGTGGGACAATGGACGCACCACTACAATGTAAGGCCGATTGGACACCAACTGTCCGAAACATGAAAAAACATGAGCGAATAAGATTGAGACACATAGATTTAGTTAAGCAGGTTGTGGTCGATGGCGTCCGAATAAGAGAAGTTGAGGGGAATTACAAAGTTAGAAACGGCTCTTTGTCCAAACCGTTTATATCCACGATCCGCAGGTTTACTGCATTGTGTGAGCGTGCTGGAATTTAGCAACCATTGACATTGACTTCGCCAAAAATATCGGTGTCACAACAACGTTATTGCTTAATTCATAGCCCCCACTCTACATTTTCGTTCAAACCAGATTGTAAAGTGACATCGTCAGGTAGTCGAAGTGTGGTTTTCCGGACGAACACTTTCGTTGTGTTCTGAACCGTTCCAGAAATCGGCACATTGATGGGCGGCTATAATTATTGTTACTCTTTAAAAGCACCCGTTTTTTTTATAAAAGGCACCATTTTTTGAACATCTTCAAATATCCGTAGGATCTTTTCATCGTCATAATTGATGGCTAGAAGACCTGCCTTTGTGGCATTCATTGCTTCCCCCGATGCCTCAATTAGCGATCCAATTTGAGAATTATAATTAACTCGTAGAAACGCCAATATAGCCAAATGCGAAAATATCCAGAGAGACAAATATTCGTCAGTCATTTCCTGTACCATTAGATTTATTGGTATATTTTGGTAAATATATTTTGGAGTGGTAAAGATTGGACTTCGTTGAAAGTGTAACGTTAACCGTTGAATTCTATTTTGCCGCTCGTAGTCCAATATTCTCAAACCGTATCTCAATATTGGGAATCCCTTTGGTGATGCACCTTCAGCAAATACTGCCAACAACGCCTCGGAAATACTTACAACATCTGCAACAAAAAACGTTTTCCTTTGTATCCTGATTACACTTGAATTCCATATTTCTGCGCCGCGCCGCGCTGCTTCATCTGGGAAATCACCAAATATATCAAGATGAATTTTGGCTATGTCCTTATCTTCACTGGCCTTTTTGATAGCCTTTTCGTCGGATTGAAGTTTATCCAATAGGCTTTCGAAAAGGTCACGATGATCACTTTTGCTTATCCCATACGTTAATTCGTCAGCAAACTGTCCTGTTTTTCTATTAACCTCTGTCAAATAAATCACGGCTTCATCTGAGATTCCGGCAACTATTGCTCTTCTCCGTTTATTCATACTCCAAAGCAACCGCGATATACTCGATGTTCCCTGATCAATTCTAATTACAGTCCGAACGAAAGAATGGATTTCCATTTCCGATACACCAGAAAGGCAGTCTAGTACCTCAAGCATAAATGAGGAATACTCTTGCAGGTTGGATTTCCTTATCTTTTCTCTTTGGGCGACCTCAATCAAATAGTTTGCGATTATTGAAGCACTAGATCTAGTTGACTCAATCCTTTCCTGTATCGCTAGAACGCTTGGCACATGCCAAGAACCATCGAGAATTTTTGGCTCAATCGCTTTCAACAAATCAATTGTGCGTTCATTCTTTTCATGTAGTGACTGTGCAAAAAAATATTCAAGAAATGTACGGTGGGTAAAATTAAAATATTCTGGGCCTTTTTCCGTGAGTATCCACGCTCGCCCCGTGACAAACCTAACCACGCTTTCTGCATCCGTTTTTGCACGAAGATTGCCTACGTCTTTGTAGTAGGAGCGCACAAAATGGGCTTCAATCATTTGGGTGAGCCTACGTTTCGAAATGCCATCTGCATATTCGGCTTCCGTAAACATCGGAACCGCAATTTCTCTTATTAAATCAAAGATGCTGAAACCTTGAGGTAATTCACTTTGAATTCCTCGTTGCCGGTCCCAATCATCAAACATTAGTTTAGCGCAGGCACTATATAAACCGGCGCGGGTCGCAGGCAATTCTCCTTGCCGCATATGAAATAGCCAGCACATTAAGGTCAGCATAAGCGGGTTTCCGATAAGATCCGCACTATATCCCCCAACGCCCTTCATAAATTCGACGCTAGATTTTTCAGCGTCTGCATGTTTTTTGCCCCAAAGTTCAACGGATAAATTGACAAATAACTCTTTCGCATTTTGAGCCGGTAATTGCATCAATTCATACGTATCAAAACCATTCATCGGTGCTTGCGAATATCCATGTTTCCTAGAAGTTACCAAAATACGGCAGAGAGGAAATTTGTGAGCGAGCCCTTGAATTGCGTCTCGATATTCCCTTCGAATTTGCAATTCGATGATTTCGTCGATCCCATCAAAAATCAGAAATAGGTGCCCGTAACCAAGATAATTCAGCAAATACGATTTTGTATCGTTTATTGAGTCGTCTGTAAGCTTTGAAAGTTCTGCGGCGAGAAAATCAACAATCGAAATATTTGGATTAACTGCTGTTGCAGCTCGATACCGTTTTGCTTCCGACAATATTGGAATTTGCCCCAACTTGTGTTGGGCATTCTGAGCCAAGTTTGTAGAACACCAACGGGTTAACGTGGTTTTTCCACCACCCGGGTCACCAAGTAATACTGCATGATGTATTTCCGAATAAACCTCGTTGGGATTTAACACAGCGTCTAAATCTTTATTCGCCAACAATTTAACTGGGCATTCTGCGAATACTCGATTGGAATTAACATGCTTTTGCTGGTTATCAGCCCCATAAACCGGAGTCATTGCAGTCTGATGTTCTACTGCTTCCGATACGCGCAGCCCCCATTCTCTTAATGCATCAATACTAACTTTTGGCGGGAAAGGTGGAAGGTTTGCTTTTTTTCTTCCCTCATCACCATATAGATTTACTAAGCATTTATCTCTAGAAGCGAATTGATTTATTAAATCCCTATCCCGCATTTTTAATTCACGCTTAAGTTCATATTCGATAAGCGAAGATGAAACAGCTGAATTTTTGGCAAGTTCGCGGACCTGTTTAATTTCCACTTCTTGCCGACGTTCGTATAAACTACGTGAAAACGAGCGCATGAACCTGTCGTAAGTGTCAAGCCCTGCAGATTTTGTACGGCCAGTATGATAAATATATAGACTACAAAAACATTCTCGCGCACCCTCACGGTTTTCGTAGGAAAACTGGGTATCCATTTTACCGGTCTTATTGTTGTATTCGTCAATAGGAGGATATAAAATTGCTATTTCCACTAAATGCTGAAGAAATCCACAATCTCTAATTCCATTTAAAAAATTTCCTAGGGATTCGGTCAACTCACCTTTGCGGCCAAATGCTCTTTCCACATCATTGATCGATTTCGATATAATCTTTTTAAATTTCTGCCCATCATCCATTGCGTCATGAACATTAATTATTCGCGCTACGGGATAGGAGAGGCGTTTAATCGCGCTGGGTAGCAACATTTGTAAAGCTTCACCAATTACTCCCACAAACGATCTCCTATTTTATTTGAATTTCATCGGGCGATTTTGGATATGCGAATTGATTCTTACATTAATGAATTTTCTAATCAACGAATTTTCAACCATAAATTGCTGCATGACAGGGTGAGTATTTGATCTTCTCGCTGTTCTGCGCCAATTTTACTCCCGAAGTACTGATATATCCGCAGTATTTTTACAGTAAACGTCCGGACACTCATCGCGATTTTTATCAGGATTTAGGAAATGATAAGATCTAGGAGGCAGAAGGCTTACGATGGCGGATACGGCCGAATCCTTAATTTTTACTATATGTAGTAACCAATTAAGGTGAGGGGACTAGAATTTGTTGACCTGGGGACCGGAAATAGGTAGAAACAGGCATCCTACGAAAATAGACACCCGCTCCGGACGCCCGCGGCGGTTTTTTTAATGGAGCGATACCATGATGGGCCGCAAACAAAAACTCAATTACGGTGGGGAATTTGACGTTGTTTCTAAATGGCGACACATCCTCTGCTATTGCCATCGCCCTGGTGTTAAGAAAACCATTAAACAGCAAATGAACCGTCGTGACCGCCGAGTTACGAAGAGGGAATTGCTGACCACTTAAATTTCGAAAGCGAACGCGGACCCAGATCTGCTTAAGCTTTCTTCACAGCCCCCGCACAATAAAGGGTCGTACATGAGTTCTCCACAATTTATGTGGATAAGAGATTGCTGTGACGAC
>JAJFII010000070.1 GCA_021775095.1 Rhodospirillales bacterium
CCATTAATTTCATGCAATTCTGTTTGTCCGTAAGCTTACGAATACAAGAAAACACGCGCAAGGACATGCTGGGCCTATTCGAGCCTTGTTTTCGCACAAGGCGTGAGCTTACGGACAAACCCCTTGGGGCGGGGCGCTTTATTTCTCTGGCTTCGTTGAAAAAACTTGAAAACCGTGGGGTTTCCTGCGTCTTTCCGCCTAACCGATAAGATAAATCGCCTCCGCAGAATGGATGAAATTAATGGGTCCTGACCCTAGCTATCTTAGTGCACTTTCGGAATAATAGGGCGCACGCTGGTGGGGTAGAACGGTTTTGATGGGCGGTTAAACCGGTCCGTCGATCATCGCCTGCAGGGCATTAAACTGGCGAGCTTCCGCCTTGGCCCAGGTTTTAAACGCAATCAGCTCGGGTTCGGAAAAACCGAAAGCAATGGTGATCTCACCGAGAATATCGCCCTCATTGACGTGCAGATGATCGTCGACATAGGCGATGACAAAAATTCCCAACAAAGTGAGAACCTTTGAGGCCCGGGTGTCGAAGGCGGTCGTATTCGGCGGGCCTTTGACACTATCGACGGGGAACTCCAGATCGTGGCCGAAGCCGTCGCCGAGCTCCTGTAACAGGGGAATTTCCTTCGGCGAAACCTTGCCATCGGCCAGGGCCATTTTCGCGGCCAGCGCCAAAAACGATATCCGTTGCTCGCGGCTCAGGGAATTCAAGAACATAAAAACAGGATTTCCTTGCAGGTCAAAGACGATATACGCGGGTTGCCGTATCGTGATAAAGTTTGGCTTTTTCCGTCGCTGAAAAGGATGCAGTCAGGCGTTTAAAGGAGTTCCACAGCACGTTATAACTGCAGCTCACCTGATCCACAGGGAAGTTGGACTCAAACATACAGCGGTCTGCCCCAAACTGCTCGATGGTATATTCGTAATAGTGCCGGGTGGCCTGCATCAGATCCTGGCTGGTCGGTGGATTGGCTTTTTCGTGCCAGCCAAAGCCGTTTTCGATCATGTTGATTCCGCCCAGTTTGGCGTTGACGTTTTGACATTTTGCAAGGATTTCGATGTCCTTGCGCCAGCCCGCATACACTGCGTCTTTTTGGTCCGCGTAGGGGCCAACGCCAAGGGGGCCGCCAAAATGGTCGAGGATAAGGGTCGTCTCCGGGAAGGCCCTGGCCAACTCAATGGCGTCGGGTAACTGGTGATGGTAACACCAGATTTCAAAACTCATATTGCGTTTGGCCAGTTCGGCGAAACCCTGGCGAAAGGTCGGGTCGCGCATCAGATGCGGGCCGGGCAGGGTGCGGGCCTTGGGAACGACGTCGCTGGCATCCCACGGCAGACCATGGCGAATGCCCCGTACACGGCCACCACCGGTCGCCAACTGGGCGTCCAAAACCTCACCGACCGCAGACCCCAGGGTCAAATCGGCAGTGCAGATGATACCGGCGGCAATTTTGCAGGGCCCGTACATGCCCGAAGCACTCATGGCGGCGATGCCATTGACAAACTCGGTTTCGCCGATCACCCGCAGGGCGTCGGGGCCATCGGCTTTCCACATGGCACCACATTCGATAAAAACCGTAGAAACAATGTTATGACCGGCGTTAATGTCGCCCAGGATATCGTTTAACAGATATCGGTTGGCGCTGCGTTCAAAGCGGTTTTCCCACAAATGGTGATGCGGGTCGCAGATCTTTAAATCCGGTTCCAGGGTCTCTTCAGTGGTCCGTGTTAACCACTCTGCATTGGATGGAGATGACATATTCGACCTCATAAAAAGCGGGCTTCTATCGGCGTGGTCCCTACCGTATCGATTTGCAGATATGAAGGAAACAGGTAAGTTCCCAAGGCAACACCCTTTGCGTCGCCAATAGGACCCATCCGGACCAGCCCGACAAAGCGCAGGGAAGCCTAGCTGAGTTGATCACTCGATCTGAAATGAACAGCCTCGCAAAAGCCGTTCTGTGGGTCCCCATAAAACCCGCCGAATTCCTGAAAACAGTTAACACCAGCGCGGTCAACCCTGTGGTCAGTTCTGTGCGGCCTTGCGGCTGGAAATCACCTGCTCCGCTTCCTTGCCGGAAAACTCCTGCAAACAGTCAAAGCGCCATTCAAAGGTGCCGACCCCCATGGTCATTGACCGCAGTTCGATAATCAAATCATGCATTTCTGATTGCGGAAGCTGGACATTGATTTCATCCCAGTCCTGCCAACCCAGTTTGGAATCGAAGCCAAGAATTTGCCCGCGCCGGCCACTGACCAGACGCTGCAAACCAGAAGTAAATTCATTGGGCAGTGAGATCGTCACCTGGAACAGGGGTTCCAACAAAACCGGATTGCAATGGGGCGTTCCCTCGCGCATGGCCTGGGCGGCGGCTTTTTTGAAGGCCATATCGGAACTGTCGACGGCATGGTGCTGACCGTCGGTCAGGGTCACCGAAATATCGACGACCTGAAAGCCCAAGGGTCCCCGGTCCATAAAATCTTTGACCCCGTGTTCGACGGAGGGAATATAGTTTTTTGGCACGACACCACCGCTAATGACATCGGAAAATTCAAAACCACTGCCCCGCGGCAGGGGTTTGATTTGCAAATGGACATCGCCAAATTCACCGTGGCCACCGGATTGTTTTTTATGCCTCGCGTGTTGCGTGACGGATTTGCGGATGGTTTCTTTATAGGGCACCTGTGGGCGTGATGAGGTGACTTCAAGGTTATATCGGTTTTTGAGTTTTTCGATGGCGATCAAAAGGTGGATTTCACCCTGGCCCCAAATCAACAATTCATTGGTACTCGGATCATGCCCCCAGCTAAAAGACGTATCTTCTTCGCTGAGTTTGTTGAGGGCGCCCGATAATTTAACATCATCGCCCCTGTTATCCGCATGGATCGCCAAGGAGAAAAGCGGGCTCAGGGGCGTCGGCCAGTCGATGGCGGGGGTATCGTTTTCCGCCAAAGTGATGCCGGTTTGAATCTGTTCCAGGCGGCCGATGGCAACAACGCCGCCGGCCGGGACGTTGGTGACTTTGTTATATTTCTGGCCGAACATTGTATTCAGCCCCGATACCCGGTTGCCGTTCAACGTGATGCCGTCTTTAATCTCACCGGCCAGGACCCGGGCAATGGAAAGTTTGCCCACATGACCGGCGTGCACGGTCTTAAATACCTGTGCCGTTACGCCGCCGTCGGCCTCTATACCCAGGCGCGTTGCGACGTTTTTGACGTCGGGTGTTTCGTGGCGGAGCGCTTTCAGCAGGCGGCGAATTCCGTTGTCTTTTTCAGCCGCGCCGAAAAACACCGGGACAATCAGACTGTCTGTCAGGTCTTTTTTCAGGTTCTCATAAATATCAGCCGACGGCGGGACGACATCTTCCAGAAGGGCTTCGAGCAGGTGGTCATCAAAATCGGCCAGGGATTCGAGCATTTCCGCCCGGGCTTCCTGTTCCCGGCCGGAAATGGCATCGGGAATTTTGATCAACTGGGATGCGTCGCCGGTTCGCCACTTGAAGGCCCGTTGGCTCGCCAAATCCACGTGTCCAGTGATGGCGTCGCCTTCGCGGATCGGAATTTCCCGCAAAATTAACGGATGGTCGGAAACCGATTGCAGGGCCTGCAAGGCGGTTTGCACGCTGTGGCCGGGCACATCCATCTTGTTGATGAAAATCATATGCGGGATCGCATGGTAATCCAAAAACTTGAGGATCGGGGCTATCGCCAGGGCCCGTTGCGGGTCCGGCTCACAGACCACAACGGCCATATCGACGACCATCAATGCATTGCGCCCATCCTGCCCCAGTTCGACCGATCCCGGACAATCAATAAACGTCCACGGATCCTGCAAATAACTGCAGTCGGCAATATTCAGTTCCGTTGACATCTGTCGGGCGCGGGCTTCCGCGGAGCCATCGCCAACCATGCCTCCGTCTTTAACCGTGCCTTTGCGGTTGATCGAGTCGGTAATCGCCAGGATGCTTTCCAGAAGGGATGTTTTGCCGCTGAGGTAGGGGCCGATAAGGGCGGCAACGCGTGGACCAGATGGTGATTTGACTGACATTAATGACTCCCTCATTCGTCAATTTTATACCTTTACCAAAGGTTAAGGCGATGCGCAAAAAAATCCTAGAAAATTCGATAGGCGTCGGCCATTGAACCGGTCGACCTACTAAATCGAGTATACAACAGGACAGTCGGCCGCAGGAAGGGCGGTTCGGGAGGAAAATACAGCCATGGTCAAAGCGGGAATTGCCCCGGTTAACCGGGTATCGACAGCAGATCCAAGACAAACCCAGGCGCGGTTAGCCTTTTAACGCGGCGCAGGCCCGCTGAATGCGTTGACAGGCGTCTTCAAGTAAATCAGTGGCTGTGGCGTAACTGATCCTAAAATGCGGGCTCAGGCCAAAGGCGGCTCCGTGAACCACGGAAACACCCTCGGATTCCAATAGATAGGTGACAAAATCTTCGTCACTGTTCACAACGCCGCCGGCGGGTGTTTTTTTGCCGATCAGAGCCTTTAGGGACGGATATACATAAAATGCACCCTGCGGCGTTGGGCAGTGGATACCGGGTGCCTGATTTAACATGCTGACGACCAGATCCCGGCGCTCCTTAAATACGGCGTTGTTGGCAGCAACAAAATCGTGTGGCCCATTGAGGGCGGCAACCGATGCGGCCTGGCTGACGGTCGCCGTATGGGTAATGGACTGGGACTGGACTTTGGTCATTGCTTTGATCAATTCAACCGGGCCGCCGGCGAAACCAACCCGCCAACCGGTCATGCAATAGGCCTTTGACATGCCGTTCATGGTCAGGGTGCGGCTCTTCAAACGCGGTTCTACCTGGGCCACCGTTGTGAACTCGAAATCGTCGTAAATCAGATGTTCGTATATGTCGTCGGTAAAAATCCAGACATGGGGGTGGCGTACCAGAACATCGGTCAGGGCTTTAATTTCATCATGGCTGTAGGCCGCACCGGTTGGATTGGACGGCGAATTGAGGAACAACCATTTTGTTTTGGCGGTTATCGCCGCGTCCAATTGTTCGGGCCGCAGTTTGAAGCCAGCTTCGACCGGACAGTCGACAAACACCGGCTTGCCACCAAAAAACCGCACAATGTCGGGATAACTGACCCAATAGGGGGCGGGAATAATCACTTCGTCATCGGCGTTCACCGTTGCCATCATGGCATTAAAGATCACCGGTTTGCCGCCACAGCTCACGTGAATTTCGTCGCGCGCGTAGTCCAATTTGCTGTCCCGTTTAAACTTGGCAATAATTGCGTCCTGCAATTCGGGGATACCGTTCACACCGGTATATCGGGTCATGCCGTCATCCAGCGCCTGTTTGGCCGCCTCAATGATGTGCTCGGGTGTATCAAAATCAGGTTCGCCGGCACCCAGGCTGATAATATCGTGCCCCTGGGCGGCCAACTCACGGGCCTTTTGCGTAACCGCCATGGTGGCGGAAGGTTTTATGGCACTAAGACGATTGGCAATAAAAGACATGGCAGGCTCTACATCGGTTTTTGGGGTTTGGCGGATCGCCCGAGATTACGCCCCGGAGACCGCCTGCGCAATACAGGAGGGTAAAAACAAGGCCCGGGAATATGGGGTTTTATGGTGATCTTTCGCCGGTTGTACCGGCGCAATTCGGAGTTCGCACCGGCGCGGGCAGAGTTGGTTTGGACGTCGCGCGTGGTTTCCCTGGGCCGATGGACGCCCCCATATGCCCGGAAGTGCCGGGCGCTGGCTGGGCCGGGGACGCTGGTTTCAAAAATCGACCGGATCCGCCGTTAAGCGGTTGTCAGGAGGCATCATTCAAATCCAAAATAATCGAGGCGATGACTCGATAACTCGGCCAAGGCTGTCTATATTCAAGGTCTTATGACCATGGAACTGCAGCCTGAATCCGCCCCTTTTCTTCCCCCATCGCGACCCATCGTCGAAGATGGCCGGCGTCTGACATTGGTCTCGCCGTTTGAGCCATCGGGCGACCAGCCAACGGCCATTGCGGAGCTGACCCGGGAATTGCAGGGCGGCGAGCGGGATCAGGTGTTATTGGGCGTCACCGGGTCCGGAAAAACCTTTACCATGGCCCACGTCATCCAGAACCTGCAGCGTCCGGCCCTGGTTATGGCACCAAATAAAACCCTGGCGGCCCAACTCTATGGCGAGATGAAGGAATTTTTCCCAAATAATGCGGTCGAATACTTTGTTTCCTACTACGATTATTATCAGCCCGAAGCTTATGTGCCGCGCACCGATACCTATATCGAGAAAGACGCCTCGGTCAATGAGCAGATTGACCGCATGCGCCACTCGGCAACCCGCTCCCTGCTCGAGCGCTCAGATGTGATCATTGTTGCGTCTGTGTCGTGTATTTATGGCATCGGTGCCGTCGAAACCTACGCCGAAATGACTTTCAAGCTGGCCACTGGCATGGAAATCGAACGCAATGGGATCCTCAAAAAACTGGTGGAGCTGCAATACAAACGCAATGATGCGGCGTTTTTTCGCGGTGCCTTCCGGGTCCGCGGCGATGTGGTTGAGATTTTTCCGTCGCACTTTGAAGACCGGGCCTGGCGGCTGTCCCTGTTCGGCGACGAGATCGAGGCGATCTGGGAAATTGATCCCCTGACCGGCGAGAAAATCGGTACCTTAGATGAAATCGTGGTTTATCCAAACTCCCATTACGTAACCCCCCGCCCGACCCTGATGCAGGCGATACCGCAAATTCGCGCTGAGTTAAAACAGCGTCTGCGCGAGCTCGACGCGGAAGGTAAACTTCTCGAGGCGCAACGCCTCGGTGAGCGCACCACCTTCGATTTGGAAATGCTGGAAACCACCGGTCACTGCGGCGGTATTGAAAATTATTCGCGTTATTTGTCCGGGCGCAATCCCGGTGAGCCACCGCCGACATTGTTCGAATACCTGCCGCAAAATGCCGTCCTCATGGTCGACGAGAGCCATGTCACCGTGCCCCAGGTCGGCGGCATGTATAAGGGTGATTTTAACCGCAAATCTACCCTTGCTGATTTTGGATTTCGCCTGCCCAGTTGTATCGATAACCGGCCCCTCAAGTTCGAAGAGTGGGATCAGATGCGACCCCAGTCGGTCTACGTGTCGGCCACGCCGGGGCCCTGGGAACTGGAGCGCACGGGCGGGGTGTTTACCGAACAACTGGTGCGCCCAACCGGGCTGATCGATCCGGTTGTCGAGATCCGTCCGATCGCCTCCCAGGTGGATGACCTGCTGGGCGAAGTTAAAGCCGTTGCCCTCAAGGGCATGCGCTCGCTGGTCACAACTTTGACCAAACGCATGGCCGAGGACCTGACCGAATACTTGCATGAGCATGGGGTCCGGGTCCGTTACATGCATTCCGATATCGAAACCCTCGAGCGGATCGAAATAATCAGGGACCTGCGGCTTGGTGCCTTCGATGTGTTGATCGGCATTAACCTGTTGCGCGAGGGCCTGGATATTCCCGAATGTGGCCTTGTCGCCATTTTGGACGCCGACAAAGAAGGGTTTTTGCGCTCAAAAACCTCGCTGGTCCAAACCATTGGCCGGGCCGCCCGCAATGTCGACGGTTTTGTCATCCTATATGCCGATCGAATGACCGGATCGATGGACTATGCGATCGGCGAAACCAATCGCCGGCGGGCCAAACAAACGGCCTATAACAAATTGCATGGCATCACCCCCGAAAGCATCAAAAAAGGCATTTCCGACGTCATCGATAGTGTCCATGAACACGATTATGTAACCGTCGATACGGGTGTTGGCGGGCGCAAGGAACTGGTCGGCCATAACATCCAGTCGGTGATTGCCGATTTGACGACGCGCATGAAGGCGGCGGCAGCCG
Source organism: Rhodospirillales bacterium (assembly GCA_021775095.1). GTDB lineage: Bacteria > Pseudomonadota > Alphaproteobacteria > Rhodospirillales > Casp-alpha2 > JABMNT01. The sequence goes on from JAJFII010000070.1 coordinate 7,867, forward strand.
ATCTGGATTTCGAGGAAGCGGCGCGCCTGCGCGATGAAGTCCGCCGCCTGGAGGCAACGGAACTGGGCCTGAATAAACCGGGCACCTCACCGAAGGTCGCCTGGACCCATAACAAAAAAAGCAAAAAAAGCCAGCGACGCTAGGGGGAGGGCAAATATGCAAGAGTTATTTACACGAAAGCGTTTTGTAACCCCTTTTACCGAACAACAGATCGCCGCCGACTGGGCGACACGCGGCTATTCCTGTCAGCTTTTTGTCGACCCGCCGGGCCAGCGCTGGGAGGACTTCATGCATGACTGCAACGAACTGGTCACCGTCCAGCAGGGGCGCTTAGAGATGGAAATCGACGGCAAAGTTCTGGAAATGGGTCCGGGCGACGAACTTTTCATCCCCAAAGGGGCCGTGCATTCGGTGCGCAATATACATGCCGGCATCAGCAAGTGGTTGTATGGTTACGATTGAAGCCGCGCCCAGGGCTGAGAATACCGGCGCAAATGGAAGCATTTGCGAACCTGGCTATGCGGCACCCTCAATAAGTCGGGATTTCCTGTGCGCGCGTCTCAGAGATTCCATATGAAGATAAATGGCGCTAGCTGCCCAGCAGGCTCGGGCGCACGACCCATTGAATCACCCAGGATGTTTGGTCGATCCCTGATACCAGGGAAATCACACAACCCGGTTCAAACTGCACACAATTGGCCGTCTCGTCGCCGGCCACAAGCCTCGAGACCAGCCTGTTCATATAAGGTAAGTGGCCGACAATCATCACGTTATCCTCAATATCGGATTGATCCAACAGGGCCTTATACAGCGGCTCAATCGGATCGTTCGGGGCAATCGGGTAGGCGCAGTCATGGACAACCCGACCAGCCGCCAGCCCTTCCGAATACAACAGGGCCGATTGCTGGGCCCGCAGTTTGCCGGAATGGACGACACCCGCCAGGGGCAGGCGGCTGCGGGCCAGAAACGACGCCATGCGGCTGACATCCTTGCGGCCCTTGTCACTCAGCGGCCGGTCGGCGTCTTCAGATTTCGCCAGGGCATCGCCGTGCTGGCTTAAATAGAGGTGCATATCCTTATCTCCGGTTGGCGTCTGAAGGGTATATCCGAATTCCGGTTGTTCCAAATCATCGTCAATCGTCAGAGCTTTTCAATTTCTGCCCTTGGCGTTAATTGGCGAAGGAGTCTGTCCAGTCAAAAGCAACAGCTGCATTGCGGAACGTCGTCAGGGCGGGCGAGAAAGCGGCATTTGTCGCCATGACAAGTTCCAGGTTTCGGCGCGACGTCAGATCACTGATGGGTCGGTGTTGGATGGTTTGCAGATTAACCGAGTTCGCTGGGATAATTGAAACCCCCAATCCCCGTTGCAGCAGTTCCAAAATCCAGTCTTCTCGCTCGCTTCTCAGGATAACTTTTAAATCAAGGCCTCTGCCTTTGGTAAAATTCATAAAGTCGTCGCGAAATTCGCAATGTAACCGGTCCAGATAAGGCTCTTGCGCGATTTCTTCCAGAGATACGGTCGTGTATGAACTGAATCGGTGACCTTGCGCAAACGCGACGACCAGATTTTCCTTAAACAGGCCAATCGTTTCGAAGCGCTGATCCAGTTTGGCAGACCGCGCGCAGAACACACAATCAAGACTGCCGCTTAACAGCAACTCCGGGATTTCACCGGAGGTCACATCATGCAACGTCACCTCGATATCAGGATTGTCGTGAGTCAATCTCTCAAGAAATAGGCTGAAGCGTGTTGGCCCGATTGTGCACATGATACCAACATTGATGGGAGATATGGTTCGGTTTGCCGCAATCTTCGCCACATTGACAGCTCGCCGCCGGTTTTCATCAATGCGTTCGAAGTGAACCCGCATTGTCTGGCCAAAAGTCGTCAGTTCTACCCGTTGGGCGTTTCGGTCAAACAATTCGGCTCCCAAAACATCCTCCAGGTTTTGAATGGCTTTGGAGAGGGCAGGTTGAGACACAGCGCAGATATCTGCGGCGCTGGTAAAATTCAGCGTATCCGCCACCGTGAGAAAATATCTGATTTGGTTGAAATTCATAGCTGCCCCCTTTCCGCATATCCAAATTCATCATAACCAAATGGAATAATTCCCATAAGATATTGATATTAGATAATTATCTCTATTCACCTTAACTATATCCCTGTTCGTAAATCAAGCGCCGCAAAGGAGATATGTTAAGATGCGATCTAATTTCATTACAACGATACTCGCCAGTGTCCTGATTGCAGGGGTGGCAGGTACGACCATTGTTCGCGCTGCGGACGGGGTGAAAGAAGCTGAATTTACCGACGATGGTCAGGTTATGATTCCTGCGGAATGGCGGCAATGGGTCTTTATCGGCGCGCCACTGACGCCAAATGCACTGAATGACGGTAAAGCGCCGTTTCCCGAGTTCCACAATGTCTATATCGAACCCACTGCATTTACACATTGGAAAAAAACCGGAATATTTGCGAATGGCACTCAAATCGCCAAGGAATTGGTCCTGGTCCGTAAAAAGGACAAGGACGAGATGAATGCCGATGGTTCGACGGCTGAAGTGTCGGGCGTCGGTTATTTTCAGGGCGAATTCACGGGTCTGGAATTGACGGTAAAGGATACCCGGCGGTTTTCTGAAGAACCCGGTGGTTGGGCTTACTTTAGCTTTGGCCATACGCTTCCCTACGCAAAAACAGCCAAAGCCTTTCCGGCCGAGTCATGCAACAACTGTCATGAAGCTGCGGCAGCAGAAGATTTTGTCTTTACTCAGTTTTATCCGGTTCTTTCAGCTGCAAAACCGTGAACGAAAGGAATCAAATGATGATCTCGTTCAGAAACTTTCTGGTGGTTGGAACGGGTGCTCTGGCGCTGGCATATGGCCTTGCAGTCGTACCTTTCGGTGCCGTGAAAGCGGCAGATGGTTTTGACGTCGCCGTGGATAAATCGGGGGCAATTCGTTTGCCGAAAATCGATTTTCAAAAGGACTGGGTTGCTCTGGGAAGCTGGGCGGTCGCCGCTGAAGAGGGCACGGTTGGCTCGGAAGGTATACACGTTGTCTATTCCCAGCGCGAAACGGTTGCGGCCTATCGGCGGTTCGGCAAATTTCCAGACGGCGCTGTTTTGGTCAAAGAACTGTTTTCGACACAGACGGAAAGTATGACCACTGGTACCGTCAGCCGTGCCGATAAGACGATTGGCTGGTTCGTTATGGTCAAAGACGGCAAAAACCGATTTTCTGACCATGAACTTTGGGGCGATGGTTGGGGGTGGGCATTCTTTGATGCAAAAGACCCATCGCAAACCAAAACAACAGATTATGTTGAAGACTGTAAGGGATGCCATGTTCCCGTCGAAGAGACAGACTGGGTTTATGTCGATGGCTATCCTGTCCTGAAGGGAAAGTAACAGGACGCCAGGGACCAGACTAAATCCATAGCCAATTGGGCCTCTCCGGCGATTCGAAAACTGTCGGAGAGGCTGCCGAATGTTTCCCGGTCGCGCCTTGTTAAACGGCCAGCGCAGATCCCTGCTGTTTTGCAATCTGGTACCTGCGGAACCCGGGAATACCTGCATAATTCGTTTCAACCTGCTGCATACCGGCCTGCTCGAGGATCCGGCAGGACCGTGAATTTGACTCCAGGACGACCGCCGATATCTGGGCCAGGCCGCCCTTTCCCAAACCATGGTCGAGGGCCGCCCGCACCGCCTCCAGGCCCAGGCCCTGGCCCCACCAGCCATGGCACAGGGTATAGCGCAAAGACAGCTCGTCCATATCGTCGCGCGCAACAAACCCGCATTCGCCGACAAACGCACCGCTGGTTTTGTGGGTCAAGGACCAGACGCCAATCCCTCTGGTGGCCCATTGGTTTTGGTACTGATCCAGTTGCCGTGCCGCCGCCAGGGCATCAATGACACCGACCGTGGTTTTTGCCATGTTGGTGGCAGAACCTTTCAGGTGGATGAGGTAGTTGATGTCGGCACCCGTGAAGGGCCGCATGATAAGTCTTTCGGTGATGATTTTGCTCATAATCTGATCTCCTTTGAGGCGTCAACGATAACAACCGGCCCGGTCCAGCCGTTTGGGCGGACCGTGCGGCCCGGTTTTCGTCGTCGCTCAAATAAAGTCAAAAGTGGCGTACCCATAACATCCTCAAAACAAAAAAACGCGGCACCTGGAAGTGCCGCGTTTTAAGAAAACATATTTCTGTTTACTTCTATCCAGCGGCGGCAACCATTGCTTCTGCGACATGGCGCTCTGCTTCGGCTTTGGCTTTTGTCGCGTCATCGGCCTTTTGCCAGGCCTGATTGGCATCTTCAAGACGCTTTTCTGCGGCAGCTTTGTCAATGGCCGTTACCGGCATGGCTTCTTCAGCCAGTACGGTGCAGCGCTCGGGCGAAACTTCGCAGAATCCGCCAGCCACAAAAATGCGCTCTTTGACCGTGCCACTTTCGTGGATATCAATGACACCAGGGCGCACCGTCGCAATCAAGGGCGAGTGTCCGGGAAGCACACCAAGGTCACCCTCTGCTCCGGGAACCACGACCATCTCCACCGACTCCGATTTTAGGAGCTTTTCTGGTGAGACCAGTTCAAATTCGAGCCGTTCGGCCATGCCATTTTACTCCTTAACAGGACTTAAGCTGCATCTGCAGCCATCTTTTTGGCTTTTTCAATCACGTCTTCAATGGTTCCCACCAGGTAGAAGGCGGCTTCAGGTAAGTGATCGTACTCACCGTCAAGAATGCCTTTAAAACCTTTAATGGTATCTTCCAGCGTTACCAAAACGCCGGGTGATCCGGTAAAGACTTCGGCCACGTGGAAGGGCTGAGACAGGAACCGTTGAATTTTACGGGCACGGGCGACAGTCAGTTTATCTTCTTCCGACAGTTCATCCATGCCCAAAATGGCGATGATGTCCTGCAGGGACTTATAGGTCTGCAAGACCTGCTGAACGCCGGTCGCTACCGCATAATGCTCGTCACCAATGATCCGCGGATCGAGAATACGTGACGTCGAATCGAGCGGGTCGACAGCCGGGTAAATGCCCAATTCAGCAATTTGCCGGCTCAACACCGTGGTTGCATCGAGGTGGGCAAAGGAGGTCGCCGGAGCCGGGTCTGTCAAATCATCGGCGGGGACGTAAATCGCCTGCACGGAGGTAATCGATCCCTTGTTGGTCGATGTAATCCGCTCCTGCAGGGTTCCCATGTCGGTTGCCAATGTCGGCTGGTAACCGACAGCCGAAGGAATACGACCCAACAGAGCGGACACTTCCGAGCCGGCCTGCGTAAAGCGGAAAATGTTATCAACAAAGAACAGAACGTCCTGGCCTTCTTCGTCACGGAAATATTCAGCCAATGTCAAACCGCTCAAAGCGACACGGGCGCGGGCACCCGGAGGTTCGTTCATCTGACCATAAACCAGGGCGGCTTTTGATTCGCCTTCCAGGTTGATAACGCCGGATTCCATCATTTCGTGATAAAGATCGTTGCCTTCGCGGGTCCGCTCACCGACACCGGCAAACACCGAATACCCACCGTGGCCTTTAGCGACGTTATTGATCAATTCCATAATCAGAACGGTTTTGCCAACGCCGGCACCACCGAACAAGCCGATTTTACCACCCTTGGAATAGGGCGCGATCAAATCAACAACCTTAATGCCGGTTGTCAGAATTTCGGTTTCCGTCGATTGCTCACTAAACTCAGGCGCATCGCGGTGAATGGGCGATTTCATCTTTGTTACGACCGGCCCCCGTTCATCGATCGGCTCGCCAATCACGTTCAAGATACGGCCCAATGTCTCCGGTCCAACAGGAACCATGATCGGCTCGCCTGTGTCGGTGACCTCGGCAGAACGTTGCAAACCTTCGGTCGAATCCATGGCGATGGTTCGAACCGAGTTCTCGCCCAAGTGCTGGGCGACTTCCAGCACCAGCTGTTTGCCGTTATTGTCGACATGAAGGGCGTTCAAAATAGACGGCAGTTCTCCAGAGAACTGAACGTCGATCACAGCACCCATAACCTGAGTGACTTTACCTATAGAATTTGTTGCCATCGCTGACGCTCCTGTTGCCTTTCAGCGTTCGTGTTACTTACAAACGGATTAAAGTGCTTCCGCACCGGAGATGATTTCAATCAGCTCCTTGGTAATAACGGCCTGACGTGTCCGGTTATAGGTCATCGTCAAACCATCAATCATATCGCCGGCGTTCCGGGTCGCGTTGTCCATCGCCGTCATTCGGGCCCCATGTTCAGACGCGGCGCTTTCCAGCAGGGCCTGGAAGATTTGTACCGCCAGATTGCGGGGCAGCAAATCAGCCAAAATTTCTTCTTCTTCCGGCTCGAAAATGTAAACCGACTTGGGCCCCTGGTCGGTCGTATCGTCGTCTCCATCCTCAACCGCAGGAGGATTAAACGGGATTAACTGCTGGGGCGTTACAATTTGTGTCATCGCCGACTGAAACCGGTTGAACACGACGGTACAAACATCAAATTCACCGGCGTCAAACATCTCGGTGATTTTATCGGCGACCTGTGCGGCTTCACTGAAATGGATATTCTTTTTGCCGAGACCCGTGATCATATCAACAGTTTCGTTAGCATATTCACGTTTCAAGACGTCGTGGGCCTTGCGGCCAACAAACAGGATTTTAACGGTTTTGCTGTCGGCTTTGAGTTCATGGGCCATTTTCCGGACCTGTCGGACAATAGAGCCATTAAAACCGCCACATAAACCACGATCAGCGGTAAAAGCGACGAGCAATTGTACCTGGTCACTGCCCGTGCCAGCCAGCATCTTCGGTGCGCCGTCGACACCCCCCAAGGAAGCCGCCAGGGAACCCAGCATGCGTTCCATGCGTTCCGCATAGGGACGTGCAGCTTCCGCAGCCTCCTGTGCCCGCCGGAGTTTAGCCGCGGCTACCATTTTCATGGCTGATGTGATCTTCCGCGTCGACTGGACACTGGCGATCCGAACTTTTAGGTCTTTGAGATTGGCCATTGATGCCTATCCGTTCCTATTGGTTATTGTGTCCAGGTTAAGCAAACGATTTGACAAACTCTTCAAGAATACTCTTGAGCTTCTTGCTGGTGTCGTCAGAAATCGACTGCTCGGAGCGAATTGCAGCCAACACGTCTTCATGTTTGGCGCGGACTTCACTAATGAACTGTTTTTCAAAAGCCGTGATCTGCTCAACGGCAATCTTATCCGTGAACCCGTTCACGCCAGCAAAAATCACGACAACCTGTTCTTCAACAGGATAAGGCGCATATTGCGGCTGTTTCAACAATTCGGTCAAACGGGCACCGCGTGCCAGCAACTGCTGGGTCGAGGCATCCAGGTCAGACGCGAACTGGGCAAACGCCGCCATTTCACGGTATTGCGCCAATTCCAGCTTAATGGTACCGGCGACCTGCTTCATGGCTTTGATTTGAGCCGCAGAACCGACCCGTGAAACCGACAGACCGACGTTCACGGCCGGGCGGATGCCCTTATAAAACAGCTCCGTTTCCAGGAAGATCTGGCCATCGGTAATGGAAATCACGTTGGTTGGGATGTAGGCCGAAACGTCACCGGCCTGGGTTTCGATAACCGGCAAGGCGGTTAACGAGCCGTTGCCTGCAGCATCGCCCAATTTACAGGCGCGCTCCAACAGGCGGGAGTGTAAATAAAACACGTCACCCGGGTAAGCTTCGCGTCCTGGAGGACGACGCAAAAGCAAGGACATTTGGCGATAAGCAACAGCCTGTTTTGTTAAGTCATCATAAAAAATGACGGCGTGTTGGCCATTGTCGCGGAAATATTCACCAATCGTTGCCCCGGTATAGGGGGCCATGAACTGCAGCGGTGCCGGTTCCGATGCCGTCGCAGCGACAACGACGGAATATTTCATGGCGTCGTAATCTTCGAGGGTTTTGACCAACTGGGCGACGGTCGAACGCTTTTGCCCAACAGCCACATAGACGCAGAACAGTTTTTCTGAATCGTCTTTAGCGGCATCGTTGGTTTTTTTCTGGTTCAAAATGGTGTCGATAATGACCGCCGTTTTACCGGTCTGGCGGTCACCAATGATTAATTCGCGCTGGCCACGGCCAATGGGAATAAGGGAATCAATGGCTTTTAGGCCCGTCTGCATGGGCTCGTGCACAGATTTCCGGGGAATGATGCCGGGTGCCTTGACTTCAACCAAGCTCCGCTTGACGTCTTCCAGGGGACCTTTGCCGTCAATCGGGTTGCCTAGGGCGTCAACAACGCGGCCGAGCATGCCTTTGCCTGCCGGGACGTCAACAATGTCGCCGGTGCGTTTGACCATGTCACCTTCGCGGATGGTCCGGTCATTGCCAAAGATAACAATACCGACATTGTCGCTCTCCAGGTTTAGGGCCATGCCTTTAATTCCACCAGGGAATTCGACCATTTCACCGGCCTGAACCAGGTCCAGACCATGAACACGGGCGATACCGTCACCGACGGACAAAACCTGTCCGACTTCAGCGACTTCGGCCTCAGAACCAAAATCAGCGATTTGTTTTTTTAGTATTGCAGAAATTTCCGCGGCACGGATTTCCATTAACCGACCCCTTTCATGGCGAAACGAAGCTGGTTAAGCTTCGTTTTCAAAGAACTATCAACCATACGGGACCCGACCTTAACAATCAGGCCGCCCAGCAGGCTCTCGTCGACAGTGGCGTCAACGGAAACTGTGGTCCCCATGGCACTTTTTAAAGAATCTCCAATGGCCTTTAACTGACTTTTTGTCAGTGGTTTAGCCGAAACGACTTGCGCAGTGGATTCGCCGCGAAGCGCGCTGAGCAGGGCTTGATATGCCTTAATCATCGCTGGCAGGGCAAACAGTCTGCGGTTCTGGGCGACAAGCCCAATAAATTTGCGGGTGAGATCACCAATTTCGGCAGCGACCAGTACGGCGTTCATGGCCGAATTCTGATCCACGCGCGAAATGACCGGCGATCTGATCAGGCGGTTTAAGTCGTCCGATTCAGCAAGCATCTGGGAAATGGCGGCAAGATCTCCGGCCACCTGGTCCAGTTGTTTGTCTGCGTCGGCAAGCTCAAATAGCGCCGTGGCGTAGCGGCCTGCTAGGCCGGTGGCGCCGATTACATCCGATGACACCTGGTGAACCTCATCTATAAAGTTTGATATTAAGAATTCGACCCAAACGACCCGTTTCCAGATTACCCAAGACAAACTCTGCTTCGTAAAAATTTCTCCCCACCGAAGCGGCCACTTCGTACCATACTCAATCGGGGTATGCAACGGACTCTCGGTACCTTTTTGCGATGCAATATGTTCTTGGATTTCAGGGGCAATCCAAGAATAGGGAACAACCAGACAAAAAATTAAATACCGGTGACCTCCGTCATTGTCTGTTGCGCGATTATATCTAATATCTTCGCGTAAAAAAGGGGCTTGAAGGGCTTATGTCCGAGACAGACTGCGGGCGTTCAAATTGAACACAGATAATCATCACCGGGCAGACAAACCGATCTTTTTAGGGCGTGAGGCATCGCCACCGGTAACCTCCGATAAGGCGCTGGCGCGCGCGCGCAATAGGCGGACCACGGATAAATAACCTCGGACCCATGCCCTAAATAGCGACCTAAAAGAAACTCATAGGGTCAATATCGACTTGAATGCGTACTTTTTTAAATCGCGGGGTTCGCGCCAGCCACTGGCGGACCAGGGGTTGAACCGCCGTTTCCCTGTTGGTTTTTAACAGTAGGCGCCGCCGATGGCGGCCACGCAGCAAGGCAAAGGGTGCCGGTGCCGGTCCCAGGACCTGAAGGGTTTTGCCCGACGGTGCCGTTCGGGCCAGAGCCTGCGCCGCCTGATCAACCGACGTTTCATGCGTTCCCGATACAATGAGGCTCACCAGTCGCCCGAACGGCGGCATCATGGATTCCCGCCGTGCCTTGGTTTCCGTTTCTATGAACGCATTGCGGTCGCCCGACAACAATGCCTGCATAACGGGATGTTGCTGAAGATAGGTTTGCAAAAGAACCCGCCCTGGTTTATCGCCCCGTCCGGCCCGTCCGGCAACCTGATACAACAGCTGGAAAGTCCGTTCAGCGGCCCGCGGGTCGCCGCCTTGCAGGCCCAGGTCGGCATCGATCACACCGACCAGCGTCAGCAGCGGAAAATGATACCCCTTGGCGACAATCTGGGTGCCGATAATCAAATCAACCTCATGCGCCTCGATCCGACGGACCAGTTCCGCAGCCGCCTTTGGTGATTGAATATTGTCGCTTGCGGCGATCGTCATTCGGATGTCGGGAACGAGCGTTTCCAGTTCTTCGGCCAGGCGTTCGACGCCGGGTCCGCAGGCGACAAGGCTATTTTCGGACTTGCACTCCGGGCAGCATTGCGGTGGTGAAATATGAAACCCGCAATGGTGACACTGCAAGCGCCCGGCCAGCCGGTGTTCCACCAGCCAGGCCGTGCAGCGTGGGCATTGAAACCGGTGTCCACAGGTGCGGCAAAGGGTCAACGGGGCGTATCCGCGCCGATTTAAAAAAAGCAGAACCTGTTCACCGGCACCAATGGTCTGGGTGATGGCGTCGGCCAGAGCCGGCGATAACCAACGACCACGGGGTGGCGGGTCTTTGAGCATGTCGACGGCTTTTATGTTTGGCAATTGCGCCCCCGCGTGCCGTACGGGCAAATCAAAAAGCCGATACCGACCTGTCGTGGCATTGACGACTGTTTCCAAAGACGGGGTCGCCGACGCCAGAACAATGGGAATTTTACCCAATCGTGCCCGCACAACAGCCATGTCGCGGGCGTTATATATGACCCCGTCTTCCTGTTTAAAAGCACCGTCGTGTTCTTCGTCGATGACGATCAGGTCGAGTTGGCGGAACGGTAAAAACAAGGCGGAACGGGCACCGACCACAACCCGGGCCCGGCCCTCGGCGACCAATCTCCATGTTGTTCGCCGCTGAGCCATGGTTAAATCCGAGTGCCAAACAGCGGGATCAGCACCAAACCGGGCGCGAAAACGCGCCAGCCACTGAGCGCTCAGGGCGATTTCGGGCAATAAAACCAGCGTTTGTCCGTCCCGTCTCAGTGCCGCAGTGATCGCCTCGAAATAAACTTCGGTTTTTCCAGAGCCGGGAACACCGTCCAACAGGGAAACGGAAAACTGGTTTTTTACAACGGCGTCAACCAGATGGCCGGCCGCGGTGAATTGTTTATCCGACAAAATGGGGCCCGGGCGATTGGCGTCGGGTATGAACACGGTGGGTTCCGGTATCAGCGAGACTTTAACCAGCGCCCCGGCGTCATACAGGCCTTTCACGACGCCGGGGCTGGTCGCCGCTTCGCGGGCGATTTCGGTAGTCGTGCGTGGCGGACCCCCGTCCATTAACCGCAAAATACGAATCCGCGCCGGGGTTAGCCGGATATCCGGTTGCTCAGCAGTCCTTAGGTAGGCGGTAACCGGTTTCGGTGGATCCAGAGCATCGCGGACACTCATGGCCATTTTTAGGACCGAACCTTTGGCCTGCAACGTGTAATTGGCCGTCCAGTCAATAAACCGCCGGGACACCGCCGGTAGGGGGGGGCAATCCAATCGACTGATAACATCTTTCAATTTATTTTCGTCGACGTCGCCGGCGGCGGGTCCCCAGACCACACCGTGGGTTATGCGTGGGCCGAGGGGAACCTTAACAAAGTCTCCGTCCGTTAGGGAAAATTGCGCGTTAACCCTATAATCATAGGCGCCGCCAATGGGCAGGGGCAATTGAACAGCGACCCGGGACCCCGGTGGGTAACGGATTGGGTCGCCAGGCGTAGACGGTTTTTCAGACATGGAGGGATAGGCGTTTCTTATTTGTTAAGGATACTTCGTTAACCATACGAAGGTGTATAATAGAGCGATTCGCAGCTTGGCACGACGAATAAAAGGAAATGACAGATGAAACAACAGTTTGAAGACATTTTACCGGGCCCGGAATCCGGTCCGTCGGCGCCGGTGCGGCAATTGGATGACCAGGAAGTTGCAGATTATTTGCGTAATAATCCGGATTTTTTTAAGGCTCATGCCGATATCATGAGCGAAATTGTTGCTCCTGAGCGCTGGACCGGGGACGGCGTGGTCGATATGCAGCGTTTCATGCTCGACCGGCGCACTTCTGAAATCGATGAACTTAGAAATTGTGCGCAGGAAGTGATTGAAACCAGTCGCTCAAACATGTCGACGCAAACCCGAACCCATGCCGCCGTTTTGGCCGCCGTTACGGCATCTGGATTTGAACATTTAGTGAGAATTATCGCCGACGATTGGCCCTTTTTGCTTGATGTGGATGTTGTAACCATCGGTTTTGAGCCCCACCACGCGCCGGATTTGCGTCTGCAAAACAGCGACGTGCGCCAGCTTGACACCGGCGACGTGGATTTTTTTATCGGCAAGGCTCAGGATATTTGCCTCTATCGGGAATTTACCGACGACGGCAAAGTTTTTGGCTCCGGCGCAGGTTTGGTGCAATCGGCGGCCATCGCCCGGGTTCGACCTTGCATTAAGTCGCCGGTTGGCCTATTGGCGCTGGGCTCAAGGGGCAACGTATTCCATCCGGGCCAAGGGTCCGAATTAATTGGTTTTTTGGTGCGTGTTCTTGAATCTCTGATCCACCGGGAAATGGAAAAACCTGAATGATCGCAGCGGCTGAACCGGCGGTTGTCAAAGCCCTATCCGACTGGCAGGACTGGCTTGCACACGAGCGCCGGTATTCCGCCCATACGCTCGACGGTTACAGCCGCGATCTGAACTTTTTTCTAAAGTTCCTGTGTGGCCATTTGGGGCATGGGGTTGGCCTCAACGATTTGAACCGCCTCAGCACTCGGGATTTTCGCGGCTATTTGGCGCGCCGAAACGCCGACGGTCTGGGCAGAACCTCGACCGCACGGGCCATGTCGACCCTGAAAAGTTTTTTCAAGTTCCTGGAACGGGAAGGCCGCATTAGCAGTACGATTATCCAAACGGTTCGAATACCCAAAGTTCCAAAATCAATTCCCAAGGCGCTTTCCATCGAAGACGCGTTAACGACTTTGGAAGTTGTTGAAGAATTGAGCGACGAGCCGTGGGTCGGCAAACGTGACAGGGCATTGTTGTCCCTCTTATATGGCTGTGGCCTGCGTTTGGGCGAAGCCTTAAAATTGTCTCGCGATGAGGGTCAGCGGGCGCTTGAAGCGGATGCCACCCTGGTGATTAGTGGCAAGGGCGGCAAACAGCGAGTGGTTCCCGTCCTCCGTGCCGTCGGCAAGGCAATTTCAGACTATTTGGATCATTGCCCCTATCGGCTGGCGGGCAGTGATCCATTGTTTGTCGGTGTCCGCGGCAAACGATTGAACCCAGCCATTGCCCAGAAACAGGTTCGCGAAGTGAGGGCCCTGTTAAATCTGCCAGCTTCGGCAACACCGCATGCGCTCAGGCACAGTTTTGCCACACACCTGTTAGGCGGTGGTGGCGATCTGAGGACGATCCAGGAGTTGCTCGGCCATGCGTCCCTGTCGTCAACACAACGCTACACGGAGGTGGACGGCGAGCATCTCTCCCAGGTTTATGAGGCGGCGCACCCGCGGGCCCGCCGACGTTAAAACAAAGAGCAGTGAGACTGAGTTAAAAAGCGACAGGGCAAGGGTTTGAGCAGCCCGCCAGAGGGTGCCAGGAAGGCATGACGATGTCGCCACTGTCCGGCCGGACCCTTGCAAGGCCCAAAAGTGCACTAACTGGCCAAATCCTTAAGTATTGGCAGTTCAAAATAGAACGTCGAACCCATGGCCGGTGTTGAATAAAGTTTTATTTGGCCACCATGGGCGGCCACAATGCCCTTGCAAATGCTCAACCCCAGGCCGGTCCCGGCAATGGAGCGCGTATCGGAGGAATCCACCTGAACAAACCGATCAAAGATGGTTTTCTGGAACTTGCGCGGAACACCGGGGCCTTGATCGGTGATTGCAATTCGTGCCAACCCGCGGCGACCGGAAATCTGGATTTCAACCTCGTCCAGAGGATTGGAAAATTTCATCGCGTTGGACAAAAGGTTATCCATGACCTGCATCAGCCGGTGTCGGTCTCCTTTGATGGTAAGGTCATCGTCTCCGTTGATCACTTTTAGCTGGACGTTGTAACGTTCGGCATAACCGGTATTGGCTTTTACCGACGCGTCAACCAACTCAAAAACCGACAGGTTTTCAGTTTCCAGTTCAAATTCGTCGTGGCTAATTTTTTCCAGATCCAGAATATCATTGATGAGCTTGAGCAATCGTTCACCATTTTCGATGCCGATTTGAATGAGGTCGCGAGCCGGTATGGGGACGTCGCCTGCCGCTCCGCCCATGACCAACCCCAAAGAGCCAATAATAGATGTCAGTGGTGTGCGCAACTCGTGGCTGACGGTTGAAACGAATTCGCTCTTCAGTCGGTCCAACTGATAGCGTTCTGTAAAGTCCCGAAAGGTCATAATATATCCGCCGCCGGCCATGGGACTGCCGCGATATTCGACCCATTTATTGCCCGGAAGTTGGAATTCGTGCTGCGCGTGTTTATTGGGGTGCAGGATCAGTGAGGACAAATCGGACGTCTGCCGTGTGTTGGTGGTTGTTCCGAGCTGTCGGGAAATAATCGTCAACAGAGAGTTTCGAAGGTCTTCTGTCGGGCTGGATTTTAACTCGACGATATCAAAAATAGAGAATAAGTAGTTGTTCCATGTCACCGGTTTGCCATCGGCTCCGATGACCAGAATTCCATCGGGGATCGTACCAAATGCCGTTTCAACAATTTCGGCTTTTTCGGCATTTTCTTTTTCCATACTTCGCAGCCGGGTTACGTCCGTGGCGATGGTCGCGGTCAATCCACCCGGTAATTTGTGATCATTAATAAGTAATATGGTGCCATTTTTTCGGCTGAATTCGAACGGCACGCCAGGGTTTTTATGGTGTCTGATCCGTTCTTGTATTGTCGTCTCAATGGTTTGCGGATCATTTGAAGCGACGGAATTTTGGTAAACTGTCCTGATATGTGCAGAAAAACCGACACCAATTTTGACAGTGTCTAACTCTTTGTGAAGGTCCATGAAGGCCCGATTGGCAAAAATCAGACGGTCATTCTCATCCCAAAGGGAAAAATAGTCGCCGATGTTTTCCAAAGCAGCGGTTAAGCGATCGGCCAATTGGGCGGTTTCAATTTCTTTGGTAACGATCCGGCCAGAACCCCGATAACCGCAGAAACGTCCGTGCTCATAGTAGGGAATGCCACTCGATTGGACCCAGGTTACTTTGTCGGGACCGCGCCGGGCGTAGGTCAAATTATGAAAGGCTTCACGCTTTTTTAGGACGGCCTGAAATTCCGTCCAGGCAATTTCGCCCATTTGTTCACGGATGCCCAGGTCTTCACGGGTTTTGCCATAATGCCATTCCGCAGCAATTCCTGTCATCTCCTGGACGTTGGTAGACATATAGGTAAATCTGTCCTGTATGTCGGTTTCCCACGACCATTCAGAAGTCGCCCGCTGAAAATCAGCGAACCGTTGGCGCTCCAACTGGATCAGAGACTCATTATCGGTTTTTTTAGTCATATTGGAATCAAATAAACAACTATCGACTAAAGGTGAGATGGCTCGCGTATGACCAGTCTATACTGATATTAACATAATGACTGTATATAATAGTAGGTTCAAAAAAGCAGGTATACCGTATCAGTTGATGAACGGCAAACCGGCAGAAAAGCCGATGAAACCGGCAAATAGTGCGGAGTTCTACATAAGGACCGTAATCCATTTGTGGCGACCATTTGCCCTCAGAGTTCATGACCCAATTCACCGGTTGGCAGTCCAAACAAACTGGCGGTGGCCGAAATGAGAAGGTTTTGACCGGGATGGGATGGTGCCAAATAATTCAGGAAGGCGACCCTCCACGACCGAAAGGCAAACAATTCATCATTATGAACCGTACGGGCCAAGCGACGCCCGATGGCCCGTGCCAGTCAATGTTGGATTCCAGCTCAGATATGCAGCGCCCGGCCAGCAACTCCCAGTGCGGCTTCCTTGACGGCCTCTGAAAGACCGGGATGACCGTGACAGATCCGCGCCACATCTTCGGCACTTGCACTGAGTTCCATGGCCACGACTATTTCCTGTATCAGTTCGCCAGCCGCCGGACCGACAATATGGCAGCCCAGCAGGGCATCGGTTTTTTTGTCGGCAAGAATTTTTACGAAACCATCTGAATCGGCGTTCGTGCGGGCCCGTGAATTGGCTGAAAAGGGGAATTTGCCAGATGTATAGTCAATGCCAGCCTGTTTGAGCTGTTCTTCCGTTTTGCCAACACTGGCGACTTCCGGGTGGGTATAAACGATGCCAGGTATCGTCTCGTAGTCCACATGGCCTGATTGACCGGCAATAATTTCAGAGCACGCCGCACCTTCGTCTTCGGCTTTGTGGGCAAGCATGGCACCGCCGATGACATCCCCAACTGCGTAAATACCTTCGATATTGGTTTGAAAATCTTCATCAACCGGAATAAATCCGTGTTTGTCGACGGTTACGCCAACCTTATCGAGCCCCAGATTATCGGTATACGGACGTCGGCCAATGGCCACCAAAACGACGTCAGCTTTTAGGGTTTCGGCTTTGCCGCCGTCGCGGGGCTCGGTTGTCAATGTCACATGGGATTTGGTTTTTTTGGCGCCGGTCACTTTGGTTTTGAGTTTTAGCTTCATACCCTGCTTTTTCAGTATGCGGCCCATGTTCTTGGAGACTTCCGCATCCATACCCGGCAAAACGACATCAAGAAATTCAACAACTGTAACTTCTGCACCTAAGCGGCGCCACACGGATCCCAATTCCAGACCAATGACGCCGGCCCCAATAACCACAATGGATTTGGGAACCTTTGGCAGGGACAGGGCACCTGTCGAACTGACGATCTGTTTTTCATCGATATCGATGCCCGGTAAGGGGGTGACCTCGGAGCCCGTTGCAATCAGGATGTTTTCAGTTTTGAGAATTTGTTTGCGCGCGCCTTTTTTTGGCGGTATTACCGAAACTTCACCCGCTGCCATGATTTCCCCAAAACCGACAATATAATCGATTTTGTTTTTCTTCATCAGAAATTCGATGCCGTTGGTCAGGTCCTCAACGACTTTATCTTTGCGCCCGAGCATGGTTTTTAAATCGAGTTTAAGGCCACCTGTCTGGATCCCATGATTGGCAAATTCTTTTTCCGCCACGTCATAGTGATGAGACGACTGCAACAGGGCTTTTGAAGGAATACAGCCAACATTCAGGCAGGTCCCGCCTAACTTGCCGCGGGATTCAACAACCGCCGTTTTCAAGCCCAGCTGGGCGGCTCGGATGGCCGCTACATAACCACCAGGGCCACCGCCAATGACAACCAGATCATAAACGTCGCTCATTGTATTTTCCTTCTAACGAAACTTTTCGGTTAAACGTCCAACATGATCCGCTGGGGATCCTCGATAAGATCCTTGATCCGGACAAGGAAGGAGACAGCCTCACGGCCATCAACAATCCGATGATCGTAAGACATTGCCAGATACATCATCGGACGAACGACAACCTCATCGCCAACGGCGATGGGGCGTTTTTGAATTTTATGCATGCCGAGAATCGCCGACTGCGGGACGTTTAGAATTGGCATGGAATTCAAAGACCCGAACACACCGCCATTGGTGATTGTGAAAGTACCACCAGTCATTTCGTCCATCGATAATTTGCCGTCACGGGCGCGCCGGCCAAAGTCACCTATGCTGCTTTCTATTTCAGCGAACCGCATTTGATCGGCATCTTTAAGCACCGGGACGACAAGACCCTGTGGTGTGCCGACGGCAACACCAATGTTGTAGAAGTTTTTGTAGATTTGCTCGTCGCCATAAATTTCCGCATTGAGTGCCGGCCATTCCTTAAGCGCGATGCAGGCCGCACGTACAAAAAATGACATAAAACCGAGACGGACACCGTGTTTTTTCTCGAACGCTTCTTTATAGGCCACACGCAAATCCATGGCCGCACCCATATCGACTTCGTTCCATGTGGTTAACATGGCGGCGGTGTTTTGCGCTTCCTTCAGGCGGCCGGATATAATCTTCCGGAGTTTGCTCATGCGCACGCGCTCTTCGCGCGGATCGTCCGGGCGCGGCCGCAGGTTGGCGGCTGTTGCCGCTGCCACAGTTGGCGCTGCGACCGGCGCTGGCGCAGCGTGGCGAACCGCTGTTCCCGCATCAATTGCCGCCAAAACGTCACCTTTGGTGATCCGACCGTCTTTGCCGGTGGCGGCAATTAACATTGGGTCCAGACTGTTGTCGTCGACAAGTTTACGAACGGCAGGTGACAGCGGCTTGGTGGCCGCCGGTGCGGCCGTCGCAGCAGGCGGAGGCGTTGGTGCGGGGGTCGGAGCCGCAGGGGCTGGCGCCGCTGCCGCTGGAGCCGCTGCAGGAGTTGGAGCCGCACGAGCTGGAGCCGCAGGAGCTGGAGCCGCAGGAACTGGAGCCGCAGGCGCTGGAGCCGCCGCTGCGGGAGCCGCTGCCGGTTCACTTCCAGCAGCGCCTTCTTCTATGGTTCCCAGCAATGCGTCGACTTCCACATCGGTACCCTCGGGGACAATGATACTGGCCAAGGCACCGGCGACGGGAGAATTGACCTCGACCGTCACCTTGTCCGTCTCCAGTTCAACAAGGGGCTCATCAACTGCAACGGTATCACCCGGTTGTTTGAACCACTTTGCGACGGTCGCTTCAGCAACAGATTCACCCAGTACTGGAACCTTGATTTCAACGGTCATATTCACTTCCTCGATTATTCAGAATTCGTTTTGATCCTGTCAGAGACCTTATTTATTTCGCCGGCTTTTTTACCGACGGCTTTTTTGCCGGTGCTGATATGGCCGCAGCTTTGCGGCTGCCGCCACCTTTAGATGCGGCGGTTTTCCGAGCCGGTCTGGTCGCCACCACCGTCAGTGCTGCGTCAACCAACTTGGCCTGCTGAGCCAGATGTTTAGACATCAATCCGGTTGCCGGTGCAGCCGCTTCCGGACGGCCCGCGTACTTGAGGCTTGTGCTTTTATGACCCAATCCGGCAATCAATTCAGACAGGCGTTCAATCAGGAATGTCCAGGCACCCATGTTACGCGGTTCTTCCTGGCACCAGACAACATCCGCATTTTTGAACCGCTTCAACTCTTGAACGAGGGCTTCATCTGGAAACGGGTAGAGTTGCTCCATCCTTAGAATATAGACGTCATTGGCCTTGCGTTTCTCCGCCGCGTCCAACAGGTCGTAGTAGACTTTACCCGTACATAGAACAACCCGCTTGATTTTACTGTCAGCCGCAAGGTTGCCCTCACGATCATCCCAAAGGACCCGATGGAAGGTTGTGCCGTCCGCCATTTCGGAAAGTTTGGAGACAGCGCGCTTGTGCCGCAGCAGGGATTTTGGCGACATAATGACCAAAGGTTTGCGGAAATCCCGCTTTTGCTGACGGCGCAACACATGAAAATAGTTGGACGGCGTCGTACAGTTACAAACCTGCATGTTATCTTCAGCACACAGTTGCAAATACCGCTCAAGACGGGCTGAGCTGTGTTCCGGACCCTGTCCCTCATACCCATGGGGAAGAAGCATTACCAGCCCACACATCCGCAGCCACTTATGTTCACCGGAAGACACAAACTGGTCAATGACGACCTGGGCACCGTTGGCAAAATCACCAAACTGAGCCTCCCACAAAACCAGCATCTGGGGTTCGGCAAGACTATAGCCATATTCGAACCCGAGAACGCCTGCTTCGGAAAGCGGGCTGTTTATAACCTCGAAGGGGGCCTGCCCGAAACGCAGGTTATTAAGCGGAATGTATCGATCTTCCGTTTCCTGATCGGTCAGGACGGAATGACGATGCGAGAATGTACCGCGTTCGGAATCCTGTCCCGACAGGCGGACCGCATGGCCCTCCATCAGAAGCGAGCCAAAGGCCAGGGCCTCGCCGGTTGCCCAATCAATCCCTTCGCCGCTATCAAACATCGCTTGTTTGGCTTTAAGCTGGCGGGTGATTTTCGAATGGACGTTAATGTTACCCGGCACCTGCGTTAATGCGATACCAATCTCTTTCAGGCGATCGAGATTGACGCCGGTATCGCCGCGGCGCGCATTACCGGACGCAACGGTAATCCCAGACCAAGCCCCGTCCAGCCAATCGGCCTTGTTCGTTTTATAACTGCCAGCGGCCTCGTAAGCGGCGTCGAGCTGAGCAATGAACTCGCCCAACTGTGCTTCAATTTCGGTTTCTGTCAGAACCTTTTCACGGATCAGTTTGCGTGCATAAATGTCGCGTGTTGTCGGATGGGTCGCAATTTTTTTATACATTTTGGGTTGCGTGAACATCGGTTCATCGCCTTCGTTATGGCCGTGACGGCGATAACAAATCATATCGATAACAACGTCTTTTTTGAACTTTTGTCGATATTCAATGGCAATTCGAGCACAATGAACAACCGCTTCCACATCGTCGGCATTGACGTGCAAAATGGGTGCCGCGACGGTTTTGGCAACATCTGAACAATAGGCCGATGAGCGTGAGTGACGCGGATTCGTGGTGAAGCCGATTTGATTATTAATAATTATGTGGATGGTGCCGCCGGTTTGGTACCCCAGTAAATGCGACAGGTCCAATGCCTCCGGGACAAGGCCCTGACCAGCAAATGCGGCGTCGCCATGGAGCAACAAGGCCATGACTTTTTCTCGCTCGATGTCGTTTTTTTGAACCTGTTTCGCCCGCACTTTGCCCAAACAAACCGTATTTACGACTTCCAGGTGGGAGGGATTAGCGGTCAACGACAGGTGCACGGATTTGCCATCGAACACCCGGTCAGATGATGAACCCAAGTGATATTTAACGTCACCGGAACCAACGATATCGTCGGGACGGGACTGGCCGCCTTGAAATTCATGGAAGATCGCCTGAAAGGGTTTGCCCATCACGTTCGCGAGAACATTCAATCGTCCCCTGTGGGCCATACCCAGAACAATTTCTTCGACACCCATTTGGCCGCCGCGCTTGAAGATCTGCTCCATTGCCGGCACAAGGCTTTCGCCGCCATCCAGACCAAAGCGTTTAACGCCACTGAATTTGCGGTCCAGATATTTCTCAAACCCTTCGGTTTCAATCAGACGATTTAGAATGGCTTTTTTGCCGTTTGCTGTAAACGTCGACTGATTGTTGATGCGCTCCATCCGCTGTTGGATCCAGGATTTTTCGTCCGGGTCTTGAATGTGCATAAATTCAACACCGATGGAGCTGCAATAGGTCTGGCGGAGGATGCGGATGATTTCGCGAACCGTTGCCGTTTCCAGGCCAAGTACGTAGTTGATAAAGATCTCACGGTCCATATCCTTTTCCGTAAAACCATAGCTGGCCGGGTCGAGTTCGGAGTGTTCGGTCGGGATTTCGATGCCCAAGGGATCCAGATCAGCCAGCAAATGTCCGCGCACCCGATAGGCGCGGATCAACATCAAGGCCCGGATGGAATCAAGAGTGGCTTCCCGCACCTTTGTCCCAGACATGGCAGGGGCTGCAGCCTGTTGAGGGAACGTACCTTGCGCCTGCATTTCGCCGGCCATTCGTTCGGAAAGCGGCGACAGGTCGGCTTGCCCGACAATCCCCGAATCAGAAGGTGCCCATGTGGCACCACGGATTTCTGAACTGACATTTTTTGCGTCATCTTCCAGATCGGTGAAGAAGTCTTGCCAGTTCACATCGACGCTTCCCGGGTCGTCCAGAAACCGTTCATAAAGTTCGGCTACGTAAACCTGATTACCTGAATAGAGGAACTGTGTCGGATCGAGTTCTGTCATCCTCAAATGGCGCGCCGTTGCCGACGCGTCCTCCCTTATGCGTTGCGGCCCCGAGTCTTCCAAATTGTGTTCAGGGCCATGACTTTAACCGATGGCTTTGACCATTGTTTCGCCGATACCAGCTGGCGAATCAGTTACGTGAATTCCCGCTTCCTGCAGGGCGGCGATTTTATCTTCGGCACCACCCTTGCCGCCAGCTATAATCGCACCTGCATGACCCATACGCCGTCCCGGCGGAGCGGTTAGCCCGGCAATAAATCCAACAACCGGTTTTTTCGTACCTGAGGCTTTGATGAAAGCGGCACCGTCTTCTTCTGCAGAACCGCCGATCTCACCAATCATGACAATGGCTTCCGTCTGGTCGTCTTCGACAAACATCATCAGGCAATCGACAAAATTGGTTCCGTTGACCGGGTCTCCGCCGATGCCGATGCAGGTAGATTGACCCAAGCCGGCCGCCGTGGTTTGCGCAACCGCTTCGTAAGTTAGGGTGCCTGACCTTGAAACAATGCCCACATTGCCCTGTTTGTGAATATGACCAGGCATAATCCCAATCTTGCAGGCACCGGGGGTAATGACGCCCGGGCAATTGGGCCCGATCAGGCGGGTGTTCGAATTTTCCAGGGCGCGCTTTACTTTGACCATGTCGATCACGGGAATGCCTTCGGTGATACAGATTGCCAATTCAATGCCGGCGTCAATGGCTTCAAGGATGGCATCTGCGGCAAACGGAGGGGGCACGTAAATGACCGATGCATTGGCTTCGGTTTTTGCCACGGCGTCTTTAACCGTATCAAAAACCGGTAAATCTAGGTGTTTGCTGCCGCCTTTACCGGGCGTTACACCGCCCACCATATTGGTGCCATAGGCAATCGCCTGTTCCGAATGGAAAGTGCCCTGGGCACCGGTGAAACCCTGGCAAATGAGCCGTGTGCTGGAATTTACAAGGACGGACATTTATTGCGCCTCCTTCACGGCTTTTACAATTTTTTCGGCCGCATCGGCCAGATTGTCGCCGGAGATAATCGGTAATCCCGAGATGGCCATAATTTCCCTACCCTGATCGACATTGGTACCCTCAAGACGAACCACCAAAGGCACGTTCAGGCTGACTTCTTTGGCCGCAGCAACAACCCCTTCGGCAATCACATCGCAACGCATGATACCACCAAAGATATTGACCAGAATGCCCTTCACATTGGGGTCAGAAAGGATAATTTTGAAGGCCGTGGTAACCCGTTCTTTGGTAGCCCCGCCGCCAACATCCAGGAAATTTGCCGGGTCACCGCCATAGAGTTTGATAATGTCCATGGTTCCCATGGCCAACCCGGCACCGTTGACCATACATCCAATGGAGCCATCAAGTTTGATGTAATTGAGCTCATGTTTTCCGGCTTCCAATTCCGCCGGATCTTCTTCCGTTTCGTCGCGCATCTCGGCCACGTCCTTGTGGCGATAGAGGGCGTTGTCGTCGAAGTTGATTTTTGCATCGAGGGCAATAACCTCACCAGCCCCGGTGACGACAAGCGGGTTTATTTCAACGATCGAGCAGTCCAGGTCCGTAAACGCCCGGTACATGGCCAACATGAATTTAACGGCGGATCCGACCTGTTTGCCTTCCAGTCCCAATCCGAATGCCAGCTGGCGGGCATGAAATGGCTGCATTCCCGTTGCCGGGTCGATGGCGACTTTCAGGATTTTTTCCGGGGTTGCCTCGGCAACTTCCTCGATTTCCATGCCGCCTTCCGTCGATGCCATCATGGTTAAACGCGACGTTTCCCGGTCCAGTAACATGCCCACATAAAGCTCGCGGGCAATGTCACAGCCCTCTTCAATATAGATGCGCTTTACTTCTTTGCCTTTTACGCCCGTCTGTTTTGTAACCAGCACGTGGCCCAGCATTTCGGCGGCGTTCTGGCCAACTTCTGCGATCGATTTGACCACCCGAACGCCGCCTTTGCCGTCGGGGTTATTGGCGAAACGACCAGCACCTCGACCGCCCGCGTGAATTTGTGATTTGACGACAAAAACCGGCCCGCCCAAATCTTCCGCCGCCTTGACCGCTTCTTCAACGCTGAATGCAACATGACCCCGTGGAACGGGAACTCCGTATTTCGCCAGCAATTGTTTGCCTTGATATTCATGAATGTTCATGACGACCTCGTCCTATCCGGTTAAATCGGCTGGTTATGTTTATTATTTTGAATCGGCCGCTGGAGTCGGCGTCGCAACAGGAGCCGTGTTAGCGACTGCAGGGTTAGGCGCAGCTTGTTTGGCAGGGGCGGTCGTTATCGTCGCTTTTTTAGGCGCGGACTTTTTGCCAGGAGCCTTTTTCACGGCGGCCTTTTTAGCCACTGCCTTTTTAGGCGGTGCTTTTTTAAGTGCGGATTTTGCTGGAGCGGTTTTTTTCGCGGCGACTTTTTTTGTCGTGGATTTTGCTGGCGCGACCTTTTTTGCGGCGACCTTTTTAGGCGTTGCCTTTTTTGCGGTGGCTTTTTTTACCGCAGCTTTCGAAGGCGCGGCCTTTTTTGCGGCAGCTTTCGCAGGCGCGGCCTTTTTTGCGGCAGCTTTTTTCGGCGCAGCAGCTTTTTTGGCGGCGGCGCTTTGCAATTTGGCGGTCAGGTTTACGAGGCCGCGAACTTCTTTAACCGACTTTCTAAACATCGCCTTTTCGGCAGCGTCCAGTTTGACTTCGACGATCCGTTCGACGCCCTTTGCCCCGATGACTACCGGCACACCCACATACATATCCTTAACGCCATATTCGCCTTTCAGATAGGCGGCGCAGGGAAGCACGCGTTTTTTGTCCTTCAGATAGGATTCTGCCATGGTTATCGCCGCTGCTGCCGGCGCATAATAGGCGGATCCGGTTTTCAACAGTCCGACAATTTCGCCACCACCCATCCGGGTTCGCATGACGATCTCGTCAATTCGCTTTTGTGTGGTCCATTTCATGGCGATCAAATCCGGAAGGGGAATACCAGCGACCGTCGAATATCGAATGGAGGGCACCATACTATCGCCATGGCCACCGAGAACAAACGCCGTAACATCTTCGACAGAGACCTTAAACTCGTCGGCAAGGAAATAACGGAAGCGTGCTGAGTCGAGGACTCCGGCCATACCGACAACCTTGTTGTAGGGCAGACCCGAGGCATCACGGAGGACTTTGACCATGGCGTCCAGGGGATTGGTAATGCAAATAACAAAGGCTTTTGGGGCATTTTTTTTAATGCCAGCACCAACCTGTTGCATGACCGATGTATTGATTCCAATCAGGTCATCACGGCTCATTCCCGGCTTGCGGGCGATACCGGCGGTTACAATAATTACATCCGCGCCCCTGATCCCGGCGTAGGATTTTGTGCCCTGAAGATTGGAATCAAATCCGTCAATGGGGGAGCTTTCTGCAATATCGAGAGCTTTTCCCTGGGGGATTCCGTCGACCACGTCGAACAATACAACGTCGCCTAGTTCCTTAAGCCCAGCCAAGTGAGCAAGAGTTCCACCGATATTACCGGCGCCAATGAGTGCAATTTTATTACGTGCCATGATTGATTTTCCAAAAGGGTAAAACAAATGTGTCCGTGTATCTGAGCCCCGGGGCCCACGCATACAATTCTGTCGTACCTCGTTTCGGAGTCTAGGGCAAGCGTTTGCTTGGTTTTCAGAGGCTTAGCAGATGAACGTCAATGGGTTTTCAGGAACCTTAGTCCCAAATAATATCCAACCCAATATCGACCGCCGGTGCCCGTTGGGTAATGGCACCAACAGAAATAAAGTCGACGCCGGTTTCGGCGATCGCCCGGATGGTGGTTAAATTCACGCCGCCGGAGGCTTCCAGGGGGATTTTCCCCTGAATAAGTTGGACCGCCTGGCGCAACTGGTCCGGCGGCATGTTATCCAACAGCAAGGAGTCCGCGCCGGCATAAAAAGCCTCTGTGACCTGATCCAGGGTATCGCATTCGGCCTGTATTTTGATGCCGCCAAAATCATGCTGTCTGGCGCTGCGAACGGCCGCGCCAATGGAACCGGCGACGGCGATATGGTTATCTTTGATCAGGATCCCGTCGTCCAGACGCATGCGATGATTGGTTCCGCCGCCGCAGCGAACGGCATATTTTGACAGGTTACGGAGCCCGGGCACGGTTTTACGGGTGTCCAGCAATGTCGCACCCGTTCCAGAAATTTCGCGCACATAAGCCTGGGTGGCGGTGGCGATTCCGGACAGGAATTGGATGGTGTTTAAGGCTGTGCGTTCTGCAGTTAACAGGCCTTCCGCTGGTCCTTCCAACAGGGCAAGGGGGGTGCCAGACTCGACCAAGGTTCCGTCGGCCTGCAGAATTTCTACGGTGGCATCCGGAGCA
This sequence comes from Rhodospirillales bacterium, assembly GCA_021775095.1. GTDB lineage: Bacteria > Pseudomonadota > Alphaproteobacteria > Rhodospirillales > Casp-alpha2 > JABMNT01. The sequence goes on from JAJFII010000070.1 coordinate 34,117, forward strand.
AGACGATTGACCAACTCCTGGATCACCGGCATGCCAGCGACAACCATGTTTTCACGGGCCGCGATGATGGCTTTCAGTCGGGCACCGGCGGGCACCGTCGCACGTGTTGTCAAATCGCCGCGGCCGATGTCTTCGGCGAGGGCAACGTCCACCGCGGCGGAGATGTCCACCGGGTCCACATAAAGCGTCGTCATTTTTTATTCCGCAGCTTGCGAAGCGGAACTGGCAGGTGCCGGCGGTGACATTTCCAGCATTTTTTCAAGCGGGCGGAGGGCGGCCAGGCGAAGGGTTTCGGGGATTTCGATTGCCGGGGCTTCATTGACCATGGCGAGATAAAGTTTCTCCAGGGTGTTTAATTCCATAAACGGGCAATTGGCACAATTGCAACTGCCATCGGCACCGGGCGCTGGAATAAACGTTTTGTCTGGTGATTGTTTTTGCATTTGGTGAATGATGTGCATTTCCGTCGCGATGATGAATTCGCGCTCCGGTGCCTTGGTAACAAAATCCAGGATTGATCTGGTGGAGCCCACGTGGTCCGCATGTTGCAAGATTCCGTCGTGACATTCCGGGTGGGCGGCAACCGGCGCACCCGAATGTTGGCCCTTTAACTTGATCAGTTCGCGCTCGGAAAATTGATCATGGACCACACATACACCGTCCCACAATACCATGTCGCGGCCGGTTTCCCGGGCGAGCCAGCCGCCGAGGTGGCGATCCGGAGCAAACAGGATCGGTTGCTCCTCGGGGATTTGATCAATGATGTATTTGGCGTTGGATGAGGTCACGATAATATCGGAATGGGCTTTTACCGCGGCCGAACAGTTAATATAGGTGAGCGACAGGTGGTCCGGGTGTTTTGCACGAAACGCCGCAAATTCCTTTGGTGGACAGGCATCTTCAAGAGAACAGCCGGCATCGGCATCGGGCAGGACAACCGTTTTATTGGGGCTGAGAATCTTCGCGACTTCGGCCATGAAGCGGACGCCGCAAAAAACTATCATGTCGGCGTCGGTCGCCGCAGCGGCGCGTGAAAGGTCCAGGGAATCACCGACGTAATCGGCAATATCCTGCAATTCAGGGTCTTGGTAATAGTGCGCCAGAATGACGGCATTTTTTTCACGTTTTAAACGTTCGATTTCTGCCCATAAATCAAGGCCGGGATCTAGTCGCGCTTCTGTGAGGGCATCGGCTGCGGGGAAAACAACGGTATCCATGAAAATGATTCCTTCTGTCGAGCATGCGAAAACGACCCTTCATCGTAACACGCCAAGTCATAACAACTCCATATATAGTTAAATCCGCCTCAGGCGGCAATCCCTTGTCTTGTAAAGCCGGAGGATCGCTCTTAGCTGTCCTTTGTCCCATGTGCCAGGGCCATATACTCCGGTGACTGCATTTCCAATAACCTCGATACGGTTCGTTCAAACTCAAACGCCCCGTCACCCTCCGTATAGAGTTCTGTCGGCGCCGCCTCGGCCGCGCAAATCAGATTGGTCTTGTGGTCATATAAGGCGTCAATCAAGGTGACGAATCGTTTGGCGTAGTCGCGATTTTGGCGGCCTAGTCGGGGAATGCCATCGAGAATAAGCGTATGAAATGCACTGGCGATCGCCAGATAGTCGCCCGGCCCCAGGGGCTGTTCACACATATCTGCAAATGTTGTAAATCCGACCCCTTCCGCCGACTGTGCAATTTCGATGGTTCTGCCATTCACATCCAGGATGCGTTTCCTGGGTTCAGTGCCAATCGTCAACGTCCGGAAATCACAGACCAGCTTTTCCGTTGTTTCCGCATTGGCCGGCGAAAGATAGGCGTCCATTTCCCTGAGCCGCTGTAATCGGTAATCCGTATCAGAATCCAGGTGAATGACATCCATCTTTTCGTTAAGCATGTCGATGAACGGCAAAAAGCGCTCGCGTTGCAGACCATCCTTATAAAGGTCGTTGGGGTGCCGGTTAGAGGTAGTGACAATAACCACACCCATCTCAAAAAGCGCTTCGAATAATCGACCCAATATCATTGCATCGCCGATATCGGTGACGTGAAATTCGTCAAAACACAAAAGCCAGGCTTGGTCGACGATGACCTTTGCCAAGGCTTTTAAGGGGTCACTGGATTCCGGTACTTTACCCGATTTCTGGGCTTCCCGGAAGGTATGGACGCGACGGTGTACTTCTTGCATGAAGGCATGAAAATGCACGTGTTTGCGTTCACTGACATTGGAATGGTCATAAAACAAATCCATTAACATGGTTTTGCCGCGACCGACGCCACCCCACATATAGATGCCCTTGGGTACGGGCCGTCGACGATTGCGAAACGTCAGTCTCGCACGCCAACCTGTCTGGCCCATTTGTTGGCTATACAGGTCCAGTTCCTGGTGCAGGGTCTGAAGTTGCGAGATCGCCTGTTGTTGGTTGGGGTCGACACGAATTGCGCTTTCGTTAATGAGTTTTTCGTAGGCACCTTGGGGTTCCGTCGTCACAAACATCGATTGTCAGGTCCCATCGGTTAAACGGCACCAGCGCCGGCGGCTTGCAGGCAAATTTTGGTACCAATGCCGCGACCGCCACCGGTTACAATGACGGATCGTCTCATTTAGGGACGGCTTTCGCTTTGGTCGTAGCCGGAGGTGTTTTTTTTGCCGGTGTTGTGGGTTTCGGAAGCACTGTGGCTTCCATTTCCCGACGGGTCCTGTAAGCCAGTGAGTTTTTGATCTCGTCACTGACCTCGACATCCGACCAGGTGATAATTTGCCCTTCTTTAACGGCCGCCGCGAGCTTGACGCCGTGTGCCAAACCAATGGGGATGGCGTCCAGACTAAGTGAGTCGTTGGCAACCATCAGCCGCCCCCAAACCGTAAATCCGCCTTCGCCGTCGAGCATCTCGCCGGCCCGCAAATCGCGTTTGGCGGTGGCAACCACATCGCCGCGAAAGGCATCTGCAGTTCCCGTTGGTTGGTGTAACAGGGCGGCGTAGGCAACGCTGATTCCCAGTTCCAATCCGATTAAATGGTAGGGCCGCCATAGGGCCGAGTAGGTTCCGCTGGCATCAGTGATCAATCCGTAATCGGCAAAACAGTTTTTCACATAATCCGTTGGCGCTTCAAAAGTCACGTAAACGCCCCAACGCAAATCATTTTCCAGGTCATTGCCATCCCGACCCCGGCTGGAAACGACCTCCACCTGACCTTTGTGGTGTAGCGTTCCGCCGTCCGTATCGGGAATCAATTGTGATGCCAGATCGCCGACTTCACAGGCGGGAAACGTCAAACCACCGGGTGCGGGCATCAGTCCGGTCGCGTTGGCAACCGCCGCCATTTCGATCCCTGACTTGGTACCATCTAAAAACGAATTGAACATTTTTCCGTTCATGCCACTTTCTTTCGCCCGCTCAGGGCTGATGCCGTAGTGGCTCCATACGGTGTCCGGTGTAGAGGCATGAAATTCAGGTTGGTAGAGGGTCCCCTTGCCGGCCGAGACCACCTCAAGACCAATAGAACGGACCCAATCGACCTGCTCGCAAATCAACGCCGGCTGGTCGCCATAGGCCATGGTGTAGATGACGCCGGCCTGTCGGGCTTTAACCGCCAGCAAAGGCCCGCACAGGACGTCAGCCTCGACATTCACCATGACCACATGGCGACCCCGGTTAATGGCGGCCAGGGCATGACGAACCCCTGCTTCCGGAACGCCGGTGGCCTCAACCACCACATCAACACCGCCGGCTTGAATGAGTTTGTCCGTATCTTCGGTCAAAAAAGTTGTGCCGTGGGCCAGGGCCTTGGCCGCAGACGTTGCCGAATATTGTTCTTCCGACCAACCGGTGGCGGCCAGGGCCGATGCCGTCCGTTGTTTCGACAGGTCAGAGATGCCCAGAATATGGATCCCCGGTGTCGTTCGTGCCTGGCTTAAAAACATCGTGCCAAATTTTCCGGCACCAATAACAACGACGCGAATCGGTTTGCCGGTTTCAGCTCGGGCTTTGAGTAGTCGGTGAATATTCATCTGTTACGCTTAAATACTGGTTATTAAAATCAGACAGAACCCATTCCTGACTCCAGAAAAAGGAACCTGATCTGTATCCTTAACCCAAGCGTCAGCAATCTAAAAGGAAAAGTGTATTTGGTAGCGAATATTGCGTGCTGTTCGACGGCGATGATTCTCCACAGAAGAGCGACGACGGGCAACCGCCGAAGCGTTTCCAGCTCTTACCAACACCCGTTCGGGTGATTGTGAAACCCGTCCTGTGACAGGATCCGAAGCATCGGCCTATGGGGCGTCTGGAATGCCGGCAGCCATCTCTTCGGCAACTTCAGTCGACCCCTTGTCCTGCATTTTACGTAAACCCGATATGGCAGATTTTTGTACTTCCAGGGGTTTGTTCTGGCTCATTTTCCGTTTGCCTTCAATTCGCTCGATCGGAATTTCAAAGGCAACAATTCCCTTGAGCAGGCCGCGCAGAACCCGCTGATCCATCCTGTCGATTGTCCAGTTTCCCGTCGCTTCGGTTTCGTAGCTTTGGGTCAGGTTGTGCAACAGCGCGAGCACTGCATCCGGTTCTTCGATCAGCAAAGGCCGACCGTAGGCATGTACGGCAACATAGTTCCAAGTCGGGACAGCGTTCGTCGATTGCAGCCAATTGGGTGTTATGTAGGCGTTGATGCCGGTAAAAATTGCCAAAGACGGTCGGTTTACATCGAAAAATTTCCAGTGCTCATTGGCCCGGGCCACATGGCCATAAAGCGTGCCGTAGGGACCTTTATCCGGGTCAAAATACAGGGGCAGATGGCTGGCGTAGGGAGATCCGTCCACCGACGTCACCAACGTCGCAAAACTTGCTGAACGCATATATTTGGCAAGGCTGGCCATTTCGTCGACACAAAAGTGTTTGGGTAGGTACACCGTTCAATCCTCGTTCTTGTTACCAGGGCGCAGATTACGTGAGTTTTGGTTCGATCAAAAGAGCCGAAAACAAGTAATTAATGGAGCCATTATATGTAAATGTGGCCGCCGGGAAGGCGGAATACGGCAAAACGTGTCTGACGCGGTCCGGGATCACGCGCCCGATGGGTGGCGTAAGCAATTTTTGTCGGGTGGTATCCGGGATCCCTGGAATTAACCAGGTGTTCAGGCCCGCCGCAGCATTGCCGATTTGATTTCTGCGATGGCCTGACCCGGATTCAGGTTTTTTGGGCAGGTGTTGGTGCAGTTCATGATTGTGTGGCAACGATAGAGACGGAACGGGTCATTGAGGTTATCGAGGCGTTTGCCCATGGCTTCATCGCGACTGTCGGCGATCCAGCGGTAGGCCTGCAAAAGGACTGCCGGGCCTAAATAACGGTCACCGTTCCACCAATAACTTGGGCAACTGGTCTGGCAGCAAAAACACAATATACATTCCCACAGGCCATCGAGTTTTTCGCGTTCCTGGGGGCTTTGTAAGCGTTCTCGATTGGGCGCGGGGGTCTCGGCCTGCAACCAGGGTTCGATGGAGCGGTACTGGGAATAGGGCCCGTTTAGGTCGGGCACCAAATCTTTAATCACCGGCATATGCGGCAGCGGGAACACTTTAATATCACCGTCAATTTCGGAAATCGACTTGGTGCAGGCCAGGGTATTGGTTCCGTCAATGTTAAAAGCGCAGGATCCACACACACCCTCCCGGCAGGACCGCCGGAAAGTCAGAGTGGAATCCATTTCATTTTTAATTTTAATCAGGCCGTCCAGGACCATGGGTCCACATTTATCCAGATCGACCTCAAAGCTATCAATGCGCGGGTTGTCGCCGCTATCCGGATCATACCGATAGACCCGAAATTTTTTGATGTTGGTCGCTCCCTCAGGCGCGGCAACCGTTTTGCCGTCGCTGTAGGTGGAGTTTGCGGGGAGTGAAAGTTCAACCATCTTTAAATCCTTAATATCCCGGCTTAATAGACCCGCGCACGCGGTTCGATATATTCGACTTCATCGGTTAGCGTATAATCGTGAACCGGTCGATAATTCAAATCGACTTTGCCTTTTTCATCAATCCAGGCAAGCGTATGTTTCATCCAGTTTTCGTCGTCGCGGTCCGGATAATCCTCATGGGCATGGGCACCCCGGCTTTCGTGCCGCGCTTCAGCCGAATGAAGCGTCGTTGACGCGCTGATCATCAGATTTTCCAACTCCAGTGCCTCGAGCAGATCGGAATTCCAAATCATCGAACGGTCGGTAACGGATAGATCGGACATTTGCTGCCAAACCGCATCAATTTTTGTGCAACCCTCGGTCAGGACTTCCGATGTTCGGAATACGGCGGCGTTGTTTTGCATGATGCGCTGCATGTCGAGACGAATTTCTGAAACTTTAGAGCCGCCTTTGGCGTGGCGCAATCGATCAAGGCGATCCAGGGCGGCGTCTGCGCAGCCCTGGCGGAAGGGGCGCAGGGAGTCGCCGGGATTAACAAGTTCACGGGCCCGAATGGCTGCGGCCCTGCCAAAAACCACCAGATCCAGCAGCGAATTGGTGCCCAGACGATTGGCGCCATGGACCGAGGCCGATGCACATTCACCAATCGCCATCAAACCCGGTGCAACGGCATTTGGGTCGTCCACCGTCGGACGCAAAACCTCCGTCCGGTAATTGGTCGGAATGCCGCCCATGTTGTAGTGAACGGTTGGAAGTACGGGAATGGGTTCTTTGGTGGCGTCGACGCCGGCGAAGATCCGTGCGGATTCGGTGATCCCGGGAAGCCTTTGGTTTAAGGTTTCAGGACCCAGGTGCTCCAGGTGCAAGTGGATATGATCGCCGTCGTCACCAATGCCGCGGCCTTCGCGAATTTCAACGGTCATGGAGCGGCTGACCACATCACGGCTTGCCAGATCCTTGGCGGTCGGCGCGTAACGTTCCATAAAGCGCTCGCCCTGGGAATTGGTCAGGTAACCGCCTTCACCCCGCGCACCCTCGGTAATCAGGCACCCGGACCCATAAATGCCGGTCGGATGAAATTGTACAAATTCCTGGTCCTGCAGCGGCAAACCGGCACGGGCAACCATGGCGTTGCCATCGCCGGTGCAGGTATGGGCGGACGTGCAGGAAAAATAAGACCGTCCCGACCCGCCCGTCGCCATCACAACCATGTTTGCGCGGAACACATGAAGGGTGCCGTCATCCATATTCCAGGCAACTACACCTTCACAGGTGCCGTCCTCGCCCATAATCAAATCAAGGGCGATATATTCAACATAAAACTCCGCGTCATGGCGAAGGCTTTGCTGGTACAAGGTGTGGAGAATGGCATGGCCCGTGCGGTCCGCTGCGGCACAGGCACGCTGCACCGGCGCTTCGCCGAAATTGCGCATATGACCGCCGAACGGACGTTGATAGATCCTACCGTCGTCCGTTCGCGAAAACGGAACCCCATAATGTTCCAGTTCGACGACCGCCGGAACCGCCTCGCGGCACATATACTCGATGGCATCCTGGTCACCCAGCCAATCGGCGCCTTTAACCGTATCGTACATGTGCCATTCCCAGTGGTCTTCCGCCATATTTCCAAGCGCCGCACTGATCCCGCCCTGGGCAGCAACCGTGTGTGAGCGGGTTGGGAAGACTTTGGTAATGCAGGCTGTTTTCAGACCGGAAATGGCCATTCCGAAGGTCGCACGCAGACCGGCACCACCGGCACCAACGACAATAACATCGTATTTGTGATCAATAATTTCGTAGGCAGAAGACATAGGTTTAAGAGCCCCCGAAGGTCAGCCGTAAGATGGCGAATATACTGGACGCACCAAAAAAGATGGCACCGAATTTTATCAAAATGAGCAGGGCAATCTTAGGTCCTTCTCCATGGATGTAGTCCTCGACGACCACTTGCAAACCAAGTTGGCCGTGATGATAGATCGTAATCACCAACAAAATAAGAAGTACCGGATTGCCGTGTTCGCCGACCCAGGTAACAAATTCCGCGTGACTAGCCCCGGTCAGCTGAACGGCGGAATAAACAAACCATAAGCTCAAAGGCAACAGGGCGATGCCGGTCAGGCGCTGCATCCACCAATGGCCAAATCCATCATTGCTTGAGCCGAGGCCGCGGGCCCTGCCCAAAGGGGATCGCATATCCATCAGACATCTCCCAACAGGGCATAACCGGCAAACCAGGTCAGCAAAGTCAAAACGATGGAAAACACGACGACCGCAATGCCCGTTGTCCGGACCTGGGACAGCGCAAACCCCTTGCCAAAGTCCCATCCCAGGTGGCGCACGCCATTTCCCAGATGAAAATAAAGGGAAAAAGTCAGACCCAACAGAACCAACCGACCCAACCACGATCCCATAAACGATTGCGCCGCCTGAAACGCCTCAGGACCGTAGGTCGCTGAAATCAGCCAGTAGGAGAGCACAAGGGCACCAATGGTCAGAGCAATCCCCGTCATACGATGGGTAATCGACAAAACCGAGGTAATTTGTTTTTTGTAAATTTGCAGATGCGGCGACAGGGGCCGGTTTTGCGCTGCCATGGGGTCAGACCTCGTCCATGTTGTTTTTTGGGGGCTTTCTTCGCCCCTTCAATTGTTAATTGGTATACATCCGACGGTATGAAGTCAACGTTCGCAGGTGCGAAAATTACCCCGGTTGTAAAGCCTAGAGGGCGGGCCCAATGGTCCGTGCCAGCAGCGTTTTGCCTGGCAAACGGTGGATAGGAGGACTGACGTTAAGCCAAGAATTACGGATATTTGTAACAGGTCACTGTGGATAAGGTGTGGGCATTATGTGCATAGACCGCCAAGTTACCCACAGAAAAAGTCAGTTACCCCCATGATTCCACATTGTCTGATGCGGCAGAATTAAAGCATTGTTGGCGGGTACGAAAGAGTGCCGTATTCGGGTTGTTAGGTTCTGGTGGTGTTGCTCCACAGCGACAGGACAAGAACAGAGCGGGGTCGTCTCCAAGGCATTTAGTCGAATAATCTGGTGTTAGGCCCGTTATTCGGTTCGGATCGCCAATACCCAATGCCGCTTGCGGTGCGGGTTTGGCAGTTTGTGCGGTTCGCACAACAACGGTTACCAGCGGATGATCTCTGCCCAGGGTGCATCTCAGGAAATCGTTGGTGAAACGCAAAAAGCTCTTTTGTGTGCGGGGCCTGGCCGGCTCCAAGAGGCATCAGATTGGCACGATTTTGTCGTGTCGTTAGGTGGGTTTCCCAGGACCAGCCTGTCTGATGCCTCTTTTTATTATCAAAGCAGCGAATCGGGCGCAACCGTTTTTTTCCTTGAATCATAACAGCTTAGACCCTGGCCATCGAATTGGATTCCGGGCCTTAAACTATTGAGTCGTTTCAAGGGGTTAAGGCGACGGCAAGATCTTTGCCAAAGGGCCCCATTGACAGGTTTTGTTCACGCGGCCGTCGGCAGATCTTGTTAAAGCCAACCGTCGGGGCCAAAATTTGGCTTCGATTCGCGGCGCAGATACCGGCAGTTAAATTAGCAAATAAGGAGCGGGCCCTGTGCCGGTCATCCGGATCTCTTGTCCGATCCGGCGCTCCGATCCGGCTCACGGGCGGCGCGGCATTAAAACCCAGTAGTCAAAATCCAGCAGGGTGGCCGCCAGATATTTCCCGTCGCCGTCTGTTAGGGGAAACGCGCTGTTGTCCTGATCCTTAGTGGCAACGGTCCTCAGCCGCAGGGCACCGATGTCCCTGCGGCCCGGCAGTTCGGATTTCTCAATGACTTCCGACCAGGCAGAAATGGTATCGCCGGCAAAGGCCGGGTTACAATGGGTGCCGCCATTTATCGCGACAATTTTGAATCCATTGGCGAGCCCGTTGAACGACAGGGCGCGGGCCAGACTGATAATGTGTCCGCCATATATCAGGCGACGACCAAACCGGCTTTCACCTTGGGCAAATTGATTAAAATGGACCTTGGCGGTATTTTGATAAAGCCGGGTTGCCATCATATGTTCAGCTTCCTCTATGGTCATGCCGTCCACATGATTTATTTTTTCGCCAACTTGATAGTCTTCAAACAGATGTTCGGAGCCCGCCAGATCCGTCTCATAAGTGCTGAGATCAAATTCGGACGGGACCGTGAAATCGGTGACCGTGAGGTGTGTTGGCAATTGGGGAACGGACGGTTCTGGAGGCACCGCCTTCGGGTTTCGTTTGTTGACCATAACCCAACGGACATAATCAACCACCATATCGCCATGCTGATTACGGCCTTGCGAGTGGATATAAACGACCCCGGTTTTGCCGCTGGAGTTCTCCTTTAGGCCGATTATTTGTGAGCGGGCAATCACCGTGTCGCCTGGATAGACAAGGCCGCCAAAGGTGGCCGCCGCATATCCCAGATTGGCCACCGCATTTACCGAGACGTCTGCTACTGTTTTTCCAAAAACCATATGGAAAACCAACAGGTCGTCGAGGGGAGCCCCCTCTAATCCCAGGTTCATGGCAAAGATGTCGGACGAATTGAGGGCAAAACGGGATCCATAAAGGGCCGTGTAGAGAGCAACGTCGCCTTCGGTCACGGTCCTTGGCGTGGCGTGGATAAATTCCTGATTGAGCGTAAAGTCCTCAAAATAATTTCCATCGGAAGTTTTTTGTGTCATTCGGGTTTCCTATTCTTCCCTCTCGGCGATGGCTTCGGCCATGGCAACCAGGTAGGTGGCGCTCTCAACGTGAAGGTTCTCGATGAGTTTTCCTTCAACAACAACAACCCCCTGGCCCTGGCGTGCTGCCGCTTCATGGGCCGCAATAATGCGCCGCGACCAGGCAATGTCTTCAGGCGACGGCGCATATACCGAATTGGCCATATCGATGGTTTTTGGGTGGATCAGTGTTTTTCCATCCATGCCCATCTCCTTGCCCTGGATACAAGCCCTACGAAACCCGGCCTCATCATTCAAATCCAAATGGACGCCGTCCAAAATCGCAATACCCGCCGCGTGGGCCGCCAGAACGCACAGCTCCAACGACAGTAAAAACGGTAACCGATCCTTGGTATGAGCGGCATTCAGGTCTTTCGCCAGGTCGGACGTGCCCAAAACCAAGCCACCCACCCGGTCGTTGGCAAAGGCGATTTCCTCCGCATGAAGAATGCCCAGGGGTGTTTCCATCATGCACCAAATCGCCAGGTCAGGCGGGGCGCCCGCATCATCGAGGACCGAAATCGCGTCTTCAACCATCGTTTTGGTTTCAATCTTTGGCAACAAAACCGCATCGGCACCGATCAATGCAACCGCCTTTAAATCGGCCTCTCCCCACGCGCTGTCCAACCCGTTGACCCGGACAATTAGCTCGCGTCTGCCATATCCACCCTGGCGAACGGCATCACAGATCTGGCTTCGTGCGGTTGCTTTTGCATCCGGCGTAACGGCATCCTCCAAGTCGAGAATCAGACCATCGGCCTTTAACCCACGGCCTTTTTCCAGGGCGCGGGCGTTGGAGCCAGGCATGTAAAGGACGGATCTCCGGGGACGATTTTGCATAGGCCAAGAACCTTCGCAGTTGCACAAAAATGTAAGGGGACACTACAATTACCGGGGGCTTTATGGCAAGGTCGAGGAATGTCTATTTTATCCGTGCAATCCCATGTCACCTATGGCCATGTCGGCAATTCGGCGGCGGTTTTTATTTTGCAGTCGCTGGGCCATCGGGTATGGCCAGTTCATACGGTTCAGTTAAGCAATCATCCCGGTTACCCCCATGTGGGCGGTGGTGTGGTGCCGGCCGAGCAGTTGACAGCCATCTTCAATGGCCTGCGGGATAACAACTGGTTGGATGAATGTGCAGCCGTGCTTGGCGGGTATATGGGGTCATTGGAAAATGCTGACGCCACGTTAAAGGCGGTTGGCTTGGTAAAACACCATCAGCCGGAAGCGTTTTATATCTGCGATCCGGTCATTGGTGATCGGCCGGAGGGCGTCTATGTGCCCAAAGAGATCATCGATTTTTACCGCGATCAGGCTTTGCCCGAAGCAGATGTTTTCACACCCAATCTGTTTGAGCTGGAAATATTAAGCGGCGCCGCTGTTTCATCTGTCGAGGATATTTGTGCTGCCGCCCGGACCCTGATTAAACGCGGCCCGCAAATTGTCATTGTCACTTCCCTATTGACGCAAACGCCGGGCGGTGGGTTGGCAACCCTTTTGGTCACCGATAACCAGGCATGGCATGTGGAGACCCCCCTGTATCCCTGCAAGGCAAAGGGTGCTGGTGATGTTTTTGCGGCCCTTTGGACCGGCCACTGGTTAAACGGAAATCCGCCTGAAGCCGCATTGGCTCGGGCCGTATCGGGAGTGTGTTCGCTGGTAAAAGCGACGGCGGATGCGTCGGTAACGGGCCCGGTGACCCAGGTCTCTCGGTCGGCGGAGTTACCCGTCGTTGGCCATATTAATGAGGCATTGGCACCGACACCCTTTTATAGGCCGAATTTGCTTTAGCACTATTTTTCAAAGGCGTACGGATACCCGTGGTGGCGTGCAACGGGCCGCCAGTCCTGGGAGAAATTGACATTTTCATAAATCAACATCATGCCTGTTCAGGAAATTGTCCAAAGAAGCGAGTTCTCAGTTATTAATTCTCTTTATGAGATAATTCCCTTTCGAATTCCAAAATTACCTATTATGGTATGATTCCAAATATGATGCGGAAGTCTTTTAACCAGGAAATAACCAAATCGACGGCGCGGTATAAGAAGGGCTTGATGACGAATTATTTGAAGGATGTCAGCATACTCATTGTCGATGATCAGGATTTTATCCGGTCCGTCATACGGCAAATACTGAAGGTTTTGGGGTGTTCAAAAATTAAGGATGCCTCCAGCGGCAAACAGGCGTGGGATATGACTGCCGCCCTTAAACCGGATGTGATCATAACCGATTGGCAAATGGTGCCCATGAGCGGATTGGATTTGGCCCGTCGTTTGCGAACGGATCCACACAGTCCGGACCCTTTTATTCCGATCATCATGATGACCGGTTATGGGGAAGTCGATCGGGTCATTGAGGCGCGGGACATCGGCGTCAATGAATATGTGATTAAACCCATTTCCGCCAAATCCCTTTACTCCCGCATTCAAGCCATAATCGAGCACCCGCGGGATTTTGTCCGCACGAATAACTATTTCGGGCCCGACCGGAGACGGCGGACGAAAGCGGTTGCCATCGACCGCCGCCGTTCCGAGAGCCTGAAGTTAGCCAAAGCCGTTAATCAGTAAGGCAATTGCCGGACCGCTGCCGACGGGTCGGTCAGACGTCGGTTAGGCGGCTTTTCGCAAATGCAGACGGACCAGTTCCTCGGCGATTTGCACCGTATTCAGGGCTGCGCCCTTGCGCAGGTTATCGGACACAATCCACAAGTTGAGACCCGAATCGACCGACGGGTCGGAACGGATCCGCGACACATAAACCGGATCTTCGCCGGCACATTCCTGTGGTGTCACATAACCACCGTTTTCCCGGTGATCAATCACGGTCACACCCGGTGCCCGTTCCAGCACAGCCCGCGCCCGCTTCTCATCGATCTCTTTTTCAAATTCCAGGTTAACGGCCTCTCCGTGGCCGATGAAGGTTGGTATCCGGACGCAGGTCGCCGACACCTTGATTTTTGGATCCAGGATTTTTTTGGTCTCGACGATCATCTTCCATTCTTCTTTGGTTGACCCGTCATCCATGAACACATCAATGTGCGGTATCGCGTTAAAAGCAATTTGTTTTGTAAAAATTTCCTGGTGTTGTTGGGCCGGCTGGTTGACAAAAATACCCTTGGTCTGGTTGAACAGTTCATCCATAGCCGGTTTGCCGCCGCCGGACGTGGATTGGTAGGTCGAGACAACAATTCGTTTGATGGTCGCCAGATCATGCAAGGGTTTTAAGGCGACCAGCATTTGAATGGTCGAGCAGTTGGGGTTGGCTATGATGCCGCGTTTGGTGTATCCGGCGATCGCACCCGGGTTAACTTCCGGAATGATCAACGGCACATCCGGGTCCATCCGGAACTGCGACGTATTATCAATGACAACCGCCCCGGCCTTGGTCGCGATCGGCACAAATTTGGCAGATACGGACGCGCCTGGTGAAGACAGCACAATATCCGTTCCGGCAAAATCATACCCGTCCAGATTTTGTACCGTCAGGACTTCATCTTCGCCGTAGGAGATTTCAGTACCGACAGATTTTGCGGAGGCCAGCGCGACAACTTCGTCGGCCGGAAACTTCCGTTCGGCCATTATGGAAAGGGCTTCCCGCCCGACATTTCCCGTGGCCCCGACAACAGCAACTTTGTAACCCATTTTTAACTCCTTTTCGTTTTGGCCCGATCACAAACGAACTTTACCAAAACGACAAAAGCCCGCGGTTTTCGCGGGCCGGTTCCTAAATAAACACGATTGCCCGCTTATGGCGTGGTTGGTTTGGATTTGATTGTGGTTGTCAGTGAGGCGGGTTGGCCCGTCCGCAGTGCGGCTGGCCGGTCCATAGACGTGAATTTTTCAAATAAAATCATCATCAATTCCTCAAAATCGCGGCCAGATGTAAACGAAAAAAGTTTTCGATGCAAGCTTTTGCACTTGCATCGAAGTAACGTTTCCATCAGGCGGCTAACTTGTCCAGTTCCTGGGTCACCGCATCGCCCATCTGGGTACACGATACCAAAGTCATGCCGTCCTGCATGATATCGCCGGTCCTCAGGCCGTTGGCCAAAACGTTTTTGACTGCCTGTTCGATATAATCGGCATCTTCGCCCATATCGAAGCTGTAGCGGAGCGTCATGGCATAGGACAAAATCATCGCCAGGGGATTGGCTTTGTCTTGACCGGCAATGTCCGGGGCCGAACCGTGTACCGGTTCGTACATGGCTTTGCGGCGGCCGTCCGCATCGGCAGCGCCTAAGGATGCCGATGGCAACATGCCCAAGGACCCGGTCAGCATGGCAGCGCAATCGGAAAGAATATCACCAAACAGATTATCCGTGACAATGACGTCAAATTGTTTGGGTTCGCGCACCAACTGCATGGCGCAGTTATCGGCGTACATATGCTCCAGCGCAATATCGGGATAATCATTACCGACTGTCGTCGCAATTTCGCGCCACAAAACCCCGGTCTCCATGACATTGGCTTTTTCAACCGATGTCAGCTTGCCACCCCGTTTGCCGGCCAGCTCGAAGGCCGCGCGGACAACCCGTTCGATCTCGAGCTCCGTATAGCGTTGGGTGTCGACGGCCTCGCGAACCCCATCGGCATTGACCGACACGCCACGCGGTTGACCGAAATAAACGCCCGCCGTCAGTTCGCGGACAATCATGATGTCGAGGTCAGAAACCAGCTCTGTTTTCAGGCTTGACGCTTCGGCCAGCGCCGGCATCACCGTTGCCGGGCGTAAATTGGCAAACAGATCCAGCTCCTTGCGAATTTTTAAAAGCCCGGCTTCGGGGCGGGCATCGCGGGCCACGTTATCCCATTTTGGTCCACCGACAGCGCCGAGCAAAACCGCATCCACATTAAAAGCTTTTTCGAGGGTTGAGTCGGCCAACGACGTGCCATGCACATCATAGGCAGATCCGCCCACGAGGTCTTCTTCCACATCGAAGGAAACGTGACGGCGTTTGTCCATCCATTCGATCACATGACGGACCTGGCCCATCACTTCTTTGCCAATGCCGTCACCGGGCAGGAAAAGCATTTTTTTATTGGAACTCATAAGCGGTTTCTTCTTTCTCAAAGGCTATCGAAATAACAATTAAACGGTGGCGGCGCCGGCAATCCAGGGCTGGGAGGCTTTTTGTTTGTCTTCAAAACTGTCGACCTTATCGGCTTTTTGCAGGGTCAAACCGACATCATCAAGGCCGTTCAACAAAAGGTGTTTTTTAAAGGCATCAATCCCAAAGGTGACCGTGCCACCGTCTGGCCCTTCAATGGTCTGATTTTCCAGGTCAATGGACAGTGTCGCATTGGCACCGCGTTCCGCATCGTCCATCAGGTTGTCCAGATCTTCCTTGGAAACCTTGATCGGCAGGATACCGTTTTTAAAACAGTTGTTATAAAATATGTCGGCGAAGGAGGTGGAAATCACACAGCGTATACCGAAATCAAGCAGCGCCCACGGCGCATGTTCCCGCGACGATCCACAACCAAAGTTGTCGCCGGCGACGATAATTTGCGCTTTGCGATAGGCCGGTTTGTTGAGGACAAAATCCGGATTTTCATTGCCGTCCCGGTCAAACCGCATTTCATCAAACAGGTTCCTGCCGAGGCCCGAGCGTTTGATGGTTTTCAGGAAGTTTTTTGGGATGATCATATCGGTGTCGACGTTGATCATGTTCATGGGCGCGGCAACGCCGGTTAATTTATCGAACTTTTCCATTGGTTATCTCCCTTTCCTAAAGATCGCGCACATCGGCCAAATGGCCGCTTACGGCGGCGGCGGCGGCCATGGCCGGGCTGACCAGATGGGTGCGCCCGCCAAATCCCTGACGGCCCTTGAAGTTGCGGTTGGATGTGGAGGCACAACGCTGGCCGGGCTCAAGCCGGTCATCGTTCATCGCCAGGCACATGGAACAACCCGGGTCGCGCCACTCAAAGCCGGACTCGACCAGGATTTTATCCAGGCCTTCTTCTTCCGCCTGTTCTTTGACCAGGCCGGAGCCCGGAACCACCAGGGCGCGAACCCCGTCGGCAACTTTGCGGCCTTTCGCCACTTCGGCCGCCGCACGAATGTCTTCGATGCGACCGTTGGTGCACGATCCGATAAACACCGTATCAATGACCACTTCCTGCATGGCCATACCGGCTTTAAGGCCCATGTAATCAAGCGATGCCTGGGCCGCTTGCTGTTTGCCGGGGTCGGCAAAGTCGGCCGGATAAGGAACATTGCCGGTGATCGGCGCGACGTCTTCGGGGCTGGTGCCCCAGGTGACTTGCGGCACAATCTCGGATACGTCGAGGGTTACTTCTTTGTCGTAAACCGCGCCTTCATCCGACGGCAGGGTTTTCCAGAACTCAACCGCCTGTTCCCAGGCACCGGCTTTTGGCGACATGGGACGGCCCATGAGATAATCAAAGGTCGTTTGGTCGGGGGCAATCAGTCCAGCGCGGGCACCGCCTTCGATGGTCATATTGCAAACCGTCATCCGGCCTTCCATGGACAGGTCACGGATCGCCTGGCCGGTGAACTCAATGACGTAACCGGTGCCACCGGCGGTGCCGATTTTACCAATCAATGCCAGAACCAGATCCTTGGCCGTGCAGGCCTCGGGCAGGGCGCCTTCAACGGTGATCCGCATGTTCTTCAAGGGACTTTGCAACAGGGTCTGGGTTGCCAGAACGTGTTCAACTTCCGACGTTCCGATGCCAAAGGCCAGAGACCCGAAAGCACCGTGGGTGGCGGTGTGGCTATCGCCGCACACGGTTGTTGTGCCAGGCAGGGTGAACCCCTGTTCCGGGCCAATAATATGGACAACGCCCTGGCGAATATCCTGCAGATCGAACAGGGGAACACCAAACTCCTTACAGTTTTTCTGCAGGGTTTCGACCTGAATGCGGCCCTCTTCGTTTTCGATGGTCTTGGTACGGTCCGTGGTCGGCACATTGTGATCGGGCACGGCCAGGGTCAGGTCCGGGCGGCGGACCTTGCGGCCGGCGTTCTTCAGACCCTCAAAGGCCTGCGGGCTGGTCACTTCATGCACCAGATGGCGGTCGATGTAGAGCAGGCAGGTACCGTCGTCCTGAACATCGACCAAATGATTTTCCCAGATTTTGTCGAAAAGTGTTTTTGGGCTCGACATGAGACCTCCCTATCGCGTTTTCACAACTACACCATGGGTTGGCAACTTCTGCCAACCCCTCAATATCGCCTTAATTCTTAAATAGGCAAAACCGTCGCCCATTCAATGATTGTCTTACTTAGCGGTTTCGGCCCGGGCATTTCGGTCGGACTTGGCTTTTGCCTTTTTGTCTTTTTTGGCCTGACCGGAAGCTTTTTTTGCTTCGGCGGCGACGCGCTTTTCTTCGAGCGAAATCTTGGCGGCAAAACCGGAGGTTTTTTCGGCAATCCGAGCCGATTTACCGGTGCGGCCCCGCAGATAATAGAGTTTGGCCCGACGGACGTCGCCGCGACGGACCACTTCGATGCTCTCGATGGTCGGCGAATATAACGGGAATACACGCTCGACGCCTTCGCCATAGCTCAGTTTTCGTACCGTAAAGGCCGAGTTCAGGCCGGCATTTTTTTTGGCAATGCAAACGCCTTCAAACGCCTGCACACGCTCGCGCGTCCCCTCAACAACCCGCACGTTAACTTTTACGGTATCGCCTGGAGCAAAAATCGGTTCTGCCGTATCGGCAACCAATTTTGCAACTTGTTCCTTGTTGATTTCTTCGATGATGTTCATGGATCTCATCCTTTGGTTTGCTATTCAAATTAAGTTCAAATGTGTGTGGCGGCGTATTGGGACCACAGGTCCGGTCTGCGCCGTTTGGTTATTTCTTCCGATTGCGTCTGTCGCCAGGCGCGGATATTTTCATGGTGACCCGACGTCAAAACCTCGGGCACCGCTTGTCCGTTCCAAATTTGCGGACGGGTATAATGGGGATATTCAAGCAAACCCTGCTCAAAACTTTCCTGGGCGAGACTTTCCGGTTTGCCGATAACGCCCGGCAACAAACGCACGCAGGCGTCCAAAAGCGTTAAGGCCGCAGTCTCGCCACCGGACAGCACAAAGTCACCAATGCTGATTTCTTCAATCTCGTGGGTATCGAGAATACGCTGGTCCAGGCCTTCGAACCGGCCACACAAAAGCGCAACCCCCGGCCCCGATGCCAACGTATGGGCTTTCGCCTGGGTGAAGGTCCGGCCCCGTGGCGACAGATAAACCAGGGGCAGCTCCGGTGATTTCTGGCGAACCGCATTGAGCGCGCTGTCGATCACGTCGGGGCGCATGACCATACCCGGACCGCCGCCAAACGGTGTATCGTCAACGGAGCGGTGTTTGTCCGTGGCAAACGATCGGATGTCCAGGGTGTCCAATGACCAGGCCCCATTGGTTAACCCCTGGCCGGCGAGGGAAATACCCAGGGGCCCCGGAAACATTTCCGGAAAAAGGGAGAGCACTTGCGCTCGCCATGTGGTGCCTAAATGTGTCATTCGTCGTTATCAAACTGCCTTTTGGCTTGTCAGCCGTTGGTTTTAACCGTTGCCATGGGCTTCTTTGTCCGGTGGCTCCAAAAGTCCGTCCGGCGGGTCAATGATGACCAGACCTTCTGAAATGTCGACCCGGGGAACTGTTTGTTTGGTGAAGGGGACGATCAGTCCACCGGCCACCACGCCAACAATTTCCAGAACATCACCCGCCCCGTAATTATCTACGGATTGAATGGTCCCAAAGGCATTTCCTTCCAAATCTTCGACCCGTAATCCGATCAAGTCCGAAAAGTAGAACTCGTCTTCGTCGGGTTGCGGAAGGATGTCCCTTCGGACAAAAAGCTGTAACCCCTTTAGTTTCTCGGCTTCGTTACGATCCCGGGTTCCCTTGATCCGCCCGACCAATTGACCTTTGGCCTGACCGGTTATGGACAGATCAAAAGTTTGTGTGCCGGTTTTGTCGAACAGGAGACCATAGTCGGCGATGGCTTCGGGATCATCGGTAAAACTTTTAATCCGGATATCACCTTTTATCCCCCGTGCACCTGTCACTGCGCCAACGCAAATCAGCTCAGAGGGGCCAGGTTTTGTAACCATCAGGGCCTTCCCGAAACCTTAACTGGCTTCCTTTGTTTCTTCTGCCACCGGTGTGTCTTCTGCGGCGGTTTCTGCCGCCGGTTCTTCTTTTGCTGCCGCCTCAGCCGGAGCTGTTTCAGCCGGAGCCGTTTCAGCCGGAGCCGGAGTTGCTTCAGCCGCAGGCTCTTCAGCCGGTGCTGCGACCGCTTCGGCGGCAGCTTCAGCTGCTGCAGAGGCTTTGTCCGCCTGTTCCTGCAGGCGTTCCTGCGCCTTGGTTTTGGGTTTGTTTTGTTTGGTCTGGTTGGCCGGAACCGCAGGTTTTTCCATCAAACCGGCATCACCGAGAAAACGCGCAACCCGGTCGCTGGGCTGGGCGCCAACGCCGATCCAGTGTTTGACCCGGTCTTCACGAATGACCAGACGGTCCGCATGGTCGCGGGCAACCATCGGGTTGTAGGTACCAATTTTTTCAATAAAGCGGCCATCGCGGGGGCTGCGGGAATCGGCGACGACAATGCGATAGAAGGGGCGCTTTTTTGCACCGCCCCGTGATAGACGTATTCTCAAAGACATATTGGTCTTTTTCCTTTCGTTAGCGCAAATGCGCGTTAATCGTTAATTCTAAATCGGCTCAATCAAAATCTTCTAAATCTTCGGGTCTTCAGTGGGGCCTCAGCGCATACCCCCATGGGGCGGCATTTGCGGCATCATGCCCGGCAGCATTCCGCCACCCCGCATCAAACCTTTTTTGCCCATTTTTCCGGCTTTTTTCATCATCTGGCTCATTTGCTTGAACTGTTTCAGGACCCGGTTCACGTCCTGCACGCTGGTGCCGGACCCTTCGGCAATGCGGCGCCGGCGCGAGCCGTTTAAGACCTTCGGATTAAGCCGTTCCTTTTTAGTCATGGAACGGATAATCGCTTCCTGGCGGCCAATTAACTTGTCGTCAATATTGGCGCCGGCCATTTGCTGTTTGATCTTCTGGGCACCGGGCATCATCCCCAGCAACCCTTCCAGGTTACCCATTTTTTTGATCTGGCCAAGCTGCTGGGCCATATCGTCCAGGGTAAACTGGCCCTTCAGCATCTTCTTGGCCATGGCTTCGGCCTCTTCCTGGTCGACCACCTCACCGGCCTTCTCAACCAGGCCGACAATGTCGCCCATCCCCAAAATCGAACCGGCAATGCGGTCCGCTTGGAACAGCTCCAGGGCCTCCATTTTTTCGCCGGTGCCCATCAGTTTGATCGGCGCCCCGGTAATGGCACGCATGGAAAGCGCCGCCCCACCGCGGGCATCGCCATCAACGCGGGTCAGGGCGATGCCGGTAATGCCAACTTTTTCGTTAAATTCGCGGGCCACATTAACCGCGTCCTGACCGGTCATGGCGTCGGTTACCAAAAGGGTCTCGACCGGTTTGGCGATATCACGAATCTGGGTAACTTCCGCCATCAGTTGCTGATCAATGTGCAGCCGACCGGCGGTGTCGAGGATGACAACATCCATGCCTTCCTTGCGGCCGCTATCCATGGCGCGTTTGGCAATGGCCAGGGGTTGTTCGCCAAGAATCGCCTGCAAAACCCGGACTTCCGTCTGTTCGCCGAGGGTTGCCAGCTGTTGTTGAGCGGCCGGACGGTAGACGTCCAAAGACGCCATCAATACTTTTTTCTTGTCGCGTTTACTCAAACGCAGGCCCAGTTTGGCGCTGGTCGTTGTTTTGCCGGACCCTTGCAGGCCGACCATCAGGATCGAGACCGGCGGGGTGCCGATCAGGTTCAGTTCATTGCCTTCGGTGCCGAGGGTTTCCACCAACTCATCGTGCACTACCTTGACCACCATCTGGCCGGGGGTGACCGAGCGGATCACATCCTGGCCAACGGCTTTGGTTTTGACGGCGTCGATAAAGTCCTTAACCACCGACAGGGCAACGTCGGCTTCCAGCAGGGCGACGCGGACTTCGCGCAGGGCTTCGTCGACGTCAGCTTCTTTCAGCGCGCCGCGCTTCTTAAGCTTGTCGAAAATTCCGCCGAGGCGTTCCGTTAGGTTATCGAACATGGTTTCGCTATTTCGCCACTCTTAACACAATACAAAACTTCAAAGGACCCAACGACAAACGCGCCAGTGCGCGAAACTCGCGGATTGGCGGCACCCCGTGAGGCGTAGGGTTCAAATTTCCCTGAAGTGGGCGCAACATATGAGCCGGCGGCTGGCAAGTCAAGCGGGCTGGCAAGCATGCTTACAAATGCTTTTCTGTCCGGCAACATGCGGTGCGCCATGGGGACGTCTTGAAACGATAATTTGTTCTTTGGTTGAGCGGTAATATATAGAGCGGTCGCGATCAGGCACGACGGGCCATCCTTTGTAAATGGGGTCGCGCGGCGCGCCGGTGAATTTGACGTCTGCGATTGATGCCAATTTGCCGACTAGGTCTGCAATAAAGTTCACCGCAATTTCCCTGTCATGGGCGGTACCCCAGACATAGACATCAATCAGACCGCACTCGGTGCAGGGGCCTGTATCCGCTTTTTTCGGGTAATCGATCAGCACCCCGTCGGCTATGTCAATCGGGTGCCGCCGGGGGTGCATTCTTTTTCCCGTTAAATTTTTCATGCATTGCCAACCACTGCCATAACCGCCAGGGGTTGGTAACCACGCAGCGTAAACAGGACCCGGCGGGCGTCCAGCGATTGGCCGAGCAGCCGGGCCGCCGCTAAAACCTCAACTTCTGCGTCCGGGCCGCCGATTTTACCGGCCAGAGACCGGGCCGTCTGCTGATCGTTGGCCTGCAGGGCGGTGATCAGTTTGACGACCGCCATCTCGCCAGGGCTGACAAAGGCCCTGGTGAGGGAAGGGTTCGGCGACGCAAATTCAGGAGTGTCGTCAAGGGCCGTCATCAGGGTCTCAAAGGCTTCGATGGCGGCCTCTATATAATAAATGCCGAATATTCTAAAAAGCGATTGGCTGGCGTCAGCCAGCCCGGCCACGCCCAGACGCCACTTGCGCATGGCAAACACCAACAAATGCTGATGGGCCGACAGGCGGTTCAGGGGGAGGGCAGGGGAATGGACAGGACGGCGTGAAATGGCATTCATAGGGGATCTCCAGCGGGTCTGAAACTAATTAGGTTTTTTCTTTTAACGGCAAAGCGACTTCATGTAAATGAGAATAATTATCAATTGCATAAATAATTACCCTCTGGTTCTGGTTTTTAAAGCCCGTCTGACGACCAGAAAATGGATCAATAGGTACCGCAATCAGACTTCGGTTTCTTGGCAAGTCTACCCATACGTGATAAACTTATAAGTGTGTACATAATTTCAATCTACTTGAGCTTGTATTGGGTAACGACTGCAAATGAGGCTTTGATGTTAAAGGTGAAGGATACCAAACAGTTAAATGATTATTTGTCGGCGCAGGTGCGCGCCCAGCGGACCCGACTCGGCATGACCCTCAGGGAGCTGGACCTGGCGCTGGTTTGGTCGCCGGGAACGGTCGCCCGCCTGGAGCGCGGTGACAAACGCCTCGACTCGCAAACGCTATTTAAGCTGGCAACTTATCTCAACACGTCGGTTGACAGTTTTTTTGCAGAAGCGCCGGAAATTGACGCCCGGCCCGACCGGCTTACGCGCTCGGATATTCGGGCCGAAGATGTGTCCGAGTTTATTTCCGCTTGCCAGACCATACCCAACCGGAGCGCGCGCCGTGAGATCCTGGCGCTCATGCGGACCGTGGCGGAAAGTGCCTGTTACCGCCCGCCCGGCCCTTCGACGTCACCGTTCGAGTCCTAGCCGCAAACCGGCCTTGACCCGTGGCGTCCGATGCGTCCACTGTTGGGTCATGACCTATGGCGATATCGAGGCGGTGCTGGCACCGCATGGACTGATCTGTCGAGGCGGGTTTCATTTGGTCGAGGCCGACGGTTTTGGGCCGGCCGCCAGCCTCTTGATGATCGGTAATGTGGGGCCGGCTTTTTGGCAGGCCTTCGAACGGGCCAGCAAAACCCGTGGACCACGCGATCAATCACACCCCATGGACGCCTGGACCCGTCAGGTCATCGATGACGTCGCCAGTCGGTTTGGCGGGCGCGCCTTTTACCCCTTTGACGGGCCGCCCTATTATCCGTTCCAGCGCTGGGCGGCGCGGGCGGAATCGGTATTTCCGTCGCCCATCGGACCGCTTATTCATCCGGAATATGGCCTGTGGCACGCCTATCGCGGTGCTCTGGTTTTCGATCGAGCCGTCGATTTTCCGGTATCGCACCCGCAGCCGTCGCCGTGCGACAGCTGTCGGGAGAAATATTGCCTGCGGGCCTGTCCGGTGGGTGCCTTGCAATCGGCGTATTATGATGTGCCTGCCTGTGTTTCCCATTTAACATCGTCGGTCGGCGGTCGCTGCCGTAACCAGGGCTGTCAGGCCCGTCACGCCTGCCCCATTGGCCAACCGTTTGCGCAAACGCCCGCCCAGGCGCAATTTCATATGGACAAATTTATCGCCAGTCAGTCCAAACCACCGGATTAAGCGCTTTTAGGTGGACATCACCGCCTTTGTCACCCTATTTACCCCCCATGACTGATATCGCGTTCATAAAGATGCAGGGGCTGGGCAACGATTTTGTCGTGATTGATGATCGCGACGGTGCCCTGGCGCTGGGCATTGAGCAAACCCGCGCCCTTGCGGATCGACGCTTGGGTGTGGGGTTTGATCAATTGCTGATCCTCGAACAACCGACCGCGCCCGACGCCGACGCGTTTATGCGCATCCGAAATCCCGATGGCAGCGAGGCCCAGGCTTGCGGCAACGGCACCCGCTGTGTTGCAGCGCTGGTCATGGACGAATTGAACCGGGATCAGGTGCAGATTGAAACCATCGCCGGCCTATTGGCGGCATCGCGAGATGGTCGGGGGCAGGTGACCGTCGATATGGGGCCGGCCCGTCTGGACTGGCAGGAAATTCCCACGTCCAAAGAGGTCGACACCCTGCACATGGAAATCGGGATTGATGGCCTGTCGGATCCCGTTGGCGTCAACATGGGCAATCCCCATGCGGTGTTTTTTGTCGATGACCTGGAACAAATCGATCTGGCGACCGTCGGGCCCAAACTGGAACACGACCCGTTATTTCCGGAACTGGCCAATATTGAAATTGCCCAGCGGACCGGGCCAGACCAGTTGCGCATGCGGGTTTGGGAGCGGGCGGCGGGCATTACCCGGGCCTGCGGTTCCGGCGCTTGTGCGGTGGCCGTTGCGGCCCATCGACGTGGCTTGGCGGGGCGCCGGGTCGACGTGGTGCTCGACGGTGGAGCCCTGCAGATTAATTGGCGCGACGACGGACGGGTCCTGATGACCGGGCCGGTGGCGACCAGTTTCCATGGGGTTTTACATCCGTCGTTGTTTTCGGCAGATCATTAACGGGCCCGTGCAGATGTCAGACACACAGATCATTACCCTGGGATGCCGCCTGAACGCCTTTGAGTCCGAGGTCATGCGCGGTCACAGCCGGACGGCAGGCCTCAAAAATACGGTTATTATCAATACCTGTGCAGTGACCGCCGAGGCTGAACGTTCGGCCCGTAAAAACATTCGCCGGGTGCGCAAGGAAAACCCAAACGCCCAGGTGATCGTCACCGGATGTGCCGCGCAATTAAATCCGGCGGTTTATTCCGCCATGCCGGAAGTCGACCGGGTTCTGGGCAATGAGGAAAAACTGGAACTTTCCAGTTACCTGGCCGAGGCACCCGTCGCGGTCGCCGATATTATGGAAATCAAGGAGACGGCACCTCATTTGATCCAGGGGTTTGACGACCAAACCCGGGCTTTTG
The DNA here is from genome assembly GCA_021775095.1 of Rhodospirillales bacterium. GTDB lineage: Bacteria > Pseudomonadota > Alphaproteobacteria > Rhodospirillales > Casp-alpha2 > JABMNT01. The sequence continues at coordinate 59,636 of JAJFII010000070.1, forward strand.
TGCAAATCCAACAGGGTTGCGATCACCGCTGCACCTTTTGTATCATCCCCTTTGCCCGTGGCAACAACCGCTCCCTGGCCCCCGGAGTGATTGTCGATCAGGTGCGCAGGCTTGTTGAAAACGGTTACCGCGAAGTGGTTTTTACCGGTGTCGATATCTGTTCCTATGGCACGGATCTCGCGGGCAAACCCCGGCTCGGCGATCTGGTGCGGCGCCTGCTGAAGGCCGTGCCGGAGCTGCCGCGCCTGCGTTTGAGCTCCCTCGACCCGGCCTTTGTCGATCAGGCCCTGCTCGACGTTCTGGCAACGGATGAACGGCTGATGCCGCATTTGCACCTGAGTTTGCAGGCCATGGATGACATGGTCCTGAAACGCATGAAACGCCGACATAGTCGTGCCCAGGCCCTTGATCTGGCCCGCCGGGCCCGGGACCTGCGTCCCGACGTGGTTTTTGGTGCCGATTTGATCGCCGGTTTCCCGACGGAAACGGACGTGATGTTTGAAAATACCCTGAACGCCGTATCAGAACTCGATCTGTTGCATTTGCATGTGTTCCCCTATTCGGAGCGCCCCGGCACATCGGCGGTGCGCATGCCCGCCGTTGCCGCGCCGGTGCGCAAACACAGAGCCCGACAATTGCGCGCCTGCGGCGATCAGATCAGGGCCCGTTACCTGACCAATCAGGTGGGCAGCAGATCCGAGATATTGGTGGAACAGGGCAACCGGGGATTAACGCCGCATTTTGTCCCCGTCCGACTGGCAGCTGAGGTGCCTGCGGGCAGCCTTACCCGGGTCCAGATAACCGGCCGCTCGAACGGCGAATTGACAGGGGACCCCGCGTAAATGAATGACCAACAAACGGGCAGTTGGTTTGGCCGACTGAAGGCGGGACTGCAGCGATCGTCGCAGAAGTTCACCGACGGCATTACCGATCTGTTTAGCAAACGCAAACTCGATGCCGAAGCCCTTCAGGATCTGGAGGAACTGCTCATTCAAGGCGACCTGGGCGTGGCAACGGCGACCCGACTTGCCGGGTCCCTCGCCAAAACCCGGTTTGATCAGGAAGTAACAGCCGATGAAATCCGAACGGCCCTGGCCGACGAAGTGGCGGCGATCCTGGCACCGGTGGCCCACCCGCTGATTATCGATGACACACGCAAACCCCATGTTATTTTGGTCTGTGGTGTCAATGGCAGTGGCAAAACCACAACCATCGGCAAAATGGCCCGTCAGTTCCGAAACCAGGGGCGCTCGGTTTTGCTGGCAGCCGGTGACACCTTCCGGGCCGCCGCCGTCGAACAGTTACAAATCTGGGGGCAACGTTCCGATTGTCGGGTGATCGCCAGAGATACCGGTGCCGATGCCGCTGGTCTGGCCTTCGACGCGCTTAAGGAAGCCCAGGCGGAAAACGCCGATATATTGATGATCGATACGGCCGGCCGCCTGCAGAACCGCAAGGATTTGATGGAGGAACTGCGCAAGGTCATTCGGGTCGTTCGAAAAATTGACGAGACGGCGCCACACAGTGTGTTGCTGGTTATGGACGCGACCATCGGACAAAACGCCCACAGTCAGGTGGAGACCTTTAAAAACATGGTCGAAGTCTCAGGCCTGGTCATGACCAAACTGGATGGTTCGGCAAAAGGTGGCGTGGTCGTCGCCCTCGCCGAGAAGTTTGGCCTGCCGGTCCATGCCGTTGGAGTTGGCGAGGGGATCGATGATCTGCGCCCCTTCGATGCCACCGCCTTTGCCCGCTCACTTATGGGATTGCCTGACCCATCCTAGGTTCCGTTAAATTTATCGGCTCCGTTAAATTCATCCGCCCGCCACCGCCAGTCGACTTTACATTATCCGAGTTTGGTCCTTAACATAGGGCCATCTGGTTCGGACATTCGCGCCGAATTTATCATTTGAATTTCTGTCCCCCATGACCCTGCAATTTCACCTGGTTCTTCTTGTTCTGCTGGCGGCTGTGATCCACGCCTTTTGGAACGCCGTCGTCAAAAGCGCCGGTGACCGGGTTTTAACCATGACCCTGATCCATTTTACCGGCACCGTTGTCGCCGCTTTTGTTTTGTTTTTTGTCGGTTTTCCAGAACCCGCCGTCTGGCCCTATTTGCTGCTGTCGGTGGTTATCCACAGCTTCTATTATGTTTTTTTACTGCTCAGTTACCGGGTCGGCGACCTCAGCCAGGTTTATCCCATTGCCCGTGGCTCGTCGCCGCTTTTGGTGGTTGTCCTGGCCATGGGTATGGCCGGCGAAATGCCGAGCCCGGGAGTAATTGCCGGCGTTTCTCTGGTTTCCGTTGGTATCATCAGTCTGACTTTTGCCCAGGGTCGGATAAGCCGTTCCGGTCTGGTTCCCATCGGACTTGCCCTGACAACCGGTGCTCTGATCGCCAGTTATACGGTGGTTGATGGCCTGGGGGTTCGGGCCGGATCCAGTCCCTGGGTCTACATTGCCTGGCTGAATTTTCTCGAGGGCATTCCCATTACCCTTTGGGCGGTGACCCGCCGTCGCAGGCAGATCGCGCCCTTTTTATCGGCCCACTGGAAAACCGGTGTGTTGGGCGGCCTGTTGGCGTTGCTCGCCTATGGGGCGGCACTCTACGCCCTTAACCAGGGCGCCATGGCCCATGTTTCGGCGCTCCGCGAAACCTCCGTGTTGTTTGCAACGGTGATCGGCGCGGTGATTCTAAAAGAAGGCTTTGGCTGGCGCCGCATGGCCGCCGCAGCGCTGATTACCACTGGCATTTTTGTATTGCAGGTCATGGGTTAATGGCCAACCTGTCGGCCAGCCTGTATATCTCCATGGTCGCCTTTGGAATTATCCATGGATTGGCCGGGGTTGCCTATTTTGCGCCGATTGCGACGGCTTTGATTGTTGCCTTCCTGGTTCTCGAAATTCGCCATACGCCGCTGCCCCAGTCGACCGTTGGGCTCGGACTGATTGCCGCCGGCGGTTTTTCCATTTATGCAAGCGGTTCGGATCTGGCCTTGTTAATCGACGGGTTTGCCCGCTCGAAAACCTTTTTGATGTTGTTTTTTGCGGTGACCTGGTTACGCATTCCGGCCTCGGACAGCCCGGCCATCCGTTCGGCCCGGCGGATGATTATCAACCAACCGCCGGGAAAACGGTTTTTATATTTGGCTGCGGGTGTGCATATTCTCGGTGCCGTGCTCAATCTGGCCGGCCTCAGTCTGTTGTCGGCCATGGTCGAGCGCCAGCGCGACCCCCTGTTACGCAGGCGCATGTTAACGGCGCTGATGGTCGGATTTATCAGCGCCTCTTCCTGGTCGCCGTTTTATGTCTCAATGGTTGTTGTCCTGCTGGCAATCCCGTCTTTGCAATGGCTCGATGTGATCGGCTGGGGACTGGTCCTGGGTATTTTGGCCATTGTCATTGGCTGGATCTATGATCGCCTTGCCTGGCGTCAGGCATCGGCTGCCAGTGCGCCGATAAAACCGGCACCCATGGGGGCCGCCGAGCGGCTCCGGGTCGCCGGCATATTGCTGTCGTTGATTTTTCTGGTTATTGGTTTTGTTGAACTGGTCGGCGTCACCATTCCCATCGCCCTGGCGCTGATTGCCCCGCCCTATGCGATCATGTGGTTTGCCAGCAACGCCACCAATGGCGCTACGCCGTGGCACCGCGCCGCCACCGTGATCGGCACGGTCTGGGCGGTGATCCCGGGTCTGCGCAATGAAACTTTTGTTTTTGTTGGCGCGACGGTATTCGGGGTTGGCGTTTCGACCCTGATCCCCGAGGCGGATTTGACCCTTTGGTTAGACACCTACCTGCCTTACGTTGATCTGCGCATCGCCCTGTTGATGTATGGCATGCTTGTCATGGGGGCGCTCGGCATGCATGCGGTGATTGGGGTTATTCTGGTCGGGGAGGTTTTACCGCCCGATGTCATGGGGGTGCCTGACTGGATCCTCGGGATCTCGCTCCTGGGGATTTGGGGCTTGAGTACCCTGGTCAATCCCTATTCGGGCACCACGCTTTATTTGGCGCGAGCGTCAGGGGTATCGGCATTTACCATCGCCTGGCGTTGGCACCCGGTTGTCGCCCTGACCCTGGTCACCCTGACCCTTGCAGTGATCGTCGCTCTACGCCATTTGTCCCTGCCGTGAGCGACCGTACGCCAATCCGTGAGCCCCTCCTCAGATAGCTCATTTTCAAATCCGCCGCGTTGCATTTGCGGGCGGTTATTTGGCCGGCTGCTGCGCCGGTTCCGTGGGCTTTTTATAGGCCCGTCGATAAATAACCAGTTCCCCCCGGGGTCCGGAAAAAAGCCCGCCATTGGGTTTTAGTTCATCAGCCGTCGCCTGGTAGTCATAGGGGGCAACGCCGGTGCAGGCCGACGTCAGCAACAGGCCAATGCCAGCCAGAACCAGACCTTTGGGTGAACGGCTCATGATTCGGTCCTCCCCGCCTCTAGGGTCAGGACCCTAGAATTTAATCCGAAGACCGACCGCACCGACGTTGATATCATCAACCGATACCCCGGTCCGGTCTAACTGATGGTTTCGATATCCAGCGTACAGCTCGGAGCTGAGTTTGTCGATATTTTGCACCGCAAAAAGCCCGTAGGTGGTGAACTCGTCATTTTCCGTGGTGATATCCTCGGCAAAACCGTAATCAACAGCGAGGGCGGTCTTGCCGATCTTAAAGGAACTGAAAAGATATCCGAGTTTGGCATAATGAAAATTCGGATCCCGGGTGGTGGCGTCGATGTCTCGGGTGCCCGTGCCAAAGGTCACGTTCAAGCCGGAATCGTGCAACAGGGACAGGGAACCATTGGTGTTGGTATTGTTGTTTTGGTGACCGCCCGTTGCGTAACCCACTGCGGCTGCGACCTTGCTGTTGATTTGTGTGAAATCACCCGAATAACGCAGGGCAAAATCAGCCGATTCACCATCGGTAAAACTGGTCGATCCCATAAATCCATTAAACGTCGGAGTATCGTAACGGATGCGGTCGTCGCGGCTGCGCCCATCCAAGTTGCTGTAGGCCTGACCAATACTCGTGAGTGCGGCACCGGTCGTCGCATTTCTGAAACTCAAACCACCGGCCAAATCCGACGTCCCGGAATAGGCAATGACCGTGGTTCCCGACAGGTCAACCTCGGACGTGCCATTTGTCGCCGTGTCGCCCTGTCCGAGCCACAGGCGACCGAGCGACTTGCTGTCCAACCAGGCGGTGATATGGCGTTCCGTAAAGCTGTTGGTGCCGGTCGCACTGTTCTGGTCTATGGAAATGTCGGCGGTGGAATTTGATTCGAACTGCACTTCCACCAGGGCACCGGCAGAATATTCGTCGTCGAGTTTTGCATTGCCCACCCAACGCACACGCGTTGACGAATTGTCATTGTCCGCCTGGAAAAATTTCGACTGGCGGCCGTCGTCGGCCAGCAGGACGACCCGGTTGACCTGACCTGACACCGCCAGACTGACATCGTCGTTCCCGGATGTGACAGGTTTTTTTGATGCCGCGACGTCAGCAACGGCCTTGGAGTTGGTTTGAGTAGCCGTTTTCAACCCGTCAACTTCGCGGCTTAAGGCCTCAAGGGTTTTTGACTGGGCGTCAATCATCTGTTGCTGCTGGGCAATGATTTTTTGAAGTTTATCAAGCTGGTCCGCATCGGCGGCACCCAGTCCCGGCGCATACAACAGGCCAAATCCCAATAAAAACAGCGACAGAAACCGAAGGGTTTTGGCTTTTATGGTACTCATTACGCGTCCTCCTTTGGTAAGGGTCCGCTCGATACATAGGCTCCGGTCTTAAAGATGTATTTTGTTTACTCGAGCCAACAGCGGACCGGCGCAACCTTGACAGCTGCAACGATGTAATACTGTGCCCCGAAATTCGGCAGCACCCGAGTATCCGCCGGGCCTGAACGGATCCCAAGTAAACATTGGTAACAACCCGGTGAGGTTGCGTCGGGTTATGATGCCCTAAGCTGAGGGGTGGGCTTCCTGGGCCCGGATGGCGGATTGCAGGCTTGCAATCGCCGGCTTTTGGTGGCGTTCCCTGGCTTCGGCCAGAAGCGCCAAAAGGTCTGGATTTGTCGTTGCTTGGGGGTCGGCCTGGAGTGCCTGAGCCAGGGCGCGGCATCGCCGGATGTGAAACTCGGCCCATGGCGATGTTTGCTTGGCGATAAATCCTTCTAAGCCACTGGCATGGCTTTCGACCATCGCGCAGTCAGCCCTTTTCAGTCCCAGTTCCATGCCATCCAAACGGTACCAAAAATGGTTATGGCTGACGCAACCCTGATCCAATATGGTTTGTCCTTCGGCAAGATAACCGTCGGCTTCCTGCGGATCGGACACGGCCCGCGCCAGGGTCCCCAGCGTCATCGCTCCGGAAAATACAAAACCGTGTTGACGGTTGTGTTCGACACTTGATTTTGCCAGCGCCAGGGCGACGTCGGTTTGATCTTTTGCCAAAGCCACCTTCGCGAGAAAACACAGGTACATGGGGATGAAACGGTGGGCATCTATGGTTTTGGCAATTTCCAACGCCCGCTCCGACTGCTCGATCGCCCCTTCCCAATCGCCCAATTCATAATAGACCTTGGTTAAACAACTGCCCCTTGCGACCATTTCTGCGCGCCGGTTTTTTGCCTTTGTTGCCAGTTCGGCGGCTTCAAGACAATCGGACAAGGCCTCTTCAAACTGATTGAGATAGAGCCGCATATGGCCGCGCAAGGGCAGATTGGTTGTTACGATGGCCGGCAGATTGTGGGCCCGCGCAATTTCTATGGCGGCGTTATAATTGGCTTCTGCGGTTTTCACATGGCCTGAATAAAGCGATGCGTCGCCAAGGCCGCTTTCCGCCCGGGCTTCATCCGCCGGCAGGTGCAGTTTGCGCGCCAGGTCGCGGGCCTGGCCATGGGATTTCACACAGTTTTCAAAATCCCCTGTGGGAAAACACAGATTGCCACGAAGATAATAAATTCGGATCAACTGGCGATCAAAATTCCCCATGCGGGCCAGACGCTCGGCCTGCTCAAGGGCTTCAAACCCTGCGTTAAACCGATCAACAATACGCATACAGCTTACCATATCGAGCAACAGCTCAATCTCTGCGAGCGGTGGAGCAAAGTCGCCTTTTGCCAAGGCGTCAAGCGCCTTTCTGTAATGGGCAATGGCCTCCGTATTGGCCCACCGTGCGGTCGCCCGGTCGCCAGCCGTTCGCCACAGGGGGTAAGCCTGCTCGGTCATCCCCGCTGCAGAATAATGAAAAGCGACAACTTCCGGTTCGGCGGTTTTAATCTCCGGATACAACACTAAGGAGGCTTCGGCCACGTCCCGGTGAATTTCCTTGCGACGACGAATTAATAAAGATTGATAGGCAATGTCGCGGATCAGGGCATGGCGAAATTCAAACAGGCCGTCGCCAAGATCCGTGCGCGGGATCAATAAATCCGCACTCAATAGATCTAACAAACCGCGTTCCGTATCGAAGCCGTCGTCGGCGGTAATGGCGTGCAGGATTTTACCCTGAAAAACACGTCCGATGACCGCCGCTTTTTGAGCAACCAGTTTTGTCGGTCCCAGTCTGTCGAGCCGCGCCATCAATGAATCCTGTAGACGGGTCGGCACCGTAATTTCGGATTGTCCCGAACCATCTTGTTGAGACTCCAAAACCGAGCGCGTCAGTTCCTCAACAAATAAAGGGATACCATCACCATGTTCGAGCAACGCCTCGCGGACTTTAACCGGCAGCACCCGGTCGCTGTCGATTTGATCGATGACGGTTTCTGCTTCGTCTTGCGACATCCGGCCGAGGTTAATTTTTTGAATGTGAGATCCGGCGCGCCAGTCGGCGCTGAAGTCGGGCCGCGCAACAACAATAAGTAAACAGGATAAGGTGGCAACATGATTGACCAGACGGCTCAGGAATTCACCGGTTGACGGGTCCAGCCACTGGGCGTCTTCAACCACGATCAGTTGCGGGCGACCCGCAGCCATCGCTTCAATCAATTGGACAAGCGTTTCCAATGTGCGGTTTTTCAGGGTTGCGCCATCAAGGTCAGCCAACAGGCTGTCATCGACGGGTAAACCCAGAAAGCCGTAGGTCAACTGAGTGGTTTCGCGATTCAAGGGAGCAATGGAATTCAACCAACGTTCAAGGACCGCCGCCGGTGCCTCTGAATAATTGCTATCGAAGGCCATGAGCGCGGCCTCAAACCTATGGCGCAGGGGTCGAAAGGAACTGTCCTGGTGGAATTCCGAGGCTTTGATGTTGACCAGAACACAAGCATCGCGATCAAGCGAAGCGACAAAGGCGGCAATCAGGTGGGACTTGCCAAATCCCGCTTCACCACTCAACATCAGCGTCTGTCCAAACCCCCGCGACGCGGTCTGCCACAGGGTTTTCATTTGCTCGAATTCCGATTGGCGACCAATTAGCTTAAAGGTCTTTTGCGGCGCTGCCCCATTGCCCGACAGCGCCGTCTCCCGCCGGGCGGCAAAGGCGTGGACCCGGTGGGAAATTCCTTTCAATGATTGTGGACCCAGGTCGTCAAAGACGAAGACCGATTCCACCAATCGTTTTGTCGCTGCAGAAACAACCACCGTGTTGGGCGCGGCCAATCCCTGTAAGCGGGCCGCCAGATTGGGTGTGTCGCCGAGCACCGCACGTTCCTCCGAAGCTCCTTCGCCGATCAGATCACCAACCACCACCAGACCGGTGGCGATGCCGATCCGAACCTGCAATGCCGTTCCATCGGGCAAACATTGTGAACTCACATCGGCAACGATATCAAGGCCCGCGCGAACTGCGCGTTCCGGATCGCGTTCGTGGGCGCTGGGATAACCAAAATAAATCAGCAACCCGTCTCCCATATAACGGGCGATATATCCGTCGTACCGATCCAAATGTTTTTTGCATGTTTCCTGATAGGTCGACAAAACGTCCCGTAAATCTTCCGGGTCCATGGCTTCACTCATGGCGGTTGAGCCCACCAGGTCGCAAAACATAATCGTCAATTGGCGGCGTTCGGCCTCGGTTGCTTCGGTTTTTTGCTGTGGCACTGGTTTTGCGTCAAGGGCACCACCGCAGGCTCCGCAGAATTTGTGACCCGGTTCATTGGCAAAGGTGCAGGTCGGGCAAATGGTACTTAACGGGTGTCCGCAATGGCCGCAAAATTTATGGCCCGCCGGATTTGGTTTGTTGCAACTGGCACAGTCCATGGAACCTACCGTCCTCCGTCTTGACGTGTGTTAAACACGGATGGATAGGCACTCAACGCTGTCTGGCCACCAGTATGCAGGAAAATGACGGTGTCGTTCGCGGTATAACGGCCCCGTCGGATGTGGTCGATCAAACCGGCCATCGCCTTGCCTGAATAGACCGGGTCGAGAAATAGTCCCTCGAGGCGCGCGCAGATTTCGACCGCCTCAATCATTGCCGCGTTTGGCTGTCCATATCCCGGTTCATAATAACCGCCATCGCAAAGCACTTGCTTGTCGTCTACGGTTGCTGGACAGCCCAGCAGGTGTTCAGTCTGGCGAATTAACCGCAAGACCAATGGCACCTGTTGCGCGCCTGGACGGCTCACCGTAATGCCCTGAACCGGCGTTGAGTTATTGATCAGGGCCAGGCCTAACAGCAAACCGGCTTGCGTCCCTTGGCTCCCCGTCGCATGAAAAATTCCGGCGATTTTAAGTTTTTCCGTCATTACCTGATCAACCAGCTCACGGGCGCAGGCAACATATCCGAGTGAGCCAATGGGGTTCGAACCACCGGCCGGAATGAAAAACGTCTTTGCACCCGATCTGTCCAGGTCATCGGCAAGCCGCTGTCCGTCGGCGTTCAGGTCGTCGCTGGTCTCGCAGTAATGTAGTGTTGCCCCCATCAGCCGATCGAGCAGGATGTTGCCGTTTGTTTCGTAGTCCTGATCCCTTTTGACTTCGCGAAGCAACAACACCTCGCAGCGCAGGCCGACTTTGGCTGCGGCAGCGATGGTTTGGCGCACGTGGTTGGATTGAACGGCGCCAACGGTGACCAGGGTGTCGGCCTTTTGGTGCAGGGCCTGACCGAGTAAATACTCGAGTTTGCGGGTTTTGTTGCCGCCACTCGCCAGCCCCGTGCAGTCGTCCCGTTTGACGAATATTTGTGGCCCCGCCAAGGCCCGGCTCAGATTAAACAAAGGTTCCAGTGGCGTCGGAAAATGCCCCAGGGACTGTTTTGCGAATTCTGAAATATCCTTCATGGGTGACCTTGAATAGGGGGTTTCCAAAGGGGCATGAATGTTATTGTATTACTGGAGCCGGGACCGGATCGGCATGTTCTGTACCGTTCGCCAGGAAGGTTACGGAGTGATGAAGACAAGCGCAAGGTATGCGGGACCAATTCGGGTTTTGTTTTTGCCGGTGCCGTCATCGACGTCTTAATCGATGTCGCTACTTTTGTAACGCGCGGGTGTGCTGACATGAGTATCGTCGGCACCGTTGATCAGGTCGCGCCAAAAAGAATATCCTGTGCCATGGTGTCACGGTAATGAAATGCCCTGAACTGGGTTAAGTGGAGGAGAAAACCCCCGATGTCCGATCTGTCCGAAAAAAAATTGGATTTATGTTATATGCCGGCGTCGCAGCTGTTGGATCTGTACGAGTGGAAAACCGTATCTCCCGTGGACGTGGCCAAGGCGGTGTTTGATCGAATTCGTGAGGTCAACCCGGCGGTCAACGCCTTTACCCTGGTGACGGAAGAAAAGGCCATGGAGGCGGCCCGCCAGTCGGAAGCCCGTTGGCAGCGGGGCGAGGCCATTGGAGCCGTCGACGGCATTCCCACAACAATAAAGGACATTGTTCTGAGCAAGGACTGGCCCACCCAACGGGGATCTGTGGCAACGCCGGTCGACCAACCTCATGACGAGGACGCGCCCAGTGTGGCAAGGCTTCGTGAACATGGCGCAGTGCTCATTGGCAGAACAGCAACCCCTGAGTTCGGCTGGAAGGCGGTCACCGACAGCCCGCTGAGCGGTATCACCCGGAATCCGTGGAACACAACCCGGACACCCGGTGGTTCGTCGGGCGGCGCATCGGTGGCGGCGGCCCTGGGCATGGGAGCCCTGCATATTGGCACCGATGGCGGCGGCTCAGTACGCATTCCCGCCGGTTTCACCGGTATCTTTGGCTTCAAACCGAGTTTTGGCCGGGTTCCGGCTTATCCCTCCAGCCCCTTCGGCAGTGTTTCACACGTCGGGCCGATGACCCGCACCGTTGCCGATGCGGCGTTGATGATGAATCCGCTAATTGAGCCGGATTCCCGTGATTTCAGTTGCTTACCCTATGACCCCTGGGATTACAGATCTGGCCTGGAACTTGGCGTCAAGCACCTGCGGATCGGTTTTAGTGCCAATTTGGGATATGTCGACGTGGACCCGGAGATTGCCCTTCTGGTCGCCGATGCGGCACAGGTTTTTGCAGACCTAGGGGCCCAAGTGGAAGCCATAAACCCGGGTTTTTTAAATCCGCTTTCGTGTTTTAATCACATTTGGTACACCGGTGCTCGGCGCCTGATCAGCGGCTACAGCAAAGAACAGCAAAAACACATGGACCCGGGACTTTTGCAAATTGCCGAAGCGGCAGAACGGTTTGGCTTGGACGATTATCTGGATGCGGTTGACGCGCGGGCGGCCCTGAGTTTGACGATGAACAGATTCCACGATACCTATGATCTTTTATTGACCCCAACTTTGCCCATCGCCGCCTTTGCCGCCGGTCAGGAACTCGCGCACCCAACGGGCCAAAATCATTGGCCCGAGTGGACGCCGTTTTCTTATCCCTTTAACCTGACCGGACAGCCGGCCTGTTCGGTGCCCTGTGGTTTTACGGCGGACGGACTTCCTGCCGGACTGCAGATCGTCGGTCCAAAACACGGCGATCCATTGGTCCTGCGTGCCGCCGCAGCCTTTGAAGCGGTGCGCCCGTTCAAAATGCCGACCGGCCCCATAACGCCCGGCATCAGTGGCTCCAATTAGGGAAGACGCCCTCTAGATATCGGGGCTGCGGGAAACCCAGTCCGTCGCGGCTTCGTAGGCCTGGCCAGCCCGGAACAGGGTTTTTTCGTCGAACGGTCGACCGACAAGCTGAAAGGATACCGGCAGGTCCGGGCCGGTAAAACCACACGGGAGATTCAAGCCTGGCAGGCCCAGGTAATTGATCGGGCGGGTGCAACGTCCGATCAGGTTGGTGAGGGCAAAAAAGTGGCGGCTCGAGGCATCGCCGGATTGCGCCGATGTCGGCAGGGGAACAGGAATCACCGGGGTATGTAATACATCAACTCGGTCAAAGACCGCCTTTGAAAATTCGTCCAGGACTTTGGCCCGGCTGTTCAGGGCCTGCAGATATCGAGCGGCTGGCATTAAAAATCCGGGCGAGAATCGTGTGCGCGTTTGTTCACCATAATCATCCCACCGGTTCTTCAGCCAGTCGCCATGCAGGGCGACACCTTCGGTTGTTGTGATCAATCCGGTCAGGGCATTGGTTAAGGCAATGGACGCGGGCATTTTTACCGCTACAAGAACGCCACCCAAGGATTCCAGGGTCGTCAGGCTTGCCCGCACCAAGCGTTCCACATCCGGGTCGATTTCGTCATAAAAATAGCTTTCGGGGACGCCAATGCGAAGCCCTTTTATGCCCGAATCAATGCCGTCAAAAAAATCAGGAACCGGCAACCGTGACGAGGTCATGTCGTTCGGGTCATAACCGGAAATGGCCTGCATCATTAAGGCATTATCCTTAACCGTACGGGTCAGGGGGCCAACCGTGTCCAAGGAATGGGAAAGCGGCATGGCACCGTATCGGCTGACCCGGCCCGAAGTCGGTTTCATGCCAACCAGACCACAGGCGGCAGCTGGCAGGCGGATTGATCCTCCCGTATCGGAACCGAGCGCGCCAAAGACGATACGGGCGGCGACGGCCGATCCCGATCCGCTCGATGACCCGCCGGTCATATGATCCCGGTTCCATGGATTTTTGGGCGTCGGCATGACATCGTTATGCCCGGTAACCCCCAAGGCAAATTCGACCATATTAAGTCGTGCGATATCGAGCGCTCCCGCCGCGTCCAATCGACTGAGGGCGGTTGACGTATGGTCCGGCCTAAAGTCAGCTCGGATTTTTGAGCCGCAGCCGCTTATTCGGCCGACCCGGTAATACATGTCCTTGTGCGCCAGGGGCACCCCCAAAAGCGGCGGCGCAATGTCCGACGTGGCGCGTTTTTTATCCGCCGCCAGGGCATCGTGGCGTGCCTGATCGTAAAGGATTTCGGCCGAGCAGTTAAGTACAGGATTTAACTTTTCCATGCGATCACAGCAGGCATTCGTCAGTTCAACAGAGGATATTTTGCCGTCCTTGAGGGCTGATGCCGCAGCCAAAAGGCTGAGCGAGGTGAATTCGCTGTTCATTTTTTCAACTCGTTCGGTGCCAGTTGATGGAGGAGCGCAAAAAAAGCGCCGGGTTCGCACTCAAACTTTGCGCCGTCAGAAACCTGGCCGGCTGCTGTGCTGAAGGCATCGACGGTTTGTGCTGTATGGACCAGTTGGTCCGCCGTCCGATCGACATCGTTAAACCGCTTCAACCAGCCCGAACCATTATCGGCGTCGTCATTTTGCATGTGATCTGCCCCTGACTTGTATATTAATTGTCACTAGGGTGTAGATGGGATTTCTTGATATGGGAAGTGTAAAATGAAATTGATTGATCAGGTGCTGGACTTTTGGTACGCGGGCGATTTTACCAGCAGACGGAAAGCGTGGTTCATAAAAGACCCGGACTTCGATAAACAGATCAGATCAAAATTTGGCAGAGCCGTGCAAGCAGCGGCGGCGGGCGAATATGATGGTTGGGTCGAAACGGCCAATGGTGCATTGGCATTAATTATCCTGTTGGATCAGTTCCCGCGCAACCTGTATCGCAATGATGCAAAATCCTTCGCCACCGATGCAAAAGCCCTGGCAGTTGCCAAAATAGCCATCGAAAAAGGCTATGACCGGGCCCTGACGACGGTCCAGAAAATCTTCCTTTATTTGCCCTTCGAGCATAGTGAAAATAGCGGCGACCAGGATCGTGCCGTTGAATTATGTGCGGCCATGGGGGATCCGGATTTTCATAAATATGCCATTGCTCATCGCGACGTAATTGCCCAGTTCGGGCGGTTTCCCCATCGAAATGCTGTGCTTGACCGCCCGTCGACTGCGGCGGAAATCGAATTCATGAAAACCTTTAATTCTTTTTGATCTATGGCAACCCGACGGAGACGTTCCATATATTATCCATAGGCAACCGGATAAGGATTTGTAGGAGGATCATCGTGGGTAGATCATATGTAAAGGGCAGTTTGGTCGTTGGTCTTTCTTTGGCCGTTTTGGCATCCTGCGCCATTCCTGATGGGGCTCGGTCGGGCTTGCGTGCGCTGGCTAAAAGCGAGGGTGCCGTTGTTTTCAGCGGCGCCCCCTTCGGTCAGGCGGCGGACCCGCGCATTGTTTATGCCAATTCCATTGAACGGGAGGAATATGCCCTGTTTAAATCGCCGGATCGCCAGGCAGAATTGGTCTATATTACCACCCGCCACATCCATATAACCAATGTGGTCATCGATAAATTATTTAGTCTGGACGAGACCATCAGCGGTTTTCGATTTAACCAGATGCAACCCGTCGTTTCCGGAACACCCTTTAAACTGAAGGCAAAGGGTATTGGCTTTTGGGCGAAATCCTATCAATTGGCAAAGGCCAACCAGACCTGTGGGGCGTTTTCCGGTAGCTGGGATGCGCCGGGCGACGAACTTCGCCCTTCGAAAGTATTGTTTGGATATTTCTGCGAGACCGGACAACTGCCCCTGACCAAGGCGCAAATCAAAAGCACGGTCGATAAAATCGGAATTCGCGGAATAACCGCAGATGCCGGTGACGGGATAGTTTCTGTGCCGCGCCTGAGTGAAAGTCCGACCCAGCCCGTCCTAAGGGCCCAGGCCCAGGGGCAGCCTGGGGAACGCCAAGGCAACAGCCGCTTCCCCTATAATGTTGTGCGGTTTTACAAACAGGACGAAAGTTGTCGTTTCCTGCCCAATTGCTAAAAACGGGCCTCAGACAAAGAGTAGCCGCTGAAACTACGCTCTGTATTATTTGCTGATATCGATGATGATTTTGTTGGTCGGTTCGCTGACCTGAAAATTCGCGCGATCAAAGGACGGCGGCCCAAAAAATACCGGTGCGTTGTTAGAAAATCCGTAGTCTTCAAGGGGAATCCCGAACAACCCCTGGTCAAAATCGTGGTTTTCATTTTCGTCGTGATAGACGGCAGCACCATAGGTGCCGACCGTCAGGTCGACAAATTGCAAATGCGCTTTACCGTCCGTGATTGATACTTTTTCTTCTCTAAAGATGGCGTCGTGATAGGGGAACCCGGCAGCTTGGTTAAAGAGCGCAATATGAACATCGCCCCGATCACTTTTTAATCCCGTGACAACAACGTCAAGGGTTGCAGCGGAACAGGTTGCCGACAAAATAAGCAGCGCCAATGCAACAAAAACAAAAAGAATCCGCACCATGCCAACTCCACGAACGGTATTTTAGGGCACTTCCGGCCAAAGGGCACGGACCCGAGGATGCAGATTAAACGGTGATGTTTAAATAATAACCGCGGGGCACATCATCGCGCAGGGCTTCATTGTTATTCAAGGCCGCATTCAATCGTCGCAAACCTCGTTTTTCCTGGTCCGACGGGCTTTGATCCGTAGTGTTCGCTCGCGCCTTGACGTCGCGAACGGTATCGCCCTGATATCCGGATGATCCGCCAACCCGCACCGCTCGGCCTGATATCAGATTATTTAAGTTTGTTTCCATTGGACCAAATTAGACCATAAAAGTTAACGGAATCTCAATGGCCAAAAGCATTGGCGAATCGGGTTCCGGTTGGCGCAATTTAGGCAAGTCGCCGGCCCAATGCAATCCCTTTAAATCAAGGGTTTTCTGTTGAGTCTCAAGGTGTTATAACACTTTCTTGATTATAATGGGGGTTATAGGTGTGTCCAATACGCAAGATCGTATGTCAGATCAGCAGGGCCAATATGCCGATACGGAACATAAATTTCTGGACCTGGGCAGTGGCGCATTCGCCGACCGCATCCATATGGGTGGTATGCAACTGTCGACGCGTATCAATATATACCTGATTTTCAGTTTGCTCGCGTTTATGATTTTTGCCGGAATGTATGTATATGTCGACCAGCGCGTCGACAAGACACTGACTTCGTGGCGTCATTCCCAGGACATTGCAGATCTTGTTGGCCGCATTGAAACTGGCGTTGCCAAGATTAACAGCCAGGAAAAACAATTCCTGTTGAGTAAAGATGTGACCGCGGCGGAAGGGTTTGACCAGGACATCAATGAAGTCTCAAAGGCGTTGGACCGGTTGTACCGATTACCGGAAAGTGTTCCCGTGCGGCAAACCATTGCGACGCTGAGAGACGGCCTGGTGCAATATGATGAACAGTTTGTTGATGTGGTTAAAGCCGAGCGTGTCCTGGGTATCGCCGATGCCTCGGGAATCAGTGCCCGGCTTTTTGAAGCTACCCGCTTATTGCAAAACCGGTTTCGCCAGGCCGGGCACGCCAATTTGTCGGATCAGATTACGCGTATCAACAATCAAGGCAAAGAAACCATATCGTCGGGGTTTCGTCAGGGGGTCGACGAGATTCAAAAACGCTACGCCACCCTGCATGCCTTCCTGAAAGCGGCGGAAATCGCGCCGCGACCAAAGATCGAAATCACCGATCTTTTGAAATCCCACGAAACGGATATGTTGAATTTGATTAACCGTCGATTTGCTTTGAACAGTGAAACCGAGCGATTTAATGACATTCTTGCCTATGTGGCACCGAGTTTGGAACGACTGGCGGTGTTTTCCAAAGACCAGACGGTTTCGGCAATTCGAGCGCTGGAAAAAATACAGGCCTTTGCCCGATATACAATCGCTGGCGGCAGTGCCGCCATTCTGCTGTGGTTAATCTTTGTTGGCCTGCTTTTAATGCGCAGCATGTCCGGCGGAATTCGTGCCATTGCGATTTCGGCCCAGCGTATTGCTTCAGGCGAACGTGATGTCAACATTCCCGGGCGTGGCAATGTTGACGCCGTTGGCCAGGCCGCACGGGCGTTGGACCGATGGGCGCGGGATCTTAAGCAAATGGACCTGCTGCGCCAGGAACTGGATCAGACGCGACGTAAAATGAACCTAGTCATGGCCGAGGCCGACCAGCAGGCATCGGTCGCTGTCGAGAACGCAAAAGCCGCATTTATGGCAGGTATTGCAACCGAACCCGAACCCGCCGACGTTTATATGCCGGCACCGGAATTGCCGCCGGAGCCCCTATCGACAGCAGAACCTGAGCGAGAGGATGACCCCGCGCATGGGCCAACCGTTAAACAGAGATATATGCCAACGCCGATCAAACCCAATGCCGGCGTCGGTCCGATATCGTCGGTCAGTCAGCAGTTGGCCCATTTCAGCGAATATGTGACCGCCGCAGCGGGAGATGTTGAACGGACGGAACAGTTGATGTTGTCCTTACATGAAGCGACGGGCCAACTGGAAAGCTTGAGCGGTTTAGTGACTTCAGTTCGCGACCAAACCAACTTGCTGGCCTTTCATACCACGACCCGCGACCCACGTAGCGAGGCGGAAAATTTAATTCCCTTTAATGAAGACGGGCGTCGCCATACGGAGGGGCCGTTCCCGGACCAGGGGTTGGCCCAACGGTTTGACGCCATTCGCGAGATAACCGAACGGGCCGAGCGAACCGTGCAGGCGGTTCGAATTTCCATGCAAAGTGTAACTGCCATGGCCAACGAAATTGCCGCAACCGCGTCGACCCAGGCTCTGGAAGCGACAAATAAGTTGCTGTCACAATCTGAATATCTGCAAACCATGCTGGATGATATTGTGCAAAAGATAACACCGACATCGCCGCCTTCGATCACCGACCAGGCCAATTCAAGGACCAACCCCTACGGATACCAACAGCCCAATAAAAAACCATAGGCCTTGCAAGGTCTGCGGCGGCCAGGAAAGGGAATCTGGCATATTCTGGCTTGTGGATTGAACAGGCGTTGCTGGCAAGCCTACCCGGAGCAAATTTCCGACACCGATTTTACTTTCGATTTCCAGATTGCCAGCCGGCAACAGGGCCAAAGATTGGTCAAATACAGGCCCCGTCCGGTCGCTTCAGCGGTCCCGACATAAAACCAATGTCTAACGTGACATCATCAAAATCACCCAATCGTTGATCGTGATCTTTTTTTGCAGTTTCAAGCCGCGGGCCCGGTGGGCGGCAATCACCCGATTGCTGTCGCGTTCCAACAGTCCCGACAGAATGGCATAACTGGGGCGCCCTGGCGGGGCCGCCAGATGGTGGCTGAGTGCGCCGGCCATTTTAACCAGAGGGTTGGCCAAAATATTGCACAAAATTAAGTCGTAGGGTCCGTTATCTCTAACCAGGTGAGACCCATAGCCGTCGCCACAGGTTGCCCGTATGAGATGTTTGAGGCCATTTTGATTGGCATTTTTGATAGTGACCCGGGTCGATTCATCATCGATATCACTGGCGATGACAGGACAGGACCAGGTTTTGGCGGCCGCCATGGACAAAATGCCGGAGCCGCAGCCCATGTCGAGAATTTTAGTGAACTGGTGTTTGCGCGCCAATTCCTCCATCGCCCGCAGGCAGCCCTCGGTCGTTGCATGTTCGCCGGAACCGAAAGCCGATCCGGAATCCAGGACAAGTTCGATCAGGCCACCCAGCCCTTTGGTTTCCACATGGGTTCCATGAATGTAATAACGCCCAACCTGCAGGGGCGGGAAGTCCATGAGGTTTTCAGCCAGCCAGTTTTTTGGTGGAACCAGGTCAAAATATACCTTTGGCATGGCAATACTGCAGGCTGCTGCCAACCGCGCCATTTTTTCACTTAACCCCTGGGAGTCCGGTTCGGCGGCGGTGAAACCCTCGACTTTCCATTGCCTGGTTTTTTCATCCTCAAACGATGTCAGCGCCAGGCAATGGGGTTCAAGTAAATCCTCGAAGGCCTCGCGATGAACGCCGGATATGCGAAAATCAATTCGCCACAAAAAGCTCGGCATGGTCATCGGTTTAGGTCCGTTCTACAAAACTATCGACAACCTTTTTGCTGCCGGCTTTTTCAAATTCGACTTCCAGTTTATTGCCATCAAGGGCAACTATTTTCCCATAACCGAATTTTTGATGGAAGATGCGCTCGCCCAATTGAAAGGCCGGGCTGTCCGCTGGGTTTTTGCGGTGCTCCCAGGCGACGGTTTCCGTCCGTCGTTTGGGTTTGGCGGCGGCGCGTCGAGCCGCCCAGGTCGACTGGCGGAACTCCGCCGGTGCGTCAAAGTCAAAGGAGGGTTCCACGCGACGACCGGTGTCGCCCAAACCCGGATTGGTTTCGTGGGTGATATGTTCAATCGGCAGTTCGTCGATAAAACGAGACGGATAGGCGCTTTGCCATTTGCCGTAAATCCGTCGGTTCGATGCGTAAAGCACCGTGGCGCGCTTGCCGGCCCGGGTTAACCCGACGTAGGCTAGCCGACGTTCTTCTTCCAGGCCCGATGCCCCACTTTCATCAAGAGATCGTTGATGGGGAAACAGGCCGTCTTCCCAGCCGGGTAAAAAGACCGTTTCAAATTCCAACCCCTTGGCCCCGTGTAGGGTCATCATGGTAATTTTATCGAGTTCCTGGGATTCTTCATTTTCCATGACCAGACTGACGTGTTCGAGGAATCCACCGATGTTATCGAAGTCCTCCAACGCGACCACCAGTTCCTTCAAATTGTCCAATCGACCGGGCGCGTCCGTCGCTTTGCTTTCCCGCCACATGGCCGTATACCCACTTTCGTCGAGTAGAGTGCCGACCAATTCCGGGTGGTGCATCACCGATACCAGGCTTCGCCAGCGACTGAAATCGGCCATCAGGTCGGCCAAGGTTTTTCGTACCTTGGGCCTGAATTCATCGGTCTCGACCAGGCGCAGCACGGCCCGGGTCAGGGATATCCCTTCGGCCCGGGCAAACTGGTGAATGGTTTGCATGGCGGCTTTGCCAATACCGCGTTTGGGCAAATTTATAATGCGCTCGAACGCCAGGTCGTCATCGGGCTGGACGGTAACCCGCAGATAAGCAATGGCATCGCGGATTTCCTGGCGTTCATAAAATCGGGCACCGCCGATAATCCGATAGGGGACGCCCAGGGTAATCATGCGTTCTTCAAACTCGCGCGTCTGGAAGCTCGCCCGTACCAGGATGGCGATCTCGTTCAGGGCGTGGTTTTTTCTGTGCAAACTTTCAATGGCGTCGCCGACCACCCGGGCTTCTTCTTCGCCATCCCAGACGCCGCGCACCTGAACCGGTTCCCCCTCATTGCTATCGGTCCACAGGGTTTTACCCAGCCGACCCTCATTGTGGGCGATTAGGCCAGATGCCGCCGCCAGTATATGCGGGGTTGATCGGTAATTGCGCTCCAGACGAACAATGGCTGCGCCTGGAAAGTCTTCGTCAAACCGCAGGATATTTCCAACTTCCGCACCGCGCCAGGAATAGATCGACTGGTCGTCATCGCCGACGCAGCAGATATTTTTATGTTTCTGAGCGAGCATGCGCAGCCACAGGTACTGGGCAACGTTGGTGTCCTGGTATTCGTCAACCAGGACATAACGAAATTGATCCTGATACTCAGCTAAAATTTCCGGGTGGTCCTGAAATACCTTAAGACAAAGCAATAAAAGATCACCAAAATCAGCGGCATTTAAGACGGAGAGTCGGTGTTGATATTCCGTATATAGGGATAATATCCGGCCTTCGTCGGCGTCTCCCCCTTCACCAGCAGTTACTTTTTCAGGGACCAGGCCGCGATCTTTCCAGCGCTGTATGGTTCCGGCGATAACCCGCGCCGGCCAGCGTTTTTCATCAATATGGTGGACCTCCATCAGCTGTTTGATCAGGCGAACCTGGTCGTCCGTATCGAGGATCGTGAAGTTGGATCGCAATCCGGCGGCTTCTGCGTTGGCCCGTAACATCCGTGCGCCGACGGCATGAAAGGTGCCAACCCACCAACCTTCAATCGGGCGATTGATCAGCGACGCAACCCGTTCTTTCATTTCCTTGGCGGCTTTGTTGGTGAAAGTCACGGCCAGGACCTCCCAGGGGCGGGCTTTGCCCTGCAGCAGAATATGACCCATACGGGTTGTCAGGACCCGGGTTTTGCCGGTCCCGGCACCGGCCAGAACAAGCAGCGGGCCGTCAATGGTTTTGACGGCTTCCAGCTGGGTTTCGTTGAGGTTCTGCAAATGTTGATCGGCCACAACAACGGGCCCGCTGTTTGCGGTATCGGGCGTCGCGGGCGGTCGGGGCGTCGGTTCTGCTAGGTCAAAAGGATCGGACATAAATCGTTATATAGCACGCCATTTGGGGAGAACCATCAAGAGATACATGTTCGCGAGGTTATGATCGATAAAATCCGCTTTTAATCCCGTTGAATCCACCCCGATAAATCCCTCACACCATCTCCTGCCGGGCATACAGCTGTTTGCGATGCAGTCGATCAGCCCGATGACCGTTGATCAGATCGTTCAGTGACAGCTGCGAACCGTAATAGTCGCCGTGGATTCGGCCAGCCTTTCGAACATCCGGCGCGACCGATCCAGGTCGCTTGCCATCGTCCTTGTTTCAACGGCGACACATGAGGCTTGAGGCAAATAACAACCAGACGTTCGTTTATGGGCGACGGCGTGATTAACATTTGCCTGAGTATCACCACAAATTTACCCCCACAAAAACAGAGGTATGGTAAACTAGTGGCCGATTGTGAAAGGATTTTGCCATGCCGGTTCGTCATCTTTCCAAATACCTGACCTGTCTTGCGGTTGTCGTCGGGGTTTTAATGCCGATCCTTGCCGCAGAGTCGGCCCGGGCAAAACCCGATTTTCGGAAAATTATCGAATCCGTTGTCATGGTTCAGTCAAAAATCCCGGCGACCGCCCGGACCGCTAATTCCCTGGGCACCGAACGCCAGGGCAGCGGGATCGTCATCGATGATTCGGGGTTGGTTTTGACCATCGGTTATCTGGTTATGGAGTCTGACGCGATAACGCTCGTCAATTATTCGGGAAAATCAATTCCGGCGCGTTTTATTGCCTATGACCATACATCCGGCTTCGGGTTGGTTCGCGCCCTCTCGCCGACGGGTGTCCTGCCCGTTGAAATGGGCGCATCGTCAGAAATGGCAGAAAAATCCCTGGCCTTAGTTGTCTCGCTTGGCGACTCGCGGCCGGCGACACCGGTACAAATTGTCTCTCGCCGGACCTTTGCCGGGCCGTGGGAGTATTTGCTCGATCAGGCCATCTATACCATGCCGCCGCACCGGGGGTTCGGTGGCGCTGCGCTGATCAACGAACAGGGCCAGTTGGTCGGCGTCGGTTCGTTATTTGTTAACGATGCCATGGGTAAGGAAATCGCGACCCCCGGTAATATGTTTGTTCCCATTGATCTGCTGAAACCAATCCTTCCTGAACTGCTCGCCAATGGCCGACGTATCAAGTCGCCGGGACCCTGGTTAGGCATATACACCAGTGCCCAGGGGGGGCGGGTTTTTGTAACCCGCGTTGCCGATTCCGGGCCGGCACAAATTGCCGGCATTAAGGCCGGGGATATCGTTATGGGAGTTGGCGGCAAACGGGTTACCGATATGATCGATTTTTATCAGCGGGTGCGCAGCTCCGGGGCGGCCGGTTCAAATGTCCATATTGATCTGCTGCCCCACGGAACGGCCGGTCTGGAAATCAAACAGGTTATTGTCAAGTCGCAAGACCGCAATGACTGGCTGAGCAAACCCCTATCCCACTGAGTACGTCCGGTTATTCGCCATGTTCCTCGTGCCGGGTTTGCAGCAACATTCGGTTATAGGCGGCCATAACTTCACGGTGATGGACACAGCCCTTGAAGGTCATGGAAGCGGTGTCATCAACAACGGCAATATGTTCTTCGCCGGAATCCTGCATGACCGCCAGGGCAGTTTCCAGGTCGTCGGAAACCGTTAGGACGGGCGGGTGCAAACGGGCGACATCACTGGCGGTAATGAGGTCATCGAACCCATGGTCAAAGGCCGATTCACTGAGATCTGCGAGGGTGACAGTGCCATAGAGTTGCCCGGTATCACGAACCACAAAAATTTCACCCAGGGGAGAATGTTGCAGTTTGATGCGCACATCCTGGAGGCATTCACTCATTTGGATGGACTCGCCATCCGTGGAATAAACTTCGGAAATATGAATTGATTTCATAATTTCTGTCTCGAACCCTTCTTTGACATCGACGCCGCGTCGGATCAGTTGATTGTTAAAGAACGAACGGCCAAAAAAATGATGGGTGATTTCTGACGACGCGACCACGGCCAGCATCACGCCCAGAGTCAGCGCATAGTTGCTGGTCATTTCGAAGATAATCAAAGTGGTGGAAATGGGCGCGCCCATGACGGCCGCAGCCACCGCACCCATGCCAACGATGGTATAGGCACCCGGACCTGACGACAGATCCGGCACAAAATGGGTGGCAACAATGCCAAAGGACCCGCCGACCATGGCACCGATTACCAGGGCCGGGCTAAACACCCCGCCACCGAACCCCCAACCCACACAAAACGCCGTCGCCATAATTTTCGCCAATCCGATGGCCACCAGGGTATAAAACCCGAACTGCATAAGCAGCGCTGATTCCGTCGTCCCGTAGCCAATTCCGAGGACCTGCGGATAAACAAGGGCAATCAATCCAACCAACAGGCCCGCAAGCATCGGTCTGAACCAAGTCGGGATCCCTACCTTATCGGCAAAATCCTGGGCCAGAAATATGGCGCGCATGAAAACGATGGCGGCGACGCCGGCGACCAGACCGAGCAGGACAAACGCCGGAAACTCCCAAAAAGACGCAATAATCTTGGCGTCCAGGGCGAAGGCCGGAAAATCACCAAAAAACGTTCTCGACAGGGCCGTCGAGGCGACACTGGCGATAACGATGGGGGCAAATGCTTTCAGGGCATAATGACCGACCACGACTTCACTGGCGAACAGGGCACCAGCAATGGGTGCATTAAACGACGCGGCGACGGCGGCACCGACGCCACAACCCAATAGGGTCCTGCGCAAAGTACGGGTTAAGTGCAGCTGTTGAGCGATCCAGGAACTGAGGGTGGCACCGATGTGCACCGCCGGTCCTTCCCGGCCCACCGAGGCCCCGGCACCAATGGCGACGGCGTTGATTAAGGCGGTGCCGATGCCCGCTTTGGCAGACATTCGTCCACCGCGCAAGGCGTTGGCTTCAATCACATCGGCGACACTCTGCAGGCGTCTGTTGGGCATGAACCGGTAAACAAACAGCCCAACAAGCAATCCTGCACTTGTGGGAACAGTCACAATTTGCCACCAGGGAAGATCCTGCGCATGCTGGAAAAGCCGTTCGGAATCGGAGTTAAAAAGCAGCAGTTGAATGGTTGTTATCAATTCCCGAAAACCGACAATTGCAGCTCCGGTGAGCGCACCGACGGCCAACCCCAAGGCGGAAAGAACCAGATGGTCATTCCTGAGCAGGCGTCGTAGCGAAATCAGAGTCCGCGCATAACTAATTCGAGGTTTTTTCATGACGTACCAGTTGTGGACCGTAAATCATTTTAGTGAAGAAAACCTTTAAATATCAAGATCGTATGACGAATTAAAAATTAATTTAAAGGCGCATCAATGGAATAGCCGGCGGCCCGAACCGTGCGGATCAAATTGTCGGTTCCCGGCAGTTGCATGGCCTTGCGCAGGCGCCGTATATGAACATCCACAGTTCGCGCCTCAACATAGATGTCGCGGCCCCAAACCCGGTCCAGCAACTGTTCGCGGGAAAACACCCGGCCCGGTTTTTCCAGGAATACACGCAGCAGGCGATATTCGGTCGGCCCTAAGTGAATGTTGGTGCCATTGCGGCTGACCCGATGTTCTTCCAGGTTCATGGTTATGTCCTCGAATTGCAGAACATCGGCCGACTTTTCCGGGTGAGTTCGCCGTAAGACGGCTTTGACACGGGCGATCAGTTCGCTCGGTGAAAACGGTTTGATGACATAATCGTCGGCGCCGGTTTCCAATCCGCGAATGCGTTCTGATTCTTCGCCCTTTGCCGTCAGCATAATGATTGGCAAGCGTTTTAGGTCGTTGTTCTGGCGCACCTGGCGGCAGATCTCGATTCCCGACAGGTTGGGTAGCATCCAGTCAAGAATCACCAAATCGGGTTCCTCGGCCAGTATCGTGCTGATGGCTTCGTCACCTTCGCTGACGACCGTTGCCTGAAATCCCGCGTTGTCGAGATTGTATTGCAGCAGTTCGCTTAAAGACGGGTCATCTTCAACAATCAATATGTGAGCTTTCATGAGGTTGCCTTTGTCTTGGAATCACAATCAGCCTCGACGACGAAACTCGAATCATCACCTTTTATGCGATCCTCATCCGGGGCGCTTCCGGTGACCAGAAAAAGGACATTTTCTGCAATATTTGTCGCATGATCTCCCATACGCTCAATGTTTTTTGCGATAAACAGCAAATGCGTACAGGCGGTGATATTACCGGGATCTTCCATCATATAGGTCAACAATTCGCGAAACAAACTGGTATGCAGGTCATCCACTTCCGTATCACTGACCCGAACATCTTCCGCCTTAGCAGCATCCCTGGTTATATAGGCATCCAAAACATTTTTGATCATGCTTTGGACCTGTTTGCCCATGCGACCGATGGTTTTGGTTGGACCTGTCGGCGCGGCCTGCGAAATGGCGACGGTCCGTTTGGCGATGTTTTTTGCATAATCGCCGATCCGTTCAATGATGCTGGCGGTGCGTAGCGCTGTAATAACAACGCGCAAGTCGTTTGCCATGGGTTGGCGCAGGGCCAGCATTTGTACGGCCAACGCGTCGACCTCCTGTTCCAGGGCATCCAATTGTTTGTCACTGGCGATCACGCGATTGGCCTTTTCACTGTCGCGTTTCAAGAGCCCTTCGATGGCGTTGGCCAGTTGAACTTCGGCCAGGCCACCCATCTCCGCGATAATGTTATCGAGGCGTTTCAGGTCGTCATCAAAGGACTTAACTATATGGTCTGTCGGCATTCTATTTTTCCTGTTTGTGCGGGGTGTTTAACCGTACCGTCCGGTGATGTAACCCTGTGTTCGATGGTCCTTAGGATTTGTAAATATCTGCTGCGTATTACCGATCTCGACAACTTTTCCCAGATGGAAAAAGGCCGTGCGTTGGGACACCCGCGCCGCTTGCTGCATGGAATGGGTAACAATAACAATCGTATAGTTCTGCATCAGTTCGTTAATCAGCTCTTCGATTTTAGCCGTCGCAATGGGGTCAAGAGAGGAACAGGGTTCGTCCATCAGGATCACTTCGGGTTCGACGGCGATGGCACGGGCAATACATAAACGCTGCTGTTGGCCGCCGGATAAACCGGTGCCAGGATCCTGTAACCGGTCCTTGACCTCGTCCCACAAACTGGCCCGGCGCAGGCTGTTTTCGACGACATCGTCAAGGTCACTGGCGGTGGCAACTGTTCCATGAATTTTCGGCCCGTACGATACATTGTCGAATATTGATTTCGGAAAGGGGTTTGGTTTTTGGAAAACCATTCCAACCTGGGCCCGCAACTGGACGACGTCGACCTTCGGGTCATTGATGTTGCGACCATCCAACAGGATTTGGCCGCCGACGACACAGCCGTCAATGATATCGTTCATTCTGTTGAGGCAGCGCAGGAAGGTGGATTTGCCACATCCCGACGGGCCAATCAGGGCGGTGACCTGTTTTTCAGGAATGTCCAGATTGATAGGGAACAGGGCTTGATTTTCGCCGTAATGGACGGTGACGTCCTTTGCTGCAAACTTGGTTGTCGACCGGCTCCCGGACCCGCCATCGACAAAGGGATTGGCCTGGGGCTCATTATTATGAGATGTCATCATCTGCACCTCTACCATTTTTGTTCAAACTTTTTCCGTAAGTTAACCGCCAGAGCATTCATCGTAATGAGAAATGCCAGTAAGACCATAATTGCACCCGACGTCCGTTCGATAAAAGCCCGTTCCGGACTATCGGACCATAAATAGATCTGTACCGGCATGACGGTCGCCGGGTCGGTGATACCGGCGGGAATATCGACAATGAAGGCGACCATTCCAATCATCAACAGCGGCGCCGTTTCTCCAAGCGCTTGCGCCATGCCCAGAATTGTCCCGGTCATCATGCCCGGCATGGCCAATGGCAGGGTATGGTGCGTGAGGGTTTGCATGGGAGACGCGCCCAGGCCAATCGCCGCCTGGCGGATTGAAGGAGGTACCGATTTTAAGGCGGCCCGACCGGCAATAATAATCGTCGGCAGGGTCATGAGAGCTAATACCATGCCGCCGACCAGCGGAGCTGAACGCGGTAACCCGAAGAAATTGAGGAACACCGCTAAACCCAATAGACCAAATACGATAGAGGGTACGGCGGCCAGATTGTTGATGTTGATTTCAATGAGTTGGGTCAGACGGTTTTTTGGTGCAAATTCCTCCAGATAGATGGCGCTGGCGACACCGATTGGGAACGATAACAAAAAGGTCACCAAGAGTGTGTAAAAAGAACCCAAAGCAGCACCCAAAATTCCGGCCAGTTCCGGATCACGGGAATCGCCTGACTTGAAAAAAGTCCGGTTGAAAATGGTCTCGATCCGGCCTTGTTCCTTAAGCCCATTAAACCAGACTATTTCCAGGTCACTGACCCGCCGTTCGCTTTCCGGCAGATCGGCTCGAATGACGCCCTTCGAAAATTGGTCCATATCGTCTGAAGTGGGAACCTGGATCGAGATGGTTTTGCCAATGTGATGGGGGTTGGCGACGGCGTAGTCGCGGGCCTGATATTCGGCCGCCGGGCTGACCAAATTGGCTAGCTTTCTTTTGTCACGACGACCGGTAACCTCTGGAAACAGTCCATACAAAGAATTTTGCACGATCTTACGAAAGTCCCCATCGGAAATGTTTTTGGCGTCGATCAGGTCACGCTCCAAGTTTATATCAATCGTCACAACCGTTTGTGAAAAGGTCGAATAACCGCCGGAGATAATTGTAAAAAACAAAATCCCAATGCACGACAGACCAAAACAAATGGCGAAAAGTCCATAAAATCGAAATCGTCGTTCCGCCGCGTGCCGCTGTTTCAACCGGGCAGCGCCCGCTTTGGAGGCCCGGACGGGCATGGTAATGAGATCAGTCATAATGTTCCCGGTATTTATTGACGACCACTAGGGCGATCACATTGAGAACCAAAGTAATGAAAAACAGAACCAGCCCAAGAGCAAAGGCGGCCAGAGTTTTTGCACTGTCGAATTCCTGGTCACCGACCAGTAAGGTAACGATTTGGACGGTAACCGTGGTTACCGCAGCAAACGGATTGGCGGTCAGATTAGCCGATAAACCGGCAGCCATGACGTCGATCATGGTTTCACCGATGGCCCTCGATGTGGCCAACAGTAAGGCGCCAATGATACCAGGTAAGGCAGCCGGCAGGATCACCTGTTTGATGGTTTCCGATTGGGTTGCGCCCATGCCGTAGGATCCCTCGCGCAGGGATTGCGGCACGGCGGAAATGACATCTTCGGACAGCGATGAAACGAAGGGGATGATCATGATTCCCATGACCAGACCCGCAGCGAGCGCCGATTCGGACGAAATTACGATGCCGTTGACGTCGCCAATATTTCGGAAAAACGGGGCAACGGTTAGGGCCGCGAAAAACCCGTAGACAACGGTTGGGATGCCGGCCAGAATTTCAAGGCAGGGTTTGATGATATCACGGGCCGCCCGGGAGGCATATTCGGACATGTAAATAGCTGCCAGCAGACCAATCGGGGCAGCGATCAACATGGCAATCAGGGTTATAAGCAAGGTTCCGGCAAACAGTGGAATCATCCCGAACAGGCCGGTCGCTGCAACTTGGTCGGTGCGCAACGCCGTCTGTGGGCTCCATTTTAGGCCGAACAGAAAATCGGTGACCGGGATCAGAGCGAAAAACCGAACAGACTCAAAGACAAGCGATAAGATGATACCAACCGTGGTCAGGATGGCGACCGAAGAGCAGGCAATGAGAACGTAAATGGCAAACCGTTCCGTGAGCTTACGGCGTCGATTGGTCTCCTGACGAAATGTCCTCGATCCGGGTAACCATCCGACGAGAATTCGGCGGGCGGATTTTTGTAATAACAATCCACCAGCCAGAACCACGGCGACGACTGTGAGAACGAAGGGAGAGGTCATTTCATATCAAATCGTTTATTGAATAAAGCCGAGCTCCCGAGGGAGCCCGGTCTGCATCGCGGTTTTTACATCGTCAGGTTCGTCGTCAGGTTTTTTGCATCTGATAGGTATTTTTTGCGTTCTGCTGACGGCATGGGGATCAGACCTTTGTCGGTCAAATACCCGTCTTCGCCCCACGCATTATCGTTTGTAAATGCAGCCAGATATTCGCGGATACCGGGAACCATAGGGACATGGTCATTTTTAACATAAAAGAACAAGGGACGGGAAATGCCGTAATCACCCGATGCAATGTTCTCGAAAGTTGGCGATTTGCCGTCAATCAAACTGCCCTGAACCCGGTCGGCGTTTTGGTCGAGGAAACTAAAACCAAAGATGCCATAGGCATTTGGATTGGCTTCCAGCTTACGCACAATCAAAACGTCATTTTCGCCAGCCTCAATGAAGGCTCCATCTTCCCTTACGGAATGACAGATGGCCTTGTATTTGTTTACGTCGCTGTTCTTGAGGACCGTGATTTCCTTAAAGGCCTTGCACCCGCCTTCCATGGCCAACTCGACAAAAGCGTCGCGAGTGCCAGATGTTGGCGGCGGCCCCATGACTTCGATTTTACGGTTTGGCAGGCCGCGGTCGATTTCGTTCCAGTTGGAATGGTTGTTGGCCTTAAACCCGCCTTTTCCATCGGGAATGTCCTTGGCCAAGGCCAGGAAGATTTGTTTTTTACTCAAGGAGACGACATCGGCTTTTTTGGAATTGGCCAGGACAATGCCGTCATAACCGATTTTAACTTCGGTTATGTTTTTGATACCGTTTTTTGCGCAACGCTCAATTTCGGACTTTTTAATGGCCCGCGACGCGTTGGTGATATCAGGGTAGCCGTCGCCGATGCCGGCGCAAAAAAGTTTTAAACCGCCGCCGGAGCCTGTGCTCTCAACAACTGGGGTTCTGAATTTGCTGGATTTGCCGAATTTTTCGGCGACGACGGTTGCGAAGGGGTAGACGGTCGATGACCCGACAATTCTGATTTGATCACGTGCCTGCGCGGTGGTGGCTGCAGCGAAGGTCGCGGTCAAGACGGCAGCGGCGCCAAGTGCGATTGTGGAACGAAACATTTGAATCTCCTAAAAAAATTTTCTCATGACCGATGTGATTTTGTCGGCAGGGCGAAAATAGGAAAATACGGCGGCTGTTTTGTGACCCATGGATGACGGTTTCATGACAATATTTGAAGGGCGGGCCTATAAAATATAGGCCCGCATCAGGTACAATAGAACGCCGGCTAAGACGGCAGACAAGGGAACGGTGATGACCCAGGCGGCGGCAATGGTCATAAGATGCTGGCGGCGTACCAATTTGCGATACATGGCCTTGTCGCGTTGAACCAGCCCTTTTGGTTGGTCCTTCGGCTTTTTTTCGGTGGTGAATTTACCGTGGTTTATGTGTGTTTGGCGGGCGGTTTTCCATTCGCGAAACAAACCCACGCCGAAAATCGCACCAACGGCAATATGCGTTGAGCTGACGGGCAGACCCAAGGTCGTTGCAACGATCACCGTAATCGCCGCTGACAAGGCAACACAATAGGCGCGCATGGGGTTGAGGCGGGTAATTTGTACACCAACGGTTTTGATAAGTTTAGGTCCAAAAAGCATAAGACCGACACTGATACCAATCGCGCCGACAAAAAGCACCCAGCTTGGAATGCCGACTTTTGTCGCAGAAATTTCGCCGGTTGAGGCGCTGTCGACGATTGCCGCCAGGGGACCGACAGCGTTGGCCACATCATTTGCACCATGGGCAAAAGACAGCAGGGCAGCGGCAAATATCAGGGGGATATGGAACAACTCACGGATGGATTTGTTGCGGTTTTCCATGCCGGCTGATTGGCGCGCAACGAAAGGCCGCATCACGGCATATGTAACCATAAACATGCCAACACCAATGGCCGTAACGATGAGCGGGTCTGGTTTCCAGATGCGTTTTAAACCCTTCATGCATAAATAGGCGGAAAAAACTCCTGCCATGAGTGCAACCAGTACCGGAACCCAACGGCGCGCTCCGGCGAGTTTGTCTTCTTGGTATATGATTTTGGCTTTGACAAAGGCCAGAAACAAGGCGGCGATAACGCCACCCATGACCGGAGAAATGACCCAGCTGGCGGCTATTTTCGACATGACCGACCAGTTGACAACGCCAAATCCTGCCGCCGCGATGCCCGCACCCATGACGCCGCCGACAACCGAATGGGTGGTTGATACGGGCGCTCCGACCCAGGTCGCGACATTGATCCATAACGCCGCCGCCAGCAGGGCAGACATCATGGCCGGTACGAACAGGCTTGGATCGGGCAATTGTGTGGGGTCGATAATGCCCTTTGAAATGGTCGTGACAACATCACCGCCAGCAATCAGGGCACCGCTTGCTTCACAAACGATGGCAATGAGAATAGCACCGAACATGGTCAGGGATTTGGCACCGACGGCGGGTCCGACATTGTTGGCCACATCATTGGCGCCAATATTTAACGCCATATAACCACCGATGACACCGGCAGCGATGATATACGTCGGATTATCGACACCCGCCGTAACACTGCTCGCCACGACCCAGACAAGGGCCAGAAATATCAAAGCGATACCGTATTTTACAAAACTGCGTGCGGTTTCCGATGCGGCCGACTCGATTTCGATGAGTTTACCAAGGTCTTTGCTTAAGGTTTCTTTATACACGGTGGTACCGCTCCTTTGTACTGTAGGCTGGGGTCGGGCGTCTTTGCGGCGCTTATAGGCGACAAGTGTTGCTGTTTTATGACAGTTATTTGAACGGCAATCTAATCGACCGGGAGAAAAACACTGAAGGTGCTGCCGGTGCCCAGTTCACTTTCAATTTTCAGGCGGCCGCGGTGCCGGTTAATGATGTGTTTGACAATCGCCAATCCCAGACCGGTGCTGACCGGCGCCTTGGTCAAATGCCGGGTTCTGGCGTTATCGATCCGATAGAACCGTTCCGTCAGGCGGGGAATATGCTGTCCGGCGATGCCATCGCCCTGGTCTGTCACGTGAACTGCTATTCCATTTTCCGGCGCGTTCGGTCGATCAACGCGTGACTCTATGGTGACTTTGACCGGCGTATTTTCAGCACCGTAGTGGATGGCGTTTTCAATTAAATTACGAAACACCTGGATAAGCTGATCCGAATCGCCGTTGATCCGCTTAACCGGCTCACGCGTAATTAAATCAAGGGTCATTGATTTCGAACGTGCCCGCGGTTCAAGAAGATCGAATACGGTACCAATGCAAGCGACGAGATCAACCATGCCGCGGGGTCGAACATGTTCATCGATTTCAACCCGCGACAAATGAAGGAGATCGTCGATTAAGCGGTTCATCCGTTCGGCCTCGCGGCCCATGATCGCCAAAAACCGAAAGCGCGCGCTTTCGTCGTCGCTTGCCGGGCCTTGCAGGGTTTCGATGAATCCGAGGATGGCACTCAGGGGTGAACGCAATTCGTGCGACGCGTTGGCGACAAAATCGGCGCGCATTTCCTCCGACCGGGCGGCTTTGGTTTTGTCGTGCAGGGACAACAGGATACATCCCCGGATTTTACCGCCAACGGGAAGTTCGGAAATGGGTACCGTATGCAGTTCATAAACCTGAGCCAGCGGTCCGGGGATTGCGAATTCACCAATTTCAGCCATACCTTCGGTGATGGATCTGTCGACGGCGTTCAAAACGTCCGGATGTCGGAAAGTCAACGCTAAATCCTTGCCAATGAGGACAGACGCGAAGGCAACGCGGGCCGCTCGATTGGCGAAAATTATCCGGCGATCCTGCGCGACGACCAAGGACGGGTTCGGCAGGTGTTCAAAAATAACGGAAAACAGATCATCCACGGGGAACCGGGTCTTTCCATGTCCATGACATTTATCGGCCAGGTGCGAACCTGACCCTAGGCGGCGACAACCTGGTCGCGGCCACCGTTCTTAGCCCCATACAGGGCTTTATCAGCGCGGGCAATAAAATCTTCCGCCGTTTCGTCGGCGATATATTGCGCGGCACCCACGGAAATCGTGATTTTACCCAGATGATTGCCAGTCGAACGGTTTACCAATTCCCGTTTGACAATCCGCTTGCACAAAGATTGCGCCAAAATAACAGCACCCTGCAGTTCAGTTTCCGGTAGAATAATTGAAAACTCTTCGCCGCCATAACGGGCCGGTGTATCCTGGCCCTTGACGGAATCTTTAAGAATGTCGGCCAGTAACCTGATAACCTGATCGCCAGCCTGATGGCCGTGAGTGTCGTTAAATTTTTTAAAATGATCGATATCAAGCATCAGCAGGCACACGGAAACATTTTCGTCTTCAGCAAACTGGATGGCGTTTTCAAGCTCGAGGTCAAAACACTTCCGATTGGCAATTCCCGTAAGCCCATCGGTCATGGCCTGCACACGCATATCTTCCAGATCAGATTTTAATTGGGAAATCTCGGACGATGACGAAGCCAATTGGCGTTCCATCGCCAAATTTTCCTTGGTCATGGTTTTTGTCGCCTGGGCGACGGCCAAAAGGGCAGGTTGCAGATCGTCGGGAGCAACACCACGATCCAAGGCATCTGTCAGAGTATCCAGGGAACTGCCATAGGTGCTGGAGACCGCGCTGGCATTGGACAGGGTCTCAAAAACACCCTTCAACTCGTCAATTAACTGACGGGTGATGGCGTCGAGAGCGGAATGTTGTTTATCAGCAGAAAAAAAATCAGCGAATAACATATCCATTTCCGAGCTGCCGAAATCTGGATTTTCGGTAACCAATTGATCCATGGTTTTTTTCAGTTCCGGGTGCTCGCCGGTGAGGTAACAATACCAAAGGGTATAATTTTCCGGTGTTGGAGCAATCAACCGTGTTCTTAAATCAGAGATTACCTGATTGGCAATGTTTCGGGATTTTGCATGCTGGTCTGTGGCGGTGACCGCGGTTTCCATTAAACATTTCTCCTGTTTGGTCCTGTGCGACCACAAATATGGCGATGGACATGAAAAGACGTCTCCGCGTTAATAATTTTCAGCTTCATTCGAAGCCAACCTGACGTCCGACCTGTCGGGGGACGGAAAAATTGGCATGGTGTTCCCTGATTTTCCTGAGATGTTTAATCATTGGCTCAGGAAAAGTAACGGATTTTCGGGATTGAAGATCCATATGAAGGATCATGATTTCGATCGTCGATGCCGGCTGATTGGTGTCCGATTGGCACATCGTGTGGAACAAATGTAATCGTTTTGCGTCGACATTGATAATTTGCGTGGATATTTTAACCTCTGCATTTTCGAGCAGTTCCCGGGTATAGATAATATGGGATTCAACCACAAAAACCGACCGGCCTGTTTTCTGGCGATAGGTTTCGTCGATGCCCACATTAGCTAAAAAAACGTCCGTCGCCTGGTCAAAGATCAAAACATAATAGGCAACATTCATGTGACCGTTATAATCAACCCAGTCGCCGGAAATGGTTGCTCGGTGGATGAAAGGTGGGGTGTCCATGGACCTATCCTGTGGTTGCCTGAAACGGCGGGCTCCGTCACTATGTCATGGGGAGAATAAATTTGCTAATAGTCCAGGATCTGACGCGCAAATCGGACGACGGTTCCGGCGGCTGGTTGCTTGAAGCGATTAATTTCGAACTGGATTTTGGCCATTGTGCGGTCATTTCCGGCGCTTCCGGATCGGGCAAAACCCTGTTGCTGCGGGCCCTTATCGATCTCGACCCGAATTCGGGTGCTGTTCAGCTTGGCGATGATCAACGCGATCATCTTGATGTTACCCAATGGCGCCATCTACTCTGTTATGTGCCGGCCGAACCTGGGTGGTGGGCGGTCAGGGCAAAAGACCATTTTGACAATTTGGAGAAGGCCCATGGTCTGGCAGCGTCCGTCGGGCTGGCAGAAAAACTTTTCGATGAACCGGTCAGTCAATTGTCGACCGGTGAACGGCAGCGGTTCGCCCTGGTCCGGGGCCTGTGCGGCTCACCAA
>JAJFII010000008.1 GCA_021775095.1 Rhodospirillales bacterium
TTTCAACGAAGCCAGAGTGATAAAGCGCCCCGCCCTTCGGGGTTTGTCCGTAAGCTCACGCCTTGTGCGAAAACAAGGCTCGAATAGGTCCAGCATGTCCTTGCGCTTGTTTTCTTGTATTCGTAAGTTTACGGACAAACAGAATTGCATGAAATTAATGGGTCCTGTCCCTAGACGGCCAAAGATGCGACGAAACAACCGGGCTCACGGGTTTGCGCCCGGTTTTGTTTTTGCGCCTTCGGCACTATTGTTGATATAAGGATCTGATGTAGTGGCGAAAGGAGGGAATGATGAAACGGCGAAATGTCATCGCAGCCGATCTGCGTTCACCCAAATATCGAAAAAAGGTAATGCGGGACCGAACCAAATATACCCGTAAAACCAAATACAAACCCAGGCCCCCGCGCCGTGGTTCTGCATTTTCAAGCGGCCGTTACCTGACGCTAAGCGACCCGGTCGCCTTTTTTGAGTTGCGCCGTGCGGTTGTCGACGCCAGGTAACATTTTGCTGGCGTCGCGGGTCACAACAAGATCCAGGATGGTAGGCCGGTCCCTGGTCGCCATGGCCGTTTGCAAGGCACCCGACAGATCGGCCGGGTCTTCGACGCGAATTCCCTGACAGCCAAAGACCTCGGCCAGTTTGGCATAATTCTGTTCATTCAAATCACTGGATTGGTAGTTGCCTTCACCAAACATCAGATGCTGCAGCGCCTTCACATAGCCAGATGCGGCGTTGTTGACGATAATCATGGTAAAAACCAGGCCCATCCGTTTTGCCGTTTCCAGTTCTCCCAGGACCATATTAAATCCGCCGTCTCCGGTGATCGAGACAACCGGTTGGTGCGGTGCTGCCAGGGCGGCACCCATGGCACCGGGCAGTCCATAACCAATGGAGGCGAAACCGCGGTCGGGGACAAAGCCACGCCCGGCGCGTTTTGTATCATACAATAACCCGGCCCAATGGGCGGCAAATCCCCCGTCGGCGACCAGAATGGCGTTCTCGGGTAAGGTCTGGTTCAAGTCCCGCAAAACCCGCGCCATATCGATCGGTTGTTCCGACGAATTCATGCGATCAGCGACGCCGGTACGCCAGCTCTCCATGGCGGCAGGAA
Source organism: Rhodospirillales bacterium (assembly GCA_021775095.1). Lineage (GTDB taxonomy): Bacteria > Pseudomonadota > Alphaproteobacteria > Rhodospirillales > Casp-alpha2 > JABMNT01. Next base: position 1,112 of record JAJFII010000008.1, read on the forward strand.
CAGTTGCCGCGTAGGTGGCGTTTGTGGTTGCCAAATGGGCGGAAATTTTGGTCACTGCTTCGTTTAAGTCGCGGAGGCCTTCGCGGGCGTCAGACCACAGGCGCAGGGTCGGTGTCAGTGTCCGGTCAAATTCCTCGGCAACAATTTCCATATGGATCAGGGTTTGCCCGGGCACTGGTAAACCATATCGTTTGGTGGCGATTTCGCCCAACTTGCAGCCAACAACCAAAAGGCAATCGGATTTCGCAATCATTTCATTGGCGATGCGGTCATACCGACCGAACAGACCGGCACTGAGGCGGTCGGTGCAGGCGATGGCACCTTTGCCCGACAGGGTGTGGGCCACCGGGATGTTATGGGCGGTGGCAAATTGGAACAATTGTTCATGGGCAAAACTAATGTGGATTCCGCCGCCGCACAGGATCATCGGTGCCTTGGCATTGGCGATGAGCCGTGCTGCCTTTTCCACATCGGTGCGGGCGGCCCGTGTTCGAAGGCTCGGTGCCGCCTCAAAACACGGATCAACGACAAATTCATCGGGATCAAAATGGTAGGTCCCATGGCAGATGTCTTCGGGGACGGCGACAACCACCGGTCCCGGTCGGCCGCTTGTCGCGACGGCAAAGGCGCGGCGGACCAATTCCGGAATTCGTTCGATCATTTCCACCCGCAAAAATGCCTTGCAGGCGGGTTTTAGAATGTCCGTTTGATTGGTTTCCTGGGTCATGTTTTTCCCCGAATGGGCGCGGTGGGTGTCGCCCACCAGGACAACCAGGGGCGAGCCCGCATTGAGGGCTTCAATCAGTCCGGTAACCAGATTTGTTGCCCCGGGGCCGAGCGTCGCATCACAGACGCCAACACGTCCGCTGACTTTGGCATAGGCATCGGCGGCGAACACCCCACAGCGTTCATCATTGATCAGGTTGTGGTTTAACCCGAGGCGACGGGCGGCGTCATAAAACGGCAACAATTGAAATCCGCCCATGCCGAACATCGGGCCAATCTTGAAAGTTTGCAGCATGCGGGCGAGGGCTTCGCCGCCGGTCATTTCGTTGGTGTTGGGCATTTAGGTTCCAATTTGAGTTAAAGCGGCTTCGACAATTTGCGATGCACTGACGCGGACTTCGTCTTCCATGGTCGGCGCATAACTGATGGGGATGCGCGGCGCGGCCAACCGTCGGGGCGCTGATTTCAGATCACCAAAACAATTTTCGGTAACCACCGATGAAATCTCCGCACCGAATCCCGAAACCTGGACAGCTTCGTGGACAATCAATAGATGACCGGTCTTTTGCACGCTTTCGCACACGCATTGCCGATCCCAGGGCCAAAGGGTACGCAGATCAATAACTTCTGCGTCGACGTTTTGAGTGGCTAAGATTGCGGCGGCTTCCAGGGCCCGATGAAACATCGCCGACCAGGATACAATTGTCAGGTCGGAGCCGGGCCGGGCGACGCGGGCTTTGCCAATGGGCAGGGTCTCGGTTTGATCATCGACCGGACCTTCCAGGGACCACAGGTCTTTGTGTTCCAAATAAACAACCGGGTCATTGCAGCGAATCGATTCCATCAACAGAAATTTGTTATCGGCGGGTGTCGCCGGCATGACAACCACAAGGCCGGGAATATGGGTGTACCAGGATTCCAGGGATTGGGAATGTTGGGCCGCCGATGACCGCCACATGCCGGACGGTTCGCGGACGACCATGGGGACGCGCGCCTGCCCGCCAAACATGTAACGGGCCTTGGCCGCTTGATTGACCAGTTCATCGACGGCACATAAGGCGAAGTCGGCAAACCGCATTTCGACAACCGGGCGGGTTCCCATCATCGCGGCACCGACGGCAGAACCTAAAATACAGCTTTCGGAAATCGGCGTATCGGCAATTCTGTCGGAGCCGAATTCATCCTGCAGTCCGTGATATTGACCAAAGACACCGCCGCGGCCGAGGTCTTCACCGAGCGCCCAAACGGACCCATCCTGGCGCATCATTTCGGCCAAACCCGCGCGGCCCGCCTCCAGATAAGTCATGGTTTTCATCAAAAGGCCTGCGATCTTGGGTCACCGATATCCTGAACGTCCGTATAGGCGTTGGCGGCGGGCGGGAACGCGGCGTCTCGTGCCCGTTCATAAATGCCATCCATTTCAGAGGTAGCGGCCATTTCAATATCTGTCAATGCCTCGTCCGTCAAACCGGCTTGTTTGAGCATGTCGCGGCACCGGGCAATGGGATCCTCAGACCATTTGCCGTCGGCTTCGCCGTCCGGACGGTATTTGGCCGGGTCGGTACTGGTATGTCCGCCCAGGCGGTAGGTTTTCAGATGCAGCAGGTGCGGGCCCTTTTTTTTGACCCGACTGAGCAAATCCCTGGTCGCTATATCGACGCCGACGACATCGTTGCCATCCCGACTTTCGGCTTCAAGTCCCAACGATTGGGCACGGGCAACGGGGCCGGCGCCGGCCGTCGTATCTTTGGTGTTTGTGGTCGCTGAATAACCATTGTCTTCGCACACAAAAAGCACCGGCAGGTTATAAATTTTTGCCCAATTCAATCCTTCGAGGAAGGGCCCCCGGTTGATGGCGCCGTCGCCAAAAATACAGGTAACGACTTTGTCCTCTCCCTTTAGTTTTATGGCGTGCGCAGCACCAACGGCGATGTTGATATTCGCTCCGACGACGCCGTTCGCACCCAACATGCCGACGCCAAAGTCGGCAATGTGCATGGACCCGCCTTTGCCGCCACAATTGCCGCCGGTTTTGCCCAAGAGTTCTAACATCATGGCCTGCGGGTCGGCACCTTTACACAGGGTATGTCCGTGGCCGCGGTGAGTCGACAGCAAAATATCCTCCCGGCGCAGATTTCCGCAGACCCCGACAGCCGCTGCTTCCTGGCCAATGGAAGGATGGATGGCACCGAGTACGAGGTTTTCGTCTTTTGCTTTGATGGCGGCGCGCTCAAAGGCTCGAATGCGGCACATCTGATTGTAAAAATGGCGATAACGGGCGCGATCAAAATTTGTTTTGTTCATTCTGTAGCGCCACACCTCGCTGCGGCTTCCTCCCTTGTCGGCACTTGTTTTTGTTTTATTATCAATGATTGCCGAAATTTGATAGGTCCACTGGGTTAAGCAAGTGGTGCCACCCTGTCAATAATACTTTCATCAAAGGCCAGGTCAATGAACCGAATTGCATTTCCCAACGCGTTTTCAGATCAAATTGAAATTGCCGGGACAATCACAAAACTTTCGCCAAATGCCGCCGGTAAGGTGATTGTTTCGGCCTCCCATGGCGGCGAATTGCCGGGTGGTTTGGCCCTGCGCGCCGGCGCGCGGGCGGTTATTTTCAACGATGCCGGGGTCGGCCTGGAGCAGGCTGGAATCGGATCTCTTATCTTGGGCCAAACCTATGGCATGGCTGCGGCGACCGTTAGTTGCATGAGTTGTCGGATCGGTGACGCCGACGATATGGTTGCCCGCGGCCGGATCAGCCATGCCAATGAACTGGCCCGGTCGGTTGGCGTTTATATGGGACAGAGCTGTCGGCAGGCGGCGGAAATGTTAACCCACGCGCCGCTGTCCAATGCAGCAAGGGACGCCCCGGAATTCACCGAGTATCGAGAAACCATCGATTTACCAGGCAGCACCCGGAAACTGATACTGGTTGATAGTGCCTCGATGATTGCACCTGGTGACGCCGGTCAGGTTGTCTTAACCGGATCACACGGCGGACTGATTGGTGGCAATCCGAAATTCGCCGTCAAAGCCGCCGTTTACGCGGCTTTTTTCAGCGACGCCGGAGGCGGGATTGACGACGGGGGCATGTCGCGCCTGCCGGCCCTCGATGACCGTGAAATCGCCGGCGTGGTGCTCGATTGCATGAGCTGTCGGATCGGTGATGCCCGATCAGGATTATCCACGGGGCGGGTCTCCCATGTGAACCGGCGCGCCCGAAGTTTGAGTTTAACAAAAGGTATGGTCGCCATGCAGGCTGTAAAAAAATTGTGCGGATAAA
>JAJFII010000071.1 GCA_021775095.1 Rhodospirillales bacterium
CAGGGGCACCTGAAGGAGCTCTATGGCACGGATGTTTCTCCCGAACTCATATCCACGGTCACTGACGCGGTGATGGACGAAGTGAGGTCCTGGCAGAACCGCCCCCTGGAAAGCCACTACCCGATTGTCTATCTGGACGCCTTGCGGGTTAAAAGTCGTGACCAGGGCCATCGTTGCCGCCAGGACATCATAAAAAGAGTGGAAAGTGGCAGTCAGGATTTGAATATGATTTTAAAGGCGGCAGATTTTTTCAGTTTAAGTGAATGTCGCGATATGATTTTTCATGTGCAGGAACATCGGTTTAACTTACCGCAAATAAAAAAAGCACTAAAAACCCTTAACTTGAAGTTCTTGGGATTTAAGTTGGAAGACCGAAACAGGTTGAGAAAATTCAGAGAGATTTACCGAAAGAAAAAAGATCTAACGTCGCTTTTGCAATGGCACAAATTCGAACAGCAATTTCCGGACACATTCAGAGGCATGTATCAGTTCTGGTGTCAGAAAAAATAGGCGTTAACCCATCGGGACCTTTGATACACATCTGCCCTGCTCCTTGATGCGCGTCCTGAGAAACGGTAAATTTCGTGGAGAGCCGGTCTTAGATTGACAGTAAGGTCATATCGTCTGCTTGAATTACATTTTCTGACACCAAAACTGATACATGCCCCGAAACGCGTCGGGGTTTTTGAGTTCATACTTCTGCCACTGTGAAAGCGAAGTTAATGCATTTTTGCCTGGAAAAGAGGCCTTGAATTTTTCCATGGTTCGTTGATTTTGCATTTCAAAGCCTAAAAACTTTAGGTTCAAAAGCGCCAGATCCGACTCTATTTGGAGCAGGGAAAAACGGTGTTCCTGAACATGAAACAACAAGTCACGGCATTCGCTCAAGCTGTAGAAACTCCTGAACGAAATAATTTTTTTTATCATTTCATTTCCGCCGCCGGCCAACGTTATAATCTCCTGCCGACAACAACGCATATCGTCCGGCGACGACGCGTAGTTCCTGTCGGCGATTAAAGAGCGTGCCACGACAACGCATTGGCGTGCGATTTCGCTGTACAATCCGATCTTCATAATGCCGCCGGGCCGCAGAAGTTTTTCCAAGACCCGCCAACCGGCCAGTGGGTTTTCTAAATGGTGAAGGACCCCGAGGCACTCTATTACATCAAAACTCCGCTCTAAACGGGCCAATTCCATGATGTCCGCTTGCGCGTATTCAATGTTGTGAATATTGAGTTCCTTGGTCTTTCTCCTTGCATAAGCAAGGCTGCTCAAACTCAAATCGACGGCTAACACACGCGCATCCTTGAACCTCAACGCCGTCGTCAACGCATGCTGACCAGTTCCACAACCGGCAATCAAAATCTCGGGTTCGTCAGGAGATGTATAATCAGCAAGATCAAAATGCAGGGGTGCGCCTTTTATAACACCCTGAATTGATTTTGCCGTTTGGCTTAGCGTGGTGTGGATCCAACGCGGGTAAGGGCTCTCCTCATATTGCGCTCGAACTGATCGCGATATGGAATTATTTATGGGCGTCAAACGACGAATTCGAGGGCGAAGGGAGCGTTCTTCCAACGGCTCGGATATTTGCCGCACCAAAACTTCTTTGATGAGGCCGTCCCATTCCCGGTCCCGTAATGTTTTTGCCCACGAATACCCGTCGAGCGGTCGGTAAGCTGCGAGCGCAAGGATAAGGGATGGCTCCACATCTAGGGTCTTTTCCATCAGCTCTTTGATTTGCGATTCTAGTCTTTGGATTACAACTGATTCTTCAGCAGTTTCAGGGTAGATGTACTCATTTGTATGGCATTGAAGTGCCAGGGCGACAGCAAACGGAATGCCGGCCTTATCCACAGGTCCGCCACCCATCTCTCGTATCATTTCGTGACGTAAACGCGTGAGCATCCGCTCAATTTTCAGATCGCTAATGGGGCAGAGCTTCAAGATTTGAAGAAACAGAGGGATAGCAGATAATTGTCGCGCTATCTCTCCATAGGAAAATGCCCGGTCTGCATAGGTCGCGTCCATTTGCTCAAGAACATCAGAGAAGCTCCTGTTATAAAGAAGTCCGCTGATAATGGGTTGAACGACAAAAGAGGGACGGACCACGTTGGGTTGATTTATTAAATGCAATAAATCGCGAAACAGATCCTCATCAATGGAGGCAAACGAAAGCGCCATAAGGGATTGACCTAAACAAACCCAAAAATGGTTGTTTTGCGGATTGATGACAACGGCGCGCCGATGACTAATAAATGCCTCATGCGACCGCCCAAGTTCCTGTAGGGCTAACCCAAGGTTGCTATGCGCCTCTGCAAAATCGGGCTTGATGGCAAGGGCCTTTTGATAACTTGCTGCCGCCTCATCCGGCCGCGCCAATTCAAGCAGCGTAATTCCAAGATTGTTCTGCGCTTCGGCGTAATCTGGTTTGATGGCAAGAGCCTTGTTTATAAGATCAACAGCCATTTCATTCTTTCCAACTTGATGGGCAATAACACCAAGATAATGAATGGCTACGGGTTGATTGGGCGCAGTCTGCAAAATTTCCCGATAAAGGCTCTCCGCATCGGATAATCGACCTGCAATATGATGCTGCAAAGCAATGTCTATGGCTTGCTGGACGGTCAGATTTTGTGGATCTTGCATTCTTATTGTGGCTCCGGTCGGTCATAAATTCGTTTCTTTTAAATGACCGTTTTTGGTTGTCGCATCAACCGGTCGATGCGACAGGTTCAATGAATTTGTCCGCTGGTATTTTAAATAGCAAACGCCATAACAAATAGATGTGTAAAAATTCATTAGCCTTGCCCATATCAAAGAGAATACAAGGGGTTAAGGAAGGTGCGCCGATTAACCAACATTTGGTATGTCCGCTACCCATAAGTATCCGTCGGGATCAATCAAATAGACTTCGCGCAAGCCGTGGGGTTTATCCATCGTCGAAGCGAGCACCGGATCGCCGCGATTTCTCGCCGCTGCCTCGGCCCGGTCCGGGTCGCAACCGTGCAAACGAAATTCCGCGCCGACCCCCCGTGCCAATTCAGGTCGCAGGCTGGCTCTCAACGGATGGTCGTTATAGGTATGGTCCGCATGTAACATCCAGCTCGACCCATGGGCTTCCAACAGGGCAAAATCGGGATCCGAATAAACCACACGGGCACCGAGAACTTCGGTCTGAAATTGTACTGATTTTTGGATATCCACCACCAGCAGGTTGAGACTTAAACCGGTGAGTGATTTCCCATAATCACTGGCTGGCATCCAGGACTCTCCTGTTCGTTTTTTCATAAAAAAACTTTTCCTTCTGTACATGTGTTACGAATTACCAGCCAAATGTCATCGCCCATGGAATTCTTGATACTTTGGCGTTCAAAATAATACACGGCGTTGGCGCTTATATCTTCACTCCTTTAAGGTCAGGACCCTAGACTAAAAATATCGGACCTGTCGTCGAGACGCAGAGCACCGGCGACGATCAGACGCGATAAAAAGATCAAGAACCAAAATTTAACCTTAACCGACGAATGACCATAGGTTTTTCATTAGGAAATTGGGCGGAATGTATGGACCGGTTTAATTTGGGGACCCACACTCGGAAAATATCGACACCCTCACAGGACGCGCAGCGGTGGTTCAATCGGGGCCTGAATTGGTGTTTCGGGTTTAATCATGAGGAAGGGGTGCGGTGTTTTGAAGAAGCCCTGAAACACGATCCGGGTTGCGTGATGGCCCACTGGGGTGCCGCCTATGGGTCCGGTCCGTTTTATAACAACGCCTGGCGCCAGTTCAGCAAAACAGAAGCCGACGCCAGTACTAAATTTGCCACCGCACATATTCAGTTGGGCCGGTCCCACGGCGACAACGCGGCGGATCTGGAAAACCAGCTTGTCGACGCCCTGTCCATGCAGTTCCAAAAGCCCTACAGCGTCTCGGGTGAAGAATTTGACCGCTGGGACGACGCCTACGCCGATGCCATGCGCCAGGTTTATGCCGATCACCAGGACGACCACGATGTCATGGCGCTTTTTGCCGAAGCCATGATGACCCGTACCCCCTGGCGTTTGTGGGATGTGAAACGGGGCGTGCCCGCAAAAAATGCCGACACCAGGGAAATTCTGGCCGTGATCGAGCGGTCAATTGCGCTCAGCGACGCCACAGGGATGCAACAACATCCGGCGATCCTGCACCTGCATATCCATGCCACGGAAATGTCCAATGCGCCGGAACAGGCCATGCGTTCAGCCGATATTCTGGCTACTTTGTGTCCTGACGCCGGCCATCTGAACCACATGCCGGGCCATACCTACGTCTTATGTGGCCAATACGAAAAGGCCAGGATTGCCAGTGAAAAGGCCATTCGGGCCGATCAGAAGTTCGTTGACTATGCCGGTCCGTTCAACTTTTACACCACAGCCCGCGCCCATGACCTGCACTTAATGATGTATACCTGTATGTTACTTGGCCAATACGGACCCGCCATGGATGCCGCCGATCAGCTATGCGCGACCTTGTCCGAAGAGGTGCTGAGCATCAAAGGGCGGCCCCAACTGGCGATCACCATGGAGGGATATTATTCCATGAAGATGCACGTCCTGGTGCGGTTTGGTCGCTGGCAGGAAATTGCCGATGCGCCGATGCCGATAAATCAAGAGCTCTATTGTGTCTCTACGGCAATGCATCATTACGCCAAAGGCGTTGCCCACGCGTCCCTGAAAAACTTCGCCGCCGCCGAGGATCACCGTCGCCAGTTTGACGACGCGGTCGACGTTATTCCCGAGGACCGGAAGTTTTTCAATAACCAGGCGCAAGCGACGCTTGCAGTCGGCGAAAAAATGCTGGACGGCGAACTGGCGCACCACAGGGGCGACTATGAACAGGCTTTTGTCCATTTGCGCGAAAGTGTCCTTCGCGATGACAATCTTGCCTATACGGAACCCTGGGCCTGGATGCATCCGCCCCGTCACGCCCTGGCGGCATTATTGGCAGAACAGGGCCATTATGAGGAAGCCGAAGACGTGTATCGCACGGATCTCGGCCTCAATGACAAACTGCAGCGGTGCGCCCAGCACCCGGACAATGTCTGGTCCCTGCATGGTTTGGTGGAGTGTTTACGCCATCGGGGCGAGACGGCCGAACTGGCAGGTCTGCAGTTGAAATTAACCTCCGCGTTGTCGGCGACCGACATTAAAATCACATCGTCGTGTTTGTGCCGAACCCAATCGCTGGATTCGCCAATGGCCGATCGTCGACCACAAAATGAGACATAGCCCTTTCGCGATTGTTCGGATTTGCAAACACCCGCAACATCCGTTTGTTCCTTGATTTAATCGGTATTGGGCCTTGTTTCGTTATTTCAGCCGCCGTAAATAAGAACCGAAAGAAATAGGCACCCCCTCCTCCATGACGAAATCTCAATTTATCCGCCATTATTTTTTACTTAACAAATATTCTTACCTGCTAGCGGTGGTTTGTATTTTTGTTGTCAACTGGTTACAGGTGGAAATTCCCCGGTATATTCAACAGGCCGTCGATTTGCTGGATCCGTCAACCGGTGAGGGATTGGGAGATCTGCTGGAAAACGTGAAAGCGGTGATCGCCCTGTCCCTGGTCATGGTGGTGGTCCGGGTTTTATCACGGATATATGCCCTGAACCCCGGCCGGATCACCGAGATGGCCCTGAAAAATGACCTTTTTTATCGACTTAATCGGCTGCCACGAACCTTTTACAACCAGTATCCGTCGGGAAAACTGATCTCCATTATCAATAACGATTTAAATGGCGTTCGCCTGTTTTATGGCATTGGTTTTTTGCAGCTCTTTAATATTGTTTTTGCGCTCTCCCTAACTCCCCTTTGGATGTGGCAGATATCGCCCAAACTGACCCTCTATTCAATCATCCCGATCACCATTGGTTTCGTGATTTTTCGCATCGGGTTTCGTCGTTTGCGCCAACTTCATAAGGAACGCCTATTGCGATTGCAGGATCTGTCCGAACAACTGATGAATTATTTGTCGGGTATTGATCTCATCAAAAACCAGCAAATGGGGCCGTGGGTCTCGACGCGCATCAAGCAGGTTAATCGGCGGCTGTTAACCTGCACCTTACAGATCGCCCGTATTCAAACTTTTATCATGCCGGTTATCGACTATGCCAATCATGTGATGAAAGTCCTGATATTGGGCCTGGGGGGGTATTTGATCTTACAAAGTGAGCTGACCATTGGCGAAATTACGGCGTTTCTTTCTTATTCGGTTCTGCTGGCGCTGCCGCTCATGAGTTTGGGCCGCATCATGACGGTTTTCCAGATGGGTATGGTCAGCATTGACAGCGTGCAGACCATTCTCAACAGCCCCGTACCGGACCAGGACCTGGCGATGCTCGACAGCAGGCAAAAAAATCACTTAACAAAAAGCACTTTGACGGTCAGGAACCTTTCCTATCAATACCCTGGCAAGGCCGGCCCCGAAACCGCGCTCAATCACAGCGGTGAGACAGAGCCAGGCAGTAAACGGGTCCTCGACGACATCAGCTTCACGATCGAGCCGGGCAAAAAACTGGGGATATTGGGCAGCATCGGCTCGGGCAAGACCACTTTGGTGAATTGCCTGAACCATTATCTGGACGTCGCGCCCGGCCAGATTTTCTGGGGCCAGACCGATATTACCGAGTTTTCGCGCCAGGATCTAAGGGGATTTATCCGGACGATTACCCAGGAAGCCTATTTGTTCTCGCAAACGATCGAAAAAAACATTCGCTTTGGCTCTGCTAAATTCTCACAAGCACCGAGCGACGCGCAGATTGATCAGGTGCTCGGGCTAAGCCAATTAACCGATGATGTGCGCTCCTTCACCAACAATCAACAAACCATCGTCGGTGAAAAAGGCATCATGCTTTCCGGCGGACAAAAACAACGATTAAGTATAGCCCGCGCCCTGCTCACGCCGTGCGATCTGATCATCATGGACAATGTCCTGTCGGCGGTTGATTACGATACGGAACGAAAAATACTCGCTGCAGTGTTTCGTCATATCCAAGACAAAAGCCTGCTGGTTGTCTCCCATCGCATTAGTGCCCTCGAAAATATGGATGAAATTCTGATATTGGCACAGGGGAAAATCATCGCCAGAGGCACCCACCGGGAATTGCTGACCACGTCTCCCTATTATCGGGAGACTTGGGAACTGCAAAAACATGCGGCCCAGGACGGTGCACCGCAGGGGTTGATTTCGAAGGACATTAGGCTTGAAACCGGGGCGGTGCATCAATGATCAAATCCCCGGATCTTCAGTATTTAAAACATTTCTATTTATTCGCAAAAACCTACAAAAAAACCGCCCTGCTAGGGGTGGCGATGATGCCCCTGTCGATTGCCAGCAATCTGTTATTTCCCTGGTTGGTCATTCAGATTATCGACACAAAGTTGATGGCGGGCCAACTGGCGGGCCTGTACACGCTTGTCTTTTGGATGCTTATGGTTTTAGCCGTCAACTATCTGGCCGATGCTTTTTATTCCTATTTTCTTCGCAAAACCGGGCAAATGACGGTATTTGATATGCGCGAAGCACTGTTTAAACGGATTTTGCAATTACCCAGGAGTTATTTTGATAAAACCCCGACGGGGGTGACCTTGTCGCGTCTGACCAGCGACCTGGAAGCCATTGGTGAAGCTTTTGTGCTGGGTATTTTGAGTCTGGTTAAAGACTCAATCAATACGGTGGCGGTTTTGATCTTCATGTTTGTTATCAATTGGCAGCTCACCGTTGTCGTCCTCGTCGTGTTTCCGCCAATTCTCTACCTCACCCACTATGTGCGGAATAAACTGCGTGCCCAACATTTGATCACCCGCTCATCGTTGGCCAAGGGAACGGGATTTCTGCAGGAGTGTCTGCTGGGGATCAAAACCGTACAGCTTTATGGAGCCGAAAAGGAGGTGGAAAACCAGTATAAAGAACACACCACGGACTTCATGCGAGCACAGCTCAAAACCAACAATTATGATGCCATCCTCTATTCGATCATTACCGGCATCACCAGCATTACTATTGGCCTTATCATCTGGTACGGGGCGGAAAAGATTCTTGCGGCAACCCTGTCTCTTGGGGTCTTGATTGCCTTCATTAATAACCTGGAAAAAATATTTGTACCGTTACGGGATTTCACTTCTCAGATCACGGCGATTCAGCGCTCTTTTGCCGCCTTTGATCATATCGAAGAGCTTTTCACCGAACCTCTGGAAGAGGATTCCAGGCCCCTGCTTGGCCCCGCAGAAATCAAAGACAGCTTAAGTTCCTTCGAATTTCTGCAATTTGATAATGTCAGTTTTCGCTATAAGGATCAGGATCCTTATGTTTTAAAAGGCGTCTCCTTCACCCTTAAAAAGGGCGAACAGCTGGCCCTGGTGGGCACGACCGGATCGGGTAAATCGACCATCCTTCGCCTTATGAACAAGGTCTATATGGACTACGAAGGCAGCATTTTGTTAAATGGCATCGAACTTTCGCAGATCCCAAAAGCCAGCATGCTGCATTTGTTTTCCCTAATGCAGCAGGATGCTTTTCTGTTTGAGGAAAATATCCATTTTAACATTTCCCTTGGCGACTCGAATGTCAGCGATGAAGCCGTGGTTGATGCGGCGCACTATGTATATGCGCACGATTTTATTATGGAACTGCCTCATCAATATGAATTTCAACTGAGTAACAGCGGCAGCAATTTGTCGGCCGGCCAGACACAGCTCATTTCCTTTGCCCGGGCTATTGCCCAGGGCGGCCAGGTGATGATGTTAGATGAGGCGACAAGTTCGGTCGACTCGATAACCGAAGAACTCATTCAAAAAGCCATTGGTCGGTTATTTAACGAAAAGACCGTGATCGCCATTGCCCACCGGTTGAGTACCATTCGCAATTCGGATCAGATCTTGGTTATGGCAGACGGAAAAATCGTCGAACGTGGCAACCATCAAACGCTGCTTGCATTGGACGGCGTATACGCCGGGCTTTTGCAGGACAGCTCCCATATTGAAGACGACACACTTCTTTCGGCATAAGAGGCCCAGAGTTTCCACCGGGTTTTAACAAACCCCAGGGCATGTCTCACCTAAGAGGTTCACGGAGATCGAATATTCCCTTGCAGATAATACCACCTGCGGGCGGCGATTAGTTAGCGTCCGGCCTGACCCACCTTACAACTGGTGCTCTGACCTGCGATTTTGTCGATCTTAAGCAGGCAACAGGTGTCCACTTAACTTAGGTGGACACTTAACGATGGCTGAGAGACGCAAACGACGTAAATGGAGTGCCGAGGAGAAGTGCCGGATTGTTGCCCAGACCAAGGTACCGGGTGTCTCGGTTCCTCAAGTAGCACAT
>JAJFII010000072.1 GCA_021775095.1 Rhodospirillales bacterium
GAGCCGTCCTCAATATGGCGAGACGTGAGCCTTCAAGAATGTCCATTAAACGAAAACGTCTCAAAGCCGCTTTAAACAAGGAGTTCAGAACCAAACTAATCGTTTGTTAATAATTTATGATTTTGCCCTGGTCGCCAACGACCATGTCAACGCGCATGGCGGTATCAAGAAAAGCACGTTTCAGTTAGCTGGATGATGCTTCTATTTGGATTTTTGGATAAATTGTAAGGCGCAAACCTAATTGACCTACCCAAGAGATAGGTAACTCCGTCGCTCCTTCAAGGAGCAGTGTTGGACGGCAATACCCCCCCCCCCCTCCTTCCCGAATCCATTACTTCTAATAATGGTGGTATTACCATATTTATTACTACTTGAATTGCGCCATGTATTAGTGGTTCCAATTAGGGAAATATCGTTCTAAGGGCGAATGAAGTGCAACGTTTGGAAGTTGGCCCGGTAGTCGGCAACCTGTTTTGCCAATGCGGCACTGTTGTTTGTCGTCAGGGCACGGGTCATCAGTTCGGCCAGGGTCTCAACATCTGAAACGCTTACACCCCATCTCGCCAATTCCGGCGTGCCGATGCGCAATCCATTCAAATCACCCTCAATGGCGGCCGTCGGCAGACCGATCCCGCAGGCCAGGAATCCCGACTGACGTAACTTTTTCGATGCCGCCTGGCCACCGCCATAGGCCGCCGCTTCGATGGCAAACTGGTGTGATTGGGTGAACCCGTTTTTTTCGTCAAAAACCGGGACGCCCCGTTTGTTAAGGGCGTTGGCGAGGGCACCAGCGACATCAACCATGGTTTTCGCATAGTCTTTGCCATGGTCGCGCCAATCCAGCAGAGTCAACGCCAGTGCGGCAGATTTACTGGCGTCGAAATTCGCAGTCATGCCGGGAAAGGCAATGCGATCAAGCCGTTTGGCGATTTCCTTGTCATTTGAGACAATCAATCCGCCGGCCGGGCCGCCTAAACTTTTGTAGGTGCTCATGGTCATCAGATGGGCCCCTTCGGCAATCGGATTGGGCCAGGCGCCGCCGGCGATAATTCCGCATTGGTGGGCCGCATCAAACAAAACCTTTGCGCCGCACTGATCGGCTATTTTACGGATTTCGCTGACCGGATGGGGGACCAGATTGAGACTGCCGCCAATGGTTATGAGCTTTGGCTGCACGTTATTAGACATTTGGCGCAGGCCATCGATATCAACCGTGTAGCCATCGTCACTGACCGGTGCCGCATGGATGTTAAGACCAAAAAGGCCGGCGCAGCCGTCGGCGTGGTGGGTGACATGACCTCCAATCGTCGCAGGCGGTACAATGATCGAATCCCCGGGTTTGCAGGTTGCCATAAAACCGTAGAGATTGGCCATGGCACCGGAGGCGACGCGAATTTCCGCGAAACGAGTTTGAAAAATCTCGGCACTGAGTTCGGAAGTGATGACTTCAATTTCCTCGATGGCTTCCAGGCCCATCTCGTATTTGTCGCCGGGATAACCCAGGGACGGCCGCGAACCCAAACCCGCGGCAAGCGCCGCTTCGGCCCGCGGGTTCATGACGTTGGTTGCCGGGTTCAAATTAAAACAGGTTTGCTCATGGATGGTGCGGTTTTCGGTAATCAGTTGGTTTATCCGGGTCTCGACGGCGGACGAACTGGAGGCAGAAGTGAGATCTGCAAAGCGCTGTATGTAGTCATTGCAATCCACAGGAATCCAGTCTCGGGAACTCATGGCGGTCATTTTATGCACTCCTGAAATTTATCTGGGGCAATTAAACCAGCGGACGTTGACAGGCGCAAATCAGTTTATGTAAAATTACGCGTAGAAAAACTAGGGGTAAAGTATGGTCTCTCCACCGCGCCCGAAAGGCCCGCCGCTCAATGCCCTTCGGGCCTTCGAAGCGGCCGCCCGTCTCGGTGGATTCGCCGCTGCGGCAAATGAACTGCTGGTAACCCCCGGGGCGATCGCTCAACACATTAAAACCCTGGAAAGCTGGATTGGCGACGATTTATTTGTGCGAAAATCCCAAGGGGTCCGGTTAACCCGTCTGGGAGAAGGGGTGGCCGGTGAGTTTTGTATTGCCTTTGATCGTCTGGGAGAAGCCGTCGATAAACTTCGCAATCTGGCCCCACGGACAGAAATCCGAATTGCCACCCTGCCAAGTATCGCCCAGCTCTGGTTGTCGCCGCGTATGCCGGCGATCAGAGATGCCGTCCGACAAACAACGTTTTCCATTATCGCGACCGAAGCGCCCTTAAACCTGCTTCGCGAACCGGTCGATTTGAATTTATTTTTTGAACCCAAAGACGGCAGGCCAAATTCAATTCAGATCGCTCAGGATTTTCTTTATCCGGTCTGTGCACCGCACAGCGCCGCCGCTTATAAAAACCTTGAGGATTTATCTGCGGCCAGCTTTTTGCATGATTCGACATGGTCGGAGGATTGGCAACACTGGCTTGAGGAACAGCCGGTTAAGGCGGATATCGATACCAGGGGCGCAACCTACTCCCTCTATGCCCTGGCGGTTGAAGAAGCGATAAATGGCAGCGGTTTGCTCATGG
This sequence comes from Rhodospirillales bacterium, assembly GCA_021775095.1. Taxonomy (GTDB): domain Bacteria; phylum Pseudomonadota; class Alphaproteobacteria; order Rhodospirillales; family Casp-alpha2; genus JABMNT01. Next base: position 2,562 of record JAJFII010000072.1, read on the forward strand.
GCCACGACGTGCTGGTCAATTCCCATGTGCAAAACGGCCAACTGGTGGCTCTGTTCGATTTTAAAATGCCTCTTGAAACCTGTTTAACAGTAACTTTCGCCAAACCGCCGGTGGCGAATTCAGCCCTGGCAAAAGTAATTGCCGTTCTTCAATCCAGCTGAACACAGGCCAATGTGTTGGCCAGGTTTCGACTCGGGTTCGACCAGGCATTGACAGGGATGAAAACAATGAATACATTAATGTATACGTTAAACTGTGCAAAGCCTCCCGATGATCCCGCATCCCATTGACCTCGACGATCTGACTTTTATCGGTGCAGGATTGGTGCGGCCGGAATGTGTTCTCGCGGTCCGTACGGGGCATCTGTGCGTCGCGGATTTCAGGGGCGGCGTTACGATTATTCATCCCCACGGTGCCATTGAAACGGTTCTGGCAACGGGTTCACAATTTAAACCGAAACCGAACGGCATCTGTATTCAACACGACGGAAGTTTTCTGTTGGCGCATTTGGGTGCGGACGACGGCGGGGTCTATCACTTGACCCGTAAGGGGCAGCTGAAACCGTTTTTGCTGGAGGTCGACGGTGCGCCCTTACCACCGGCAAACTATGTGCACAGGGACACGAGCGGACGGGTATGGATTACCGTCAGCACACGTTTGACGCCCAGGTCACTGGGTTACCGAGGCGACAATGCGGATGGGTTTATTGTTTTGGTTGATGACCGGGGCGCTCGGATTGTCGCTGACGGTTTGGGCTATACCAATGAATGTGTGGTGCACCCGCGCGGTGACAAACTCTATGTAAACGAAACCTTCCAAAAACGCCTGTCGAAATTTGAGATCGCGACGGACGGTTCGCTGTCCAACAAAACCACCGTGGCGAATTTTGGCCCCGGTACCTTTCCCGATGGTCTGACCTTTGATCGGGAAGGTGCCGTATGGATCACCAGTATTGTCAGCAATCGGGTTATCCGAATTACCCCGGATGGGCAACAGACCCTGGTTCTTGAAGATCATGACTCCGACCATGTGGCCGCTGCCGAGGCGGCCTTTCAGGACGGCACCATGGGCCGTCGTCATTTGGATTTTGGGTCGGGAAAACAGCTTAAAAATATCTCAAGCCTGGCTTTCGGCGGGGCGGATTTAAAAACCGCCTATCTGGGCTGCCTGTTGGGTGACCAAATTGCCACTTTTGCCGCACCGGTTGCCGGGCACCCACCCAGCCACTGGGGTGTTCAGTTTTAGAACTATTTTCAAAGGACTTAGCTCATGAATAACAAAAAGACATTCGCCATCGCCGTCATGCCAGGCGACGGCATCGGAACGGAAATTATGACACCCTGCCTGGAAGTAATGAGCGCCGCTATGGAACGGGCTGGCGGCGTTGAAATGGACTTTACGACCCTGGAAGCCGGGGCCACCTGTTATACCAAACATGGGGACGCCTTTCCCGAAGACTCCCAAAAAGTCGCAAAATCCGCCGATGCAATATTGTTGGGTGCCATGGGATTGCCATCGGTACGATATCCCAACGGCACGGAAATCGCGCCGCAACTGGATTTAAGGTTCGACCTGGGATTATATGCCGGGGTACGACCGTTTCGGGCGGTTCCGGGCATTCCGACCCCTTTGGCCGATCCGCGTGCCAAGGATATCGATTTTGTCCTGATTCGAGAATCGACGGAGGGGTTGTTTGCCTCCCATGGCAAGGGCACGGTTGAGGACGACAAAATCGCCAAGGAAACCCTAGTCATCACCCGCGACGTATCCGAACGCCTGTTTGATTTTTCCTTTTCTCTGGCCGCTCAAAGAAAGGCCAACGGATCACAAGGTAAAGTCAGTTGCATCGATAAAGCCAATGTCTTTTTGGCCTTTGCATTTTTCCGTAAAATTTTTGACGAGCGCGCGGCATTTCATCCCGAGCTGATCGCAGATCACGCGTATATTGATGCCACGGCTCTGAATATGGTGCGCAGTCCCCTGGCCTTTGACGTGATGGTCACCGAGAACATGTTCGGTGATATTCTGTCTGATCTGGGCGCCGCCCTGGTTGGTGGCATGGGCATGGCACCATCGGCAGATATTGGTGATGATCATGCCGTATTCCAGCCGTGCCACGGCAGCGCGCCGGATATTATGGGCCAGGGCAAAGCCAACCCAACGGCGATGTTCATGTCGGCGGCGATGATGCTGGACTGGCTCGGGAACCAACATGATGTCGCTGCCTGCACCAAAGCAGCGGAACTTTTGAATGCAGCCATCGACCACGCTTTTGGCGCTGGCAATCTGATGCCTTTTGAGCTGGCCGGGCAATCGGGCACCACGGCAATTACTGATGCCGTCCTGGCAGCGTTTGATCATCTCGATCCGGCTTGACCATGGGGACGCCACCGGGGGACACGGCCAATGGGTAAAACAGTTCGTATTGCGGCGATCGGGATCGGTTATTTCAGTCAGTTTCACCTGCAGGGTTGGTCTGAATTGGCGGCGGCGGAGTTGGTCGGGCTCTGTTCGCGAGATCAAAGGGCCCTCAAGGCAGCGGCCCGCACCTATGGCGTTACCGGGCATTACCAGGATCTTGAAACTATGCTCGACCAGGAAACCCCCGATCTACTCGATATTATTACGCCGCCTCAGACCCATGTTCCGTTCATCCGCGCCGCTTTTAGGCGGGGTATTGCCGTGGTCTGCCAAAAACCCTTTACCACCAGTCTTCATGAGGCCCGGGAAATGGCCGCGTTATCCGAGGAAACGGGAATACCGCTGATTGTCCATGAAAATTTTCGCTTCCAGCCCTGGTATACGGAAATTAAACGGCAACTGGATAGTGGCACCCTCGGCGACCCCTATCAAATCACCTTTCGTTTGCGTCCGGGGGATGGCCAGGGGCCGGCTGCTTATCTGGACCGACAACCCTATTTTCAAAAAATGGATCGTTTCCTTATCCATGAAACCGCAATTCATCAAATTGATGTGTTTCGTTATTTATTTGGCGATATTGCGGGCGTGACAGCCCGTCTGGCACGGCTTAATCCTGCCATTTCCGGCGAAGACGCCGGACTCGTGATCTTCGAATTTGAAAATGGCTGCCGTGGGCTGTTTGACGGCAATCGTTTATCCGATCACATTGCCGATAACCGACGCTTGACCATGGGCGAAGTTGTCATAGAGGGGGCGAAGGCGAGTTTGCGTCTGGACGGCAATGGGCGCTTGTATAGGCGCAGCCATGGGGGAAACCAAGAACAACAAATTTCCTTTCAATGGCGTGACCGGGGGTTCGGGGGGGATTGTGTATTTCTCTTTGAACAGCATGTGGTCGAACATTTTGTGGGCAATACACCGCTTATGAATACCGCCCGCGGGTACCTGAAAAACCTGGAAATCGAAGAGGCTGTTTACAGATCTCAGTCGGAAAACAGACACATACTGATGTCTTAAATCTCAGGCCGACGGGTCGTTATATCGTAGTCTCTGACAATATCGGCGACGCGAATGCGGTAATACTTAAAGATCGTGTTCTGTCCTTGTGCCTGTGCGGCGGTATGATCGATGTGGGTATACCAGCGCTGAACGGCTTCTTCATCCAGCCAAAAGGACAAGGATAAATACTTGTCAGGGTTTTTGAGGCTCTGAAATCGTTCGACGGAGACAAATCCGTTCGTCCGTTCAAGTTCTTCACGAAGCGATGCCGCGATGTCGAAATATTCATCAGCTTTCCCGTCGACGGGTTCGACCTCAAAGATTACGGCGATCATTTGAAACTCCTGAGTGGCGGGTGATGAATATATAGTGTCGTAAAAGACCGTCCGAAGCGATAGTTTAAGATGCCATAACCTAATTTTTATTCGAACGGTTTATTATTATGCCCTATAGCGTTTTTGAATTATTCAAAGTCGGAATTGGCCCTTCCAGTTCGCATACCGTAGGTCCGATGGTTGCGGCCCGCCGATTTGTTGAGGAAATGAAGGCCGCCGGTGTCCTCGAATCCGTTGTCCGAGTGGAATCCCGGCTTTATGGGTCGCTTGCTTTTACGGGCGTTGGCCACGGTTCAGATAACGCCATTCTTTTGGGGCTATCGGGGGAGAATCCACATTTTGTGGCATCGGATCAGGTACCCCTTATTTTGGACCGAATTGGCCAGTCGAAAACCATTGATTTGGCCGGGTTCCATAAGATCGACTTCAATCGAGACAACGATTTGGTCTTTGATTATGGGCCGCCCCTGGCCGGTCATGCCAATGGCATGCGGTTTTCCGCCTTCGATGTCGCCGGACAAACGGTCTCCAGTCAAATTTTTTATTCCGTAGGTGGGGGATTTATTGTAACCGACCCGGAATTAAAAAACCAAGAGGACGCCCGCGCAAACATGCCGGCTGCGCCCTATGACTTTCAGTCGTCGCGGGCAATGCTGGAAATGGGCGAAGCGTCCGGGTTATCAATCCCAGAAATGATGTTGGCCAATGAAACCTCACAATTGTCGGAGACGGACGTGATGACCCGCATTGACGATATTTGGCAGGTTATGTACGACTGCATGGAACGGGGGCTTGGTGCTGAGGGTCATTTGCCCGGCGGGCTGAATGTGCGCCGCCGCGCCAAACGAATTCATGACGAATTGCACAAAGACCGCGGTCGCAACGCCCGCCAGCCACACGAATGTATGGATTGGATCAGCCTGTACGCGATCGCGGTCAATGAAGAGAACGCGTCGGGCGGGCGGATCGTGACGGCACCGACCAATGGAGCCGCCGGCGTGATTCCCGCCGTTATCCGATATTATCTGGAATTTTGCCCAGGTGCCGACCAGAACGGCCTGCGTCAGTTTATCCTGACTGCCGCTGCCATTGGATCTTTGATAAAATCGAACGCGTCAATTTCCGGCGCGGAAGCCGGGTGCCAGGGTGAAGTGGGGTCCGCATCGGCAATGGCCGCCGCTGGTTTGTGTGCGGCCTTTGCCGGAACCAACGCGCAAATTGAAAATGCCGCTGAAATCGCCCTTGAACACCACCTGGGCATGACCTGCGACCCCGTCGGTGGACTGGTGCAGATCCCCTGCATTGAACGCAACGCCATGGGGGCGGTTAAGGCCATTAATGCCGCCTCTCTTGCCTTAAAAGGCGACGGACAACATTTTGTATCGCTCGACGCGGTTATCGAGACCATGCGGCAAACCGGCGAGGACATGCAGACGAAATACAAGGAAACCAGCCAGGGTGGCTTGGCCGTCAACGTGGTGGCCTGTTAGAGCATCCGTCTTGATCACGGTTTCCTTTCGGCACATTTACGATTATCCCTGATCACAATGGATATTCTAATTTCAGTCTTTGGTTTGGGATCGGGTTCGATCTGGGGCGGTTTGGGATCGGGTTCGATCTGCGGGAAAACGCAGAAAAACCGATGTTCCAACACCGATCTTACTGGATAGGGAGAGGGTTCCGCCATGAAGTTCCGTCAGGGTTTTGGTTAGATAAAGCCCCAGACCGGTTCCCTCGTGACTGAATTGAAAACCCTGACGGGCCTGTTCGAAGGGTTTGAGAACACGGGCGACGTCGGGTTCGGCAATACCGATTCCCGTATCCGTAACTTCCCAAACCATGGCCCGTGACGGTTCTATTCGCACGGACAGGGTAATCCGTCCGTTTTTTGCGGTGAATTTTACGGCGTTGGACAACAAATTCAGAATAATTTGCCGCAATCGAAGTTCATCACCACAAAACAGCGGTAACTTGCGGGGGATTTTTAGTGTCAAAAATACCCCTGCGGTATCGGCGCGCGAACGGATCATCTTTATCGACGCCGCCATTAACTTGCCAACCTCCACCTCCGTCAAATCCAGATCTATTTCACCGGCTTCAATTTTTGAAATATCAAGAATATCGCTGATGACATGTAACAGGTGGTTTCCCGCGCCATAAATATCCTTTGAATATTCACTATAGTTCTCGTGGCCCAGCGGCCCAAAAGTGTTTTCCATCATCAACTCCGAAAACCCAATGATGGCATTCAAAGGGGTGCGTAATTCATGGCTCATATGGGCTAGAAACTCGCTTTTTGAACGGTTGGCAATTTCAGCGGTTTCCTTCGAGTGGCGCAAGTGTTGCTCGACTGTTTGTCGGTCAGTCTGATCGGTGCCGATGGTACCGATTCCGAATACCTGGCCTTCCCGATTGATTAATGGAAATTTGATCCACTCCAGGTACCTCTCGACACCATCTCCGCAGGATTGCCAATCTTCCCGCCGTAGGATTTTTCTGGTACGGCAGACTTCCTCTTCCTGGATTCCCCGCGACACACTTATCGTCTCCGGATCGGCAAATAATTCTTCGGATGTTTTGCCCAAAAACTGATCCTCACCGAGGGCGCGCCAATTCTGGAGCTGCCGGTTGGCCAAGATGTAACGGCCATCAACATCCTTGACGTTGACTGCGATCGGCAAATTATCAAGGACTGTCGTGTAGAGTTCCGTTTTTTGTTCCAATTCCTCCTTGGCACGGAAATGGTCAGAGATATCCGAAATGAATCCGCTGACGCCAATGACGTCGCCTGAACTGTCAATGACAGGAAATCGAATGGCCATAACCGTGCGCGTGACCCCGTCGGGGAATAAGGTTCGGGATTCAATATTGCTGCTTTTGCGTTCTTCGAGGGCCAGCCGGTCCTGCTCAGCAATTTGCGCCCCGACCTCCGGCGGAAAAAGATCGTAGATGGTTGCGCCAATTATATCTTCGTCTTTAACGTTTTGCCATTCGCGGTAGGTCTCGTTGACATATAACATCCTGGCCTGGCGATCTTTTAAAAAAACGGCAGACGGAGAATTTTCCAGAAAGGCCCTTAAATAAGCTTCACTCGCCCTGCGGGCCTCCTCGGTTTTCTTTTGTTCTGATATGTCCGTCGAAATGAGCAGGATACTGCCATCTTCCGTGGTCTGAACCTGTATCAGCTCCCACGCCTGATGATGCTGCAATTCAATGAGCAGGTCCGGGGCCCGGTCCGCGTCCAGATGTGTTTTTAACCAGGCGTCTGGATCCGATATGGCACCGGAGGTGCCATCCTCGATGTGAAACCGCAAGGCCTCGCCATAGGTGATTCCGTGTACGGGCATGTCCTTGTCGCGCAGCAGTTGACGATACATTTCATTGGAAAATATCAGTCGACGGGAACTGTCAAAAAGCGCAATTGCCGACGAAACGCGGTTGAGTGCGTCAATTAACTGGGATTGGGACCTGCGCAGAATATGGGTTTCGGCCATATTGTATGCAATCCCCCGATAGCCGGCAAAATCACCATTGGCGTCGTAAAAGGGGACGCCACTGGTGGAAATGTATGTCGACGTCCCATCGGGATTTGCCCGATTATAGGTGAAATCTCGAAACGGGCGTCGGGCATCCAAGTCTTTCTGATGGGGGAGGTATTCAGACGAGTCGGTGTCCCACACAATGAATTCGTCTCGCGTATTACCCATATAAAAATCGGTTGCCACATTGTCGATGTGGGCAATATTATGGGAGATGGGTCGAAATTTTAAATCCGGACCGGTTTCCCAAAATCGACCAGCCGATGATTGCTCATAATCCTTAAGTCGTGCTTCACATTCATGATATTTTTCCAGAAGTTGGTCCGGTTCCTCGCGCTTTCTGATTGTCAGGCAGGTGGCGGATTTGCCCTCCCATTCAATGGGAAAACCATGGACCCATACACCGATGTCTGTTCCATCCTTCCTGTGGCCGGTGATCGGATGCCCGTCCGGCGGGCCTTGCGGCGAGCGGTCGGTTGCTTTCAGCCAATGGATGGATTTCCGGTCACCCGGCACCGACAGATCAAAGACCGATCCCAGATTTTGTAGTTGCGAGGCTTTGCTGTATCCAAAAAGGTCTATACAGGTTGGGTTGGCATAAAGAATACAACAATCGGCATGGACGAGAACGCCAAAATCGGCATTTTCAACAATTTGGCGGTGCGCGGTGTTATCCGCAGTCATTGTTTTGCCGGTCCCCTATGAATACTTATAATTGATTTGATTTTAAGAAGTTTCACCAATTAACTATATTGACTATTCGATTTTCTGACCGTTCTCAGGTTCTTGTGACTATTATAATATTCACCTCGTCGTGCTTTTATCAATAGATTTTCGCCTTTTGTGCGATTTTTCAAAAATTGTGCACAATCCTCTTTCGACTTGTGTTCCGATCAAGCTATTATACCCTACGGCAAACTTCGAATAGAGAGAGTAACGTGAAGTGGCAATTTAGATGATCCAAAAATGGCCGAACCTTGCCCAAATACCGCTCATAGAACGCATTGCTTTTCGCCAGGCCATGTGGGCTGTCGCAGCGGCATTTCTACTTGGAGTTCTGTTTGCAGCCGTGCAGATATATCTCGACTACAAAAGTTTAAAACTCACACAGAATGATGAAGTCCTGCAAATCGTCAACACCATGAAGGGCCCGGCGGCGGTGGCGGCATTTGAATATGACGACACCCTGGCCCGTCAGGTTGCGGATGGCCTTTTCGAGTACCGCCCCATCTTACGGGTGCGCCTGGTTGACGAAACCCTTGCGACACTGGTTGATCGACGTCGGCAACGGCCGACTGACACATACGAATGGCTTACGGATTGGTTATTTGGCGACGACATCTCTCATTCAATTCGCCTGACCAGCGAGCAGGTGCCGAACCAGATTGTCGGTGAATTGAGTGTCGTCGTTGACCCGTCAATAACCGCATCGGCTTTTTATGACCGGGCATTGATCATCATGACGGTCGGCGTTTTGCGGAATATTCTGTTGGCCTTTTTATTGGTAGTTCTGTGTTATTACCTGCTGACCAAACCATTGCTTCAATTCATACATGGTATGGGTCTTATTGACCCCGACCGACCTGGCAGTGCCCGTCTTTCCGTCTACAGTGGCCGACGAAACGATGAGTTACAGCTGTTAGCCGACCAAGCCAATCAGTTGTTGGGTTCTATTGGCCGGCGCATGGAGGAACGACGCGGCGCAGAGGATGACCTGAAACAGAAAAATACAATCATTGAAGCAACCCTGCAAAGCATGGATGAAGGGATTGTAATGGTTGACAGCAATAAGATTGTTGTCGGTTATAATCAGCGGTTCCTTGAATTACATAACTATCCCCGACGGCAGTTGCCGGAAGGCACACCGCTCATTGAATTTGTCCGTTACAGCGCACAGCATGGCGATTTTGGCGACGGCCCCATTGAAGCCTTTGTCGAGCAACGGATGGCCTTACTCGAACGCAACAAGGCTTTGACTTTTGAGCAAATCAGGCCCAATGGTCTGGCCATGGAAGTTCGTGGCAATCCGACCAAGGGTGGCGGATATGTGATGACATTTACCGACATTACATCACGCAAAAAAGCCGAACAGGAAATTTTAAAAGCCAAGGATCAGGCGGAGATCGCCAACCGGGCGAAAACAGAATTTTTAGCCAATATGAGCCATGAATTACGGACACCGCTAAATGGTATCATTGGGTTTTCAGAAATTATCGGTGCGGAAATGTTGGGGCGAATCGAAAATCAACGCTATATCGAATATGCCAACGATATTGAGCGCGCCGGGTTGCATCTTCTGGACGTCATTAACAGCATTCTCGATGTGGCAAAAATCGAAGCCGGTAAGGTTGATTTGCTCGAAGAAAGTTTTGATTTAACCCAGATTGCCCGACTTTGCGTGGGCCTCATAAAACCCCAAACCGACGCCAAGGGAATAACCCTGGCCTCTGAACTCCCGTCGAACCTGCCCAACATTTTCGCCGACCAAACGCAGATCAAACAAATTCTTATTAACCTGTTGTCAAATGCGACCAAATTTACGCCGGAAAACGGCAGCATTACGCTGCGGGCCGGACTTGTCGAGGCGGGCAAACAAATTTTTATCGAAGTCCAGGATTCCGGCATCGGCATCGCCGATAATGAAATTGATAAGGTGATGAATCCGTTTTATCAAATAGACGACGTTTTCACCCGCAGCCATGAGGGCAGTGGTCTTGGGTTGGCGCTGGTCAAATCGATGACGGAACTGCACAAAGGAGAGCTTGTCGTCAACAGTAAAAAAGGCAAAGGAACCACCGTCCGAATTACGTTTCCCAAGAGCCGGACCTTTGCCAGAACTTCAGAATATGGCGACTGAACCAATTCCGCGGTATTTCCGGGCCAATGGAACGCACTCTGTCTCTGCCGTTTATTTCGTGGCAAGGCGGTGTATGCAGTAAGGTGCGCAACGCTGTCACGCACTATAAAGTACAGGGCCTTGGGTGGGGTAGCGGCCCGTCGGTGGTGTTACATTCCTTACCCGATGGTCGCCATCGCGCGCGCCTAATCGAACCAACCGATCTCCCCCATCTAAATGTGTCATCTTATCCCGAAAGTGCTGCCGTTTGGGTGTCCGGCGCGACCGTCTAAAAATAATCGGGTAACGCGGTCGCCAGGTTTCCCTGGATGCGTGATCGCACAGACTGACTGACGTCGGGTTTTTGAAAACGTTTTCCGGTAACCTGCTCGTATAATCGAATGTATTTTTCACTAAATTCAATGAGAGTATCGGCGGGAATTTCGGGTATGGGATCCTTATAGGGGTCGCACCGTCCGGAGATCCACAAACGAAGAAATTCCTTGTCCAGGCTTTCCGGTTCCTGTCCCTGCGCCAGTCGGTCATCGTAGGACGAAGCGATCCAGAAGCGACTGGAATCCGGTGTATGGATTTCATCGGCAATTGTGATTATGCCGTTCTCGTCAAGCCCAAATTCATATTTGGTATCAACAAGTATCAAGCCGTTTTCGGCGGCGATTTGCCGTCCCCGGGCAAACAGCGCAAGAGATTTTTCCGAGACGTCCTGCCACTGCTCATGGGTCAGAACATTTTGTTGTAAAATCTGTTCGGCAGTTATCGGCGCATCATGTTCACCTTGTGCAGCTTTTGTCGTCGGCGTAATTATGGTTTTTGGCAGTTTTTGGTTTTTGACCAGGCCCTCAGGAAATCGGTGGCCATAAAGCACGCGTTCGCCCCGCTGGTACATGGGCCAAATAGAGGTTTCCGTAGAACCGGTCATATAATCGCGGACAACCATTTCGATCGGTAACATATCGAGGTCCTTGCCAATGACGACATTGGGATCGGGGACATCGAGAATATGATTGGGACAAATGTCGGCGGTCGCCTCAAACCAGAACTGGGCGACCTGATTGAGTACCTGACCTTTGTAGGGCACGGCGGATAGAACCTGATCGAAGGCCGATTGTCGGTCACTCGATATCATCACGCGGCGTCCGTCCTCCAGGCTATAGGAATCGCGCACTTTACCCTGCTCGTGATTGGGAAGTTGCGGGAACGAGGCATCGCGCAGACAGTTATCGATGATGTGTTGGATTTGGGCTGAAGTGTTCATGGTCGGTGGTGTTCTCCAATGGGGAGGTTTCTGAGGTCCCTCTATTGCCCATTTCTAACCGTTTCGAAGGTCAAAAACCACCCCCCTTTAGGCGTAAATGAGGAGGATCAGAATGCCGCCGCAGACCAGGAAAATTCCAGTTATTTCTTTGCCGTTGGGTTTCTCCTTAAACAGCACAACCGATACGGCGAAGGTAAATATCAATTCAATCTGACCGAGGGCGCGCACATAGGCGGCGTTCTGAATTGTCATCGCCGTGAACCAGCCGGCCGAAGCCGCCATCCCGGAAAGACCGACCCAGACGCTGATCCGCCATGACTTAAACACTCGAACCAATTCGTCGGGATCTTTGATCAACAGATACAGGGTCATTACCAGAGTTTGAAAAACCGTTACACAGGCCAGGGTGAAAGCCGCCTGCATCAGGAAACCCTCGCCGCCCAAGGACAGGGAAGCCGCCCGATAGCTCACGGCCGATATGCCGAAACAGGCACCGGACGCGAGGCCTATCAGCGCCGGTTTTCCGGTCCACGATGTCAAAACCGTGCGTAAGGTCATGGAGCCTTCGCGGGCAACTGACAAGGCAACAACACCGACGAGGCTGATCAAGATGGCAAGGATCGCACCCCAACTCAGGGGGTCGCTCAACACCACCGCACCAAATATCGCCGCCTGGACGGTTTCAGTTTTGGAAAAAGTTGTTCCCACGGCAAAATTGCGAAAGGCAAACAGATAAACCAACAGGGCGGTCGCGGCGATTTGTGTCAATCCGCCGGTCATCATATAGGCGGCAAATATCAAACTGGGAGTCGGCCACTGGAAGCCGCTTTGGTTATGTAACAGAAAAGCATAAAGCGCGGCAAAGGGGACGGCATAAATAAACCGCGTCATGGTTGCTCCGGATGTGCCCATCTGGCCTTTTAGATGTTTTTGCAGGGCCGACCGGACGTTTTGAAAAAACGCGGCGGCTATTGTTATCGGAATCCAAAGCTCTAACATGCAGGGTACCTCAAAAGAAAGTCGAACGACGGCAATGAAAATAGCAGCGGAAAAAATCTTTGAAAGCCGATAGATCAGGTTACCGAAGAATAAAAACCTACAGGAGCCGGAGATAAAGATTATGGCGGGCCCGATTTTTATTGGCCACGAAATTTATCGCGCTTCGACCTATGGCCCGGGTCACCCGCTGGCAATTCCCCGCGTTTCACTGGCCACGGATTTGGCCCGAGCCCTGGGCTGGTTGACGGCGGATAATTATCGGCAAAGCCCGCAGGCAACCCTCCAGGAGCTTGCCGACTTTCACGACATGGACTATTTGCGTGCCTTGGCCGCCGCCGAACAGACGATACCGCCGCCAGAGATTCAACATCGGTTCTCGCTTGGCGTCGACGGTAATCCCCTGTTCGCGGAAATGTATCGCCGTCCGGCCACGGCCTGCGGCGGCGGGCTGCTGGCGGCTGAGCTGTTGCGCACGGATCAGACCCGGGTTGTTTATAACATCGCCGGCGGCCAGCACCACGGGATGGCCGACCGGGCCAGCGGATTTTGTTACCTGAACGAACCGGTTTTAACCCTGCGGAGGTTACTGACCAGCGGTGCCCGGCGGATTTTTTATTTGGATATCGACGCTCATTTTGGCGATGGCGTACAAACGGCCTTTCACGATGACCCGCGGGTTTTTACCCTGTCGATGCATGAACAGGCGCGATGGCCACAAAACCGCGACGCCAAACCGGGTAGCCCGGGTACCGTCGGTGACCGGGCCGGTGGCGCGGCCCTTAATCTGCCGCTGCCGAAAGCCCTGAATGACTGCGAATTCGCCTATCTCATGGATCATGTTGTGCTGCCGACGATCAGCCAATTCAATCCGGACGTGGTGTATCTGCAATGCGGCTGCGACGCCCTTGCCGACGACCCGCAAAGCAAATTGATGTTGTCCAATCAGGCGCTATGGTCGGCCGTCAGGAAGGTGAAAAAAGCAGCACACCGGTTGATCGTCTCCGGAGGTGGTGGTTACAATCCCTATGCGGTTGGCCGATGTTGGGCGGGGGTCTGGGCAATCCTCAATGGTTTTGATATTCCCCGTGAATTGCCGCCGGCGGCCCGCTACCTGTTAAGCGCAATTCGCTGGCATCACCGCCGGGGCCGACAACCAAAACCCGACTGGCTGACCACATTGGGCGATCGGCCAAACAGCGGTGCCATCCGTGATGACATCTATGTCCTCGCCGATTTATCCCTGGGCAACTGAGTTTGGGGTTTATTGGGCCGACCGGTCTGATTATCTTTAGATCCCCAAGTAGGAGTTGACCCGATGCCTGATCCCAACCGGCCCGCAGCAAACAAACGACCAACAATGCTAATCCGGCACGGGGTAACCCTGACCGACCCCTATGCCTGGCTGAAGGACAAAAACTGGCAACAGGTGATGCAGGATCCGACCGTACTGGACGCGGCCATTCGGCAATATCTGGAGGAAGAAAACGCCTACGCGGACCATCAGCTCAAACCTTTAAAAGACTTAACAACAAGTCTTTTTGAGGAAATGAAAGGGCGCATCAAAGACGACGACAGTTCGGTGCCCGCCGCCGACGGCGTTTTCCGATATTACCGCCGTTATGTGGCCGATGGTCAGCACCCCCACCACTGTCGCGAATGCCAGGGCAGGGACGGGTTTGAAACGCTGCTGGATGGCGATCACGAAGCCAGAGACGAGAAGTATTTTAAGTTGGCAGGGGTCAGCCACAGCACAGACCATAAATTATTGGCCTACGGTGTTGATGTTAATGGATCCGAGATATTTACCATTAAAATAAGAAATTTAGCATCCGGTGAGGATCACGCCGAATCCTTGTCCGGTGCCCATGGGGCCTTGCAATGGGGCAATGATAACCAAACCCTTTATTATACCATTCTCGACGAAAACCACCGTCCCTGTGCGGTAATGCGGCACCGCCTGGGGCAGACCCAGGACCAGGACCAGGAAATCTACCGGGAGCCGGATCCGGGTTTTTTCGTATCCATCGACAAAACCGAAAGCCGCAAGTTCATTCTGATTCAGGCCCACGACCACCAGACTTCCGAAGTGTTCCTGATTGACGCCGATGATCCTCATGCGGTGCCCGTGGTTGTCGCCCCACGAACAACCGAGCATGAATATGAGGTCTCCCACCATTCGGAACAGTTGATGATTTTAACCAATTGTCACGGGGCCGAGGACTTTAAAATCATGACCACGCCTGTGGACCAACCGGGCCCCGAAAATTGGCTCGAAAATGTCGGTCATGAAGCCGGGCGGTTGATTTTGGCTGTGCAGGTTTTTGCTGATTATTGGGTACGTATGGAGCGCCTCAAGGGTTTGCCGCAGATTGTCATTACGGAATTTTCAAGCGGTGACGCCCATATCATTTCATTTGCCGAAGAAGCCTACAGCCTTGGCCTTTCGCGGGGCTATGAATTTGCTACGCAAACCCTTCGGTTTACCTATTCCTCCATGACCACGCCGGAGCGGACCTTTGATTATCACATGGGCCAACGATCACGGGTTTTGCGCAAAGAACAAGAGGTGCCGTCGGGCCACGATGCCGATGCCTACATAACAAAACGACTGACCGCCAGGGCCCACGATGGTGCCGAAATACCGATTTCCCTGTTGTATGCAAAGGCGACGCCGATCGACGGCTCGGCACCCTTGTTGCTGTATGGATATGGCTCCTACGGCCACGCCATACCAGCGGCGTTTTCGACGGCCCGATTAAGCCTGGTAGATCGAGGATTTGTCTACGCCATCGCCCACATCCGCGGCGGCATGGAAAAGGGGTCGGTCTGGTATAAATCCGGAAAACGCGAGCATAAAAAAAATACCTTTAACGATTTCATTCGTGTTGCCGGCCATTTGATTGAAACCGGATATACCTCAAAGGGCAAAATCGCCGCCCATGGCGGGTCCGCAGGGGGTATGTTGATGGGCGTGGTGATCAATTGGGCCCCGCGCCTGTTCGGTGCCGCTGTCGCCGAAGTCCCGTTCGTCGATGTCCTGACGACGATGAGTGATAAATCACTGCCGTTAACGCCGCCGGAATGGCCCGAATGGGGAAACCCCCTGGAAGATAAGCAGGCGTTTAGTTATATTAGGTCCTATTCACCCTATGACAATGTGCGGGCGCAAAACTATCCGGCGTTGTTTGTCACCGCTGGCCTGACCGACCCCCGTGTGACCTATTGGGAGCCGGCAAAATGGGTGGCTAGGTTACGGGCCCTGAAAACCGACGATAATCTGTTGGTATTAAAAACCAACATGGACGCCGGCCACGGTGGGGCCGCCGGGCGTTTTGACCGTTTGCGCGAAACCGCCGCCGCTTATGCCTTTGTCATCGACCAATGCGGCCGCCCTATCTAAGGGCGGCCGCAACCACGGAAAGGGGCAACGACCCCACCCGACCTTGAGCTTGCCCTGCCAACAACCGAAACTCTGGCCGCGCCGGTTATTTTTTCAGGGGGTTGATGATTTCGTTAACCACTTCGTGCAAAACGTCACGTACCTGTTTTTCACTGCAACCCATTAACAGGGCGTCCTCCAGCACATCCTGACATTCCTGTTTCAAAAGACTAAGGTTGTCGTTCAGCAGGGCAATTTTTTCGGCGCAGGAAACCGGCGTGCCATCGGCCTGAGTCCAGACAATGGGCGACGGATTTTTCGAAGAACGCATGGTCGACTATCCTCATTGTGTAAGGTTTCTCACATATAAGCCCGTGGGGATCTGATTTCGAGGACGTAACGGAACTGTGAACGCGAGAGCACTTCCGGGGTCATGTGGCGAACTTTGATGGGGTAGAACGGTTCGATCAGTTAGGCGCAGCGCGATGCCTAGCATCGGGCAAGGAATGTAACGCCACCGACGGGCCGTTATACCCCACCGAAGGCCCTGTTCTTTTATTCCGTGACAGGGTCGTGCCCCTTACCCGATACATCCTGTCACAAAATAAAAGAAACGGGTCAGAGTGCGCCCTATGACCCCGGAAATGCTCTAACCGATCTGTTGTTGCAGGCCCTCACCCGGCCAGGGCAGTTTGTCGTCGCCGGTGGTTTTCTGGCGATCCGATTTATCAAATTCATCAAATTCCGTCTGCCGCGACACGACCCCGTCAGACAAGGCTTCCTGCCAATCCAACTGGGTTGAATTGCGCGGTTGGTAGGCATCCACCATGTCCTTCGCCCGGTCGAGATTTTTCGCCGTTGTCAGGGCGAGCCGTTGTCCACCATACATCTGATAGATTTCCAAAGCCTGTTCAAATGCCGCGACGGACGCCTCAAGGCGTTCAACACTGCGGGTTTGTTTGCCAAGCAAAAACAGCGCACTGCCAAGATTGTTCTGACTGGCCGCCCAGGCTTTTGGCGTGCGCGTCCGGTCGCGAACTTCAAGTACACTTCGGCAGGCATTAACCGCAGTCGCCAGGGCGTCGGGGCTTTGTAACAGACCACCGAGAACTTGTGTTGCCTGGGCAAAACTGCTCATGATGTCAGCCCATCGAAGGGGTGATTCGGTGCGCGTGTAAACCCGCAGGGAAGATTGAAAACATTTGAGTGCCCGGCGTAAGGTCCGGGTATCACCCTCATCGAATCCCTGGCGGTAATAAATCAAACCCAGGCGATTTTGGATTGAACCCCAGGCCGCCCGGTGTCGATCGGGATCCATTGCGCCAAGAGCGTCTTCAAGTTCGGTTTTCGCCGTTTCAAGTAAACCCGTATCACCGTTCCTTTCGGCCTCAATGTGATTGATACTTGCCAAGTGTTTTTTCGCCTGGGCCCAGTCGTTTGGCATCGCGTCACGGCTTAAATTGCCCAGTGCGAAACGGAATTGCTGGGCGGCCTGACTCAGCAGCGCCGGGTCGTAACCAGGGCGCGCTGCCGCCGAGATGGCATTACCGTAACACAGATACAGGCAGGCCTTTTCCCGGTCGGAGAAATGGGTTGGCACCTGTTCGAAGGCCCCTTCGGCAAGCCGGATCGCCGCCAGCAGAGCAGAGGAGCGGATTTTTTCCTTCGCCGGAGTGGTCGGAAGCGCCGCCGATAAACAGACGGCCCGTAACAACTCGGCCAGGGGACCCTCCACGTCGGTCGGTAGAGCCAGGGTTGTTGCCAAATCAAAGGCACCGGGTACCTGTTGATCCCAATTGACGTGGCTGACAAAATGCAGGTGCATGACATTGCCCTGTTCGGGAACATGCCCCCAGACCAGCAGATCTGCGTCCTGATTTTTTAAATACCGCCGTGAGGCGCTGGAAAGGCGGTCCAGTTGTTTGCGCAGGTCTGCTTCCGGGTTGATCGTCAAAACCTTCTCAATGCTGCGGGTTTGTAATCCACCGGTGTTGCCGATGGCCGAAATCAAGTGGCGGGTGTGTTTGTCGCCGTCAATTCCCGAAAGCCGGGCAACCCGAATACCTATTCGATCAGCATCCGTACTCATTCCGTCCATTAAACGCCGCAATAACCCGGGATTGCTGTAGCTAGGCACCGCAGCCGTGCCGCCATGCGGCACCGGGGATTTGCTGGTGAGGGTCTGCAGCAGACGATTTAACAGGCCCATTGGTGCCACGTTGGCGGCCCCTTGCGTGGCGACAAGTGCCGATGTCTGGGTTGGCCTCAAAACCACGCGGCCATTGGCGCGGGCCGTATACAGGCGGATGCCGCCTTTGGTATCGGCCTCCATGCCCAGGATATTTCCCGCCGCGACGGTCCGCGCGCGGGTGTATTTTCCGTCCCTCTTGATCAGCAGATCAACGGTGCCGGAAATGATCTCAAGCGTAACCGCGCCAGCTTCCCCTTCCCGGAAGATAACGGCACCGTCCGCATAAACTTTTTTATCAAGGGCCAAATCAGGCTCCCAATATCGCGATCGCCAAAAATTCCAGCCACTCAATCCAAGCGTGACCTTACTGATTCAGGCTATCAGAGATATCCTACTGAACGGTTAACAGGGCGGTGTATGGGCTTAGGGCATTGCCGGGAAAATATACCCCATCAGTGTGCGCCCTGTTATCGCGGAAGTGCCCTGGCGTTCTGACCCTCAGATCAGGACCCCATTTAATTGAGACGGACCGGTTTTGGCGGGGCCATACCCAAGTCCGCCCGCAGGGCTTTTCGAACATCATTAAAGACCTGTTCCCAACTGCCGGGCCGCTGCTGGCGAAAAAGCCGCATGGACGGATACCAGGGCGAGGCAGTTGTCTCATAGCCCCAACGCCAGTCCGGCGCGAAGGGGATAACCACCCAAACCGGTTTGCCCAGGGCACCGGCCAAATGGGCAACCGATGTATCAACGGTGATCACCAGGTCCAGTTGGTTGATGAGCGCCGCCGTATCCGAAAAATCGTTGAGCCGGGGGGCCATATCAACGACCAGAGCAGTGCAGCCGTTGCTTTTGATATCGCCCTCATTGCGGCCCTTTTGCAGGCTAAACATACTGACGCCGGGTATGCCCAGCAGTTCAATGAAATGGGAGAAGGCACAGGACCGGTTTTTATCGTTTTGATGGGTCGGGCGTCCGGCCCAGGCGATTCCAATCTGCCGTTGGTGGTCGAGGGAAACCGGTAATTGCACCGATTGTTCTTCCGGCGGCGACAGATAAGGAATTCCAGTGGGGATCGTTTCCGGCGTCGTTGCAAAAATCCGTGGCAGCGACATCATGGGGATATAAAGATCGAATTTAGGCAGGGCCGAACCCCGGTTAATTACCTTATCGGCACCGGAAACCGTCGATATCAGGCGGGCCAGTTCCGGTTGCGTTTCGACGATCACCGTACTGACACGTTCTTTGACCAGCGGGATATAACGGGCAAACTGGATCATATCGCCGATACCCTGTTCCTGATGGATCAACAGGGTTTTGCCCTTTTGCGGGGTTCCGTCCCACAGGGGTTTATCGAGGGCCCGTGGCGGGCTTCGGTCGAGTTTCCATCGCCATTCATATTCTGCAAAACCACGCCTCATATCACCCATGGACAACAAGGTCAGCGAGCGATCCCATCGGCATTCCGGATGGTCGGGTTTTAAGCGCAGGGTTGTCTCGAACGCCGCCAGGGCCTGTGACGGATTGCCCAGGTCCCGCAGGGCAAGGCCCAGATTGTAATAGGCTTCGGGATTTTTCGGGTCGAGTTTGACCGCCTGTTGGTGGCTGGCAACCGATAACTGCAATCGCCCCAGGTCGCGAAACGCATTGCCCATGTTGGAATATACACCGGCGTGGTTCGGTCGCAGGACAAGACACCGCCGATAACAGGCAATGGCGGCTTCCCATTTCCCCTGGGCCCGCAGCGCGGCACCCATATTGTTATAAACGTCGGGAACTTTCGGGTTCAAAAGCAGGGATTTGCCGTAGGCTTCGATCGCTGCGTCCAAATCTCCCTTTTGATGGTGTTCAACGGCCAGATTAAAAATCCGCGCGGCTTCACGTTCTCGGAGCGCCAGTTTTTGTTCTTGAGGAAGCGATTGCCAGGCCTCGACCTGTTTTTGCGTCGGTTCACCGGGCACCGGTGCGGGCTCCGCCGGTGGTGCCGGACGCATCAACTTAACACCGGCACTGCGGCGGGCCGCCGCTTTTTTGGTCGCCGCTTTCGCGTCACCTGAACTTAAAACAGGTTTCGTCTTTTTAGCCATTTATCCCCCAGTGCGCGACCGAAAGGCCGCTTGCCCACAGATCCTAAGTAATTTCCAGACAATAGTGAATTTCCATGGCGATCACAGCAAGTCAAACCTGCAATTAGATATATCGACTTGCCTTTATTCCTGCGGCCTGGAGCCCTTTGGGATAGATCTAACATAAAATGCCGGCTAATGCCCGGTCCGGTCCGGTCCCAGTGGCGGTGCGATCAGGCCGAACGGAAGCCGCTTTTGAGGGTCCTTGCGCCGCCGCCGTGCCGATGCCAAAAGCCGAATTCCTAAGCCGGGTTATAAGATCGCCAGGACGGCTTCCGGCGGGCGACCGAGGGCCGCCCTGTCACCATGGACAACAATCGGCCGCTCCATTATACGCGGATGGGACGCGATCGATAAGATCAGATGGGCGTCGTCGGCGGTCGTCTCAATTCCCTCTTCCCGGGCTTCCTTTTGGCGCAGAATATCGCGCGGCTGTTTACCCATTTTCGCCAGGATCTCGGTCAATTCGGGGGCCGTCAGCGGGTTTTTCAAATACTCGACAACCAAAGGTGAAACGCCTTTTTCTTCAAGCAGAGCAAGGGTTTTGCGTGATTTGGAGCAACGGGGATTGTGGTAGATCGTGATATCCATGGTCGATGTATCCTCTTGCGGCCTGACCCGAACAAAGTTAATTCAAACTCCTGGCGGCAAGCGGTCCCTAAAATCGCCACCTTGCACGCCCGAACAGTTATACAAACTTTGGCCATTATTCAAAAGTCAGGAATTAAAAGATTGCGGAAAACCGGCAAAAATATTGGATTTTGGGACCATTCGGGGCATATTGACGGTCGACAGATTTGAAGGCGATAACAACCAGTATGAACGATCATAAAAAAGCGATGATGGAGACCGGGTTTTGGGGGCGCGCCGCCGCCGGTGCATTGATCGTGGCCGAAAATTCCGGCCGGTTTTTAATTGCCCACCGGGCCGAAGGAACCTTGCAACCCAATACCTGGGGGACCTGGGGCGGGGCCATTGACAGAGGTGAAACCCCGGAACAAACCGTGCTCAGGGAACTGCAGGAAGAAGCGGATTTTACCAGCGAAACCAAAGAAATTCTTCCCCTGTACGTTTTTAAACACGAATCGGGATTTTGTTATAACAACTTCCTGGTTGTCGTTTCCGATGAATTTGAACCGGTTTTGAATTGGGAAATGCAGCAGTTCGGGTGGTTTCATTTTGGCGACTGGCCAAACCCCCTGCATTTTGGTCTGCAACAGTTGCTGCAGGACGAAGATAGCCTGGGCGTCCTGAAAAAAAGGTCGGTTTAAAGCAACGGACCGGCCGGACACCAGATCCCGGTTAACGGGTGTTATCGGGTAACCGAGCGGGCCAGGGATTCGATCTCATCAATCGACGGGGCGGTAATCACGCGCTTTGCCGTCTGATAGTCAAACCCGGCCCGGGCCAGGGCAGCGAGGTCTTTGGTTTTTCGGTCGGCGCGGTTTGGCGGTTTTTGGTAGGGCCCCAAACGCCGTCGTTTGGCAAATTTTATGGCCGCCAACAGGTTCGGGTCCGATGTTTCCTGATCGAGGTTTTTAAGGGATCGGTTTATCACTTCGTCACCAACACCCTTTTCCCTTAACCGCTGGGCGATCGCCAGGGGCGAAACACCGCGCCGGAACAGGGCGCGCACCCGGCCTTCGGCATAGGACTGGTCATCAAGCATACCCGTTGCGGCCAGTTTTGCGACCACGGCATCAACCCATTGGGCCGCCTGGTGCAAATCCAATGGGTGAAATTGCGCCGACCTGTGGACCCGCCGCATAAGCACCCGCCTGAGGTTTTCACAGGACGATGCATACCGTTGCAGATAAGCGAGCGCACTATTGCGCAGCCCGCTTTCGGTGATTTTGCGCGCTACCCGTAATCGCCGGTCCGTTGACGGTTCAGTCATTTGTCAAGTTTGTCATGTGACCTCTGGTCAGCCAAGGGCATCGTCGGTATAAACCGCTGATGACGAACATGATAAACACCCCTGTCTATGCCAGCGACGCCAACTGGATCGGTTTATGGACTCTTTATAAACGCGAAGTCCGTCGATTCCTGAAAGTATATACGCAGACGCTGCTGGCACCGATGATCACGACCCTGTTGTTTCTGGCAGTATTTGCCCTGGCCCTGGGCGGTGCCGAACGCTTTGTTGGTGATATTCCCTTCATGGAATTTCTGGCACCCGGATTAATCATGATGGCGATTGCTCAAAATGCTTTTGCCAATACCTCTTCATCCCTGGTTGTCGCGAAAGTGCAGGGCAATATTGTTGATACCTTGATGCCGCCGTTCACCGCCCACGAATTGGTCTTTGGCATTGCCCTTGGCGGTGCGACCCGGGGCGTCGTCACCGGGCTGTTCGTTGGGTCGGCGATGATCGTCGTGGTTGGCGGCTCCGTCCACCATGCGGGTTATATTGTCTACCATGCGATGATGGCGGCGCTGATGCTCAGTCTTTTGGGGATAATCGGCGGCATTTGGGCCGAAAAATTTGATCACATCGCCGCCGTCACCAACTTTATTGTAACGCCCCTGAGTTTTTTATCGGGCACTTTTTATACCATTGACCGGCTGCCGGATGTGGCCCAAACCATCGCCAAGATAAACCCGTTTTTTTATATGATCGACGGCTTCCGGTTTGGATTTATTGGCCATGCCGACAGCTCCCTGTGGATTGGCATCACTGTCATGGCTGTGGTCAATATCGGCCTGTGGGCAATCGCCACCTGGATGTTCGCAACCGGCTACAAACTAAAAGCTTAGATGATTTTCCAAGGGCCGTTGACATCTGTGCCCAAGGCCAACATACTCCGCGGCTTTTCCGGCATTTATTAAGCAATTTTGCTTGAGGCCTCTCAGGGTAGAAAGGAAAATCCTGTGACTACAGCAGTTATGCAGACATACGCACGGTATAATGTCACCTTCGAAAAAGGTGAAGGCGTTTATTTGTTTGATACTGCCGGCCGACGATACCTTGATTTCGGTTCGGGAATTGCCGTCAATTCGGTTGGCCACTGTCATCCCCACTTGGTGGAAGCATTAAAAAAGCAGGCAGAAACCTTTTGGCACTGTTCGAACCTGTATCACATTCCAGACCAGCAGCGGCTTGCCGACCGGCTGACAGCAAACAGTTTCGCCGACGCCGTTTTTTTTAATAATTCCGGCAACGAAGCGGTCGAAATGATGGCTAAGATTGCCCGTAAGTATCAATTCGAGAATGGCCATCCGGAACGTTACCGGGTGATCAGCGTCGAGGGGGCCTTCCATGGTCGTTCTCTGGCCATGTTGGCGGCCGGCAAACAGGAAAAACACCTGATCGGTTTTGGTCCGCAGGTTGACGGCTTCGATCAGGTGGCCTTTGGCAATTTGAACGAGATGCGGGCGGCTGTTACGCCGGAAACTGCGGCGATCATTTTCGAGCCTGTGCAGGGCGAAGGTGGCATTCGACCGATGGATCCGGCTTACGTCAAAGCGTTGCGTGAAATCGCCGACGAATTTGAACTTTTGTTAATGGCTGACGAAGTTCAGACCGGCGTCGGTCGGACCGGCACCCTGTTTGGATATGAGCGGTTTGCGGTTACGCCAGACGTAATGGCCCTGGCCAAGGGGCTGGGCGGCGGGTTTCCGGTTGGCGCAACCCTGGCTACGGCCAAGGTCGCCGCAGCGATGACGCCGGGCAGCCACGGCTCAACCTTTGGCGGTAACCCGCTGGCCATGGCCGTCGCCAATGCGGTGCTGGATGTGGTTCTGGCTGACGGGTTTTTGGACAATGTGAAGGCGATGGGCAAAAAGTTAACCGCCGGCATGCAGGCGTTGGTCGCCGCCTATCCGACGCTTTTTGTGGAAACCCGCGGTTTGGGGCTGCATCTCGGGCTGCGCTGCCAGGATACGGTGGTCGGCAACGATGTTGTAGTGAAAGCCATGGAGAACGGGCTTCTGCTGGTTCCCGCAGGCGATAATGTGGTGCGTTTGATTCCGCCCATGACCATCGAGGCGGCGCATGTGGAAGAGGCCCTGACGATCCTCGACACAAGCTGCGCGCAACTGATCGAGCAGGGCACAGGCGGATGAGCGATATCAGTCATTTTTTGGATATCCACCCGCACGAGCCGTCGGTTCTGCGGGAAATCCTGCGCCGATCTGAAGTTTTAAAGTCACAACTGAAGGCCGGCGAGGTTGATCGGCAAATGGCCGGTCGGACCCTGGTCATGATCTTCGAAAAACCGTCAACCCGGACCCGGGTTTCGTTTCAGGTCGGTTTCCAGCAGATGGGCGGCATGACCGTTGTCATGGGCGATCAGGAATCACAGCTTGGCCGAGGCGAAACCCTGGCCGATACGGCACGGGTCTTGTCGCGATATGCGGATGCTATCATGATCCGCACGGATGATCCGCAAAAACTCCAGGATCTGGCAGACTATGCAACGGTTCCCGTTATCAACGGTTTGACGGACGCATCGCACCCGTGCCAGATCATGGCCGATGTGATGACCTATGAAGAACACCGGGGACCGATCGCCGGGCGCACGGTGTGCTGGGTCGGCGACGGTAACAATGTGACAACAAGCTGGATCCATGCGGCCGTAAAACTCGGGTTCACGCTAAAAATTGCCTGCCCCGAAAGCCTGCCGCCCAACCCCGGTGTAATGGCCTGGGCGCAAGAAAATGGTGGCGATATCCAGATTGCTGAGACGGCGCAGGAAGCGGTCAGCGGTTGCGATCTGGTGATTACCGATACCTGGGTTTCCATGGGCGATGAAAACCCGGAAATGCGACGCCAGGTCCTGTTGCCCTATCGGGTCGACGGGGCCTTGATGGCCCAGGCGGCGACCGATGCCCTGTTCATGCACTGCCTGCCGGCGCACCGCGGTGATGAAGTGACCGACGAAGTCCTCGATGGGCCGCAATCGGTGATTTGGGACGAGGCCGAGAACCGACTGCATGCGCAAAAGGGCATTTTAAGTTGGTGCCTGAACTAACCCAAAAAGGCTCGGTCCACGTTCGCGACCTGAGCGTCGATGTGGCGGATGTGCAAACTGTCGAATCCTGCGCCGCGCGGGCCTGGCCAGCAACTCATATGACCCGGCTCGAGGGTTGGGATCTCCGTCATTCGCCAGGCGTCGCCAACCGCCGGGCAAATTCCGTGCTCGCCCATTTGGACGAACCGGGCGGGTCGATCGATGCGCGGGTAAAAAAGGTTGAAGGGTTTTATGGCGACCGTGCCTTGCCGGCGCGTTTTATGGTCTCGCCGGCTTCTGTGCCCGACACCCTGGATCGGGAACTGGACCGTTTGGGTTATGCCGTCGAGGCACCGACCCTGGTGCAATGGGCCCGAACCGCTGATGTTGTCGGTGCCGGTGATTGGCAATGGCCGGTCGTTAGTCTTGACCAACCCACTCCGGGCTGGATGGCGACCTACATGGAAGATGACAATAATCAAACCAATGTTCAGTTGAAAACCGATCTGATCAGACGGATTGAAGCATCCCATATCCTGGCCCAGGTTGCGCACCCGCAGGGACCTGTGGCGGTCGGTCTGAGTGTGTTTGAACAGGGCTGGGCCGGGATTTTTTGTATGCATACCCGTCGGCAGTTTCGCCGCCGGGGATTGGCCCGTCAGGTGCTGCAGCATCTCGCACGATGGGCCGACGGTTGTGGTGCGGAGCGGATGTATCTGCAGGTCGAAGCGGACAATGCCGGGGCCCAGCGGTTTTACCAAACCGCCGGATTTGTGACACAATATGGATATCATTACCGAACAAAGGAGACGGCGCGTGCCAGTCAGTGACCACCAGCCACAAGTTGATAATACCTTTGATGGGGCCGGCTTTGGAAATTTTATCCAGCCCTTCCAAATTGAAGATCTCGGGCTGCTGGGGCGGATTATCCGTCTCGATACGGTGTTGGCTTCGGCCTTCGAGCGGCAGAATTACCCCGATGAAGTGGCGCAGTTGTTGGCGGAAACCATGGCGATGACCGCCAGTTTGTCGGGCATTATTAAGTTTGACGGCATATTTACCCTGCAAACCCAGGGCGATGGTCCGGTTAATTTGTTGATGGCCGATATCACAAGTGACGGCGACATGCGCGGATACGCTCGGTTTCATGAAGCCGGTGTGGTTGAGGCCCTGGGCCGGGCCGGCAGCCTCGTGCCCAAACTCCTGGGGGCGGGTCATCTCGCCCTTACGGTCGACCAGGGCCCTGAAACCGAGCGCTATCAGGGCATTGTTGAATTAACCGGCGGCTCCATTGCCGATTGCGCCCAGGCCTATTTTAGCCAGTCCGAGCAACTGGAAACGGCGGTCATTGTGGTTTCGGAAATTTCCGCCGATGCAGGTCCTCGCTCGGCGGCTCTGATGGTGCAGCGGATGCCCGGCGAGGCCGAAGAAACAGTTGCCCGCGATATGGAAGACGAAGCCTGGCACCGAGCCGTTGTCTTGATGAGCAGCATCAAACCGGAAGAGCTGCTGAGTGACGAGCTGAGTGCCACCCAGGTTCTCTACAGGTTGTATCACGAGGACGGGGTGCGCATCTATCCGCAAAAACAGGTGCGTCACACCTGCCGCTGCTCGCGTGAAAAGGTCGGCAATACGTTGGCATCCTTTCCCCGGGCCGAAATTGAAGAGATGGCTGACAATGGTGTGGTGACAGTGACCTGTGAATTCTGTAAAACGGATTATCGATTTGGTAAGGAAGATATGGCAGATTTGTTCGAATCTGTTGCTGACGTTTAATTCAGGGGGGGCCTGCAAAAAGCGCCCTATCCCATGGAAATCGCTGAGGAAATTATGAAAAAAAATCGCTTTTTTACCGTTTTTGCCGTGACCGCGGCGCTATCATTGGGTGCTTGTTCCACACCGGTACCGACGCAGACCCTGCCGCAAATGAGTTTTGCCCACCTCGGTCAGTTGAATTTTAATGTTGATTCCATCGAGATCGAAAATCGATATAAAGCCCCTCCCGAAGGGACCTACATCGAAGATCGGTTTTCCACCCCGCCAGCCAGCGCCGTGCGCACCTGGGCCCTCGAACGCCTGATTCCGGTGGGCGACGCGGGCAGCGGAACCCTGCACGTTATCATCAACCGGGCGAGTGTTCAGGATACGGATTTAAAACTCGATAAAAGTTTTACCGGGACCTTTACCAAACAACAATCCAACCGCTATGACCTGGAATTGGATGTGGCCTTGGAAATTCTCGACGGGTCCGGTAAACAGGTCGGATTTTCCGCCGCCAAAACCGCGCGGTCGATTACCACGGGCGAGGACATTTCTTTGAATGACCGGGAAAAACTGTGGTTTGAGACAACCGAAAAAGCCATGGCGGATTTGAACCGGGAATTGGAATCCAACATCCGCCGATACCTAGCCGCCTGGCTCAGGTAAGGCGATCCCGATGGTCATCGGCTCGCAAGCGGCGATGAGATAAAAGGATTTTGGCACTTGGCTGAGGGCTGTCGAACGGATGCCAGATCCGATGATGCCCAGATCAGGTTTTTAAGAATGTCTGCCAACGGACGCCGTCCCCACTGCACTACCACTGGCAAAATCAAAAAAGGCCGGGGAACTTATGTTCCCCGGCCTTTTTCTGGTTTGCTCTGGTTTAGCGTTTAAAGGTGATCTTGACCACGCGGTTAAACTCTTCTTCCGTATTGTCCGGCGTTTTGACGGCCGGTTGGTTTTCGCCAAAGGAGGTGCGAACTACGGTTTCGCGCAGCATGCCCAGTTTGATCAACTCATTGCGCACGGCAATGGCACGGTGACGGGCAAGGCCTTCATTGTATTTGGCATTGCCAACCGTGTCGGCGTGACCGGAAAGCTCAACCGTTGTTGGTTTGTGCAGATTAAAGTCGGCAAAAGCCTGCTTGACAACGGTCATCGCTGCGCCGTCCAGATCGGCGCTGTCGGTGGCAAAATACACATGGTAAGGGAATGGCAATTTGACCATTTGCTTAGCCGGTTTTTCCATGGCGGGTTTGCTCACCTTCGGTGCCGGTGTCCCTAACAGCGCATAGGCTTTTTCGTATTCGGTGCGACAGGCGGCGATATGGGCCGGTTGATTGTTCTCTTCCTGCTCCTGCATCCAGCAATCAAACATGGCTTGTGCACGGGCGGCTGCGGCAGGAGTGACTTCCGTTGCCCCTTTCCACAACTTATTGACAAGCTGCAGGCGTGCTTTGGCTAAATCGCCCTTGGCGCTTTCGGGTAATCCACGTTCTTCAAGAGGTTGTGGACCAACGCTTTCGCCCATGGCGGCGGATTTTGCCTTATTGATGAAATATACAGCGTCGTCGCCGTCATCTTCCTGTTTTTCAGCCAATGCCAGAGCGACGTATTCCTTGTGCAGAGCATTTTGGAAGGCGCTGCCCTTTGGCGCCATCATCGAAACGGAGTCCGTATCTACGAACTGAGAACAGCCCGACAACATCAGCAATCCGGCTGCGGCAAACGAAAGTAATTTTAACTGTCTCATGTTCGGGCTTCCTTTATTTCCATCACTAAAAACCATTCCTATCAGGCTGACGACAAGACCGTTAACCTGATAAATTAATAGGTGGACGAGTTTTGGAAATAATTCCCCCCCTCGACCAAGTCGTATATTATCGTCGTATATTATCCCTTATTTGAATACTAGGGGCGAATCACTCAATAAATCAAGAGATTGTCGCACAAATTAACAATTATTATATTTGCGTTGGGGCGATTGCAGACCGCCGTTAACCGTCCTTTTGAGTGCCTGCCACGGGAGTATTAACCGCGCCAGAAGGTCCGGCTAA
This sequence comes from Rhodospirillales bacterium, assembly GCA_021775095.1. GTDB lineage: Bacteria > Pseudomonadota > Alphaproteobacteria > Rhodospirillales > Casp-alpha2 > JABMNT01. The sequence continues at coordinate 31,433 of JAJFII010000072.1, forward strand.
AAAGCACGATAACCGTGAATAACTCAAGCCGGCCAAGCAACATACCGCCGGTCATCAACCATTTGGCCGCATCGGGCAATTCCTGAAAGGTGCTGCTCGGGCCGGCAATGGGGCCAAGGGCCGGGCCGACATTGGCGATTGAGGTGGCGGCACAGGACAGGGCGGTCAAAAAATCCAACCCGAGTAAACCCAGTGCCAGGGCAAGGATGGAAAAGGTAAAAAACCACATAAAAAAGAAACTGAGGACGGAAACAATAACCTCGTCAGAAATGGGGCGGCGGTTGTAATAGGGGATAAAAACCCCGCTGGGCTGCAGTAAGTGGCGGATTTGGGTGCGCGCAGAGGCGTAGAGAATTTGAAACCGGAAGACTTTTATACCGCAGGTGGTGGAACCGGCGCAGCCGCCGACAAACATAATCAAAAAGAACAGGGGATTGGCAAAATTGCCCCAGGTGCTGTAGTCGTCGGTCGCATAACCGGTTCCAGTGATGATTGAGACAATGTTAAAGGCAGCCAATTGCACGGCCCGCAGCGGATGAATATGATTTGAAAACCATAGCCAACTGGCGGTTATCAGGATCAGGGCAAATACCGTGGTCAAAAACCACTGAACTTGGCTGTCGGCAAACAACGCGCCAAAATCCCCCTGCAGGGTGCGTAAAAACAACAGAAACGGCAGTGCCCCGATGAGCATTCCAAGCGTTGCAATTGCGTCAATTGCCGCGCTGTCAAAATGTCCGAGCGACGCATCGGACGTGGAAAACCCGCCGGTCGCAATGGTTGTCATGGCATGGGCAACCGCTTCGAACCCGGTCATTCCGGCAAACCAATAGGCCAACATCCAGATAAAAGTTAAAACCAGATAAACCACAGAAATTGCTGTTGCGATCTGGGCGGCGCGGGGCAGGGCTTTATCGGACTGGTCCGAACTTTCCATGCGAAACAGTTGCATTCCACCGACCTTGAGCATGGGCAGCACCGAAATGGCCATGACAATGATCCCGATACCGCCGAGCCACTGCAACAGGGCCCGCCACAGCAAAATGCCGGATGGGGCCTCGTCCAGGCCGGAGATGACGGTTGAGCCGGTTGTCGTCAGGCCCGACATGGATTCAAACAGCGCGTCCGTATAACTGAGGTTAATTGAGGTAAAGTGAAAGGGCAGCGCGGCAAACAGGGCGAGGCCGACCCACGACAGGGTGGTCATTACAAAGGCCTGGCGAATGTTCAGCTTTGCGCCGTCCGAGCGGCTGGTCAACGCCATTCCCACGCCAACAAACAAAGTAATGCCGGCGCAAATCGCAAATACTTCCCAGTCCGGGTGGTCGTTACCAAAGTCTACCAGGGCCGGCACACACATCACCACGGCGAGAGCCGCCAGCAGGGTGCCGCACACCAATATGATCGGTCGGAAATCCATCTGTTACTGCGCCGCGCAAGCGGTTCCCTGATTACCTAAACGGATAAGGGCCGACACCGCCGTGTCCCTACCCGGATACAGGTTTATCAAATTGGCCGCTCAGGTGAAAGCGGCTTCGCGATGTCCGGGGCTTCCGACCATGTTCAAAACCTCCCGACGGGTCGACGGATTATCCCTGAATTCCCCTAACATGGTGCTGGTGACCATGGTAACCCCGGCTTTGTGGACACCGCGGGTGGTCATACACTGGTGCGAGGCTTCGATGACCACGGCGGTTCCTTTGGGACGCAGGATGTCGTTAATGGCATTGGCAATCTGCGAGGTCATTTTTTCCTGAATCTGCAGGCGTTTGGCGTAGGCTTCAACCAATCGGGCGAGTTTGGAAATGCCGACAACCCGCCGGTGGGGCAGATAAGCAATGTGGGCGCGGCCGATAATCGGCGCCATATGGTGTTCGCAGTGGGATTCAAAGCGAATATCGCGCAACAGAACAATTTCGTCATACCCCTCAACCTCTTCAAATGTGCGTTTCAGCAGGGCTTCCGGATCCGACGCATAGCCCCTGAAAAACTCTTCATAGGAGCGGACAACCCGGTTGGGTGTATCGCGCAGGCCTTCCCGGTCCGGATTATCTCCGGCCCATTTGATGAGCGTCCGAACCGCGTCTTCCGCTTGTTGGCGGGTCGGTTTATCTGTATCTGGGTAATCGACGGGTTTATCCACCTTGCTGTTCCTCTAATTGTCGCAATTCAGCACTGCACATGGGTGTTTATATCTTTGCGGTCAAGAAGATAACAGCCTGGAATATTAATTTACCCATTGGCACCGCACAGCCCGCTACACTGCACGCGGTGATTAATGCACGGCGGTGCGGGTATAGGGGCTATCGAGGGAAAAATCAGGAACCTTCAGGTCCAGGATTTCACCCCCTTCGGCAACGGCGTGAAAAGTCCCCGACATGAAACCCGATGGCGTTGTCAGCGGCGTGCCACTGGTATATTCAAACACATCGCCCGGCTCCAAGACCGGTTGTTTACCGACCAGACCGTCGCCAATCACCTCATGGGATTCGCCTTTGATATTGGTTATTTTCCAGTGGCGGGTAAGGATTTGAACGGTTCTTTCTCCGACATTTTTGATGTGCACATGATAGGCCCAGGTAAACTGCCCATCGTCTGGTGCCGACTGGTCCTCCAGGTATTCGGGATTGACCGAAACAGACACGCCATGGGTGGTTTTTTCATAAACATGATTATTTGACATGGGAACCGATCCTCGATTGCTGCCGGCGGTCAGTCAACCACCGCATGCGTTAAATAGTAGCCGTTTACATGGTTTTTTCGCAAGGTTGTATTCTTAATAATGTCGACTAATATGGTGTGCAACAAAAATTCGGAAAGGGACACAAATAGATTATGTCGAAGGTTCTTGTTGTCGACGATGATCGGGAAATTCGGGACCTGGTGTCGAAATTACTGCAGGCCAGAGGTCACAGTGTGGTGACGGCGGAGAACGGTCAACTGGGTGTTCAATCGGCCCGCGAGTCCCAGCCGGATCTGATTATTATGGATTTGAATATGCCGGTTATGGATGGTTTTAAGGCAACCGCATTGCTTAAGTCAGAGGCGACGACCAAAGATGTGCCCGTGCTCATACTCAGTGCCGAGCACGCCGACGGAAATCGAGACGCAATTTATGAAGTGGGATGTGACGGTTTCATTTCAAAACCCATTGATATTGCTCGATTGTTCACGCGATTGTCAGAATTTTTAGAATAAAGACACCGCCGTGTGACCGTCACAATGCAAATTAAGGCAGGGTAAATGAACGACATCGTAACCGATCAAGATGCAGATCTGGCAATGATCCTGGCTGACATGGCGGCAGAATTTTTAGAAGGATGCGAAGATCGACTGGAAGAAATTGATTCCGCTCTGCACAGGTTGAGATCGAATAAAGGGTCGAGCGAAAATGAGGTTATGGAAATCAAACGTCATATCCACTCGTTGAAGGGCATGGGAACAACGTTTGGGTTTTCATCGATTTCGCTGATTGCCCACGCCCTCGAAGACTATTTCGAATCGCTTTTTACCGTCGATGAAAACGGCATTCACGATGTGCAGCATTTTGTTGATCGCATCCGTGAAGTGTCTGATTCCCGGGTAAACTGGCCCGACAAAACGGTTTCCCTGATTATCCATGATATGCCCCTGCGAGCGAAACCCCGCACCGTACGCAGGGATGGCAAGGCACTTTCCATATTGGTCCTCATGCCAAAGGGATTGCAGCGGAAAATTGTCGCCTCGGAACTGGCACAGTTTGGATTCAGTGTGCTGACCGCAGAAAGCAGCATTGATGCCATCGAAAAAGCCCTCCGGTTGCAGCCGGATCTGTTCCTGTCGAGCATGGTTTTGGGCGACCTGACCGGGATCGAACTGGCGGGCATTTTTCACGCCGTTAATGCCTTGTCGGAAAATCCGTTTCTGCTTGTGACGGCGACGGATATTAACGGCAAAGTTCGCCAAAAAATGCCACCCAATGTAACGGTTATTCGCAAGGGGACTGGTTTTTCAAAGGACCTGATGGCGTTCTTTAAAGCCCACAAACTGGCGGCTTAGCGCCTTGAATTCCGGGTCATCGGTAACCCGACCGTTGGCCCCGGTGGTTTTTGGACACAGCTTATTCGGCAGCCGATCGAACAGCCGTTGGCCGAACAGCCGTTGGCCGAGCGGCCGTTGGCCAGGCCAGAGTCCAGGGGGTGATCGGCTGGCCGACACGGAGACGTTCGTCAGCCGGCAACACATCCATATTCGGCCATCGGCCATCGACCAGGGTTCTGGCATAAGCGCCCGCCAGCTCAAGCGCGTCCAGACGTTTGGCAGCGGCCCGGTGATCATAGGTGAGGGCGTGCAGACCAACCTCCATGGCATTTTTTGTGGGTGAAAGAACGGTAAACCAGGTCCTCGGCGTGCCATCGTTGGCCGGCATGCCGATAACCCCGGCGTTGAGCCACAGTTTATCACCCAGGATGTCGGCAAAGGGCAAACCGCAATGGCCGCCAACGACCACGTCAACCGGACCGGTTTGTTCGATTGCGGCGATTTCTTCGGATTTGTCGGCGGCGGCCGTCGATTTAAATACCCACCGGCTGATGTCGCTGACGCCGCCATGAATGATCGCCACCTGTAAACCGGCGATTTCAAATCGGATCTGGCGCGGCAGGTTCCGCATCCATTGGCGATGGGCCGGCGTCAGCTGTTGATTGGCATGGGCATACCACTGGCGGGACAGCAGATCACAGGCGCTGCCCTCATCAAAACCACAGCCACAGTCCGCCCCGTCGAAACCAAAGGATTCTTCGCAATTGCCCATCAGGACGTGGATCCCCGAGTTCATGATCATCGCAGTGGTTTTGGCCGGATCACCGGCATAGGCGACGACGTCACCGGTGCAAATGATCCGTGTCGGCGCAATGCCCATCTGCTCGGCCTGGCCTAACAGTGCGGCGGTGGCCTGGGCATTGGAGTAGGGGCCGCCGAAGATTAAAACGGAGTCGTGGAAGGTTCCAAGGTCAGTTGGTGTGCGGCCGGTCATGGACTAATCAACGCTGCACGATGCGCCGCCAAGGACACAAAACTTTGCACAGTGGGGATGATTAAGATGAACCTTTTTTGGCGAAAGGGCCAAGTCCGGACCCATTTCAAACGCCGGGTCGTAGGGCAACAGGGTGCAGGGGACGACCACCGGGCTGGCGGCACCTTTGCGTTTGACAATCATTCGTGACGAAGCACACATCATGGTTTCCGGTGCAACACCCAAAATTTCCCAGCAACTGACGGTGATTTCCGGGACGTCCAGCTTGGCGTCCATTTCCGGGAACAGGACCAGGTTTCCGGGCTGGTCAATATCAATGGCAATGTTTTTTTCGTGAAATAAATCCGCATAACCGGTGCGGGCGCTGTCCTCATCTTCGTCCCAGCAGGTGCGCCCGGCAACGGCCAGGTTAAACCGGTGATTTGACAACCACCGCAACCCATCGAGCATGGGTTGCCAACTGTTCGGCCCGCGCTCCAGCTCGTGTCGCCTTTGGGTGTAGTGATCCATGGAAACGCGAATACTCAGGCGGCTGCCATATTGGTTTTTTAAGGCCAGAAGTCCGTCGCGCTTATGGCCCATGGGTTTCATGGCGTTGGTTAAAACCAGAGCCTTAAAGCCCCGTGACAGGACCTGCTTGAGCATCGCCAGCAGGTGCGGGTTCATAAAGGGTTCGCCGCCGGTAAAGGCGATTTCTTCGACTTTGTACCCTTCTCTTTTTATCTCGTCCAGGTAGCGGGTCACGTCGGCCAGGGTCAAATAGGCCAATTGATCGTTTTTCGGGCTGCTTTCCATATAACAGTTGGTGCAGGTGATATTGCACAAACTTCCCGTATTAAACCAAAGCGTTCGCAGATGGGTTAAGGCGACAACGGCACGTTCCTCACCCTTTGCGGTGATCATCGGGTCCTGAAACTTATCGGGCGCGATGGTCTTAAGCTCGTTTAATGTGCCATCCGGCATGCTTGCGGCTCCTCGGGTAATGCAAAATATTATAGGCTATTTTGTTTTGTACGCACAGAACCCGGGTATCACCAATCAAAATAAAGTTACAATCGTGCGAGCGCCGTCAAGGGGGGTCGGCCAGGGGCAATTTAACGGTCAGTTTAAGGCCGCCGGCGGATTTGTTCTCGGCGACAATTTCGCCGCCATGTCCGCGTATGATCGAGCGGGCAATGGCCAACCCCAATCCAATGCCACCGGTTTCCCTGTTGCGCGACGATTCCAGTCTGACGAAGGGTTCGAACATGCGTTCCATGTCGGCCTCGGGGATACCGGGGCCCCAATCCTCGATTTCAATCCTGTGATCGGCGTCGGTCGCGGTGTCGCCGGGCCACAGGGTTATTTGGCCGGAACCGCCGTAGGTGACAGCGTTGTCCAACAGATTCCGCAAGGCCCGTTTAAGACTGACCGGGCGAACCGTCATCACCAATCGTTCGGGCCCCAGATAACAACAGGTTTTGCCCTGATCTCGAAAATCACTGACAATGCTGTCAATGAGGGCAGCCAAATCGGTCGGTCGGGTTTGTTCCGTGCGGGTTTCTTCGCGGGCGAAGATCAACGTCGTTTCGATGATGGTTTGCATTTCCATCAAGGTTTCGAGAATTTTCTCGCGTAATTCTTCGTCTTCTATAAATTCGGCGCGCAGGCGTAGGGAAGTCACCGGTGAACGCAGGTCATGGGACACGGCGGCCAGTAAATTGGTGCGGTCTTCGATGAAGGTTTCGAGGCGGCTACGCATCCGGTTAAAGGCACGAATGGTCCGCTGCACGTCTTCGCTACCCATTTCGGCGATGTCCGTCGTGGTTTCGCCCCGTCCGACGGCATCGGCGGCTGCGGCCAATCGCGCCAGCGGCTGGGTGATGCGGCGGACCGAAAAAATCACACCAGCAATAATTAATAGTATGGCAATGGCCAGGGCCAGCAGCGGTTGCAGGGCCCAGGTGGTTTCCCGGTTGGGTAATCGGGTTGCGGCATTTAACCATTGACCGTTTTGCAGCTGTACGGACAGCTGAATTCCCCAGCGAAAGTGCCGGCGCCAGCGTTTGCTGCCGTCGCGGTGGTCAAAATATCCGGCTTGGCGTTTTTCGCCCCGGTCGTGCGGATTTCCCTCATCCTCGTCGTCATTCTCGTTGCCATTCTCGTCCCCCGCCTCTTCCTTGGATGGCCGCCGGCCAAGCCGCACATGGACCTCGGCATTCGGCGCTGCCAACATCGTCCGCAGGCGGTTGGCGACAAAAAGTTCACGCGCTGATATTGCTGGCGACTTGGTGGCGCTGTCGTCGGACATGGAAAACCAGATAAATGGTGATTGGGCATTCTCCAGGATCTGCGGGTGTAAACCGCTGGGGCTGACCGCGAGCAATCGGGCAATGGTCGCGACTCTGGCCAGGACCTCGCCCCGGGATGCGGCCTGCAGGGCCTCCCGGCGTTCGTCGGCCAGGATGACAATCGCCGTAATATGGCCACCCAGCAGTGCGACCAGAATAAGCCCGATCAGTTGCCCGGCCAGGCTTTTGGGGAGCAGGCGCCGGAAGATTTTCATTGCCGTTCGACCACCGCCTGGAAGCGATAACCGCCGCCCCAAACAGTTTTGATGAGCTGCGGTGTCTTGATGTCGATTTCGATTTTTTTCCGCAACCGGCTGACCTGGTTGTCGATACTTCGATCAAAGGCATCGGCGGCCCGGGACTGGGTTAAATCGAGCAACTGATCGCGGCTCAATACCCGGTCCGGATGGCGCAAAAAAACCGTCAAAAGATTAAACTCGCCGGTGCTCAGTGGTGTGGTTACACCGTCGCTGCCGACCAGTTCGCGCCGTTTGATGTCCAGTGTCCAGTCGTCAAACCGGATCTGTTCACTGTCAACCGTATTATGTTCCGGCGGCAGGCTGTGGAACCGCCGGAGCACGGCTTTTATCCGGGCCAGCAGTTCGCGCGGATTAAAGGGTTTGACCACATAGTCATCGGCACCCATTTCAAGGCCGACAATCCGGTCCGTCTCTTCGGTCATGGCGGTCAACAGGATGATTGGAATTTGGCTGGTTTCGCGGAGGTGGCGACAGAGCGACAATCCGTCTTCGCCGGGCATCATGATATCGAGGATAACCATATCAATGGCCCCGTCTTTAACGGCTTGGCGGGCCTTTGCTGCGGAGTCCGCCTGACTGACCCGATAGCCGTTTTTTGCCAGGTATTTGGCCAGCGGTTCACGAATATCACGGGCGTCGTCAACCACCAGAATATGCGCCGATCCGGTCATCAGGCTGTCGACCCGTGGCCACAAGGCCAGCCAACGCCGGCCGCTGGCAACGTTGCCCCGAACCTGTTGATTGTCGAACCCGCCATTTCGGTTTTGTTCAGTGCCATCGTTTTTCCGTGTTCTAAGCAGCGCAATTCGCAAGCAGCAAATGCCGCCGTCCCTAAAAGGTTTTACCCCAATCGCCGGGAACAAAGGCAAAAAAGATGTAACAAAGTGTCGCAGGTCAATCCCTGGCGACATAATGCGACCAAGTGACGGGTTTGCTGACAAACTTTTGCGACAGGATCGGGGTTTAATCCTCATCACCAACTTGAACTCAACTTCATTAAAAGGAACTGAATATGAAACGTCCGACAAAAATAATTCTTGGTGTTGTCGCGGGTGGCCTGGCCTTGGCGTCGGTAAGCGCTGCGGTTGTCGCCAATGAACGTAAAGCCCAGAACAAAGAATTGATCATGGCCTCCGGCGGGTACCATGGCCACGGTAAATTCGCCGGTCACCGAGACATGAGGAAAGGCATGATCCGGTTATTTAACGAACATGATGTCAACAAAGACGGTGCCGTTACCCAAGCCGAAGTCGACGACGTACGCAAGGCAAAGGTCGATAAGTATGATCGCGACAAAGACGGTTCCCTGTCGCTTAGCGAATTTGAGGCCCTATGGCTGGAACAGATGAGATCCGTCATGGTCGATGGATTCCAGCGGCTTGACGATGACGGCAGTGGTAAAATTACCGTCGAAGAATTCGCCGCCCCGTTCAGTAATATTATCGACCGCCACGATGACGATGACGACGGCGACGTGGACGAAGAGGAATTAGAAAAACATATGAAATCAAAGGGCAAATGGCGCCATAATCGGGGGTAACCCCTGCCCCTAGGAGGGCCAAATCCTTTGCGGCGGGCATCTTTTCCAGATACTAAAGATGCCCGCCTTTTTCTTATATGTCCCGTCGGGCGGTTTCCGCCGCCCGCAAAAACTGCACCGCATTGTTTGCCAAACTGGGGCCCAGATATCCGCCTTCCTGAACCAGTAAGGTGGGAAGATTAAGTGCCATGATGCGGGCCGCCGCACCCTCGAAGCCGGTTCCCGAAAAGGTCAGTTCCGACAGCGGGTCATCGGTCGCCATATCGAAGCCCAAGGAAACAACCACCGCGTCGGCCTGAAATTCCCGCGCTGCGGCAACCATCTGATCGACCCCGGCCAAAATGTCCGGCTCTTCCGTTCCCTTGTCCAAGACAATGTTCAGGGATGCCCCCAGCCCGGCACCCCGGCCCCGTTCATCGGCGTAACAGGCGAAGAACGGCGGATAGTCACTGGGGTCAACATGGATCGAAACAAAAAAAACATCGCCGCGCTCATAAAAGATATCCTGGGTGCCCTGGCCGGCATGGGTATCGATATCCAGGATCATCACCCGTTCAAATTTTTGCCGCAGGTGATGGGCGGCAATCGCCGCATTATTGAAAAAACAAAACCCGTTTGAATTCATTCTGCTGGCATGGTGGCCCGGCGGTCGGCACAGGGAATAAACCAGATCTTCCCCACCGATCAGCCGATGGGCACCGTCGATGGCTGCCTGGGCCGACCAGTAAATGGCGTCGCGGGTGCCGGGGGTGACCGGGCAGGCGGTGTCGGTGGTGTAATATCCCAATTGCCCGACAATGCCCGTCGGCAGGCGATTGAGGCCATGGCTCACATGGTAATTGGGTACGGCAATGGTGTCGCCGTCCGCATAGGCCGCCCAGCGTTCCCAGGCGGTTTCAAAAAAATCCACATAACCTGCGTCGTGGACGGCTTTTATGGGCCCGGTGCCATGGTCGCCGGGTTGCACCAGGCGATGGCCATCGGCAACCAGGGCGTCGCGCAGCAGCACCGCGCGTTGGGGTTGTTCGGGGTGGGGGATTTGTTTCCCCTGGCGGAAGTAATCGAGCGGCGCGTGCAACAATTGGCGTTCGTCAAATAAGATTTTCACGGGGTCTCCTCGGGATGTTTGATTAGGTTTTGCCGCAACCGGTCGAGATGGTCCCGGGCATGATCATCCGCCGCTTGCACGCAGTTTTCGTAGGCTGCCAGGATGGCCGAGCCGGTGGCGGTTAATTTGGCACCGCCGCCGTGCTTTCCACCTTTTGTGGTAAGTACGACCGGTTGGCCGACGGCGGAATTAATGGTCTCCAACAGGAACCAGGCGCGGCGATAGTTAATGCCCATGTCGCGGGCAGCGGCGGAAATCGATCCATGGCGGTTGATTTTTTTGAGCAGATCGGCCTTGCCCGGGCCAATGGAATCATCACCAATGGCCAGCTTCAACCGCAGTTTGATGTGTAAGGGTTGGGAACTTTTTCGATCAGCCACGGATTTTGCTCTTGAATTCCATATGATAATTTGATCATATCGCTTCGATATGTTTTATCAATCCTATCGATTTCAGGGGATTTGCAAACCGGTTTTTCAGATTATTAACGAAAAGGCCCGCGAAGATGTTGAAGAAAGGTTTTATTTGGGTTTTGGTTCTGGCCCTGGCAGCGCCTGGGCTGGCCCGTGCTGACGCACCGTTTATCACCGTCGCCTCGACAACATCGACCCAAAACTCGGGGCTTTTTGATCATATTCTGCCGCAGTTTCAGGCGGCCACGGGGATCAGCGTCCGGGTCGTCGCCGTTGGTACCGGCCAGGCCCTCCGGCTCGCCAAAAAAGGCGACGCCGATGTTCTGCTGGTGCACCATAAACCGTCGGAAGAAAAATTTGTTGCCGAGGGGTATGGTGTGGCGCGGCGCGACGTCATGTATAACGACTTTGTCGTCATTGGCCCGCCCGCCGATCCGGCCGGGATCCGGGGTCTGACCGACGCCGTCGTGGCCTTTAAAAAAATTGCCAGTAGCAGCTCCCTCTTTGTTTCCCGTGGCGACGACAGTGGCACCAATAAAAAGGAACTGGGATTGTGGAAAACCAGTGGTATTGATGTGAAACACCTGTCCGGCACCTGGTATCGCGAATCCGGCTCCGGCATGGGGGCGACCTTGAACGCTGCATCGGCCATGGGCGCTTACAGCCTGACCGACCGCGGCACCTGGATCAGTTTTAAGAACAAACAGCATCTGCGGTTATTGGCCGAAGGCGATAATCGGCTGTTTAATCCCTATGGGGTGATCCTCGTCAACCCGGCCAAACATCCCCACGTAAAGGCCAAACAGGGACGCGCCTTTATTTCCTGGTTAACCTCGGAAAAAGGCCAGCGGACGATTGCCGACTTTAAGTTGGGCGGCAAACAGTTGTTTTTTCCAAATGCCAAAAAGCCCAATGGCAGGTAACAGGCCTTAGGGTCAGGACCCATTAATTTCATGCAATTCTGTTTGTCCGTAAGCTTACGAATACAAGAAAACAAGCGCAAGGACATGCCGGGCCTATTCGAGCCTTGTTTTCGCACAAGGCGTGAGCTTACGGACAAACCCCTTGGGGCGGGGCGCTTTATCTCTTTGGCTTTTCGTTGAAAAGACTTGAAAGCCGTGAGGTTTCCTGCGTCTTTCCGCCTAACCGACAAGAAAAATCACCTTCGCAGAATGGATGCAATTAATGGGTCATGACCCTGGTTTAAGCGGCCGCTGCGGCACGCAGGTTTTCAGGGGTAAAGGGAATTTGCCTGAGGCGCACGCCGACGGCATCAAAAACCGCATTGGCAATAGCCGCCACTGTCGGTCCCATGGTCGCTTCGCCGGAGCCCAGGAAGGGCTGATCGGGGCGGTCGATCAGTACGGTTTCCAGGGTCGGCACGTCGGCGAACCGGAGGATCGGATAGGTCTCCCAGTCGCGGCTGGTGATGCCGCCGCTGTCGTAGGTAACTTCCTCTTTTAAGGACCAACTGGCGGCCTGGATCAAGCCGCCTTCCAGTTGGCTGCGCAGGCCTTCGGGATCGACCACCTGTCCGGCGTCGGCGGCAATCACCGCGCGCTGCAGATCGATCTGCCCGCTGTCGTCAACACGCAGATCGATAACCACGGCGGCGTAGGCTTTTTGATTTTTATATTGGGCCAAGGCCAACCCCTGTCCAGCGCCCTCGGCATTTGCCCGGCCGCGCCAGTTTGCCGTTTTGGCCGCCGCTTCAAGCACGGCCCGGGCCCGGTCATCGTCAAGATGGGCCAGGCGGAAATCCAGGGAGTCCTGATCGTCGGCCAGGGCCAATTCGTCCATAAAACTCTCCAGCGCAAAGATATTGGCATAGGCGGCAAGGGCGCGTAGCGCCGAGACCCGCAGCGGCAACGCCTCGACCAGGTGTTTGACAATGCGTTTGTTGGCGATCCGGTAAATCGGGTCGGCATTGCGATGAATGCCACCGTGTGGCGCCCGGTTTGGTTGGGGTTTGGGCGGGGCGACCGGTTCCTGCAGATACCAGGCCGGCAACAATTTTGAAAACCCGCCGTCGGCACCCGGTCGGGCGACCTGGGTATCGCTGTAACTGTCGTGGCTCAGGCCGGAGATCTTGCCCCGACCATCTAACGCCGCCTTCATTTCGACCCGCATGGCCGAGCCATAGGGTTCCCACGCGTGTTCGTCGTCCCGTTCCCATTTTAACATAACCGCGCGCCCATCAATCGCCCGGGCGACCAGGACGGCATCCAGGGCCGCGTCCTCGGCCCCATTGTGGCCATAACAACCGGGACCCGGTGCATGGGTGACTTTGATTTGTGTTTCGGCCATGCCAAGCACATTGGCGAGGGCACTGCGCAGGGGGTAAACACCCTGGGAATGGGACCAGACCTCCAGATTGCCGGTTTCATGAAATCGGGCGATGGCCGCCGACGGTGCCATCGATCCATGCATGTGATAGGGTTTGAGATAAGTCGCACTCAGGGTTTTCCTTTGCTCACTACCCAGGTCTTGTGGCGGAACGGGCGCGTCGCTCGGCACCCCGTCGACGACCAGCAGGCTTTGCCGGGGATTGGATTTCAGCTGTTCGTAAATGTTGACGTTGGCCGCCAACCGTTCTGTCGTATCCCAGCGGGCCAGGCGGCGCAGTTTGCTGGCGGCGCGCACCACCTGGTCTTCGCGTTCGGCACAAACTGCCAAAAAACTGCCATCACGAACAACCGCGATAACGCCCGCCATGGCGCGCACGGACCGGTCATCCACATCCATCAGTTTGGCCAGATAATTGGGCGGACGCAGGGCCCGGGCATGGACCATGCCCGGCAGTTCCAGATCGTGCAAAAAGGCTGTTGTGCCGCAAACCAGACCGGCAAAACCCAAACCCGTGACCGGTTTGCCGATGATCCGGTAGGCGTCGGGTGATTTAACCGCGATCTCTTCATCGATGGTGTAATTGAAGGACTTGCCGCCCATGAGGGCCCACAGGGTGATCCGTTTGTCGTTGGACCGGCCACTGATCGTGCCGTCGTTGATGATCAGGTTACCGACCGCCTCCGCCAGTTCCAAGGCGGCCATTTCAAGCAGCCGTTTGCGGGCATGGGCCATGGCCTGGCGGACCGCAGTCCCGCTTTCTTCCATGGAATTGCTGCCGCCGGTATAGCGCTCGTCCGGGGTGACCCCGGTTTCAGCGGTAATCACCGTAAGCCGGGCAGGGTCCACGTCCAGTTCCTCGGCCGCAATGGTGGCAATGGCGGTTACAATTTTTTGCCCCAGTTCCGCCTTGCCGGTGGCAATGGTCAAACGGCCCGTGCGGTGAATTTTGATCCAGGCATCGAGCTCGGGGGTTCGGATCAGGCTCGGTGACAGGCTCATGTGTTGATCTCCCGGGCCGCCCGTTTGATGGCTTTGAGAATCGATCCATGGGTCCCGCAGCGACAGAGGTTGTCGGCCAGGCCGGCCCGAATTTCCGGCTCGCTGGGATCGGGGTTTTTGTCCAGCAGGGCTTTTGTCGATATGATCATGCCGGGGATACAATAACCGCATTGCGCCGCCCGTTCGGCCATGAAGGCCCGCTGGATCGGGTGCAGGTCATCGGCCGTGCCGAGGCCCTCTATGGTCGTGATCGGGCGCTCGACAAAACTGCCAGCCGGTGCCGAACAGCTCATTTCGGCTTTGCCATCGACCAGCACCATGCAGGCCCCGCACTGCTCCAGGCCACAGCCCAGTTTAACGCCCTTCAGACCCAGATCATTGCGCAACACATAAATCAAAGGGGTATCGGGATCGGCGGTCACCACATGGTTGTGCCCATTGACCACAAGTGTGAAGTTCGTCATCTGCTGTATTCACCACAATAAATTTTTATCCCTGTCCGGTTACTTTATCACCCTTTTGTCGCAAGGGAATGGGTTTGATTGGATAAATCGTGGGCCATTGGTTTCCGTCCTCAAGGGCATGCCTAATCCATTGAAAATTTGCTGGCTCCGAAAGCAACCCTGCCCGGAAATATCCTATTATCGTCAATCTATCGTTTAACCACCACCGCAGCATTTTTTGTACTTTTTGCCCGAACCACAGGGACACGGTTCATTGCGCCCAACTTTGCGGTGAGGACGTACGAACGACGGGGTATCGGGAAAAAATCTGTTTCGTTGATCACGGAAATAATCGTGCATGCGCATAACGCCAGCGGCGGCGAAAACGATTAAATCTTCCCGTTTTTCTTTACCGACCGGTTCCTTGAAGGGCCGCATTTCGGGGTCGGGATGGTGTTCGTAAGCCAAAGCCCAGATCGCGACCATTGATCCGCCACGGTTCTCGTCATCTATTATTTCTGACCAAATACCGTGCCGTAAATCTACCCCCGTAAGGAAACCATTCGCCCAATCGTTGCCATAATAGTTTCCCTCGTCGTCTTCAAGCAACCAGGGCAGGAAGGCTCGCTTATGAATCTGGTTCAATTGGGAATTCACGAAATTCCAGTGTTTGGTCACAACAGCCATAAACCGTTGGACATCGTCTAAATCCTCAAAGACCAAATCACCATCTTCAGTTTCTCCGCTTTGAATGACAGGCATATACTCGCTCGGCATTATTAATTCAGGACAACAAGACAAAGCGGCGAAGAAGCCATCTAGAGCCTCCGTATTTGGAATTTTTCCGCCCTTGATCTGAGCAAGCGACCTATCGAGATATTCCCACTCTGAGGTCGTAAGTTCGGTGATATCAGCCATGTCGATAGTCCCTTCACACGATCTTCCGTAAAATCAGCCGCGCCGCCAGCCAATTTTTCTTTGTCGGCTCATTAACGGGTTATATGGAAAGATCGTAACACCCCTTGAAATTTTTCTGGACACACGCACGCGCCAGGCGTTGAGCGGTTGAAATATCGGCGGAAGACATTCTTTGTTCGGCAACATCACGATTGTGTTTGGCAAGCGCGATGCCTTTCGTGGCGGCCAGGGTTAACCACATATGGGCGCGGGTGTAATCCTGGCGGGTTCCTTTTCCGCCGACGTACATCATGGCCAAATTTAATTGCGCTCCTGCATGACCCTGTTCAGCAGCAAGTGTGTAGAATTTCAAGGCAGTCCGATAGTTCTGAAGAACGCCGTCTCCCTGGTCATACATGAGAGCGAGAAGCGCCTGAGCCGGGGCATTTCCCATTTCGGCGAGGGCTGTGAACTCGGCCAACGCGGCCCCATAATCTTTTTTTAAGTAGGCGTCCCAGCCGTTTTGATAATCAGCCGACATCGCCGGGCCAACCCGCGCAGCCAAAGCAACAACCATCCAGACGATCAGCAATAGGTGTTTCATGATTTAACCACATCTGTTCACCCTACACTATCATAGGACAAATAAGGATAGAAGCGCTGGTGCGGGGCGTGCCGGTAGGGTAGGGCAATATAGTCTGGACGATCAGGCAGTGAAAGGTCTACCCAATCAGATATTCTTTATCGCACCAGAGTCACGGTGACTCCGATAAATGGGTTGTTTTTAGAAAATTTAATTTTATAATAACTTGTGTAACATATTGAAATATAATATTTTTTAACGATAGGCGGGTGTAGTTCAATGGTAGAACGAAAGCTTCCCAAGCTTTAGACGGGGGTCCGATTCCCCTCACCCGCTCCAATTCGTAAATATTTGCGCCTTAAAAAAACCTTTCTAAATCTCCCCATGTTCGTGGTTGTGCATGGTCCCGGAAACTTGGACAACCTGTTAACGGGCCTGCCACCGAATGACCGAGCAATACGACGGTGACGAAACGACCAAACCGAACGGCGTTGAACCACAAGCCGGATCGACTGTCTAACCTCAGCGCTTATGGAACAAAATATCGGAATTGTCTATGAAAGGATTTCTGGTTCATCGTAGTGACCTCAGGGTCCGAGAATGCGGCTCAAATCCCATCCCTGATAATGTCGCCTGCGGATCGTCGATCTGGCGCAGGATGTGGCGGAACGATCGCCACGCGAACGGGCTGTACGCGTCTCAAATACTGAGAAATACGTTATTTCTGAGGCTGCCGTCCATCGCCCACAGGGTGTGAAAAAGCTCAGGATTGATAGCCTCACCGGGAATAATATGTTTACATGACCGGACCGCGCTGAAGTTTGTGGGTGTTTACCTAAACAGAGAAAGATCAGTCAATGGCCTTGTTTTTCGAAACCGTATTTGATTTCCTATTTGATGCCACACCCTTTATGCAGCACGGAATGTGTTATGCCTGGCGACCAGAAATCCTATTTCTCCATGTCGGCTCAGATATCATAATATTTTTAGCCTACTCGTCGATACCAATCGCGCTGCTCGTCTTTCTCCGCAATCGCAAGGATATTGAGTACCGGGGATTATTCATCCTGTTCGCGGTGTTTATTCTGGCCTGCGGCGCAACCCACGCGCTTGCTGTCGTTACCGTGTGGTACCCTGTGTATGGTATCCAAGGGGTGGTCAAAGCGGTCACAGCATTGGTATCGCTGACCACGGCGATCATGATCTGGCCGATTATACCGAAAGCGCTTGCACTGCCGTCACCAACTCAGCTTCGTCTGGCCAACAACGAGCTAACCGGTGAAATCAGCCAACGCCTTGCCACCGAACAGGAACTTCGGCAATCGCGCGACGAGTTAAAAAACAGCGAGGACAAATTTCGTCATTTCGCCGAGATTTCAGCCGATTGGTTCTGGGAGCAGGATGAAAATTTCCAGTTTATTTATGTTTCCCGTTCGGATCAGGATCAGAGCGGGATCAATTCACAGGAAGATTATGGGAAAACCTGGCGCGAAACCAGTATCCTGGGCGTGTCGGAAGCGGACCTGAGCGCCCATGAACACTTGTTAAAGAACCACCTTCCCTTCGATGACTTCCGGTTTCAACGCAAATTTGAGAACGGGCGCATGGTTTACTTTAACGTCCGCGGACGACCGATGTTCGACAGTCTGGGCAACTTCATCGGCTACCGTGGCACCGGCCAGGACATCAGCCAGCTCATTGCAGTTGAGGCGGTTATCCATGATGAGCGAGATCAGGCACAATCTGCAAATCGGGCAAAATCCGAGTTTCTGGCAAACATGAGCCACGAAATCCGCACTCCGATGGCGGGAGTTATAGGCATCGCCGATCTGGTCTTGGATACCGATCTGTCACCACAGCAACTGGATTGGGTTTCAAGCATCAAGTCGTCAGGCGTGAAACTTCTCAGGATCCTTAATGAAATTCTAGATCAGTCCAAGTTAGAAGCGGGCAAACTCGATATCTCACACATCGACTTTAATCTGGCTTCTTTTATCGATGACACCGTCGGATTGTTTGCCCCGATAATAACATCAAATGGACTGAAACTTCATGTAGAACTTGATGAAAATTTGCCGATGAACGTTCATGGAGACAGTTTGCGGATTGGCCAAGTCTTTTCCAATTTACTTAGTAACGCCCTCAAATTTACCAAAACCGGCTCCATAACAGTAGGTGTCAGCCATATGCCGACCGCTGATGACAGATTCATGTTGCGGATCTCTGTTACGGACACCGGGGTTGGATTAAATGAAAAGGCAAAAGACAGTCTTTTTTCTGCTTTCACCCAAGCGGATAGTTCGACGTCAAGAACCTACGGCGGCACGGGGCTAGGGCTCTCTATCTCCAAACAACTCGTCGAATTGATGAGCGGAGATATTGGCGTTGAAAGCACCGAAGGCGAAGGGTCGACGTTCTGGTTCACGACATTGTGTCATCAGGCAAAAGGCACAGTCGAGGCAACCGACAAAAGGCGTTCGCTCGAAAGATGGTTGTCCTCTCGCTCCTTGAACGTGTTAGTGGCTGATGACACCCCGGTTAATCAACAATTATTGCGGGGCATTTTCGAGAAACTGAACCATAGGATTGTCGTTGCAGACAACGGGAAAATGGCGATCGAACGATTTGAAGAAGACGAATTTGACTTGATCCTGATGGACATCCGGATGCCGGTCATGGGCGGGATCGAGGCGACAACTGTCATTCGATCAATGGGTACGGAGAAATCAAAAATTCCAATCATTGCTCTAACCGCAGATATCGCCGCTGGCAATATTAAAGAATATTTAGAGGCTGGAATTAACGATGTATGTGCCAAACCAATTGACCTGCCCGTCCTGTTGAAAGCCATTAACAAACAACTTGGTGAAGACATTCATTCATCACTCCCGAATGCACCGGACGCAATAACAGCCCCAGATGAGACAGAAACCGATACAAAAATAATCACGCACGATGATTTCTCTCAGGTTTTAGAACGTGTTTCCAATATGGTTGATCAACAAACAATTCTTAGTTTGCAACCCAGCGTGCAGTCGGCGACTCTCGAAGGACTGGATGAAGAACTCATCGCCAACTTATTTTCTCAGTTCGTGGATAGCACAGCTAAATATTGTGAAGAAATGAAAATATCGTTGGTGGTTCTGGATAAAAATTTAAGTGATCAAAACGCGAGAAAAAAAATGAGTTATGCAGCTCATACCCTCAAAGGCCAAGGCGAAATGTTTGGATATAATTTAATTACGACAATTGCTGGTGAAGCCAATAACCTCCTCAAACAAAAAGAGACACTTGAACCAGAAGATGTGAGAAAGCTTAGCGATTACGTCGAGGCAACAATGCTCGTTATTACAAAAAAGATATCTGGCCACGGCGGCAAAGCTGGCCGTATCTTAATGAAGGGGCTTAGTGAAAATTCGAAAGGTTCAATTAGAGCACTTCCGGAATAATATAGCGCACTCTGATGGGGGTGAACGGTTTGATTGGTAAGGCACAGCGCGATGCCAAGCATCGGGCAAGGAATGTAATGCCA
>JAJFII010000073.1 GCA_021775095.1 Rhodospirillales bacterium
ACTTCTCCAGAGACATCCTTAAGAAAACCTTCAATCCTCGAACGCAGGGTATCGGCATTATTCTCATAGAACTGACCTGCGACTGCGGCGCGCCGAATAACACCCATTTTTTTGTTTCCGCTTCCTATTACCCGTAATGTGCTGTTTTAACCCGCCTGGTCTTAAATAAGCATAAAAATTTTCTTTCGTTGGCAGACTAGACTAAAATCATCCCTACGGGATAGTGTGTAAGATCGTATGCGATTGTACGGATGAGTTTAACTGCCAATGCGTTTGGAAAACCCGTTATGAGGAAATACATTCGTGACAGAAAACCCAGTCGTGCAGCCTGCGGATAAAGGAGTTTCCTTGGTGACCACATGTGGCTCGCGTCAGAGTCTCACTAAAAAGACGAAGTCCGAACTGATCGAGATGGTGCTTGCGGCGCAAACCCAGCAGGACGAACGGCTTCAGAACGCAGAAAATGAATTAACAAGAGTTTATGCGGCTCTGGATACAATTGAGGAGTCGTTCGCTATTTTTGATGCTGACGACCGATTTGTATTTGTTAATTCTGCCTATCGGGATGTTAACAGTCAGGTTGCCCAGTCGTTCGTCAAGGGGGCAAGATTTGAATCCCATCTGCGGGCTTTGCTGGAGGAAAAAATGGTTCCGTCCGCCGTCGGCTGCGAGGCGAAATGGCTGGTTCAGCGTATGCACCAACATTTGCATCCCGATGGCCCGGTCGAACAGATACGTAGCGATGGTACCGTTCTTAAATTTACGGAAATAGAACTGAGAGATGGATCTCGGGTATTGATGGCCGAGAATATCAGTGATCAACGCCGCCTCGGCCAGGCATTAGTCGCAAGCGAGATCACGCGTAATCTATTGACCACGGCTTTTGATGAAATTTCCGAGGGAATAGCGCTGTTTGATGAGGATGACCGGTTGGTGCAGGCTAATAAATCCTGGTGGCAGATGAACGCCGACATCGTCGGTATTACGAAACCCGGAACGTCCTTCGAAGACCATGTATGGAATTGTATTCATGCGGGATTGGTCCCGGCTGCAGCCGGGCGCGAAGAAGAGTGGGTCGCGGAACGGCTTGCCCATCACCGAAACCCTCAGAAATCCTTTGAAGTGCACCGATCCGACGGACGTGTAAATCTGGTGCGCGAACAATTGCTTTCAAATGGTCATCGGATCTTAATTATTCTGAATATCACCCAGCAAAAGCGGCTCCAGAGCCGCCTGGAAGAAGCCATCGAGAGCATTAACGAGGCGTTTGTGCTATTTGATGCAGAGGGCAAACTGTTACTTGCCAATTCAAAGTTCCGAGAGTTTTTTGCGCCGATCAAACATCTGATTGTACCGGGGACACATTTTGAGACGATGTTTCGTGAATCCGTCAGGTGTGGTTGGCATTCCGACCGGGCTGGCAATGACGAGGCATTCATCCAACAACGGCTTAAGGACTTCTTCAAAGCCAAAGGCACAAGAGAACTCAAGCTTTCCGACGGCCGTTGGATATTGTCGACGGAACGAAAAACAGCGAGTGGTGAAATCGTTGCCATCCGCACAGACATTACCGAGCTTAAACACCGCGAGGAAGAGGCAACCCATGCGGAACAGATGCTTCTTGATGCCATTGAAAGCATTTCTGAAGGGTTCATTCTGTTTGATGCAGAGGGACGACTGATGATGTGCAATTCGAAGTACAAGGACTATTATCCACTGGTTGAAGATATTCTGGTGCCAGGTTTAAAAATCGAGGAGCTCGTCGAACAAACCATAAAGAGAAAGGCGATATCCATCGATTCCGCTGATCGGGACGGGTGGATACAAAATCGAATTCGGCAATTTAAAACGGGTCAAGGAACGCACCAGCAATTATTGTCTGATGGACGGTGGGTTCAGGTCGTCGAGCGATCAACCAAGTCGGGAGGAATTGTTGGGATCAGGACAGAAATTACCGATATTGTGAATGCCGAGCGGGAATCCCGTGGCGCATTGGAATTTGCGGAACGGGCAAATCGGGCGAAGTCGGAATTTTTGGGGAATATGAGCCACGAACTACGCACCCCACTCAATGCCATCATTGGTTTTTCATCGGTTATTTCCAATCAACTTTATGGTCCCGTAAACAATGCGTTCTATCTCGACTATGCTGGCGATATCCAACGGTCCGGCGAGCATCTTCTGACTTTGATTGGTGACCTGCTGGATATTTCGCGCATAGAAGCCGGTGAAGTTTTAATCGACAAGGTGCGTTTGGACATCGTCAATACAGTTCGTGAAAGCCTGCGAATGATCGAACGACAATGTCATGAAAAAAATATTACCCTGGATTCAGACCTCGCCAGAAATTTACCCGCCCTGTTCGCTGACAAACGTCATTTGCGCCAGATACTGATTAATATCCTTACCAACGCGGTCAAATTTACCCCGCGTCATGGGTTCATAATCATTACTGCCAACCGGGAAAGCCAGAGTCATGTCTTGATTGAAATCACCGATTCTGGTGTTGGGATCGCACCTGAAAACCTGGATTTGGTGCTGGAGCCGTTCGGCCAGGTCGCCGATTCGCTGACCCGAAACCATGACGGCGTCGGTCTCGGGTTACCGATTGTAAAATCGCTGATCGAATTGCACAAAGGTGAACTTCGCCTGTCTAGCGAAGTCGGCAAGGGAACAACCGTCGCCCTTTTGATGCCTGTTTATGACGAAGCGAATTGACCGCGAAATGAATACAAACGTCAAAACCAAATACTGGCACACGTTAGACGATGGCCGGGTTCAATGTGATGTCTGTCCGAGATATTGCAAATTGAATGAAGGCCAGCGCGGGCTGTGCTTTGTCCGTCAGCGACTGGACAATGAAGTTGTTTTAACCACTTACGGTCGCTCCAGCGGGTTTTGCATCGATGCCATCGAAAAAAAACCGCTTAACCATTTTCTGCCGGGCACTCCTGTCTTGTCCTTCGGTACCGCCGGCTGCAATCTGACGTGCAAGTTCTGCCAAAACTGGGACATCTCCAAATCCCGGGAATTTGATAAATTACAGGCCGAGGCAAGTCCGGAAATGATCGCCGATGCGGCCGTGCAAACGGGCTGTCGCAGTGTTGCTTTCACCTATAACGATCCGGTGATTTTTTTGGAATATGCCGTTGATGTGGCGAAAGCCTGTCACGCCCGGGGCATAAAAACCGTCGCCGTTACCGCCGGTTATGTGGCACCGGAAGCCCGTCGCGAATTTTTCTCCCACATGGACGCGGCAAATGTTGATTTGAAAGCCTTCACCGAACGGTTTTACCGCAATCTCTGTTCATCGGGCCTGGCGGAGGTTCTCGATACATTGGTTTATCTAAAAACCCAAACCAATGTCTGGTTTGAAATCACAAATTTGATCATCCCCGGCGAAAATGATTCTGATGAAGAAATAGAGCACATGACCCGATGGGTATTTGATAACCTGGGGGCCGATGTGCCCATGCATTTTTCGGCCTTCCATCCTGACTGGAAAATGATGGATAAACCGAGGACCGAAAAAGCAGTGCTGGTTAGGGCGCGCCAAATTGCGCTCAAAAACGGCATTCGATATGCCTATACGGGAAACGTCCATGATAAGCCAGGGTCCAGCACCTACTGTCCTGGCTGTGGCGAAGTGCTCATCGGCCGTGACTGGTACGAATTGTCGGACTGGAACCTGTCCTTTAGTGGGAATTATTCCGGGCATTGCTCGAGCTGCGGCGAATTGCCGGCCGGGGTATTTGATGGACCGGCCGGAGATTGGGGACGCAAGCGTGTGCCGGTGAAATTTAAAAACCAGGCCTGAAGCCATTTAATGCGCCTACCACGTGACACAACCAATGTGAGCTGATAAATCTTCGCCGCACAGTGACAAGAAAGTTTTATGGATGCTCAAAAAGTCGTTGGGAATTGCGCTCAAAGTTTTTATTTCAGGCGCATTGATCTGGTATGTATTCCAGGGGATCGATCTTGACGCCTCATTGAAGAAAATTCAAAGCGCTGATCGTCCGTTGCTTCTGGCGGCGGTCGTTGTTTTTTATTTCCAGTTGTTTATCGGGGCATTGCGCTGGCAGGCGGTAAATCAGGCCGTTGGTGCCGTTATGGCATTTCGTCAAGCCGTGCGCATTTTCTTCATCGGCATGTTTTTTAATCAGGCACTGCCAGGCGGTACCGGTGGCGATGCCGTGCGGGTATATCTGGCGTACAAGGGTGGGTTAGAGCTGCGGGGGGCTCTCAATGGAGTTATGCTTGAGCGGGTTGCCGCAGTCGTTGCGCTGGTTCTGTTGGTCGATATCGCCCAACCGTTTTTTCAAATACGGATCACCGCCGAGGCCTCAGATTGGGTTGCGTCGACGGCCGCCCTGTTAACATTGGGGGCGATTGGCGGATTGGCCCTGATCATGTTTGTCGACCGGGTATTTCAGAATTTCCAAAAATATAAAATTGTTCGCGGACTGAGCTATTTGAGTGCCGACACCCGGGCGGTTTTCCTGGACCCCAAAAATACGTTTTTCGTAATCTTTTGGGGACTGCTTGGTCATATCAATTTGTCGCTGTGCGTATTTATCATTGCCATGAGCCTGGGATTGGAGGTGACGGTTCTTGATTGCCTTATGCTGGTCCCGCCGGTTCTGCTGATTGTTGCGATCCCGATTTCGATTGGTGGCTGGGGGGTTCGTGAATATGCCATGGTGACGGCTTTTGGCCTTATTGGCATTCCCGAGGAAAGTGCAACCGCCTTGTCATTGCTGTTCGGACTTCTCGGAATAGTGATTTCGTTGCCGGGTGGTCTGGTTTGGCTGATGAGTCGCGAACGTGGTCAGGGGGTGTCATACGGTGGTATCAAGTCTGAAATCGCCCTGGAAGAAACGCCCAAGTCCTGAGTCTGGTTTAATTTTGATTTGTAATGTCGAGTCTTTCTGGAAGCCGCGCGATTAATCGTGTAAGGCAATGGGGCACATATTAATTTTTGAATTTGATCCCTACGGAGACCCCAATGAAAATTTCTTTTTCTAAACCCGCTGCCGTTAAGTCCGGTGTTGTTGTTGTTGGCGTGAGCAATGGTCGCAAATTATCTGAGAGTGCAGCGGCAATTGATAAACAATCAGGTGGTATTTTAACCCGCGCGCTGAAAGCCAGCACCTTCAAGGGTAAAACCGGCCAGAGCCTGACGGTGATGGCCCCTGGTGGAACCAAACTGGATCGCGTGGTGCTGATCGGACTCGGTAAAGCAAAAGAATTCACAGCAAGTGACGCCATGAAAGCCGGCGGTTCGGTTTATGGTGGTTTATCGAAAGCAAACGCTTCGTCGATCACCGTATGCCTGGATTCCCTTGAAGGCGCGGACATAAAACCCGAAGACGTCGCCGCAGAATTTGCCTTCGGTGCGCGGCTGCAGTCCTACCGATTTGATAAGTACCGGACACGGGAAAAAGCCGAAGATAAACCAACCCTAACAACAATAAAAATCCAGAGCCCGGGATCAGCCAAAGCTAAAAAGGCGTTTGAGATAAAGGACCAAGTTGCCGCTGGGGTCTTCCTGACTCGAGATTTGGTATCTGAGCCGCCCAACATTTTGTATCCAGACAGCCTGGCCAAACGGACAAAAGAACTGACGAAATTGGGCATTAAAGTTGAAGTGCTAAATGAAACACAGATGAAAAAACTGGGTATGGGTGCCCTTTTGGGGGTTGGCCAGGGCTCTGTTCGGGAATCCCGTATGGTCGTTATGCAGTGGAAGGGAGCGCCAAAATCCGCCAGTGGCAAGGCCGATGCGCCAATTGCCTTCGTTGGCAAGGGGGTCACGTTTGATACGGGCGGCATATCCCTGAAACCGGCGGCCGGTATGGAAGATATGAAATGGGATATGGGCGGCTCGGCCGTCGTGATCGGGTTAATGAAGGCCTTGGCTGGGCGAAAAGCCAAAGTGAATGTCGTTGGTGTCGTCGGCTTGGTAGAGAATATGCCCGGCGGAAATGCCCAACGTCCGAGCGATATGGTCACGGCTATGGACGGACAGACGATCGAAGTTCTCATTACGGATGCCGAAGGCCGGTTGGTTCTTGCCGATGCCCTGCATTATACAAATAGCCGATTTAAACCAAAATTTATGGTCAATTTGGCGACCCTGACCGGTGCAATCATCGTTTCACTGGGCAATGAGCACGCCGGATTGTTTTCAAATAACGATCAGTTGTCCGAGCGGTTGACGGCGGCCGGTCTCGAGGTCAACGAAAAGGTGTGGCGGATGCCACTTAATAAAGCCTATGACAAAATGATCGATTGTGATGCCGCGGACATGAAAAATATTGGCGGTCGTGGCGCAGGAAGTATTACTGCAGCGCAGTTTCTGCAGCGGTTTGTAGGTAAAACGCCCTGGGCGCATCTGGATATCGCCGGTGTGACCTGGTCGGGCGAGGATGCGCCGACGGTGCCTAAGGGCGGCACCGCCTTTGGTGTGCGGTTGTTGAACCAATTGGTCGCCAATAATTACGAAAAATAACCGGGCATTTGGGAGCTGGCTGCCCGGTCAGCCGGCCCCTCGTCTATAAAGGGGCGTCGATGACCGATATTGCATTTTATCATTTAGAACGATCCCCGCTCGAGACGGCCCTGCCCAAACTGTTGGAAAAAACCTTGCAGGCGGGGAACCGCGCTTTGGTCCTGGCGAGCAGCGATGAGCGCGTTGAGGCCTTGACGGACGTTCTGTGGACTTATGATCGAAACGCCTGGTTACCCCACGGCAGCGCAAAAGACGGATTCCCGGACCAGCAACCGATCTGGATCTCGACCTCCGATGACAATGTTAATGACGCGACTTTCCTTTTTTTAACGGACGGCGCGACGACCATCACGGTTCCCGACTATGTTCGTTGTTTTGAACTCTTTGACGGCAACGACCCTGATTCTATCTCCGAGGCACGGACCCGTTGGCAAGCCTACAAGGCCGAGGGCCACCAAATCGCCTATTGGCAGCAAACGGCGACCGGTGGTTGGACCAAAAAGGATTAAGTGAGTGCAGTCGCAAAACTTTAAGCCCCGACAAAAGGGACCTTTGAACGGCGTCCGGGTGCTTGATTTGACCCGTCTTATCGCCGGCAATATGCTGACCTTGCAGCTTGCTGACTTTGGCGCTGAAGTCGTGAAAATTGAACCGCTCGGCACGGGTGACCCGTTACGGGCCTGGACCGAAGCGGGCGTCGCCGCATTCTGGAAAGTTTATTGCCGAAATAAAAAAAGTGTCGCCCTTGACTTCAGAAACCCGAAGGCAGCGGAATTAATTTTAGCCATGGCCAAAACAGCGCATGTCCTGGTCGAGAATTTCCGGCCTGGTCGGCTTGAAAAAATGGGATTGTCTCCGGCGCAACTTCACGCCAGTAATCCAAAATTGGTTGTCGTGCGGGTTTCAGGATTTGGTCAAACCGGCCCTTACTCGGAACGCCCGGGGTTTGGAACATTGGTCGAGGCGATGTCTGGATTTGCGACGCGAAATGGCTTTCCAGATCGACCTCCGCTTGTTCCACCGTTGGCGCTGGCTGATATGATTGCCGGACTGCAGGGGGCCTATGCAACTCTGGTCGCCCTGCGCGAAGTCGAGTTGAAGGGCGGCAAGGGTCAAGTTATCGATCTTTCACTTTTGGAACCCATTTTATCAACCTTGGGCCCGGAGGCTCTGGCCTACCAGGTTACCGGTAAAATCAAGGAACGGGTCGGCAATCGATCAAATACCAGCGCGCCAAGGGATGTCTATTTGGCTAGGGACGGTAAATATGTCGCCCTGTCGGCTTCCATTCAGGCCATGGCTGAACGGGTTTTTCGGGCGATTGGCCGTGACGATATGATTGACGACCCCAGGTACCGAACCAACGCCGACCGGGTCGCAAACCGCGACGAAGTAAACGATATTGTCGCCAACTGGATTTCCGAACGAGACCGGGACGACGTCCTTGGGCTGTTTGAGGCGGCGGGGATTACTGCCTCAGCCGTTTACGATATATCTGACCTTGTTGACGACCCCCATATCAACAGTCGTGGCGTGCTTGTTAACCTGCCGGATGATGAATTGGGGCACGCAACCCATCATAATATTACACCGCGACTGTCGGCAACGCCCGGTGGGTTTTGTAATCCGGCGCCTGAATTGGGTGCCGATACCGATCACTATTTATTACAAGCAGGTTTTTCGGCGGATCAAATTTTGGTTTTACGTCAACAACAATGTATTGGAGGGTAAGTCCTTGAAAGAACACCTCATCTGGCGTTCCATGCTTTATGTGCCGAGTAATAATCCGGCTTTTGTGGCAAAGGCGCATACCCGGTCTGCGGATGCCATAATCCTTGATCTTGAAGACAGTGTGCCGGCTTCTGAACGTCCCGCCGCACGATCGCTTTTGGCCGATGCCGCGACGTCCGCTGGGCAGTCCGGTGCCGACGTTCTGGTCCGCATTAATCGGCCCCTGGAAGAAGCCGTAAGGGATATTGAAGCAGCGGTAATGCCAGGGATATGCGGTCTTTATTTGCCAAAAATCGAATCTGCAGAGCACTTAAAATTACTCGAAGAACTGGTATTAACGCGTGAAATCGCGCAGGGAATGACTGCTGGCACGACTTACCTGGTGCCGATGATTGAAACGGCAGGGGCCTATTTTCGTATGGAGGAAATTGCCAAAGCTTCTGCACGCAACGCCGGAATAACATTGGGCGGTGAAGATTTCGCTCTGGACACGGGGATGCTCCCCAATGCAGATACGTTGTTTTTAGGTAGCCAGAAACTGGTTTATGCTGCACGTTCCGCAGGGATTATTCCCTTAGGCACCATCGGAACCGTCGCCGATTACCAGGATCTCAACGCCTACCGGACCAGCGCTGAAAAATCACAGATGTTTGGCTTTGAAGGTTCGGCCTGTATTCATCCCAGTGCCGTTCCGCTTCTCAATGACTGCTTTTCGCCTTCACCGGAAGACGTGAAAACGGCGATGCGTCTCGTCGACGCCTACGAGCGTGCCCAATCGCAAGGGGTCGGTGCCATTGCTCTTGATGGCAGGATGATTGATGTTCCCGTCGCTTTACGGGCACAAAAACTCCTGGTCAGAGATGCCCAGATCCGCAACAAAGCGACCTAACTGGCGCGAATTTGCTGCAGGAATTGATCGACTTGCTGTTGCAATTTGTTTGATTGTTCGGATAGTTCACCGGAAATCGTTAAGGCAGCTTTTGCTGCGTCGCCCGTCTCCTGCGTGACTTGACTGACGGTTGTAATGTTGGTGGTTACTTCGTTTGCTCCGGACGCCGCCTGCTCGATATTTTGCGCGATCTCCTGGGTGGCAACACCTTGCTCCTCGACGGCCGATGCAATCGTCATTGCGACGTCATTGATTTGATTTATCGTTGCTACAATGCTTCTGATTGAATCAACGGATTCCCTGGTCGCCGATTGAATTTGATTAATTTGAGAGCTGATCTCTTCTGTCGCCTTCGCCGTTTGTCCCGCAAGATTTTTGACTTCCGATGCGACCACGGCAAAACCCTTGCCAGCGTCGCCGGCGCGGGCGGCTTCAATTGTCGCGTTTAGTGCCAGGAGATTTGTTTGTTCGGCAATGTCGGTGATCAGGCCTACAACTTCGCCAATGCGCTCGGCCGTCGTCCTGAGTCCTTCAATTTTTTGGTTTGCCAATTTGGCGTCACTGGACGCTGTTCTTGTAATCTCGGCCGATTGTCCGACCTGACGACTGATCTCTGTTATCGAAACAGAAAGTTCTTCCGTGGCTGCCGCAACGCTGTTTACATTATTAGAGGCGGTTGCGGCGGCAGTGGCGACCGCCGACGACCGGTCTGACGAATCGGCGGCGTTTTGTGCCATCATCTGCGCGGAGCTATGCATTTTGTCCGTACCCGTTGAAACGGCGTCGATAACGCCGCCCACGTTGCGCTCAAACTCTTCGGCAATACGAGCCATCATGCTCTTTTTTTCAGTTTCAGCCTGTTTTTCCTTGGCGCTGTTTTCCGCTGCCAGTCGTTTAACTTCCAGCGCGTTGTCCTTGAAAACCTGAACCGATTTTGCCATTTCGCCAATTTCATCGGTGCGGGCCATTCCCGGGATTTCCACATCTAAATCGTTGTCGGACAATCTGCGCATGGCTAATCCCATCTGAACGACCGGATTGGAAATACTGCGACCAATGACTAAGGCCAGCAGCAACCCCAGAATAACACCGCCAATGGCACCAACGGAGATGAGTGTGGTACTGATGTCCTTTTGGTCGGTCAGTTCCTGAAATTGTTGTGTTTTGAACTCGGTAATCAAATTGTTAACTGCACTTTGTGTGGCTTGCATATCCGCTTCGATGACAGATTGTTCGTTTACCGCTTCTGCGGTCGCAACAAAGGCAGCCCGGTAATCCTGCGATTGTTGCGCCATGGTATTGATCATCTCGGCCTGCGCGGGATCCGACAACAGGCGTTTCATCCGCAATGCACTTAAAAATATGGATTTCAGGGTTGTTGCGACTTCGTCCTCAAACTTCTTGTCACGGGTCGTTAAAAACCGTGCTTCCGCCAATCGGAGAGCGCGAATATCTGCAACCATCTGCAGCGCAATTCGCTGCGCATTAAAAACCACATCAACCTGTTGTGCCGCCTCAGCAGCCCTTTCAGCAGCAAGTGTGTATGACGATCTTTCTGTCTTGGCTATATCCGTCGTGAGTTCGTGGATCGACTCCGACACGTCCGCCAACTGTTCTTCGATACCCGTCGTGTCGCCTTGTGCTTCAATAGCCTCCAGTAAACTGGCAAAATGTTTGCGATAAGTGTTTACAACACTAAAAATTTCACCCACCGCTTTTTCTCCGGTGGTTCCTTTGGTCAATTTTTTCATTCCAAGGCCGGACATATACATTTTTCGAATTGACGTTGTCGCATTTTCAGCATGGGTTGGAAGTCCGGTTAGCCTAAACATGGCTTCTTCACGGCGCGCCATCAGAGTGTTTTGAATGAGGCCGTCCGCGCGCCCGGCCAGGGTTAACCGTACTTTTTGTTGTTGGTCGGCGGAATTTAAAGTTTCTGTTACAATTTTAAATTGCTCGGATTGGGTGTTTCGAATGGCTATCGCAAGTTCTTCCAGTTTTTCCGTTTGGCTTAACATTTCGCTTAATCGGCTACCGTTTGAAATTTCGATTCTTTTAAAGGCGGCAAGCCCCGCCGCGTATTTTTCAATGGCATCTTTTACGGGTTGCAGATACTCGCTTTTATCTGCGAATGCCGGGTCTTCCAATAGGGATGCAGCGTCGGCACCGTCGGCCTGCAGATCTTCAAAAGCACCGTCGAGCAAGGAAAGGTCCTTTTGGGTTCTGTATTCGGCGACCTGCAAAGCCACATGGGCCAGATTTTCAGAGAGTTTAGTAACCCGGTCCTGAGATTTAACACCGTTTACATAGGCGCCAAGACCAGCCCAACCAATGAAACCAACGGCTGCCATAATGATAAGTACCGCGCCGAACCCTGTTGTGATTTTTGAACTAATTCGCATTTAGTTAATGACCCTTTTCGTTAATGACCCTTTTTGTTGATCAGGTGCAGGCTGATTGCAGTTTCGGATTGATTGAAACCGCTCATTTCTAAATAGATTGATATCACGCTGCTGGAGCGAATTCGAGTCGTAGAAGCATATGGAAATACTTTGAAATCGGCACGATACAATATTTTGGTTAAGGTTCGCGTAAGCGCTCAGGCGGCGCTACGGATCGAATATTACTGGTCGCTTTTTAACTAAATATGGAGACAGATATATGCGTTTAATAAAATTCCTACTCGCGGCTGCTGCCGTAACGTCAATCAGCTTCGGTGCGCTCACTGCATCTGCAGGCGAGTACGATGCGCAGGTAAAAGCCGCATACGAAAAACACGTCGCACCCTGGTTAAATGATCCATCGGTGGTCAACGCCATAAAGGCGCAGAATGATAAACATGCGTCAATGGACGCGGCAGCGATTGATAAGGCTGATAAAGACTGGCGGGCACAAAAAAAAGCCGGTGGCGGGGCGATGGTTGATGCGGTTTTGGCCAATCCACTTTCTGAGTTTTTGAAAGGTAAAAAAGCTGCAGCCGGTGGTATTATTACTGAAATGTTCGTGATGGATAATAAGGGAATGAATGTTGGCCAAAGTGACGTGACATCAGATTATATGCAGGGCGATGAAGCGAAATGGAAAAAGAGCTATGGCGCAGGTGCCGGTGCACTATTCATAGATGAAGTTGAATTTGATGACAGCACCAAGTCATTTCAAACACAAGTCAGCGGGACGGTGTCTGAAGGAGGAACGGCAATCGGTGCGATCACAATTGGTATGAACGTTGAAAAACTCTAACGCTCTTTGAGTCTCTTCAAAATAAGGGGTCGCCCTGGATCAAAGGGCGGCCTCTTATTATTTGCGGCGTAAAATAAAAACCAGTGCGGCGCCAACAGCGGCCATGCCGCCCATGGCAAAATAGGCGTCGCCGCCATGGTTTGCATAAAAAAGCCCGCTGGTGTAGGCCGCGATACTCATGGCACCGCCCATGACGATGCCGGAATAAAGGGCTTGCGCCGTTGCCGACAGGGACGGGTCGATACGGTTTTGGATAAAGTACATGGCTCCAATATGGGTTGCGCCAAACGTCATCGCGTGAAGGAACTGCAATCCCAGAAGAGACCATAGGTCGAGCGTTAATGCGGTGAGAGGCCAGCGGACCAAACCAACAAGGCCGGCCAGGGCGATAAGCCTGGCAGGCCCGATAAATTTCAGAACCTGCGTCGCGTATGTAAACAAAATAATTTCCGCCAATACTCCCGTCGCCCACAGAATTCCGATCCAGTCTTCCGTAATTCCGTTGTTTCTCCAGTGGATGGAACCAAATCCGTAATAGACGGCATGGCTGGATTGAATGAGGGCTGTGCCAAGGAGAAACAAAACAAACCGTTTGTCCTGGACCACGGCGAAAAGGGTTAGGCGTTTGTCCGTGGATTTGGGTGGGCGTAAATCCGGCAGGGCCAATGCGGAGACAACCGTCAGGCCCATGGTGATAGCAATGGCCATAAAGACCAGGTCTGTCGACCGATCGGTCAGCAGGTAACCGACGGCTATGACGGCCACCATGAAAGTAACGGATCCCCACAGGCGAATACGTCCGTAATCGTACCCCTGATTGGTAACGCCATACATGACCATACTCTCCATCAGCGGCATGGTCGGCGACCACAGGGCAAGAAAAACCAAATGCAAGGCGAGAACGGTCGCAAATGAATCTGTGTAGGGAAAAAGCAGAAAGGCGACGAAGGCGAGAGAACTCAAAATACAAATAATTAACCGTCGCTGGCCCAGCCGGTCGGCAAAATGTGCGACCAGTGGGTTGGCAACAAGTTTCGATGCAATACCCGATGCCAATAGCAGGCCGATTTCAGGGGCTTGCAGGCCACGGTCCGATAACCACAGGGGCCAGAAAACCAAATGGATTCCGAGCATCATAAAAGACGATGCATAGTAGACGGCCAGGCGGCGTGAATTCATGTTTTGATGTCGTTGATTAAGTCATGCAAATAGTCGAGAGCCGGAATTGCACGCGAGCCATACCAGGACAACAATTCACCATCAATTAATCGGGCTTTTGCACCGTGGTCGGGGAAATCCTTCGCAAAATCACTGATATGGGACGGCCCGAATGGGTAGGGTTCGCTTGAAAATAACACCAGATCGATCTGCTTCAATTCAGCGATGGAGAATGTGAATGTTGGATATCGATCGTTTTCCGGGACCGACACCACCTGCCAATTTATCTGCTGCAGGACGTCGGCGATGTAGGTTTGGGAAGATATTGTCATCCACGGATCGCGCCAAATGATATACAGGACCCGTTTTCGCGGCAGGGTCTCTCTGGCGGTGCACAAGTGGACAAACGCCGCCTGGAATTTTTCCTGCAAAACGGCAGCCCTGACATCCTGGGCAAAGATACCGCCGAACAATGTGTACAGGGCAAGGTTGTCTGTAATCCGAGTTGGATGTGTTACGATGGTTTTAATATTACGATTTTCCAGTTCAGACAAAAAGGCTTTCGGGTTTTCGTCAATGTTCAACGGCACATAGTCAGGTTTAAGGTGCTGCAATTTTGAAAAGTTAATCTTTTTTGTGCCACCAACACTTTGAACCTGTTCGATTTGCGGTTTAGGATGACAGCAATAACTGGTGCGTCCAACGATCTGTTGTCCCAAGCCTAAATCAAACATAAGCTCAGTTAAGCTAGGGTCAGGACCCATTTATTTCATCCATTCTGCGGAGGCGATTTATCTTATCGGTTAGGCGGAAAGACGCAGGAAACCCCACGGTTTTCAAGTTTTTTCAACGAAGCCAGAGAGATAAAGCGCCCCGCCCCAAGGGGTTTGTCCGTAAGCTCACGCCT
>JAJFII010000074.1 GCA_021775095.1 Rhodospirillales bacterium
AAGATGCACATCAACGAACCAGCCATCGCGCTCGCAATTCACAGGAGTGAATAGCGCCGGGCAGATGGTTGTGGCGTCGGCTTGACAGACATGTCAAGTTTCTGGGTGGGCCTGCTTTCGGGGTCTTTGCCGCATCCGTGAAACGCGATCTGAGGGGAAAATTGATGTCGAAAGACCCGCTTCTTCAACCGTTTCAGCTCAGGCATCTGACACTGCGTAACCGGATCATGACGACCAGCCACGAACCGGCTTACACCGAGGACGGCATGCCGAAAAAGCGCTACGTCGCCTATCACGCGGAGCGCGCCAAAGCCGGTCTGGCGCTGGCGATGACGGCGGGCTCGGCGGCAGTCAGCAAGGACAGCCCACCCGTCTTCAACAACATCCTTGCCTACCGCGACGACGTGGTGCCGTGGATCCGCAGCCTGACGGACGCGGCCCATGAACATGGCTGTGCGGTAATGATCCAGCTGACACATCTTGGCCGGCGGACCACCTGGAACAAAGGGCACTGGCTGCCGTCCGTGTCGTCCTCCCGGCACCGCGAACCGGCGCACCGGGCCTTCCCCAAACTCATTGAGGATTGGGATATTGAGCGTATCATTACTGAATTTGCCGACGCCGCCCAGCGCATGCAGGCGGGCGGTATGGACGGCATCGAATTGCAGGTCTATGGCCACCTGCTGGATCAGTTCTGGTCGCCCCTGACCAATGATCTGACCGGTCCCTATGGTGCCGACACGCTGGAGAACCGCATGCGCTTTCCCATGGACGTGATCGATGCAATCCGAAAACGAGTCGGGTCCGAACTCATTGTCGGCCTGCGTTACACCGCCGATGAGGTGCAAAAAGGTGGAATCACACCTGCAGAAGGGCTGGAGATGTCCAAACGGCTTGCCGCGACGGGCAAGGTTGATTTCCTCAACGTCATCCGGGGTCGTATCCACACCGACCCGGCGATGACCGACGTGATTCCAGTGCAGGGAATGAAGAACGCCCCACATCTCGATTTTGCCGGAGAGGTGAAGAAGGCGACCGGCATGCCGACTTTCCACGCAGCCCGGATTCCGGATGTTGCGACCGCTCGTTATGCGGTCCAGGCGGGGCTCCTGGATATGGTCGGAATGACCCGTGCGCACCTGGCGGACCCCCATATTGTGCGCAAGATCGAAGACGGGCGCGAGGATGATATCCGTCCCTGTGTCGGCGCCACCTATTGCCTCGACCGGATCTACCAGGGGGGCGAAGCGCTGTGCATCCACAACGCCGCCACCGGGCGTGAATTAACCATGCCGCATGAGATTGCCGAAGCCTCGAGCAAGAAAAAGCTCGTGATCGTTGGTGCCGGTCCGGCCGGCCTGGAAGCGGCGCGGGTCGCGGCGGAGCGCGGCCATGATGTTACCGTGCTGGAGGCCGCCGCCGAACCCGGCGGGCAAATCCGCCTGACCGCGCGAAACCCGCGGCGGCGCGAGATGATCTCGATCATCGATTGGCGGATGACGCAATGTGTGGCGCGTGACGTGGTGTTCCGTTTCAACACCTGGGCCGAGGTCGAAGATGTCAAGGCGCTCAGCCCCGACGTGGTCATTATCGCCACGGGCGGTATGGCCAATACGCAACTCTTCGAAAGGCATGGTGAGCCGCCCAATGTGGTGACGAGTTGGGACATCATATCGGGCGATGTGAAGCCCGCAAACCATGTTCTGATCTACGACGAAAGCGGCGATCATGCGGGGTTGCAAGCCGCCGAAGTCGCTGCCAGCGCAGGTGCCAGGGTCGAGATCATGACGCCCGATCGGACGTTTGCCCCTGACGTGATGGCAATGAACCTCGTGCCGTACATGCGCAGTTTGCAGGACAAGGACGTGACCTTTACCGTCACCCGCCGCCTGCTCGACGTGCAACGCCAGGGCAACAAACTGACCACAACCATCGGCACCGATTACAGTGATCATATCTATCATGCCGATTACCAGCAGGTCGTCGTCAACTACGGAACTCTGCCGCTGGATGATCTCTATTTCGATCTGAAGCCGCTCTCGTCAAATGGCGGCGCAGTCGACCACGACGCACTCATTGCCGGTCAGCCGCAGACGATCAGGCGAAACGATGACGGCCAATTCCAACTGTTCCGCATCGGCGATGCGGTTTCGGCACGGAACACCCACGCGGCGATCTACGACGCCCTGCGTCTATTGAAGGATATCTAAAATGCGCA
The DNA here is from genome assembly GCA_021775095.1 of Rhodospirillales bacterium. Lineage (GTDB taxonomy): Bacteria > Pseudomonadota > Alphaproteobacteria > Rhodospirillales > Casp-alpha2 > JABMNT01. The sequence continues at coordinate 2,219 of JAJFII010000074.1, forward strand.
GCACAAGACCATCACGTTACATCCGCCATGCCGAGGACGAAGTGGGTAAAGGCCGTTGGCACATTTTTATTCCTTGAACCTCAAAATTTACCGTTAGCGTTTTTCCATTCCCTCCGGGGCGCGATTTTCTCGGTTGTGTCCCAGTGCTCAACCACCTTGCCGTCAGCGATTCTAAAAAGATCATAAAACGCACTATGGGTGCCTTGTAAGTGACCTTCGCTGATGCAAAGCACAAAATTTCCCTCTGCCAAAACACGATGGATCCGATGATAGTCAATCTGTCTGGGGCCATCGCCTGAAGTTTCTAAGGCCAGCCGCAGGGCGGAGACGCCATCGCCGAGACGTGGATTATGTTCGACGTAGTCGTCGTCGACGTAGTCCCGCAGCCGCTCGAGGTGCCCATCGATCAGCACCGTTTCGACAAAAGATCGAACCCGGGCGCGATTTTTTTCGGTCAGCCGTGGTCAACGGCGTCGGTGGCTCCGTCCACCATACTATGGCCCGATGGATTGGGATCCAACCTTGCCTGAATATTATCCCAGTGTTCGACCGCCTGACCGTTTTCAAACCGGAACACTTCAAATCCGATATTGCGGCGGGAAAAATCGTATTCGGTATGGGCAAAGACAAAATTGCCATCCGCAAAAGCCCGGACAACGGTTACCCGGGGGTTGGTTTTGGATAACCGCTCGAACAACACCGCCAGGCCCTCGCTGCCGGCATGGGTTTGCGGATTATGCTGAATGTATTTATCCTCGTTGACCACAGCAAGCGGGCCGGGATCGCCGGTTTCTATGCTTTTCAGCAAGGCCCGTATTTGGTCTTTCTTTGCCATGACTTTTTGCATCACCGGTCCGCTACGAATACCTCTGAACACAGTCTAGGGGCGTGGACTGTGCTGCCATTTTTAATCGGTTACGCCGGTAGTATGTTGATGAATGTGCACCACCGGACGATTGGCTAGCGGGTTGGCACTGGGCTGTCGCCAGAATAATCATAAAATCCGCGACCGGATTTGCGGCCCAGCCAACCGGCTTCCACATATTTAACCAGCAACGGGCAGGGGCGATATTTGGTATCGGCCAAACCATCGTGCAGAACATGCATGACCGCCAGACAGGTATCCAATCCAATAAAATCGGCCAATTCCAGGGGGCCCATGGGATGATGGGTTCCCAGTTTCATGGCCGTGTCGATGGAGATTACGGAACCGACGCCTTCATACAGGGTGTAAACGGCTTCGTTTATCATCGGCAGCAAAATGCGGTTGACGATAAAAGCCGGGAAGTCTTCGGCACTCACCGGTGATTTACCAAGTTTGATCGCCAGCTCCTTGATGATCGAATAGGTATCTTCATCGGTGGCGATACCGCGAATGATTTCGACCAATTCCATGCGTGGAACCGGGTTCATGAAATGCATGCCGACAAATTTTCCGGGCCGGTCTGTATGGGCTCCCAACCGGGTGATGGAAATCGATGAGGTATTGGAGGCGATCAGAGCGTCTTCAGCAATTACCGCGACCAGTTCCGTCAAAATGGCTTTTTTAATGGTTTCGTCTTCGGTCGCCGCTTCAATCACCAATTGGCAATCGGCAAATGCCTGATAATCAGTGCCCGCTGTAATCCGGGCCAGGGCTTCCGCTTTTGCCGCCGGTTCGAAAATGCCGCGGGCCACTTCGCGTTCCATATTTCGGTCAATTTTTTCCAGGCCGGCTTTTGCCGCGTCTGGATTGGAGTCGAGCATATGGACCACATATCCGGCTTTCGCACAAACATGGGCAATTCCATTTCCCATTTGACCAGAGCCAACGACGCCAATTTTTTTGATCTCAAACGACATTTAATTTCCTTTGCAGTTTACCTGCCTGTTGCAACGCGTTACTTGTCCAGTTCGGCCGATAGGGCGGGAATGGCGTCAAACAGGTCGGCGGCAAGGCCGTAATCCGCGACCTGAAAAATCGGTGCCTCTTCGTCCTTATTAATGGCTACAATGACTTTTGAATCCTTCATGCCAGCCAGATGCTGGATGGCGCCGGATATCCCCACCGCAATATATAGATCCGGTGCGACAACCTTGCCGGTTTGTCCGACCTGATAGTCGTTCGGCACGAAACCGGCATCGACCGCTGCGCGGCTTGCGCCGACCGCCGCACCCAATTTATCGGCAACGGCTTCGAGCATCGGAAAGTTTTCGCCCGATTGCATGCCACGACCGCCGGAAATCACAATCTTTGCACTGGTCAACTCCGGCCGTTCGGAAACCGTCAGGTCCTGGCCAACAAATTGCGAAAGCCCGGCGTCGGCAGCGCCGGCGGTTTCTTTTATAGACGCCGCGCCGCCTTCCTTGTCAGCCGCATCAAAGGCCGTGGTTCGCACGGTTATGGCTTTAGGAGTATCGGACGACTGCACCGTTGCCAGGGCGTTGCCCGCGTAAATCGGGCGGACAAAGGTATTGCCGTCGACCACTTCGACAATTTCCGAAATTTGCGCCACATCCAAAAAGGCCGCGACACGGGGCATAATGTTTTTACCGCTGGTCGTCGCCGGTGCCAGGATATGGCTGTAATCGGCAGCCAATGCGACAATCACAGGGGCGACGTTTTCGGCGAGGCTATTTTTTAATTCCGCGCTGTCGGCGATTAAGACGGTGCCGACGCCTTGAATTTTTGCCGCGGCCTCGGCGACACTCCGACAATCGGAACCGGCGACAAAAATATCAACATCACCCAACAGGGCGGCGGCGGTCACGGTGTTCAGGGTCGCGGGTTTTAAATCCACATTGTCGTGCTCAGCAATCACAAGAATGCTCATTATATGACCTTCGCTTCATTCCGGAGTTTATCAACAAGTTGCGCGACGTTTTCGACCATCACGCCAGCTTGGCGTTTGGCCGGTTCGACAACCTTTAAAACGCTGAGACGGGGCGAAACATCGACGCCTAAGCCTTCCGGTGTCAAAACATCAATGGGTTTTTTCTTGGCTTTCATGATGTTTGGCAGGCTGGCGTAACGCGGTTCGTTCAAACGCAGATCCGTGGTGACGATGGTCGGCATTTTTAAATCAACCGTTTCCAGACCGCCGTCGATTTCCCGGGTGACTTTAATCCGGCCATCGCCTAATTCCAGTTTTGATGCAAAGGTTCCCTGTGACCAGCCCATCAGTGCGGCAAGCATTTGCCCGGTTTGATTGGAATCGTCATCGATCGCCTGTTTGCCAAGGATAACCAGATCGGGGGATTCTTTTTCGATCAAGGCTTTCAGGCATTTGGCCACGGCCAGGGGTTCCGTCGGGATATCGGTTTCCACCAGGATACCCCGGTCGGCACCCATGGCCAGGGCCGTCCGTATGGTTTCCTGGCTTTGTTTCGGGCCGACGGAAACGGCGATCAGCTCTTCGGCGATGCCGGCTTCTTTCAGGCGAATGCCTTCTTCGACGGCAATTTCGTCAAACGGATTCATGGACATTTTGACATTGGCGGTTTCAACCGCTGTCTGGTCCGAATTCACACGGATCTTGACGTTATAATCTACCACCCGTTTTACGCCAACAAGGACTTTCATCAATTACCTGCCTTAATAAAATATCTACCACACCTGTCTTTAAAATGTTCGGGCCTCGGGGGCCCGCCATTTTTAGATTTTTCGCAGGTGCACAATAGGACCAGGTATTCGCAGGGTCAAGGCGACTTTACGACAGTTTTTTGACAGTGTGCGTCGCAATAAAACCGATCGGCTAACGGTTGTTGCCCGGAACCCACAAAACGTCGCCTTCAGCGGCTTGGTTGAGGTGGCGGGCGAGGACAAACAGATGATCCGACAGGCGGTTCATATACTTGATGGCTTCGCCATTGACCTGCTGGGATTGGCTGAGTTCGGTCATTAAACGTTCGGCGCGCCGGGTCGTGGTGCGGGCCAGGTGCAAATACGCCGCGGCTGGACAGCCACCGGGCAAAATGAACGAGGTTAAGGGCGCCAAATGTTCATTCAGGCCATCAATTTCGGTTTCCAGGCGGATCACTTGCGCAGGCACGATACGCAAAGCCCCTTCAGAACGCTTGCCTCCCTCCGGCGTACAAAGATCTGCGCCCAAATCAAACAGGTCATTTTGGATGCGCGACAACATGTCGTCGGCCGCGCCGGCGGTATGCAGGCGGGCAACGCCAATGACCGAATTGGCCTCATCAGCCGTTCCGTAAGCGGCAACCCGCACATCATGTTTGGCGACGCGATCACCGGAACCGAGCGATGTCTGACCCGTGTCACCGCCGCGTGTATAAATTTTAGTAAGTGAAACCAATTTGATAGGTCCGATCTGATCAGGATGCAAAAAGCCAGACAGAGATGGCTAAGAAAAAAATTGCCAGGGCCTGAAACAATACCCGCAACCGCATCAGATGATTTGCGTGTTTTTTGTAAAAGGGCCCGTGAATAGCGAACGAAACGATGCCAATGACCAGGACAATCAAGGTCGCAAAGACGGCAATACCGAAGAAAAATCCGAGCATCGTGTTCATGGCTTACATATAGGGATTAGTTAGCCCGACGTCATGGAATATTTGTTAAAAAAACAGCTCCGCTGCACGTTCGTCCGATGACCCCTGTATGCAACTCGTGGTTATCGACCAGGGCGACGGTGAAAATTCGAAAACCGCCGGCGAAATGCTCGTTTTCAACTTGTTTGATTTTTCTTGACAACCTAATGGAAATTGGCAAATTTGCCCGGTCCGCCAGACTAGGCGGCGATATCACAGGGTCTTGGCGTGCGTAGACGGGGGGGTCTCTGAACTGGAGGTAAAACCCTTAATCGAGTTACCCCACGAAATTGTGGAATCCATTGCAGCGGATCACGGTGAGTGATGCGCTAACATCGTTTGTTTTATAAAGGGACTAAATACTATGACGACCGGTACTGTAAAGTGGTTCAACCCAACTAAAGGGTTTGGTTTCATTGAGCCTAGCGACGGCGGCCAGGATGCTTTCGTTCATATTTCCGCTGTTGAGCGCGCAGGATTATCAACTCTACAGGAGGGTCAAAAAATCGAATTTGAACTCGTTCCTGGTCGTAATGGCAAAGCTTCGGCAGAAAATCTCGTCGTTGGCGACTAACGCCTGACCGATAAATTTCTTTAAAGCCCGCCTCCGCACCATCGCCGCTTAACTGAAATGGGTGGTAGTGCGGAGTGGCGTTTTAGAATCTGGCGGAGTCCTCTGACAGGTTGGTGCAAACCTGACAGAGGTGCTGCTTTCTGCCGGTTGCGGCTTATTTTCCGACCACCCGATTGACCGCGCTGATGACCGCCTTCAGGGACGCTTCGGTGATGTTTTTATCTTCGCCAACACCAAACAACGTTTCCCCGTCATCCCGTTCGATTTCCACGTAGGCGATGGCTGTGGTATCTGCACCACGGCCAACGGCGTGTTCATGGTAGTCGACAACCCGTAAATTGACCCCACTGTATTCGGTCAGGGCCTTGGAAAAAGCGTCGATCGGGCCGGTGCCTTTACCGGTGATCACGACGTCGGATCCGTTGTCGGTGATGGTTGACGTCAGGTTGCGAATTTCACTGGCGTGGGTATCAGGAAGGGTCCGGTAGTCCTTAAAGCCATAGCGCGCGTCCTGCTTCAGATACTCCCGCTCGAAGGTCTGCCAGATATCCTTGGAAGAAAGTTCAGCACCGCCCGTTTCCGCCTGTTCCTGGACAACCCGGCTGAACTCGATCTGCAGGCGCCGGGGCATTTCCACACCGTAATCGGTTTCCATCACATAGGCGATGCCGCCCTTGCCGGACTGGGAATTGATGCGAATTACCGCTTCATAGGACCGCCCCACATCTTTCGGGTCAATCGGCAAATAAGGCACCGCCCACTCCACTGAATTGGATTGATCCATGGCCGCAAGGCCTTTTTTGATGGCATCCTGGTGCGATCCGGAAAATGCCGTAAACACCAGATCCCCGACATAGGGGTGGCGCGGATGGACGGGTAACTGATTGCAATGTTCGGCAACCCGCATGGCGTCGTTGATATCCGAAAAATCCAGCATCGGATCAACGTTCTGGGTAAACATATTCATCGCCAGGGTGACGACGTCAACGTTGCCGGTCCGTTCACCATTACCAAACAACGTACCCTCAATGCGATCGGCACCGGCCATGAAACCCAATTCGGCGGCAGCGACACCGGTGCCCCGATCGTTATGGGGGTGCAGAGACAGTATAATCGAATCCCGTTTGTTTAGATGGCGGTGCATCCACTCGATCTGGTCGGCATAGACGTTGGCCGACGCCATTTCGACGGTCGCCGGCAGGTTGTAGATCACTTTGTTTTCCGGCGTCGGCTGCCAGACCTCGGTGACCGCGTCACAGACTTCTTTTGCATAGTCCAGTTCGGTACCGGTAAAACTCTCCGGCGAATATTGAAAGCGGATGGTATCGGCGGCTGGCGCCTGGTCGGCCAGCTGTTTGATGATCTTTGCCCCGTCGACAGCAATTTTGGTAATGCCGTCCCGGTCCTGGCGGAAAACCACCCGGCGCTGCAGGGCCGAGGTTGAATTGTACAGGTGCATAATAGAGTTTTTGGCACCGCGAACCGCCTCAAAAGAGCGCTCGATCAGTTCTTCACGGGCCTGGGTTAATACCTGGATGGTCACGTCATCGGGGATCAGGTTTTCGTCTATGATGTGCCGGACAAAATCAAAATCCGTTTGTGAGGCGGCGGGAAACCCCACTTCAATTTCCTTAAAACCAATTTCCACTAGTTTTTTGAACATGCGCATTTTGCGTTCGGGGCCCATCGGTTCAATCAGGGCCTGATTGCCGTCGCGCAGGTCGACGCTGCACCAGATGGGGGCTTTGCTAATCACTTTATTGGGCCATTGACGGTCGGGAATGTCGATTGGCGGGAATGCCGGGTAACGGCCTTTTGGATCCATGTTGGTCATTTGGGTTCTCCTTGGGCGCGAAAAACGCGCTGTCATCTATTTAAAAAGCAAGAATTGCGACGCGGATACGGTTGCCGGTCGGACGCTTATGTCCAGCAACCGTCGGTAAGTCGCAGGCCAAGGAGGCGCGCAGCAGGGAACAAGGGTTTGATTATATTGGAAATTTTTTGAACTGTCATGACAAATACTCGAATTAAAACAGCGATGCGCGGGACGTCCCGGCGTCTCTCAGGACACCGGGTCAGTAAGTAGCAGGGCGAACGGCTGTTTAATAATCATCATGGGAAAAACCTAACGGACTAAATTCATGCCGTCAAGCGCCGAGCGCGGGGATCAGCGGCTGACGGTCTTGACCCTATCGTTTGATCATCCCCGGGAAAGACGGCAGGTCCTGGTCGACCCTATCCCAGGCGCAGCGGCTCTCCGTATAGATGACGGCTTGCGGTTCAACCGCGCCGGGGTTGTCCAGACTGCCCACCCGGATCACCACAAGACTGTCCGATCCACTGCTTTGGCCGTATAGGGGGGAGGCACAGGTTGGGCAAAAATAACGGGTCATGTGATTGCCGCTGTCCGCATCATAGCTATAGGTCTGCGCGGTGCCACTGACCGTTAGCGCGTCCTTGGGTGCAACCATGTTGGTGGCGTGTCCGGTGCCGGTAAATTTTTGGCAGTTCGTGCACTGGCAATGGCCAACCCATAGGGGCGCTGCAGAAAGCGTGTAGGTAATGGCGCCGCATTGGCAGCTGCCTGTGTGATGATCCGACATTAATTGTTCCTCATTTTTTCTTAAGTTTTAATTTTAATGCGTTTTTGCTTAGTTATGAAATAAGGTGTTATCGTGGGGTTGTCATCCTCTTGGTACCTCTTAATTTGCATCCCTTTTTAATTGGAGTCCTGAATGTTAAAGCTTGGCCTGTTTTCCATGCCGGTCCATTTGCCTGAGCGCAACCTGGCGGACGCCCTGTCGGAAGACCGGGATCTGGTAATTTTGGCCGATAAATTAGGCTTTACGGAAGCCTGGATGGGAGAACATTTCACCTCCCTGGGCGAACCGGTACCGTCGCCGCTGATTTTTAATGCCTCGCTTCTTGATGCTGCCCCCAACATCCGGCTCGGGACCGGCGTCATCTGCCTGCCGCAGCAGCACCCGGTTGCCGTGGCCGCCCATGTGGCGCTCCTCGACCAATTGTCCCGGGGGCGGGTGATCTTCGGTATTGGCTCCGGCGGGCTTTCAAGCGACTGGGAAATCTTTGATCTCTTGGACCATGCGGGCCGTGGCAAAATCATGGTCGAATCGATCGATGCCATATTACGTCTGTGGCAGGCCGACCCGCCGTTGCGGCACGACGGAGCAAGCCGGCCCTTTGCCATTGAAAACCATATTGTTCCGGAAATTGGCGTCGGCCAGATGATCCGCCCCTATCAATTGCCGCACCCGGAAATTGCCGTCTCCCTGCGCGGCCCAAACTCCGGCCTGGCACGCCTCGCCGGCAGCCGTGGCTGGATCCCCCTGTCGGGCAACTTTATTCCCGCAGCCCATGTGGCCAGCCACTGGCCGCTCTATCTGGAAGATGCCGAAAAGGCCGGTCAGCCTGTGGATCCGGATATTTGGCGGGTCGGGCGGAGCGTCTTGATTACCGGCTCCAGCGCCGAAGCCGACGACATCATCAACGACCCGAACGGTGTCTTTTCCGATTATTATTTTTACCTCAATGTGCATCGCAAATTGGCCGAAGGGCGGTTACAACAACCGATAGACGAATCCCGGGAACGCGAAGAAGCCCGGATTATGGCCAAGGAGCTGGTGGTCCTCGGGACCGAACGCCAGGTCCTTGATCAGCTGATTGGCTTTAGTGATGAGGTCGGCCGCTTCGGCACTTTAATGGTTACCGGCCACGACCTATCGGCCAACCCCGGGCTTTGGCAGAGCTCGATGACCCGGCTGGCAGAGACTGTCGCGCCGCAACTGTCGCAGCATATGAACCCATAACCGGACGAGGAATAACCACATATGGATCAATTAATCCATGATCAGTTATCACAAATCAGCGTCGCCACCATTACCATGCAATTGCTTAAAAAAGGCATCCGCAATACCTGGATGAGCGGCGTCAAACCCCTCAATCATCCGGTCAAACGTCTGCTGGGAGAGGCCTATACCCTGCGGTTTGTCCCATTTCGCGAAGATTTGGTGTCGCTGGATAAACTGGCGAGTTTGGACAATGCCCAGCGCCGGGCCATTGAAGAGGCGACAGCGGGGGGTGTTCTGGTTATCGACGGTCGTGGGGTGTCCGACATTGCCGTGCTTGGCGATATTCTGATTGAACGCCTGAAAGTGCGGGGCGTTGCGGGCCTGGTTACCGATGGCGGCATTCGCGACCTTGAGGAATGCCGGGCGTCGGGTTTGACACTGTACGCGGCCGGTGCCGCCGCACCGGCAAGTCTGGTTGGTCATTCACCGGCCGAGGTGCAATGTGTGGTCGGTTGTGGCGGCGTTGCCGTGGTTCCCGGCGATGTGATTGTTGGCGACGGCGACGGCATCGTGGTCATTCCGGCCCATCTGGCCGGTGATGTCGCCCGCGATGGTGTGGAGCAGGAACGGTTCGAGCGGTTTGCCAAAATGAAAGTATCTGGCGGGGCCCCCGCCTATGGTACCTATCCGCCCAATGACCAGACCAAGGCGGAATATCAGGACTGGATCAGGGACGGCGAACCGAAGTTCTAAAGTGCCGCATCTCCTAAGATTTGCGGGCAAAGGCCAAGGCTAGGCCGGTACCGATTAAAAATCCGCCGGATATGCGATTGCGCAAGCGGCCCTGGCGTTGGCTCGACAGCATCGGCCGCAGGCGGCCACTGAGGAACGCATAACCGCAATCGAGCGTTGTCGCAATCATCAGAAAGGTCGCGCTCAGCAGGGCCAGTTGGGGTCCGGTGGCGGTCAAAGGGTCGATGAACTGGGGGAAGAAGGCGGCATAAAAAAAGAGGGTTTTTGGGTTGGTTATGGAGACCACAAAACCCTGCCAGAACAGGGATTTATTGGGACCCAGGGCCGCTTCAGCGTCGTCCAGACGGACCACCTGGGCGCGCCAGCTTTGCACACCCAGCCAGATCAGGTAAGCCGCACCGGCCCAGCGCAGATATTCAAACCCCTCGGCCAGCAGGGCGAACGCCGAAGCCATGCCAAAACCACCGACCAGTAACATACAGCCGGTCGCCACACTGGTCCCCAATACGGTCCGCAAACCATGGCGGGTACCATAGGCCAGGCTGTTGGCGATGGTCAGGGTAACAATCGGGCCCGGCATTAAAATTAACACCACGGTGGCCAGTACAAAGGCCAAATAAAGCTCCAATTCAATGACAAACATCCGTGTAATCCCGCTCAATAGGTTATACTAAGTTAACCGCCAGGGGTTGCCTTTTTGCGTCGCCCCTTGTCTAAACGGATATCTATCCACGAATAAATGTTTCAGTCAACGAAGGGGTGTGTCGTGAGTTCACAAAACAAAATTGCATTGGTTACCGGTGGCGGTTCCGGGGTCGGTCGGTCGGCGGCGACGGCATTGATAAAAGCAGGTTACACGATTGTGGTTACCGGGCGCCGCCCAGAACCTCTGACAGAAACTCTGGATCTTGCTGCGGCCGACAGCCCCGGCGCGGCAGACCGCACCCTGGCGATCCCGGCTGATGTTGCTGATCCGGCTTCGGTTGCCGATCTGTTTGCCAAAATCAAACAAGCCTACGGTCGCCTCGATGTGGTCTTTAACAACGCCGGCGTCAATGTGCCGTCAACGACCTTTGGCGAACTGACCTTTGCGCAATGGAAGTCGGTTGTCGATGTCAACCTGTCGGGGGTTTTCCTCACTGCCCATGCGGCCTTTAACATGATGAAAGACCAATCGCCCCAGGGCGGACGGATCATCAATAACGGTTCCATTTCCGCCCATGTGCCGCGGCCCGGGTCGGCCCCCTACACGGCGACCAAACACGGGGTTTCCGGGCTCACCAAAACCATCGCCCTCGACGGTCGTCACTATAACATCGCCTGCGGTCAGATCGATATCGGCAACGCCTTGACCCCGATGGCGGCCCGCATGGTAGATGGTGTGCCACAGGCCGACCTGACGATCAAAGCCGAACCGGTGATGGATGTCGATCACGTCGGAAACGCCATTGTCCACATGGCCGGCCTGCCGCTCGACACCAACATCCTCAACATGACGATCATGGCCAGTCACATGCCATTTGTCGGCCGCGGATAAAAATCGCAACGGCCACCGCCACCAACACCTCAAAGCAAGTCCCTTCCCCACATGGGGGAAGGATAGGATGCGGGTGAAAGCGCCCGACACTCTGCGCGCACGAAGGCGTGGCACCTTGACCCCCCACCCCAGCCCTCCCCCACAGGGGAGGGAAGGGGATTTATGAGAATCCAAGGGGTTCGTTCAAAACCCCTTCCTTCCCCCTGGATGGGGGAAGGTTAGGAGGGGGGTGACGGTGTCAGATAATCTGTGCGTACGAGATTGCAGGACCTTTACCCCCACTCCACTCCGGCCCCATAGGGGGCCAGGGGGCTTATGGGAAATCGATTAAAAACTCGCCATTTATGGTGCCTCTTCTCCTTGACAGCTGGAAAAAATCAATTATTTCATGCCTGCCGAAAATCTTTAAGGGGTGTTTGGCCGCTCTGACGTTTTGTCATGGACGCTGAACCGTTTCGGTATGTGTTTGATAAGAGTGAGGAAACATCCAATGTCGGATTATGATTTTGATAGCTGGCTTGCAGGCCAAAGCGGGTTGGATTATGAACAGCTAAAATCCAACACCTTTAATGCCATGGTTGATGCGGAGCTTCGGGCCAAGGGATTAAGACCCGTCGACGATGGTGTCTCTAAAGAACAATATGAAACTTTCGCGGTTCGGGTCAAAGCCCTCCATACGCTTTTGGCCTATGGTGAAAAAGATGTTCGGGTTAGCGACGACGACTGGCAGACCTTTCGGCCCCATTGTGAGGCCCTGGTGGCAAAAAATCAGATGGACGCGGGTATTCTGGACAAGTTCCAGACCTGATTCCGGACTGCATTTTTGACCGGCCGGCGTCTTCAATTGCGGTTGTTCAACACTCCCCGGGCAATGACATGGGCCTGGATTTCCGCCGCACCTTCAAAAATGTTGAGGATTCTGGCGTCACAGAGCACCCGGCTGATCGGGTATTCCAGGGCATAGCCGTTGCCACCGTGGACCTGCAGGGCATTGTCGGCATTCGCCCAGGCAACCCGTGCCGCCAGCAGTTTGGCCATGCCGGCCTCGATGTCGCAACGCCGGTCGGAATCCTTTTCGCGGGCTGCAAAATAGGTGAGTTGGCGGGCGATCATGGTTTCCACGGCCATCCAGGCGATTTTGCCGGCGACCCGGGGGAATGCGTAGATCGGCTTGCCAAACTGTTGGCGTTCGGTGGCATAACCGAGACCCAGCTCCATGGCGTTTTGGGCGACACCAACGGCCCGGGCCGCAGTTTGAATGCGCGCACTCTCGAAGGTCGCCATTAATTGTTTAAAACCCTGACCCTCAACGCCACCCAAAAGCTGTTCGGCCGGCACGTCCATGGCATCGAAGGCAAGTTCGTACTCTTTCATACCCCGGTACCCCAGGACTTCGATTTCGCCGCCGCTCATTCCCGCTTTCGGGAACGGATTGTCGTCCGTGCCCCGGGGTTTTTCCACCAACAGCATGGACAGGCCTTTATATCCGACCTCATCGGGGTTGGTGCGCACCAACAGGGTCATCATGTCCGTCCGTGCGGCGTGGGTGATCCAGGTTTTATTGCCGGTCACTTTGTAGGTTTTGCCGTCGCCGACGGCACGGGTTTTTAAGGATGCCAGGTCAGAACCCGTACCCGGTTCCGTAAAGACCGCGGTCGGCAAGATCTCGCCCGATGCCAAACGCGGCAAATAGCTTTGTTTTTGCTGGTCGCTACCGCCCAGGCGGATGAGCTCGGCGGCAATTTCCGAACGGGTACCCAAGGATCCAACGCCGATATATCCCCGCGACAGTTCTTCGGTGACCACACACATGGCCAATTTGCCCATGCCGAGGCCGCCGTCGGATTCCGGAACGGTCAGGCCAAACACCCCCAATTCGCACATCTGTTCAACCACGGCATCGGGAATCAGCTGGTCGTTCAGGTGCCAGCCGTGGGCATGGGGGGTTACCTGCTGTTCGGTAAACCGATGGAACTGGTCGCGGACCAGATCGAGGGTTTCATCGCCCAGGGCCAAATGGCCAAAGCGGCCATCTTTGATCAGTGTGGCGATCCGCATGCGCACGGCATCCGTGTTGCCAGCATTCATGAGCACGGCGGTTTCCTGCCCATAAAGCGCCTGCAACGCCTGATCCGATACCCCCAGATCACCGGGCCGGACGATTTCAACCTGGCTGATGGCGATGCCGCCTGCCAGTTGTTTAAGGTATTCACCAAAGGCCGCCTGCAGGATCAATTTTTCCAGCTCGCCGAACTGCGCGGCGGCCTCGAGCCGCTGGCCCCAACCCAACATTTGCCGCAGGCCTTCCACATAGGTGGCCATCCACGACAGGCCGTGCGCGGCGAACTGATGGCGTTCGAGTAATGCCCCATCGACCCGACCGTCTTTGACAACCCATTGCGAAACCGCATGGCGGGCCTTGGCCAACAACTCTTCGGCACCGACCAGAGCCGCCGCACTGGTTGCCAGAAGATTGTTAATCACGGGCTGGTTTTTGTTGATCAGGCCGTCCATTTTCCGTTACCCTTCCACACAATCCTCGATGGTTCGGCGGCCCGGGTGTTTGGCTTGTACAAGAACCGCCATGTTACCGGGTTTGTGCTGATTGCCGAGCATTTTCATGTGGGCAGCGGGGATGTCGTCCCAGGAAAACACTTCCGACATACACGGGTCAATGCGCCGTTCGATCACCAGTTGGTTGGCCTGGGAGGCCTGTTTCAGGTTGGCAAAATGGCTGCCCTGGATGCGTTTTTGCCGCATCCAGACAAATCGTGCGTCCATGGTCAGGTTAAATCCCGTGGTACCGGCGCAAAAAACCACCATGCCGCCCCGTTTGACGATGTTGCAACTGACCGGGAAGGTCGCTTCGCCCGGGTGTTCGAAGACAAAATCGACGTCGTTGCCCTTGCCGGTAATCTCCCAGATGGCTTTGCCAAACTTGCGGGTTTCTTTCATGTAGTCGGCAAATCCGTCGCCGTTGACTTCCGGCAATTGGCCCCAGCAATCAAAATCCTTGCGGTTAAGCACACCCTTGGCGCCGAGGCCCATGACAAAATCCCGTTTGCTCTCGTCGGAAATGACGCCAATGGCATTGGCACCGGCAGTGGCGATGAGCTGGATCGCCATCGATCCAAGACCGCCGGAAGCGCCCCAGACCAGCACATTGTGGCCGGGCCTGAGAATATGCGGGCGGTGACCAAACAACATCCGATAAGCGGTCGCCATGGTCAGGATATAACAGGCACTTTCTTCCCAGGTCAGATGTTTGGGCCGGGGCATACATTGCTGGGCCTGCACCCGGGTAAACTGGGCGAAGGACCCGTCCGGTGTCTCGTAACCCCAAATCCGCTGGGAGGTGGAAAACATTGGATCTCCGCCGTTGCATTCCTCATCGTCGCCGTCATCCTGATTGCAATGGACGACCACTTCATCGCCGACCTTGACCCGGGTGACCTTAGACCCGACGGCCCAGACGATGCCAGCGGCGTCGGAGCCGGCGATGTGATAGGGTTCTTTGTGCACATCAAACACGGAAATGGGTTGACCCAATGCGGCCCAGACACCGTTGTAATTAACCCCGGCTGCCATCACCATAATCAACACTTCGTGGCTGTCGAGTTTCGGCACATCGACCACTTCGCACTGCATGGCCGTGTCCGGGTCGCCGTGTCGTTCGCGGCGAATGGCCCAGGCATACATCTGGCCCGGGACATGGCCCAGGGGCGGAATTTCGCCCAATTCATACAGGTCCTTTTTTTCCGTATCCGGGTACAGGTCGATGACTTCAGCGCTGTCGGTCAATGTGTCCTCCTCAGGGGATGGTGAATTTAAGGGTTTTTCAGACCTAAATCTTTATGTCTTTATTTGCAATGCACAATTTGATAAATTACGTAAATGAATTAAAAAACGTAATAAAATTACGTTATGAATTGTTTGTTTTCAGTATATTAGATTAAAAATAGTGTAACCGATTGGGTGAAAGATGGACAATAAATTTGCAGATGCAGCAATTTTGGATGCGCCGCAACGAGACAAACCCTGGCTGTTCAGGACCTATTCCGGCCATTCCTCGGCCGCCCAGTCCAACGCCCTGTACCGGAAAAATCTGGCTAAGGGACAAACCGGATTATCCGTGGCCTTCGATCTGCCAACCCAGACCGGCTACGATTCCGATCACATTCTGGCCCGGGGCGAGGTCGGCAAGGTGGGTGTGCCCCTATCGCACTTGGGCGACATGGAAACCCTGTTCGAAAAAATTCCGCTGGTCGAGATGAATACATCCATGACCATCAACGCGCCCGCGCCGTGGCTGCTGGCGCTTTATATTGCTGCGGCGGAGCGCCAGGGGGCGGCTCGGCGGGATTTGTCCGGGACCACTCAAAACGACGTTTTGAAGGAATATTTGTCGCGGGGGACTTACATTTTTCCACCGGGACCGAGCCTGAAATTAACCGCCGATGTGATCGCTTTCACCTGCAGGGAAGTGCCAAAATGGAACCCGACCAACGTCTGTTCCTACCACTTGCAGGAAGCCGGGGCGACGCCCGCCCAGGAACTGGCCTATGCCCTGGCCATTGCCGAAGCGGTTCTCGACCAGGTGCGCAGTTCCGGTCAGGTGGCGGCGGCGGATCTGCCGAAAGTTGTCGGGCGGATCAGTTTTTTTGTCAATGCCGGGATCCGGTTTGTAACAGAAATGTGCAAAATGCGGGCCTTTACAGAACTGTGGGACGAGATTACCGAACAGCGATATGGGGTGACGGATCCCAAGTTGCGGCGGTTTCGATATGGGGTTCAGGTCAATTCCTTAGGTCTGACCGAACAACAGCCGGAAAATAATGTGTATCGTATTTTGCTGGAAATGCTGGCGGTCACCCTGAGCAAGGGGGCGCGGGCCCGAGCTGTGCAATTGCCGGCCTGGAATGAGGCCTTGGGTTTGCCACGGCCCTGGGATCAGCAGTGGTCCCTGCGCCTCCAGCAAATCGTCGCCTTTGAGACGGATTTGTTGGAGTATGGCGATATCTTCGACGGGTCAACGGAGATCGCGGCAAAAACCCAGTCCCTGAAAAACCAAGCCCTGGCCGAGCTCAAAATCATTGAAAACTTGGGCGGCGCGGTCGCTGCCGTCGATTATATGAAGCGGCGTCTGGTTGAAAGTAATGCCAACCGCATCGCCGATATTGAAAGCGGTGTCCAGCCTGTTGTTGGTGTCAATTGCTACGGCGAAGCCGAACCGTCACCCCTGGCCATGGATGGGGACGCCATTTTAGACCTCGATCCCGATGCCGAAGCCAATCAGATTGCCGGATTAAAGGCCTGGCGCGAAGCCCGGGACGCGGGCGCCGTGGCCGTCGCATTGGACACCCTCAGAAGTGCCGCTGCGGAAAACCGGAATATTATGGAGGCCTCCATCGAATGCGCCCATGGCGGTGTGACAACCGGTGAGTGGGCGGCCGTTCTGCGCGGCGTGTATGGCGAATACCGCGCACCGACCGGGGTCGGCGGTGCAGTTGTCCGATCGCAAACGGATGTCGGCCCGATCCGTGCGCGGGTTGCCGAAGTCGCACAAAAACTTGGCCGGCCCATAAAAATACTGGTCGGTAAACCCGGCCTGGACGGCCACTCAAACGGCGCAGAACAAATTGCCGTCAGGGCCAGAGACATTGGCATGGAGGTGGTTTATGAAGGGATCCGCTTAACCCCGGAAGAGATTGTCTCCGCCGCGCTGGAAGAAGATGTTCATGTTCTGGGGCTTAGTGTGCTTTCCGGCTCGCACCTGTCGCTGGTTACGGAAATCTTGGATCTGATGAAATATATGCAAATGGATGATGTTTTGGTTTTTGTCGGCGGTATTATTCCACAATCCGATGCCCGTGCCTTGGAAAAAGCCGGTGTGGCCGAGGTATTTACTCCAAAAGACTATGATCTGAATGAGATCATGGGCCGGATGGTGACGCAGATTGACCTGAAACTCTGCGGGCCGGGGATTTAGCGGTTGGTTGTTTGCCACTGGCAAGGGCACCGTACCTTTGCCAACCCGGTTGGCCGCGCCGTGCAGCGATGACGCCGGACCGCCGATTAGGGTGTGCGGATTTTTGGCGGGCTTTTAGGCGCCGGAAAACATCGCTTCCAATTGTTCGAGGGTCATGCCCGGCGGCAATACCGGGACCAGGTCGACGTCATCTTCTTCGGGGCACAGGGGATTTTCAACCTTTGGTTTGAGAGCTATCGTCAAATAACATTGAACGCCGCCCTGAAATTCCTCGCGGATAAAAGTCCAAGAGCAATAGAGGGATCCGCGGTTTCTGAATTGCAGAATTTCCTCATCGTCACCCAGTTTATAAAAATCAGCAGCCAGATCATCACTGGCACCGACATAAACCCAACCGGGCTGACTGCCGGTGTGCCAGATAACAAAAACCCCGGAGGCTTTTGTCAGGCCAGCGGCTTCCGGATCCAGGTCGAGGAACCGGGGAAACCGGCCTTCGCCCCCATGTTTCCATTTTGGATCCAAAGGTGCAGGCAGGGGGCCTCGGGCTTTTTTCTTCCGACCAAAAAGTGCCATGGTTAAAAGTTCGTCTTTCAAACATAAATTTACACAACCAACTGATAATTTTAGTCATTTTTTTTCCGCTGGCAACTCAGCTATAACGAGGTTTCTGTGGAAAAGATAGAATCCTTTTTGATCGTTCTTTATTTGGGTGGATGGAATGGAATTGCAGCTGTTTATTCTCGCCGGTGCCCTGGCCGTCATTGCCAGTGTATTCATACCCGCCGTCGTCACCGGATCGTCGCCGGTTGCGACCTCCGGGCGGGTTCGCAAGGCGCTTTTGGGTTTATTGCCCAAGCGTTTACCCCGGGGGCCGGAGGCTTCCATCATCTATGAATTGGGCAGTGGCTGGGGCGGCATGGCATTTGCGCTGGCAAAATCCTATCCCAACTACGCCGTGATCGGATACGAAATATCCCCGCTGCCCTGGCTGGTCGCTCAATTACGCCTGGGATTTTCCAACCAGCCAAACCTGCAGTTTCGGTTTGCCAGTTATTACAATCATAACCTGTCTGATGCGACTTTGCTTCTGTGTTATCTGTTGCCGGAACCCATGGAGAAATTGCGCTTAAAACTGGCGCGCGAACTCACGCCCGGAACGTTGATCCTATCGAACACCTTTGCCTTTCGCGGATGGCGACCGCTGGATCAACGGGTGGCCGAAGACATCTATAAAAGCCACGTTTATTTGTATGAAATCGGCACAACGTCGAAATAGGATTTAGCGCCCCTGACGTCTTCACAGGTTAACTGCCATGTACCCTTGTTCAGCGGAAAATTGCCCCAATTAAGTGGACAAAGTATACGTTTAAATTGTCTGTTTTCGGATCGCAATGCGACACTTTGTTGCCGGCGACACATGAAAGACTTGGCCTGCTTCGTATCCTCAAGTCGCAAAGAAATGGAAGTTGTCCACTGGCTGGAAGGCGGAAGCCTCTGTGTATGAGTTCTTGTCAATTTTAGATATTTTTAATGGGTGTGCTAATCTGGGACATAAAAGATGCGCCGATAGAGCACTTCGGGGGTAATATGGCGCACTCTGATGGGCTAGAACGGTTTGATCGGTTAGGCGCGGTCCGCAGCGCGATGCCAAGCATCGGGCAAGGAATGCAACGCCACCGACGGGCCGTTATACCCCACCGAAGGCCCGGTTCTTTTAATCCGTGCCCGCGTCGTGCGCTTTACCCGATACACCGCATCGCGTTGCGATGCCCTCCTTGTCACAAAAGAAAAGAAATGGGTCAGAGTGCGTCATATTACCCGGGAAACGCTCTAGCGTGCCAGCGGCCGGTGCCTCTCTACGTACTCGCCAATGACCGAAAGTGGGTAGTGGGGTTTGCCTGAAGAGACAGTGATCCCGAACACGACAGTTCAATTTCTCGGAGAGGACATTCCCTGACCGAACCGACCGCAGTTGCATTTGCGCAGCCTTTTTCGGGATTACCAAACGATTGAATACACCTATGTCCATTCGGACGCGGCGAAATCAAGACGTCCGGTCGATAGGGGTTAATAAGCGCGACTTGAAGACCTGCATTGCCGAGGCTTATCCTTCGTTGTGGCCGTCCGCGTCGCCAGAGATATTGCCCCGACCCCGGACGATCCGTGCCTTCGCTTCCTGAATTTGTGGTTGATCCGCCTGAACACGCTCTGTTTTTTCAGGCCCGCCAATGGGTAGGTCCTTCGTGTCGCTGGCGAAAGTAAGGGTCCGTTGCGGGAACGGAATTTCGATGCCCAGTTCGTCAAAACGGTTCTTCATGAGCCGGTTGAACTCCCGCTTCAACCGCCACTGGGTCCCTGCCGTGACTTTGATCCGGGCGCGGATGACAACGGCGGAATCATCCAGGCTTTGCAGTCCCTGTACAATCAGCGGGGTGATGACGTCGCAGCCAAGAACCGGATCATCTGCCATTTCCTGGCCCAGTTCTTCGAGCACCTTCATGACCTCATCGACGTTCTCCCGATAGGAGATGCCGATGTTCAGCACCACATTGGAATAATCCTTGGTGTAGTTCAGCACCGTGCCGACCTCGCTGAAAGGCACCGTATGGACACTGCCGGCTGGGTCGCGCAGCCGGATGGTGCGGATCGATAAGGATTCCACATCGCCCTCATGTTTGCCGACCTCGACGTAGTCACCGACGGCGATGGTATCCTCGAAGAGAATAAACAAGCCGGTGATAATGTCCTTGACCAGAGTCTGTGCACCGAAGCCAACAGCAAGACCGATCACGCCGGCACCGGCCAGCAACGGGCCGATTTCGATCCCGAGTTCGGCGAGCACCATCAGCGTCACCATGACTGCGAGCACAGTGAATATGACCTTTCGCAAGAGCGGCAGCAAGGTGCGGACGCGCGGGCTCCTCTCAATCACATTCCCTTCGGCATCATTTTTGCTCAGGTATCGTTCGACGCTGCTGTTGACGACTTCCCAGAAGATCAGCGTAAGAATAATCACGGCGATAATATTGAAGGCGCTTGCCGACATTTTCGTGCCGAGTGGGGTATCGAGCCATCCGACCGCGTCGACACCCCAGGCCTCTAATACCGCCAGCGCCGCGAATAGATTAACGGCCCCGCGCAACACCAGCCGCAGGGCAGGTAGGTAACGGTTGGCTCTTTCTTCAAGGGACGGGAATTTTTCACGCAGTTCCTCGCGGATGGCGAAGCCTTTTTCCACCGCCCGGTCCAAACCGGTTGCCAGCAATCGAGAGGCCGTCAGGATCAAAGCTGTAAATGCGCTGGCCCGGGCCAAATACTCGAAGCCTCCTGTCATGCCGAGTGCCCATACGGCGAATATGGCGACCGCATAAATACCCGCCACAACATGCCAAATATCGGCAAACCGGTTGCGTAGTCCCCCGGCCCGCAGGGTTTTTTCATCGCCGCGGATCCAGGCCGCCACCGGCGCGCGATTTTGCAAAATGAAAACCACCACCATACCGGTGACAATCAGCCCCAATAAACGCAGAAGCGCCGCGTGCCCGCTTGCCGGCAGGCCAAGCAAAAGCGCCGCCTCGGCGAAAAAGAAGCCAAATACGGAAAAGCCGGTTATCCGGCGGGTCCAGATAAATAAATAATTTGCGCTCATGTTGGTTAACGGTAGGACACGCAGCGATTCCACTGCTGGTGCCAACCCCATGCGGACCACCGCCAAAGTAGCGCAAACGATGAGATAAGCATTTATGATGGTCAGCGCCATGACCTGAATCTGGGTGGTTGGCTGCATGAACGGTGTCACGACATAAGCCACGGCAGCGAAAGCGGCGAGCGGCACAAAATCCATAATCGTCCGCCCGGCCAACAACGACAGACGCACCCAGATTGTATCGGCGGCCCGTTCCTCCAATAGTCGTCTGGGGCGTTGTAGCAGAAGACGCATCAGGTATTCGCCCATCCCGGCAGCTATCAAAATCAACACGACCTTGATAATCAAGCCGAGCCAATGCTGGCGGGTGTCAGAATCAGCGATCCCTTTTTGAATCGCGGTGGCAAGGATCGGTATATCGCTAAGCGTTTCGGTGGCGGCCAACATCTGACGGCTGACATGCCTGATGTTTGCTGAAAGATCGGCAATCAAACGGGCACCGACGCTTTCGACGGGTTGTTTTATCTGGGTCATTTTCTTGACCTCAGCCAACGCGCGGAGACTCGAGATCAATTTATTGCGGGCCGTTTCGTCTTCTATGGTGGTGGCAAGCTCTTCCAGTTCTTGTACGCTTACAAGCGGGACCGGCTCAACTTGTTGGGCCTGGGTGAAGGACGGGCCCAGGAGAAGAATAACAAGCAAAAGACAGAACCAGGGAATTCTTCGGGATGTTGGCGCGTCCCGACTTGGCAATTGTGTCCAAACGTCCAAAATGGGTCCTGATGGCGAATTAACAGCGCGGGTCGAGAGCAAATTGCCCATCGAGTGTGCCTTATTATTGCGCTTGAAACTCATATTCTGCATCATCCCATTTGGTATCGTTAATGCTAAATTGAACTCTACCGGCCCGCAACACCAGCCGTAATTAGGATACCAAACGGCGCTAACCAGGCCATGAAAAACTTTGTGCTGAACGAACCATCGCTGCTACTGCCGGGCTGAAAGGTCGGCCCGGAACGCTAACCAAAGAAATCGTTCGACTTATGGAGGGTTCGACTAATGGTCTCTGGATCAACTCCGGAATTGTAACCGAATATTCGGGCATGAAAGCAAATCCGATTCGCGCCAGAACCATCGCCTGTACCCAGTCCTCCCTTTCAGACCGAAAGCGAGCGTAGAGTTCAACCTCCCTATCCTTACAAACGTTAACGACCATCTCGCGCAATTCGCATGCCAACCTGTCGACATAGGGTTCGCCAGACAGGTCAGCCAATTTGATCGCATTCATCGTACCCAGTCTGTGCTCCGGAGGAAATATGACCACATACCGCTCGTCGTAAAGATTGTGAATATGAAACGTATCCCCAATGTCGTCCGAGGCATTCATGATTGCGATGTCAATTTCGCTTTCGTCGAGGGCGGTTCTCAAGTCAACGACTCCCGCTTCGGTCACAGCGACTTCGACTCCGTCATACTCGCGCTGAAACTTCGCTAAAAATCGCGACAGACGCACATGACCAATCGTCGACATGATTCCGATACGGACAGGAACCTGGCTCAGCAGCCTGAAATTGTCGGCAAGTGTCCGGGCGACCTGGGCCTCGTCGAGAATGTGCTTCAGATGAGGTAACATCGTTTGGCCAAATTCGCTGAGCAAAATTCGTTTACTCTCACGATGGAAAAGTGGTGCTCCGAAGTCCGCTTCCAGGGTCTTGATGGCTTTCGTTAAGGCAGGTTGTGAAACGTTGCATTCAGCTGCCGCCTTGGTGAAATTCAGCGTCTTTGCCGCAGCCAAGACGTATCTGATCTGAGACATCTCCATCGTTATCTCTCTCTCGTAATACCAGCGCTCCCAACAGCATACCCGATATTATGATAACCATAAGTTATTAATCGATAAGCAATTGGTCGTTCCATTTGGCTTGATATCGGACTTTTATAATTCGGTTATTAACCGACTAGGAGAATGGAAAATGGGTACGTATATGGTAGAACGCAACCTCAAGGGAATTAGCATGGATGATCTCGGCAGCGCACAGAAAGCGGCGATCCGCAAAGCGGCGGAAATGAAGGCTGCCGGATCGGAAATAAGTTATATTCGCTCAACCTTTGCCCCCGAAGACGGAAGATGCATGTGTCTGTTCGAAGCGGGTTCAGAAGCAGACGTAAAGCGCCTGAACGATGATGCGGGCCTGCCCTATGAGCAAGTTGTTGAGGCACTCGATCTTACTCCATAGTAAATTTGGTATTTCCGTTTGTGGGCCTGACAAATGTAGTCAGGCCCTTTCAATCATTCGGTCGGTTCAGCGGCAAGAATGCTAGCACGTCTGCGTTTAATCTCCCGATCCGAAATGTACCAACTTCAGGCGATAAACAATGCCGTAAGTATCCAGAGTGGCGATATATCGGCCAAGTGAAACGAGTCCAGGTGACGTCGAAGACCTAAACCGTACACGCGGTATTTCGTGTTCGCGCTTCATGAGAGAACGATAACGCGCGTGGCCATTGGCCCGTCGCATCAGCGTATGATCGACGGCATGACGGTGCGGGACATTGCGCCGAGCATGCAGCGCTGGTATCTTGCAACGGTCAAGAATTTTACGGCTTTTCTGGGATGTTGCCTCGACCGGGCGGATGCGAAAGCCATGCGCCACTGTCCACTTTATATGAGATCAAGCGGGGCGTCGGCAAGCTCCATGAACGCCGTAGTTTCGGCGGTGCGGTTTTTCTTGAGCGCGACGCTGGAACGCGGTGATGCGAACGTCGGTATGACCACGGTATATGAGCCTCGTGGGTTACCCGTCGTGCTCAGCCCACGGGACGTCGTAGATCTTCTGGAAGCGGCCCCCGTGTTCAAGTATTGGGCCGCCCTCAGTGGAGCCTGTATGGCCCAACCTTCAGATACTCACAGCCTGAGCAAACCAAAATACCGAGCCTGAATTTTCTGCAGTTTCCGCGCCTGAGGTTTGTCCAACACCTGCCGTCCGTGCCCGTCACCGAGATACCGCAAGTGTCCGACACGCCTTAACAGAAACGGACATGGGTAGATTTCGTTTATCCGGCTTCCAGCAAACCGCGCCGAAATTGAATAGCCTGATCAAGTTTGGTCGGGTACAGTCGCCTATTGGGCGCAGGCGGAGGTTCTGACTTATGACGGATAATCGAGACCAAAGGCGTCTGTCGGCCATACTCGTAGCAGATGTCGTCGCCTACACCCGCCTCATGGAGAACGATACCGATGGTACAGTTGCCGCCTGGAAAAGCGCCCGTTGTGAAATCATTGATCCAACAATTTCCGCCTTTTGTGGGAAAATCGTAAAGCATACAGGTGATGGATTCCTCGCAGAGTTTCACACGGTGCAGGATGCGGTAAACGGTGCCGCGGCCTTGCAACAAGCCCTGGCCAGCAATCCTCTCAGTTTTCGTATGGGCGTCAACCTCGGTGACATTATCGATGACGGCGAAGATATACACGGTGAAGGCGTCAACATTGCTGCCCGTATTGAAGCCCTGGCTGAACCTGGCGGCATATGCATTACCCGAGGGGTGTACGATCAGGTTATCAACCGGGTCGATTATCCGTTTATCGATATGGGGGAATTTACGGTTAAGCATGTTTCAAAACCACTGCAAGTCTTTCGCATCGATTTTGTCGGTTCATCGGCATCTGCGACAGAAACAAATCAATTATCAGAACCGAGCCGACCTTCGATAATTGTTATGCCGTTCAAGAACATGACCGGCGATGACGATCAGGATTATCTGGTGGACGGATTGCGTTTGGATATACAGAATGCCCTGGTAAAGGTCTCAGGTAGTTTTCTCATTGCGTTCGGCAGTGCGAGCGCACAACAAGGCAAATCGGCTGAACAGGTGGCATCCGACATGGGGGTGCGATTCGTCTTGGAAGGAAGCGTCCGGCGCGCCGGTGCCACCCTACGCATTTCCACAGTTTTGACCGACGGGATCGACAGTAAAATCATTTGGACGGAGAAATATGACCGACAAATGGATGATGCCTTTGCCGTGCTCGACGAGATCACCGGGCACGTATTGACCGCCATCAATGTCAATTTGGTAGCGGGTGAGCCCGCAAAGGTCTGGCATAGGACATTGAAGGATCTGCGGTCGCTGGAAACCCTATATCGTGGCATGCATGCATTCTTAAAAATGGATTCGGCTTCTTTAGTCGAAGCCCTCAGGCATTTCGAGTTGGTTGCAAAACTACATCCGGAAGCATCCGTAGGACCAACCTGGGCTGCCCTGACCCACTGGTATAATTTTCAAAGGGGCTGGAATAACCCGCGCGACCAATCCGTTCGTTTGGCAAAACAATGGTCGGAGAAAAGTGTCGCGTTACTCGATTGCGACGGTCAGGCGCAAACGGTGTTATGCCATCTCCATCTCCTTGATCAAAACTTCGACGCGGCATTGGCAGCAGGCAAGTTGGCAATCTCAAACCGGCCCAATTGCACCCATGCCAATGGTTATTACGCCAATGTTCTGCACTATTGTGGTGATCAGGACGGCGCGCTGCGGCATATCAAACTCGCTATACGATATTCACCCATTCATCCATCATTGTTTACGACCATTCTGGCAAACATTTACCGGGCCAAGGGCGATCATGTCCTGGCGATTTCGGCGGCCAAATCTGCAATCGCAACAAATCCAGATGATTTGATGGCACGGCTTGTACTGGCCAGCCTTGCGAGCCGCAATAACCAGGCAGAAACGGCGGCTTCTCTGACCCAGGAAATTCTCCATATTGATCCGATTTTCACGGTCTCCCAGTTTGCCGCCGGACAACCCTATCGAAGCAAAGAATTTCTGGCAGAACTGGTAACTGAATTACAGGATGCGGGATTGTCTTAACAGGAGCGGTTCTCGATTGTCATCAACCTTTCGGGCCGAACGATTCAGTATGTATGTGTTCCGGGGCAACGCCGATGCGTTCCAATACGTCTTGGACGTCGGTCATGAATGCCGTTGGCCCACAAAGCAAATAATGCGCGTCGGGCGTGTTTACGAGATGCGTGACGAGTTCCCCCGTGACGCGTCCTTTACTGTCAAAATCTCTACCAGGTTCGTCGTCGTCGTTCGGTTTGCTGTAGGCGAAATGCAATTGAACGTTCATCCTGCGGGCTGCGAGCTCCCTCGTTTCCTTTGCCATGATGTGACGGGTACCATCGCGGGCACCATGAATAAACCACACGGGACGCTCGCCACCCTCTTCGGCTAAGGCGTGGAGGAGGGACATCATGGGCGTAATTCCGACACCGGCACTGATCAGTACCACGGGACATTGGATACAGGGTAGCATCAGGTCCTCCCCCGATGGGCGGCGGGCATCGATGATGGCACCGACATTCAGTTCATCGTGAAGATGGCGGGACGCAATCCCCAAGGATTCCCGTTTGACGGAAATGCGATAACGATCCGTACCCGGTGGACCAGACAGTGAATAGGTTCGGCTGACTGGTCCGCCGATACCCGGTACCGCCAATTCAATTGGCAGATATTGACCCGCTTCGAAAATGGGCAGGGGCGCGCCGTCCCGCGCTGCGAAAATGAAGGAAGTGATGTCTTCGCTTTCAGGCTTCTTTTCAATCAGTCGCAAGGAGCGTACGAAGTCCGCGCTCTTCTGCCATCGCAACGGGACGGCGGAGCGACGTTCATGAACTTCCTCGATGTCGAATGTCACGATGCGCCTGGCGCCTGGTAGTCTCGCCACGGCCTCAGAATCCCAGTCGATGGAGGCGCGCCCTGTTAACTGCAACAGGCTACCTGTCGGAAAATCGACGAACAGAAATCCGATTTTTGGATTGAGGACGATGTTTCCGAGTGTATTGAAGTGATTGTTGCCGGCAAAATCAGGGAATTGGATCCGGGTTTCGTCAATCACCTGGACGAACCCGGGTTCGCCGCCGCGATGGGACGCATCCATGCCAAATGTCGGACTCTTGCCGTCACCAACATGACCACTGGCAATAAAAAACGTGTCCGCAGAAGTGACCCAGTTTTGCTGATCCTGAGTTATTCGATCATACGTTTCGTTGGTGCCAACCGACGCATCTTCGAGCCGCGTCCACTCGCGTTCCCGAATGTACTGGGGGCAGTTGCCGAAGGCCTGATCGACATCGAAGATCAGTCGATTTTCGCCGTCTTCACGGACCCGTCCATTGATGCGATTCCGTCGGCGAGAAGTCAGATCTATACCGAGTAATCCCAAGTGTGCTCCTGACGATAGGGAGGCTTCCAACGGATCACCTATAAGCTTAACTCCCTTCAGGACCAGGGACCGGGGATCGGGCGATGTGATAAAACCGTCGGGCCCCACGAGCAGGGTCACCCAAGGACGGCCCTGCGTGTCGAGAGCTGCTGCAACCAAAAACGGAAGCGAAGTATGAAAGTCACGATGTTGTTGGGGCATGAACGGGCGAACAACTTTGCGCGCCCAGTCCTCGATTTCACGAACGCCCAGGCGCGCTTGAACATCCTGTTCACCGGCATGGAATGGGGACTCCTCAATCGCCAAATCGTCTTGCATCGAATGCACTCCTTTCAACTCTCACCAATTTCAATTCTGGACCGATTCCTTAAAAATTGCACCCTGGGTTCCGCTCGTGTTGGACTCAGTTCGGTCATTTTTTAAAAGGCATTTTTGAAAAATGAACGCGCAAAAACAAAGCTCGTGCAAACAGCCTAATGGCTTCAATAATTCCTGTAAGCCGTGTCAGGCGCGCAACATGTGCAACATCGAGCATACGGGGTTCAGGAAAATAAGCGACGTACTCGATGTTACCGATCAATTCGTAACGCTCGGTTCCACGTTCCTCGTGCGGATAAATCGGCACATCAAGAAAAACACAAAAATCGGCAGAGGCCATGACGTATTCGTCGGAATTGACGCTGTTCTTGGTCATCCGATGGATTACAATGGGCGCTTCGCCACCAAGTTCAATCGAGCCGTTTGCGACCTTGATGACCACGTCGCCAAAATGAGCAAATGCCTTCAGTCTCAATACATCAATGTGCTGGCATGCATCACACAGGCAACCGCCGATACTCTTCTCTAACATACTTCGGTGTTTGTCAGTGAATTCTTGCATCATCGTAACGATCTGCTTCGCGATGTCGTTAATGGCTTCCCTGGGGTTATCGCCAAGTTCATCGCAATAAAGAAATGCTGCGTCGCCTTCTAACCTGTTCAGTTTCAATGGAAATTTTACTGAGTTTGTTACCACTTCAAGAAGGTCGGTAATAATCACCTCTGCATGAAGCAATGAAATGCGGTGAAGGCTCATAAATTTGGTGTAACCGCTGATATCAGCAATAACCATAGCAGTCGGACGTAATTCCATTTTATAATCTCCCTCAAAAGCTTTGTTCGGAACCCAAATGATGGGACTGAATGCGAACGATCCTATTAAAAATGATGTCAGAAATGGTTCAACAGAACGCATTTATGGTTCAACAGAACGCATTTAAAGACGCCCCTATTGGCGGTGCAGGTGAAAGACTTTGTTGGTAATCTTCCATTCACTTTCAGTTTTAAGTAAAGTAAACAGATCGGTGAACCGATGACCGGCCCAGTTTTCTAGCTCAAGCCTGACTGTGGCAACCGTGGCCGCAAGATCAATGTTGGCAATTCGGGTTTTTAGCCCGCTCGCCGGGCCATTGGCTTCATTCCAATCAAAAAGGTCTTGAATGGGGCCGGCGACCAAGTCGTCGCCGATATAACCAAATATTGTCGCGTCGTCATGAAACGCTGATTTCATGTCTTTGCTACGACCGGACTTAGCGCCGTCAATGTATTGTTGTACGACATCGGTAATTGCGACATGGTCGCTCGTTTGCGTTGATGGGATGTTCATGAATTTCACTCCCCAATGATTGTCTTGCATTTTGTCTAGACCTGGATCATGCCGCCGTCGGCGACCAACTCGGCACCGGTGAAGTAGCTCGCGTCATCTGACGCCAGAAAGGCCACAGTGGCAGCGATTTCAGTGGCCCGGCCAGGACGGCCAAGTGGAGTCTGCTGGACGACCTGATCTCCAAAGGCTGCGACTTCTTCTTGGCTCAAGCCGACTTTGTCCCATAAGGATGTTTGGATGAGACCGGGGCTGACGACATTGACCCGTATGCCGCGGGGTGACAGTTCAGCCGCCAGCGTACGCCCAAACGAACGAACAGCCGCTTTTGTCGCCGAATACACGCTCGTATTTGGCAGTCCTGAGTGGGCGACGACGGAGGCGTTTAGAATGACCGCCGCGCCGTCAGGCAAAAGCGGTAGTGCTTTTTGTACGGTGAAGAAGAGTCCTCGAACGTTGATCGCGAACACGCTATCGAAGTGCGCTTCAGTAACCGCGTCTACGGCAACGAACGGCGCAATTCCTGCATTGGCAAACAACACATCGATACGTCCGAACTGGTCCTTGATGCGAGCGTACAGGTTGTCGATATCTGCCAGATTGGCAACACTGCCCTGTACACCCACGGCCCTCTCACCGAGCGCGTCAACGGCGGCATCCAGAGCGTCCTGATTGCGGCCAGTGATCACAACACGGGCACCTTCCAAGATGAAGCGATGGGCCGTCGCCAGGCCGATCCCTGTGCTACCGCCAGTGATGATGGCAATTTTTCCGTTAAACGTTTCCATTGTACATTTCCTCATAATCAAATTTTGCATAGTCGCGGATCAATCCGCCCTAGTCGCTAGAGCACTTCCGGGGTCATATGACGCACTCTGATGGAGTAGAACGGTTCGATCAGTTAGGCGCGGTCCGCAGCGCGATGCCAAGCATCGGGCAAGGAATGTAACGCCACCGACGGGCCGTTATACCCCACCGAAGGCCCTGTTCTTTTATTCCGTGACAGCGTCGCGCCTCTTACCCGATACACCGCATCGCGATGCGATGCCCTCCTGGTCACAAAATAAAAGAAACGGGTCAGAGTGCGTCATATGACCCCGGAAATGCTCTAATTACCGGATATCCTTCTGTATAGACGAGACCTGTTTTGCGGGCCGGCTCCTGGCATCCAAGACAGTCTTGTCGATACTCAGTACTGGTTGTCTGATCCCGATCCTTAGCCGTAAAAAATGACCAACTCCAACCGTCACCCCATAACGGGTTGTTGGGAAACCGGACTTTGTCATCCTTGACCATGACAAAATATCCCACGGTCTCGGCGGCTCGGGTAGCGATCCCGGTCGTCAGTTCGTCGGTGTGACCATTGAACAGTTCCTTGACAAGAACCGAGCCATCCGGAAACAAACCCGTGATTCTGTATGAGCCAACGACATCCGGCGGGGCGTAGACAAGGTGAAGACCAACGCCGTTGGGATCGGCACTTTTAACCGACCACGCGCCGAGCAGAATATAGGTGGCACGGAAGTTTTTGGGCACCTGAATCGCGCCCGTAGTGTTGACCACACCATCGGCAAAAGGTTCGGCAGTTTCTCCAACGACGGACCCTGCCATCAATAAACTTAACAACGTAGCTGAAATCCATAATTTCTTTAAGGCAATCATGACTTTTCTCCTGAAATGTCTATCACGCGACAGGTGCTATAAACTCAAGACGGATACCGCCTGGAATGAAGCACATCATATGTTGGGTCAGACCACCGCCGAGCGGTTCTGGTGCAAACTCGATAATTACAGCGTCTTCGAGAACAAGTCGTTCATGGAGTTCGTGTAAAACGTCGTTACCATCAACAATCAGGGCAAGATGATGCAGGCCAACCACATTGTGACGATCAAAGGGTATCGTTTTTGCGGGACCCTTGGCCTGCCATAAGGTGACCATGGTCGTGCCGTCGCTCAGGAAAACGGCCGGATAGTCTGGTTTTTCACCAACGGTTTCGAATGCCAGCACGTCCATAAAGAAGGCTAGCGTGATTTTTAAATTTGGCACAGTCAAGCCAACGTGATGGACTCCTTTGGTGGTGATATTTGCGGGCATCATTTTCTCCTGATTTGTAGGGGATCGGGGTCTCTCGCTTAGGAGACGGGAAAGAAAATGGCGGTGCATGCCTTTTTGAAATAAGGAACTCATTGAATTTGAGCCTGTCCGCAAGGGGCAGTTACTTGCGTGACGGGTGCACCGCCGAGGTTGGGCTGGTAACCACTTGTCAGGGAGAAGGGGGGACAACAAGTGCCAGCCAGGGGTCATTAAATGTCTCCTGATATCGCCACGGCCCGTTCGCTAGGCCGCACGGGTTTGAACGAGATCAATTGCAGGAAAATCAATTTCCGTTTCAGCCATATGATTGATGTAATTGGTGAGAAAATTCGCGGTAACATTGGCGACGACTTCAACGATTGCGCTTTCACTATGCCCAGCAGCGCGCACAGTGTTGAGATCGGCGTCGTCAATGAAACCGCGCTTATCAACAATCTTGCGGGCAAACACCAAGAGCGCGTTGAGGGCCGGATCACCCGACCTGCCCAACAGACGCGCTGTAATTTCATCGGTGTCAACATTGAGAGATTTTGAGAGGGCCGTATGCGCCGAGGCACAATAGGAACAATCATTGGCACCAGCGACCGTGAGTGCAATGGCTTCACGTGTCTTCGGATCGAATGTACCGCCGGAAAGCGCCTCGCTGACGGCGAGGTAAGATTTAAGGGCAACGGGTGAGCTTGCCAGGGTCCGCAGCACGTTCGGAACCATTCCGATTTTGCTTTGCACGGCGTCAAGCAACTCCTTGGTTTCACCGCTGGCGGTTGACGGATCTACGGCATTTAAACGAGGCATTTTAAATTCTCCTTACCTGTGGTGTTCGGGGGCGATCCCCAATCTGTGCGTGCCATCATTTGTGCCATAGGGCGTCGCCAAAACGCTTTCAGAATTATTCATTTCAGATTCTGACAGCTTTTGCCCATAATCTTTCTTGAAGTTGGCGGGACGATCAGGATCGCAAAATCATGA
>JAJFII010000075.1 GCA_021775095.1 Rhodospirillales bacterium
CCAACCAGCGGCATCATATCGGGGACGTGACCCTCGAGACCCATCCAGACTCTGACGATCCGAGCCGCCGCAAGGGCTGGCGCTGCATACTGCGCCAGGCGCATATTGCCGATAAGATTGTCCGGCACCACCTGGTAACCGCCGCGGCCCAGATCACCGATGCCCTGCCAACCGCCGCCGATCAACACGGTTCCGTTGGCCGATTGCTTCAGGGTAAGCAGTCCGCTGGAAACACCGATGACCGTGTCGACGATGGGTGGCATGCGCTCAGTGACCGCAACCTGATTGACGCGATAACCGATTGGTAAATCGACGCCAAGGAAACCTGCTAGCTGCTTCATCCATGCGCCGCCGGCAAGTACGATACGCTTTGCCCGAAGCTTCCTGCCGGGACCAAAAGAAACGACGAATTCGGTCGTTTCCCGCGCAATAGACGTCACCGGAGAATTCTCGAACAGCGTCACACCGGCATCGAGCAAAGCCTGGCGGTACAGCCGTCCGGCAATCGACGAATTTGCATAGCCATCCAGCGGACAATAGGACGCGAGAACAACCCGGTCAGTTGCGATTCCCGGTTCGATATTGCTGATTGCTGAGCCGTTCATAAACTCAATTGGCGCGCCGGCAGCGCGCCGTTCGGTCATTCGCACCTCCATCATCGCCGCCTCTTCATCGGTAAATGCCAAGGTCAGACCGCCCTTTTTGCGAAAACCGATATCGACGCCGAAGCGATCTGCCATGGTCCGCCAAAGCTCCCACGCGCGCATGGCATAGGGCACCAGAGCGGCGCGCTTGATCTGGATCGCCAAAGTGCCGGCGTTCACACCGGATGCAGCCATACACAAACCGTCGCGCTCAACCACCGCCACTTTCATTCCAGCGTCAGCCAAATGCCAGGACGTGATGCAACCCATAAGGCCGCCGCCGACCGTGACCATGTCATAAGTCGGCGCGCTCATTGAACCAGCCTCATATTATTCTGCCGCCTTATCCCCGGTGTTGCGCTCGAGCAGTCCCGCGTCGATCAGCAACCCGCGCACGTCGTTGCGTTGCTGCGCCGTCAACGGTTTGATCGGTTCCCGTGGAAACCCGCCGGGTCGGCCAAGCAGGTCAAGGGCGGTTTTCACCGTTGCCGGGAAAGTCCCGGAACCAAAAAAATTGAGCTTAGCCAAGACGGCTTGCAGGCGTCGCGCCGTTTCCCGGTCGCCGTTTACACAGGCCTCATAAAAATCGATAGACAAGCGCCCGACCACAGGCGTCGTTGAATCGACGTAACCGACGGCACCTTCACTGATCGCCGCCATACCGAGCAGGCTGGCATAACCGGCAAAGACGTTAATACGGTCACGCACACGGCGGATCATCGCCGACAGCACCAACCAATCCTTTGAGCTTTCCTTCAGGGCGATGACTTTGGGTTCGTCGGCCAGGCGATCAACCAGATCCACACTCATGTTGATGCCGGTCCTTCGCGGAATGTTGTACAGCATTACCGGCAACGAACTGGCGGCGATGATGGCTTTGTAATAGTCGTAGATTTCGTCCTCTCCCGGCATGACGTACCACGGCGGCTGGATCATCACAGCATCGCAGCCGGCCTCCATCGCCTGATGCACCTTGCCGATCGCATGGCGGGTCAACATGGCACCGCATCCAGCAACAACGGGAACCCGACCGTTGACCTGTTCGACGCTCGCCCTGAACACCTGCATGCGCTCATCATCGTCTATCGCCCACGATTCACCGGTACAGCCGTTCGCCAGGATCCCGTGCACGCCGTCGTCAAGGACCTGATCGATGAGCCTGCGATAACCATCAAGGTCGAGGGACTCATCTTCGTGAAATGGCAATGTCAGGGCGGGGATCACCCCTTTCAGTTCAAGCATTGTCTGTGCCTCCTTTAGCCGGGGCCCGAATTAAGCGGGGGCCGGGGCGCGTTTCGGGATGTCGTCATATACATAATCACCCGTCAGGGTTTCCATGGGCAGCGGCCGCAACGGTACCCGTGCCGTCCAGATGCCGGCCTTTCGGCGACCACCGGCATGGGCGGCGACCAAGGTTGCCGCCGCCTCACCACACATCCGACCCTGGCAAGGCCCCATGCCACAGCGTGTCCAGGATTTCAGTTGGTTGACTTCCCGCGCCCCGGCCGCAAGTGCGGCCTCGATATCAGCGCGCGTCACGTCTTCGCAGCGGCAGATCACGGTCTCGCTGTCGGCCGCCTCGAGCAGACCCGGCCGCAAGGCCATCATGGCGGCCATAGAAGATCCGAAATTTTCAGCACGGCGCAAGGCCTTTGACAATCGGGCCGCCTGATCGACGAATTCGGTCGCACTCAAGCGCCCTAAATGGCGTGCCACGCTCAATCCGGCCTGCCGACCTTGCAGGGCCGACGCAGCGGCACCGACAATTCCGCCGCCATCGCCGACCACCGAAAGCCCAGGCAGGTTCGTTGCAAAATTCGGATCGCGTACCGGCACCCAACCCCCCGCAGCGGCCACATAATTGTGGTCCGCGCCGAGCAGCCGTGAAATATCCGTTGCCGGCACCAAACCATGGCCGATGGTCAGGGAATCCGCGTCAAAATGTTGGTGACCATCGGCACGGGGACGCCAGTTGGCGTCGACCGGAGCGACGTCGATACCGGATACGACCGCGCCACCGCTCGCCCGCACCACCGTGTGGCGGCATAAAATGGGGACACCTTTCGCCCGCACCTGGCGGAGCCAGCCAACGCCACGCTTCAGCAGATCCGGTCGCGACGCCATCGCCGGCAGGGCCTTCAACCAATCAGCCGGACTCGACAGATCAACCACAGCGGCCGGTCGCCCGCCACCCTTGACGATAGCCGCCGCGACCGCTGCGACCAGCGGCCCGACACCAGCGACGACGGTGCGTTCTCCGGGCAGCATCTGATGGCATTTCAGCAAAATGGTCGCCGCTGCCAGGCCAATCACGCCGGGTTGGGTCCAATTGGGAAACGGCATCAGGCGCTCGTAGGTTCCTGCGCCAACAATAAGGTGGGGGGCCTGCAGGGTTATTGGCCCGTCCGGGCCAACCGCGTCGACATTGAAGCCGGGCGAAACCATCCATACCCGGTGGCCAAACAACCGCTCGGCAGCACTGCGTGCGAGGGCCTCCCGCAAGGCTTGGCCCGTGGCAAAATCCGGGCCCAGGGCGGCCACATCTGAAACATCGAACTCGTCCGGTGGGGCGCGGTATACCTGACCACCGGCGGCCGGGGCTTCGTCGACCACCGCGACCTTGACGCCCGCCTCGGCGGCGACCAGCGCGGCATTCGCGCCAGCCGGCCCGGCACCGATGACGATGAGGTCAAACTCCGTCATGGGGTCCGCCCCAAGTTGATCCTGATCCCGTCAAAAACCTTCTCCTGACAGGCGGTGACCGTTCGCCCATCGACGTGCACCTTGCATTCCTGGCATACCCCCATGAGACAGAAGGCACCGCGCGGATCATTCTGCGCCGGACTATTCCTCAAGTGCAGAATTCCCGCCGCCGCAAGGGCGACGGCGACACTTTCTCCGGCGTAGGCGGCAACAGGTTTGCCATCAACGAGCATCGTCGCTGGAGAGGATCTTTTGACCGTCGAATCTATTCGTTTGAACATCAAATCTGATTCCTGTCGACTGTATACTGCATTTAACACCTTATGATCTATTGAGGTCAAGACGATCTGTTCAGGTCAGGACGGGGTATTGCCCAACCCCTTAAAGCCTGACCCCAATTCTTAATTGACCGAATAACGCCTTATGATTTATTTGCTTCAGAAAGGTGCGAAACGCGAGATGCGATAAGGCTGGAGATTTATCGATGTCGGAATATCGGCGGCCAGGTCGGCGACCAGGCGGCCACTGATCGCGCCAAGACCCAAGCCAAAATGACCGTGTCCGAAAGCGTAGTGAACCCCGGCAAAGCGCGCCGAACGATCAATGACAGGCAACGAATCGGGCGTCGATGGACGGTGCCCCATCCACTCCGTCATATCTTCCGTGACAAGGCCGGGTATCAAAGCGCGCGCGTGTGTCAAGAGGGTTCGATATCGCCGTCGATCCGGCGGTGCATCCAGGCCGCCAAATTCGGCTATCCCGGTAATCCGGAGGCCGCCATCCATTGGCGTCAAAATGATTCCACGACCTTCCGCCTTGATCGGCACGGACAGGGAAATACCCGGTCGAGGCAACATCACATGGTATCCACGCTGCGATTCGATGGGCACCTTCGCGCCAAATTGCCGGACCAGTTTGCCGGACCACGCGCCGGCCGCAATGACGACAGTTGATACGGCGTGGCGACCGGCGTCGGTGACAACCCAGTCAGGGCCATCGGTACCGATTTCGAAGCCGCGCACCTGTTCGCGTCGGAGGTCGCCGCCGCGCCGGACAAACAGTTCGGCGTAGGCACGAACCATCGCCAGGGGATCGGTACAGTGGCAAACGTCGGGATAGAAGGTGGCGCCATGCATCGCGCCAACAATCTCCGGAACAAGCTGCCGCACGGCGGTGCCGTCGAGCTCGTCGAAAGCGATGCCATGGTCGGTTTGCAAGGCCCGTGCCGGCGCCGCACCGTGATACTGGCTGGCGGTTTCATAGAGATGAAGTTTACCGCGTTTTTGCACAAGATCCGTACGTTTGGCATCACCGAGCAACTCGAGATGGGCGTCGAGCAGGTCGGCTTGCAAGGCATGCATCGCGTCGGAAATCTCCGCCACACGTGCCGGTCGCGCTGCCGCAACGAACCGCAACAGCCACGGTATCAGTCTCGGCAACAACGCCCAATGCAGTTTTAGCGGACCATCCGGCAACAACATTTTTGGCACCTTGGCCAGGACGCCTGGCAGGGCGACCGGCACACACGATGCGGTTCCCAACATGCCGGCATTACCCATCGAGCATCCTTCTCCGGGCGGTCCGCGGTCGATGACCGTGACGGTGAACCCATGGCGTTGCAAATAAAGCGCCGCGCTGATGCCGACGACGCCCGCACCGATGACCGTCGCATGTCGTTGGCCGGTTGTTTTCATGAGACCTTACCTTTCGTCGCCGGCCGGCCAACGGCGACAACACCGTCCCGGACCAGGGTCGTCGCTTCAACGTCATCAAGACCGGCCTCGGCCAGAATTTCGAGCGAATGTTGGCCAAGGACCGGCGGTGGGGTATCGATACGCGGTCCGTGATGGCCGAAAGAGAATGGTGCCGTCGGCACCGCTATCTCGGTGTCTGGGCCCGCCACACCTGAGATGGATTGTAACAGGTTCCGGTTTGATAGCTGGTCCGACGCCAGCACTTCGCCCAGGGTGCGAACGCGAGCCGCCGGCACGCTGTCGGCCAAGAGATCCTCCCATTGATCCGCCGTACGGTTCCGCAGGACGGCCGCAAGTTCGGCAACCAGGTCGTCACGGTAGGGGTCTTGTTTGTTGACGTCGCAAAATCGCGGATCGATCCGAAGGTCATCGCGATCAAGCAGGTGACACAGGCGCTCGAACTGTTTTTGCGTACAGCAGCCAAGCATTATCAACTGGCCATCGGCCGCTTCATAACAACTCGCGCCCGCCAGGGCATGATCATTGCCATGCGGCTTATGAGCCTTGCCGCCATGCAACGCATTCATCACCGCCGTCCCCATGAGAAGCATTGCCGCATCCTGCATCGACATATCGATGAACTGCCCCTGATCTGTTGTGGTACGCTGAAACAACGCCGCCGCGACAGCGAACGCCGCCATCGCACCGCTGGCGTAATCGAGCACCGGTGTGCCGGTTTTCAGTGGCCCCGAACCGGCAGTGCCGGTCCCCGCCATCATCCCGGCGGCGGCCTGGACAACATTATCATAGGCACCGCGCCGCGACTGCGGGCCGCATTGGCCATAGGCCGTCAGCGAGAGATAAATCAGCTTTCGATTGCTGGCGGCCAGTTGTTCGTAACCAAGCCCCAGGCCGGTTGCGACGCCGGGGCGAAAATTCTCCGCCAACACGTCGGCCCGGATTGCAAGGCGTTGCACGACACGGGCCCCGCGCGGGTCCTTGAGGTCGATCGCCAGTGAGCGTTTGTTTGCATTTTGTGAAAGAAAATGATCGCCCATATGGCGGTCACGCAAGACCTCGTCGGATCCACGGCGACGCATATAGTCGCCATGGCTCGGCTCCTCGATCTTGATGACGTCAGCGCCCAGCAGGGCCAGTTGATAGGTACAAAAGGGACCTGACAAAACGTGCGTCAGATCCACGACGCGAATGCCCTCAAACGGTCGCACGGATAAAGTCCTCCTTAACCAGCTATTTTCTTCAAGCGGGTCCTGACCCTAGCACAAGGCCACCATCGCCCTAATAGATTTGTCTGGCAACCAAATTGTCCGAAGAACCTGGCGTGCGTCGGCAGACTCGGATCCCCAACCGTCAAGCCTGATAAACCCCTTCCGCTGCTCCAGGACCGCACCCCATATCAATCCTTTTGCGGTGAGGATGTTTAACCGTTTTCCCCTCTCACGGCGACGGGTTGGAGACTTGTTTTATGAGCATCATCCCGGTAATCGCCAACCATTTAAACGCAACCGGTCTTCTGCTTTGTCAGAATGGCGTCAACTTACCGCATGGCGTTTATTACCGGGGTCCTGACGGATCATGGCAATTTAGTCTGACAACCCCGTCCAGACCGTCAGAATATAAAATCGTCCTGATGCAGATCATTCACATTGACACCAAGTAATGTGATCGAGTCGCCACTGCCAAGGTCGATTAGCGTATCCGAACCACTTTGACTGGCTACCGCTTGGATGTCCGCATAGTTATGTACCGTCGAAAATCCGGAAAGGTCGATCCTATCCATGGAACCGGCCCCGACTGTGAAATCCTGAATGGTGTCCTGTCCACTTCCGTTCGTAAATACGAACAGGTCATCCCCAGCCGTAACACCTTTAACAACCAGGTCATCAAAAATTGCTGAAGACGGTTCATCCACGTGCAGCATGATGCTGCTCAGGGTCGTCGCGGAAAAAATATTATCTGCCTGCAAAGTGCCATCAATGTAAGTATCTATAAATCCGCCATCGACACGCCACTCAAACTCATGCCATCCGAATGATCTGCTAATATTTGAGACTTGATTGATCAGGCCGGTTGAATTTCCATAGAGATAATTACTGGGATTGTACCACATATTGTAGGTGACGGTCGAGCTACTATCAAATTTTAAGTACGTACCAACGTTCCAATTATTTCCCGTAATCATTTCATCGTAAAACTTGATGGAAATTGAGGAGATATCAGAAAGACTCGTTTCACCAAAATCGTAAGTTAACTGAATGCCCGGATTAGTCAGTTGCAGGCTTCGAAATCCTTCATCGTTTTGGATCAGGGTTGTATTGGCATGGCTGGGAGTTGACCAATCAAAGGCAGACCACCCATGATTTAATGGGCTGTCGGTATATTCGAAATTATCTGAGAACAGTATATTTTCACTATCTCCCCACAATGTGTCGTTGCCAGCCCCACCATCCAGCGTATCATCACCCGCGAGACCGACAATTGTGTCATTACCACTGGTACCGATCAGAAAATCATCACCGTTCGTTCCAATGATGGTTTGACCGGCGGGTTCGACTTCACCTGGACGCACCATCAGGAAAACATCGCTACCGCCTTGATTGGCATCACCGCCCAAATCACCCTTGGAATCGGTGGCGAGATAGAGGGTTCCATCCGCGGCAAACGTTATATGGGGCGCGAAAGCCCCCCGCGCCTCATCAGCAGTTGTACCAATCGTTTCAGACGACAGCAAATTGCCGTTGGTATCGTAGTTCAAAAGGAAGATGTCGTAGCCACCAACATTTACGTTTCCGGGAAGACATCCGTTGGTATAGCCGGCGACATAAATAGAGCCATCTGCCGCTTTCGCCAGACTCCACGGATGGTCGTTGCCACCGAAGTCATGATAGCGCGTCCAAACTGCATTGCCGTCCAAGTCGTATTTGCCAAAAATAATATTGCCAGACCCAAAACCCTGGTTGCTGCCCATGTAGAGGTCATTGCCGTCAACCAGTGCCACATGGCCCTGCCCATAGGAGCCGTTGAGGTTTTTCTCGAGAAGCTTGTTACCGTCCGCATCATATTTGACCAAAAAGGCGTTCTCATAACCATGACTGACTTCATAAGCGCCTATTACATAGGCATTGCCGTCACCATCAGTTGTTATTCCTCGCGGTGATTCGTTTTCTCCTGAACCAGGACCAGGGGTTAGCCGTGTCCACAGTTTGTCGCCGTCCGATGTAAATTTCGTTGTGAACCAGTCGATACCGCTGTTCGGCTGACCGTCCAGAGAACCATAAGTCTCTCCGGTGACGAAAACATTGTCGTTGGCGTCAATGGCAATATCGGCAGGCGTATCGTGGCCCGAAGAGGCGAGGCTTTGTGTCCAGATTTGATTACCATGGTTATCAAACTTAATTAGAAAAGCGTCGTTCCCTCCCATGTTAGGAATGCCGTTGAAGTCACCTTGGCTAAGAGCGATCAAATAGGTATTGTCCTCGGAATCGACAACAACGCCGCCTATCGCATAGTCATTGGAGGTACCTCCAAGCTGCTTGACCCAGATTTCATTGCCGACCGCGTCATACTTGGCAACGAAGAGGTCTAAGCCGCCATTATTTCCGCCTGAGCCGAGCACTCCTTCCGTAAATCCGGAAAGAAACACATTCCCATGTGAATCCCGTGCGATGCCACTGACGTAGTCATTGCCAGAAGACCCAAGGTTAACGAAGACCTCCGTACCGGGATCCGTAAACTTAAAATCGTCCACATGAAGTTCGCTGACGTTGACTCCTTCCAACGTGATCGTGTCACCACCACCGAGATCTATCACCGTATCCGAGCCTATCTGGCTGGCGCGGGCCTGTATGTCAGCAAACGTCGACGCAACCGATGAACCGGTAAGATCGATGACATCATCACTGCCGGCCCCGACTGTGAAGTCGGTAAAGGTGTCGCTGCCGTCGGCATCCTTAAACACAAACAAATCATCGCCTATTCCGCCGGCAAGCCGATCAATGCCACCCCCGCCTCGCAACACATCATCTCCGGCCCCGCCATCATAGGTATCATTGCGCGCCGAGCCGAAGAAGAGCGTCGTGTCCGCCTCAGACGTGCCGGCGGTTTGCGCCGTTAGGGTAACCCCTGCGCCATTAATCAGCAGTGGGGCCGCCGAGAAATCAGCGGCCAGACCGGTAATCGCATAAGACAAGGAGTTCAGGTTGCCCGCCGCGCCGCCGCCTGTCGTCAGGAAGTGGAAGCTGTCGCCCGCTTGCGGTCCAAAACCATCCGCAAAAGTGAAATCAATAATACCGTCATTCAGCCGGGCATTTCCGGTAACAGTTAGCACGTCGTAACCGCCACTGACCGCACCAGCTTGTGGACCCCGCAATTCGACTTCTATGGTGCCGCCGTTAAGTGCGAACACGCCGTCGATGGTTCCGCCATTTCCAGACATGACACTGTCGTCATACAACGTGACCGAAGCTGCGGTCACCAATCCCCCGTCATTTATTGACAGCACTCCTGTCCCGCCTTGGGCAACGCCAATTGCGAAATTTCCAACATTCACCTCGGATCCCGGTCCCGATACGTGCAGTGCGCCGGACGAACCGCCTTGCTGTGCAACCTCGAGCCCACCAGAAACATTAACAGTGCCGCCATTTTGCACAGACATCACACCGACCCCTGATTCGCCGACACTCATTGCCCCGCCGAACGCCAGTAGGGAACCGCCGCCATCGACAGTGACGTTTCCCGAGCCCGACGCGAACATTCCGATGCCACCCGCATGTCCGCCATACCCTTCCACATTGGCAGTCGCGCCATCTGTCACATTCAGCGTCCCATCGGCCGCAAATCCGACAAAAAGCTTAGTCGACGTGGTGAAATTAGAACCCGTACCGGAAATGTCGAGGACACCGACGCCGTCGTTCCAGCCACCGATATGCATAGCCGAATACGCGTGGACCGACGTTATTGACGCACTGGCACCACTCTCCACCGACAGTCGCCCCGAGGCCCCTTCCGTTCCCACATAGAGGATCGGATAGTTTCCGGAGATGCCAAACTCTGCGCCATTTTTGATCACCAGTTCTCCGTTGGCATCAATGCCACCACCAACATCGAATGCGAGAGATGCCCCCTGGATTTGCAAGTTCGAACCGACACCATCGATCTCTACCCCCGCATCCGTTGTCACGCCGTCACCGAAATTCCATGCACCGACGTTGACGGTGGTGTCACTGGTGGCGTTACCAACAGTCACGCTGCCGCCCTCTCGAACGCTCAGAGAACCATTTACCATGGAAAGCGATGCCACTGCGCCGTCCACATTGACACTTCCATCGTTGGAAACGGTCAGATTTCCGTTACTCTGGACGGCGTTCCTTGCCCCCAAGCCGATCAATAGTTCCACCTGTGAATACTGGTCTGCGGTAACGTTGATGGCGCCCCCGTTTTGAACGGAAACATCCGCATGGCCACCGCGTATTCCCAATCCTACATTCGCGCTGCCGGACTGGCTTGCGTTCCCCGTGGCAGTCACTTCGACCAGACCACCGGCCTCCACGATCAGTGTGCCCGTGCCCTCATTGGCAACGACAAAATTGGCATCAACACCCGCAATCGACAGGCTAGAACCAGATCCGGAAACCGAGACCGACCCAAAGGCATTCGCGGCATCCCCTATAGTAATGCCGCCGAACGCCGTCGTCCCGTCGACGATTGCCCGGCCACCGCTTTCGACAGTTAAATTCCCCACACCTCCCTCACGGCTGCCAAGTGATATAGTGCTGTTTTCACCTCGAATTAACATTGTGCCGTCGTTTCTGACGGACATATTACCGGTGCCACTTCCGGTTCCGGCGCGCCCCAATTGCAGACCGGGACCGGAATTCCCGGTGGATGGGTTTTGCTGGGTCAGGGCGATCATCGACCCCAGGCCGTCAATAATGACATCCCCTGTAGAACCGTTTCGACCCAATTGCAGACCCGGTGCCATCGTCGTCGTATTGGTGTTTTCCCCTTCCCGAATTTCCATCCGCGCACCGTCTAGGATCCGCAGGGTACCCGTACCGCCATCGCGGCCGACCCGGGCAAATCCCGAATCCTGGTTGCCAGGTGCGGGAAAGGTTCCATTCTCGGTGGAGACAATCAGGGTTGTTCCGGTGCCAGTAACCGTTGCGTTCCCGATACTTCCCGCGTTGCGTCCGACTTCAAAAAAGAGGGTTTCCAGGGTCCCGCCGTCTTCCACCAGCAAGGTGCCGTCGCCACCATCGAGACCGATACGCGTCGCATTTTGCGTTCCCCGCGTCTCGACCAGGGATCCGGTCCCGGAAATGGTGAGTGACCCCACGGCGCCGGCATTTGCGCCGACAACCAGATCCTGGAAATCACCGGCGACATTCGGATCCTGGTTGCCACTGTCGATGATCACCCGACCACCGGCCGAAACGGTCAGTGTAGCTGTTCCGAATTTTCCAATGGTCATGTTGCCACCGTCAATGTTCCATTGGCCGTCGTCGAATACGGTCGCCGTGCCACTTGACCCTGCCTGGTTGCCGATAATCCCGTCGTCCGAGGTGAGCGTCGCTTCGCTAACAACTCCGGCCAATTGAGTATCCCCGGTCGGTATTACATCCCTACTGATTTCCAGTTTGCCAATACCCGTATTACCAACGATAGTTGGCCCTTCTTCAGGGATTGGCGTTTCGTTTACAGTTACGGTGACCGTCGCCGTA
The DNA here is from genome assembly GCA_021775095.1 of Rhodospirillales bacterium. Taxonomy (GTDB): domain Bacteria; phylum Pseudomonadota; class Alphaproteobacteria; order Rhodospirillales; family Casp-alpha2; genus JABMNT01. The sequence continues at coordinate 11,782 of JAJFII010000075.1, forward strand.
TCCGTTCCGCCATTTCCATCTTCAATGGTGTAATCAAATGTTGTGTCGCCCGAAAATCCAGCGTCGGGGGTGAATACAACATCACCAGTGCCGTCCAGACTCACCGAACCCTTCGCCGAATTTCCGACCGCCGTGATGGTCAGCGTGTCGCCATCGATATCGGTGTCATTGGCCAGCAGGAAGGCGTCATCGATGACCAGGGCTGTGCCTTCCTCAGTGGTCAAGGCCGGATCTGAGGCCGGGTTTCCACCTGCATCGAATCTTTGCCCGTAAATACCGTAACCAGATCCATCTTGACCCAGAGATTGCCAGACAACCATGAAACTCCCATCGTTTTGGGTGGCGACATTTGCAGCATATTGCTCCCCTGACGTTGTTGTATTGACCTGGAATTCTGAGCCGACGCTATTGCCAGACGAGTCGTAGCGCTGGCCGTAAATACCCCTGGAACTGCCATCCTGACCTGTCGAATTCCATGTCACAACAAACCCACCACTTTCCAAGGCACCCACATTGGGCGTTTGTTGTGAGTCCGTCGTGTAGGTGTTGACCTGGAATTCAGAGGTCAGTTGGCTCCCTGCAGAATTATAAACCCGACCGTAAACACCAAACGCACTGCCGTCCTGAAAGTGAGAATGCCAGACCACAACGAAATTACCGTTCGCCAACTCTACGGCCTTCGTTCCTCCCTGGCCCTTGGCCGTGTAAGTGTTGACTTGGAACTCCGAACCAACCTTGTCGCTGGACGAATCGTAAAGCTGACCATAGGCCCCGCCAAAACTGCCGTCTTGGGCTTCCGATGTCCAGGTTGCCAGAAACCCGCCGCCGCTCAACCCAGTCACCGAAGGCTCATGCTGATAGCTGGCCTTGTTGGTGCTGAGTTCAAACTCGGAACCGATGGCCGCGCCGTTGGAGTCGTAACGTTGGCCAAATACATCCAAAGGACTGCTTGAGTGTTGCGAGCGCCATACGACAATGAACCCGCCATCCGACAGGCCTGTGACTTCCGAGCTTATTTGCTGCCCACTTGTTGATGTGTTGACTAAAAACTCCGAGCCGGTTTTGTTTCCGGACGCGTCAAAGCGCTGCGCGTAGACGCCAAAGCCGCTGCCGTCAGTTGAACTCCAGGAAGAGACAAATCCGCCGCCGGAAAGGCCGGCAACGTCTAGCGAGGAGTTAGCGTCCGCCCCACGGCTGTCGATCCGGAATTCCGAACCGGCCGGGGTTCCGCCAGAACCATATCTTTGGCCATGAACTTCACCGCCCGAAAACCAAGCCACAACCACACCGCCACCCGACACCGTGTCCATGGCAGGAATACTCTGATCACCGCTGGTCGTCGTATTAACCTGAAATTCTTCCCCTACCGGGACCGGTGTTGAGGGCGGTTCAGGGCTCCCGACGTCTGGATCGTCAGCCGCAACCGGTCCGTCGTTTGAACCCGTGACTGTCAACATCAGCGACGATGATGAGGCAACATCATGGGTATCCGACATGGTGTAAGCAACAATCACAGTTGCACTCTCACCAACCGCCAAATAATCAAAATCCGTACCTGGTGACCATTTGACCTGATTCCCGACAATGGCTACCGTGCCCTGCCCGGCAGGAACCGAGACGGCGTCGACCGTATGGGTGTCGCTGAGATCAACATCCGTATCATTAGCCAAAACGTCTACGGTGATGGACGCATTTTCATCCGTTGTGCCGATATCGGCAATTGCAACGGGGCCGTCATTGTTTCCCGTGACCGTGACGAGGACTGTCGCCGTCGAGGTCGCGCCGGCGATATCCGAAATTGTATAAGAAACTTCAACCTCAGCCGTCTCGTCGACGGCCAGATACTGGAAATCCTGACCCGGGTCATAGACGATTTGATTATTGACACTGGTGGCGCTGCCACCGCCCGATGAAACGAAGGCCTGAACTACGCTCAGAACATCCAGATGATCTGTATCCCTATCGTTGGACAGGACATCAATAGTGATCGATTTGTCTTCATCGGTTTCACCCCTATCGCCGTTGGCTTTTGGCCCCGTGTTGATCAGGTTGACATCGACGTTCTCCCAGCCCGATGCCGTCAGGCCCAGGGCAGAGAAATCGTACCCGCTGCCGTCTCCACCCTCGCCACTCTCGCCACCTTCGTTAGCGGTGGCTTCAACATACTGCGCAAAACCAGCAACATCAGCCGCAATATCCGCGTCAAGGGCCTCGCCATAGGTCAGGTTAAGCTGCAGTGTATCGTTGCCTTCGCCACCCTCATAAACGTCAGTGGCGTTAAGATTATCCTGCACCGTGTAGATGCCGGTATCATCACCTTCGCCTCCTTCGACGATGTCGTTACCGGACCCACCGGCAACAATGTCACCCCCTTCACCCCCTTCGACGAAATCATTGCCTGCGCCGGCAAAAATATGATCGTCGCCGGCGCCACCCTTGATGCGGTCATCACCGGCCCCGCCTTCAAGGGTATCCGCACCACTTCCGCCATCAATTCGGTCATTGCCCTCACCACCGTAAATCAGGTCATCACCGGCCCCACCCTTGATACGGTCATCACCGGCCCCGCCTTCAAGGGTATCCGCACCTCTTCCGCCATCAATTCGGTCATTGCCCTCACCGCCGTAAATCAGATCATCACCGGAACCGCCCTTAATACGATCATCACCGGCCCCGCCGACAAGGACATCGTTGCCGCCTTTGCCGTCAAGGGTATCGTCACCGAGACCGCCGGCAAGCCTGTCGTCGCCCTGACTGCCTTTAAGTTTGAGGTTATTGGATGCACCGCCTACAGCAACTGGATTGACATCAACAGCCGCTGCAATGCTTTCGTTCGATTTTTCTCCGGTGTCCTTTTTGGATTTACTCTTACCGGCTTGCTTATTGGTCATAGTTTCCCCCTTCGCGCAGCGCGCAACTCAAACTGGGGAACTCCATTGGCGTGGTTATCTGGCCCTGATGCGACCTGAATCCAACTTCATTTGTGATTTAATTTTGGAACCCCCTGATAAATACCAAAGCCAACCCAATAAGCTGACTCACCCCCGTTGAATTGATTTGCCACCTAAAAATGGCTCGTGATCCACGTCCACCTTAGTAAATGGCCAATAACAACGGCGTTAAGTTACTACTCTAATCTGAATAATACAACATAATATTCTAAAAAGTTGTATGTTCTGTTAATAGTAACAAATGTGAGAAATGGCTCCGCAAAACAAAGGGTCAAAGAGTCCGGCCTGCGGTCTGCTGCGGAGATTAGGAAAAAGCGGGGATGTAGATCGGCATGAGTAAAAATTGTCGGGCCTTTGGGATTTTCCGCAAGACGGGCGACAAAATATCCAATCCAAAAAAGAGCCTGGCCATGGAGCAGGGTCATGGGGCATCCGCACGGTGTTCAGAAGGAAAAGATTATGCGTCGGAACCATTATCCATTTGCGAATAATATTTGCTCAGGAGTTTGCTTTGATCCGAGATGTCCTGGACGGATAAAACATTGGTAACGGTCTTGCCATCATTTGAAAGCGGCAGGCGGAGTAGGTACTGGTAGGTGCGCCGGCCCGTTAAAAACGGAAAGTGGGCAATAAAAAACATCGGGATTCGTTTTTCCTGAACCATTCGATATTGTGTGATCACCAGATCGCGAAAGTCCGGTGGCTGCATATCCTGAATTGTCCGGTTGGTAAGTTCGTACCCATGCAAATCGGCGATTGCGGTTCCGTAATATCGGTAACGAATGGGCCCTGCGGCACCATCGAAATCAACGACGATACATTTCGGCAGGAGTTTGGCAGGCAGGTCAATCAGTTGAATTTCTAACCATGCCGGGGCGAAGGCATCGCCGCGCTTTTGATGCCAATATTCGAGAACCTCGTCGAACGCGGGGGTCGGGTTGTCTGTCATATCGACAACCTGAAAACTCATCCGGCCTTCTATGTTTTCCATGGACTCTCTTGCTTTTCCGTTTGTCGTAAAAGTGTACCGAATATGGCGCAACGGCGGGTCAGATACAATACGCAAAGCGGGTGGCCGGAGTGTTGCGCCAGGCATCCGGTATATTTGATTTGTGCATTTGCGAAAACGCCCGGGGAGGTGGCAGCCGGCCGATCTATTGGCCGAGACAAAATCGTGCGAAACGGCGAAGTGCCCGACCTGAGCCATCGGTGACATTATGTCCCGGACACAGGGGTTGCGAATGGCAAGGGCCTGCTGCCGGCAAACTCATCCGGGGTTTGGTATTTCCGGGGTTTGGTATTTCTATGAACGGTGTGGCTTTTCGTCGTTGTAATCAATTCGCCGTTCTTCGATAATCCGTTGGGTTTCCGCCAGACGGATCAACCCGTGCAGGTTCAGGCCTTCATCTTGGAACCGACCAGTGAAGCTTTCAATGTCTGCGTTTTGCGTTGGCCTGCCCGGATCAATGAAGCAAAGCGTCACCCCGTGATCAAAAGCCCGGCCAGCGCGTGCACGACCGCGTAGCTCGAACCATTATCCACACCAATGCCATCACCATAGCCGCGCTCACGCGCCACCCGTTCCCGCCTATCGACTACACCTGCCCCCTGGTAAGGACAGCGCCACGGCAATTGCCGGGCAATCCTTTGTGCGGTCATCTTTTTGGTTGGCTGTTCGGAACGTCCGACCGTTGGCAATGGCGACCTGGGTACAGGTGCGGCCGACGGTGATGACGGATTTCCGGCTTACGGCCAATTGATGGTATGCTCATTATCGATGGTATGCTCATCATTGATTGTAGCGGTTCGGGGAACATTGGTGATGTCATTTAAAATCAAGTACGCATTTGTGTCTGCGTTGGTCATTCTCATATCAGCACCGGCGCAAGCCGATCAAATCGACGGCGAGTGGTGCAATGGACTTAAGCATTTGTCGATTGATGGGCCAAATATTGTCACCCCAGGTGGTACCAGAGTGACCGGTCCGTATGACCGACACGCATTTAAATATGTTGCGCCGAACGGTGAACCGGATGCCGGGGCCACAATTTCCATGGTCCAGCAACATGATGAGTTGATGCATTCGACATCGTCGCTAAAACCTGAAGAAATTGTCCGTTGGACGCCCTGCCGCCAGCATACCAGTTGACGTAGGCTCTCCAATCAACCGGACGTTTTGATTGGTTGATAAGTGCGTTTTAAACAGAATGCTTGTACAAAACAGGGCCTGAAATGACAGGCGGACGTCGTCCACGGCGTGCCGAAAGGCTCCGGAGTTAGCCCGGCCAAGCACACTATCGATACAGCCTTTCTGCAGACGAGAAGGGCCAAGTTCTTTACATTGTGCCGGCGCAGCGAAACGTCGTGGCTCGCGGATCGCCAGATTAGATCGATGGGGAGATGTCAATCCCCCCTTTATAGGTACCTTTGATACCGATATTTTTAAACGGTGATGAGTGCTTGCATAGCCAGTTTCTGTTTGCTGCGATACAGCCTCCTGTACCTCTTCAAAGCACCTAATCGACCTGGTTTTAGAAACGGATACGATATATTTAGCTCTAATTAAAAAACACACTAAATTGGTTTAAAATTATTGTCTAATTTTGGTCTCAGGGTGACCCATAGGTGAGCCAAAGAAAATCGAGTCATACATGAAAACACAACGCACAACATAATATATTGATAAATAAACGAAAAAATGGTGCCGCTTGGGTGACTTGAACACCCGACCCCCGCATTACGAATGCGATGCTCTACCAGCTGAGCTAAAGCGGCCCTGGAAGATGGCGCAACCTAACATTACCGCCGTTCCTGTCAAGCCTCCCCTGGCGGAAATTCGTGCAATAAGGCGCGGCGCTGATGGCCGCCCTGAAAAACCCGGGCAAATGGCCGCCTGACGGCAAATGGTGAATTGCCAAAGGCCCTGCCTACAGTTTAGTGTCGGGTGTCACAAAAGTGTCATAAAACCGTTATATGGCGGCGGTGCGTCTAAAAAACGACCCGCATGGCCAGAATTTAAAGGATCAATGGGTCCACAGGGACCCGTTTACTCAGGGAGAAACACCAATGAAGTTCACGCTTAATGCAAAAAAATACAACCTGGCCGGCCTCGCTGTCGCCGGCCTGGCCTTAGCCGGCCTGGCCCTGTCGGTGCCCGCCCAGGCGGCGGAGTGCGCGCGCGGCACCCTTGATGTGCGCTATTGCGACGTCGACGGCGACCTGGTTGCCGACACCCCGACCGACCCGGCCGAACTGAAAGACCCAGATACCCTGGTGTTTGCCTATACCCCGGTCGAAGACCCGGCCGTCTATAAAACCGCCTGGGCCGATTTCCTGACCCACCTGGAAAAAGAAACCGGCAAAAATGTCAAATTTTTCCCGGTTCAGTCGAACGCCGCCGAACTGGAAGCCATGCGTTCGGGTCGCCTGCACATTGCCGGTTTTAACACCGGTTCCAACCCGCTGGCCGTCAACTGTGCCGGTTTTAACCCGTTTGTCATCATGGCCCGCAAGGACAATAGTTTTGGCTATGAGATGGAAATCCTGACCTATCCGGGCAGTGGCATCGAAAAAGTTGAGGACATCAGAGGCAAAACCCTGGCCTTCACCGCACCGACGTCGAACTCCGGATTTAAAGCCCCGTCGGCCCTGTTGAAGGCGGAATTTAACATGGTTCAGGACACGGACTTCACACCGACCTTCTCGGGCAAACATGACAATTCGATTTTGGGTGTGGCCAACAAAGATTATCCGGCCGCGTCGATTGCCAACTCGGTGAAAATGCGGATGATCTCGCGCGGCGTAATCAAGGCCGATCAGGTTAAGGTGATTTACAAGTCGCAGACCTTTCCGACCACCGGGTTTGGTGTGGCCCACGACCTGAAGCCGGAACTCAAAGCGAAAATCAAAAACGCCTTTTTGAACTTCAAATGGGAAGGCACCAGCTTGGAAAAGGAATTTTCCAAGTCCAAGGAAGGCAAGTTCCTGGAAATGACCTATAAGGAGTTCTGGGACGTGATCCGCAAAATTGACGCGGCCAACAACGTCTCCTACGCCTGCAAATAGTCTCATGCCCGGCGCCCCCTGAACCCGGGGGCGCCGTTTTTTTTCTTTTAGTTAAATGAGTTTTTTATGCTTCAACTGCAACAGCTGACGAAGCGATATCCGACGGGCGATCTGGCCCTGAACGGTGTCGATCTTGAAATTCCCAAGGGCCAGGTTTTGGCCCTGATTGGCCCGTCGGGGGCCGGCAAAAGTACCCTGATCCGGGTGATCAACCGGCTGGTCGAGCCGACCTCGGGCAGCGCCGTACTGGATGGTGAAAACCTGACCGCCCTGAGTTCGGCGGCGCTGCGCCGGGCACGCCGCCGCATGGGCATGATCTTCCAGGAATATGCCCTGGTGGAACGCCTCAGTGTCATGGAAAACGTGCTGTCCGGACAATTAGGATATGTCGGTTTCTGGCGTAGTTTTTTACGCAAATTCCCGCAATCGGCGATCGATGAGGCTTTTCGCCTGTTGCAGCGGGTCGGCCTCGATCATATGGCCGACAAACGGGCCGATGAACTGTCCGGTGGCCAGCGCCAGCGGGTCGGCATCGCCCGGGCTTTGATCCAGGACCCGCAATTGTTGCTGGTCGATGAACCAACGGCGTCGCTCGATCCGAAAACCTCGCGCCAGATCATGCGCCTGATCTGCGAACTATGCGCGGAGCGCGACCTGTCGGCGATTATCAATATTCACGATGTGGCCCTGGCGAAAATGTTTGTGCCGCGGATCATTGGCCTGAAACTGGGCGAAACGGTGTTCGACGGCACCCCCGATCAGTTAACCGCCGATGTCCTGACGGATATTTACGGCGAAGAGGATTGGGAAGCGACCATCGAAAACGTCGATGACGATGATGATGATGACGGGAATGAGGACGAAGACCTGCCATGAGCGAAACCATGGCGACGCCGCAACGCACCTGGAAACGCCCGCCGAGCATCTCAAACCCGACCCTGCGCTGGTCGCTGATTATCGGTGCCGTGGTTTATCTGATTGCCGCCCATGCGACGATAGATGTCAACTGGGGCCGGGTATACGAAGGTCTGGAGCGCGGGAAAAAGTTTATTCTGGCCTTCTCCAACCCGAATTTCGTCGATCGCTGGGACGATATTTACGACGGCATGCTGGAAAGCATTCTCATGGCCTTTTCATCGACCGTTGCCGGCGTCATCATATCCATCCCGATCGGTTTGGGGGCGGCCCGCAACATCTCGCCGCTGCCGGTCTATCTTGTGTGTCGGGCGATTATTGCTTTGTCCCGGGCCCTGCACGAAATCATCGTTGCCATCCTGCTGGTGGCGATCTTCGGTTTTGGCCCGTTGGCCGGGTTCCTGACCCTGTCCTTTGCGACCATCGGTTTTCTGTCGAAACTGCTGGCGGAAGACATTGAGGATACGGACAAATCCCAGGCGGAAGCCATCAAAGCCACCGGCTCGAGCTGGCTGCAGTGGATCAACTACGGCATTCAGCCGCAGGTCATGCCACGGCTGATCGGGCTCTCCATCTACCGGCTCGATATCAATTTCCGGGAATCGGCAATTTTGGGACTGGTCGGTGCCGGCGGCATCGGTGCCACTCTGAACACGGCCTTCGACCGCTACGAGTTTGATACGGCGGCGGCCATTATCCTTACAATTATCGTCATTGTCATGGCGTTGGAATACAGCTCCGGCCTGATCCGGGCGAGGTTACAATAATGGCCATCAAACAAACTGCAAATGGCACCAAAATCTGGGCCCTGCGTGATACCAAAGAGCAACTGACCAACTGGGCCGGGTGGCTCGTCGGTACGGCGTTTTTCATGTATTGCTGGAACCAGATATCGCTGCAAACGGACTGGGATTTTTTCTGGGATGCGCCGGCCATCGCCGCCGACATTGGCGGCCGAGCGATGCCGCCCAAATGGGGTTACATCACGGAATTGTGGGCGCCGCTGTGGGATACCCTGAATATCGCGACGCTCGGGACCATTTTGGCGTTGATCATGGCAATCCCCGTGGCCTTTCTCGCGGCGCGCAATACGACGCCGAGTAAATTGATCCTCAGGCCCCTGGCCCTGCTGATCATCGTATCCTCGCGCTCGATCAATTCGCTGATCTGGGCGTTGCTGCTGGTCGCGATTATCGGCCCCGGAGTGTTCGCCGGGCTGATCGCCATCTCGCTCCGTTCGATCGGCTTTTGTGCCAAACTTTTGTACGAAGCGATTGAAGAAATTGATGAAAAACAGGTGGAAGCCATTACCGCCACCGGGGCCAGCCGCTGGCAGGTCATGGCCTATGGCATCTTGCCGCAGATCATGCCGGCCCTGGCCGGCATTACGGTGTTTCGCTGGGACATCAATATCCGCGAATCAACGGTACTCGGGCTGGTCGGTGCCGGCGGGATCGGCCTGCAGATGCAGGGCTCGCTCAATATTCTGGCCTGGCCGCAGGTGTCGTTGATCCTGCTGGTGATCCTGATCGCCGTGCTGATCAGCGAATGGGTTTCGGCAAAAGTGCGGGGCGCGATTATTTAGAGTATCCGTTGTGATCCAGCCCACAGCCCATTTGCCAATCGACAAAACCATCGACGTGGAAAAAGACACGCTCTAAAACCCTTTTGGTAATCCGGCTTCGGCGACATATCCATAGAGCGGATCATCGGGCAGGGCGGCACGGACGATCTCGCGGCAGGCCAACAGGGCGTCGATATCAATGCCGGTGTTCAAACCCTGGGCTTCGAGCATATAAACCAGATCCTCGGTGACGATATTGCCACTGGCACCGGGGGCAAAGGGGCAACCGCCGAGGCCGCCCAAAGAACTGTCGAGCACACCTGCTCCGGCCTCGACGGCGGCACAGGCATTGGCCAGACCGAGCCCCAGCGTATTGTGTAAATGCACGCCCCGCGACGCCTCACCGACTTCCCGCCGGGTTGCCTTAAACAACGCCTTGACCTGGGCCGGATTGCCATAACCGCAGGTATCGGACAGGCCAACCTCGTCGCAGCCGGCGTCCATGCAGGCGACCGCCGTCTCAAGCACGTCACGTTCCGGTACCCGGCCTTCGATGGTGCAGCCAAAGGCGGTCGCCAGTCCGGCCTCGATATGCGGCCGGTAACCGGCCGGCAACTGGTCGCGGGCGGCACAGACCCGGCCCACTTCGTCGATCATTTCGGACCTTGATTTGCGCACATTGGCGCGGCTGTGACTGTCGCTGATGGAAACCGGCAGGGTTACCTTGTGGGCCCCGGCGGCGAAGGCGTTTAGCGCACCGCGTAAATTGGGCGCCAGTACGGCGACCTCGAGATCCTTGTGGGTGAGGCCATGGGCAACCACCTGGTGCGCGTCTTCCATGCCCGGCACCAGCTTTGGCGGAACGAAGGAACACACTTCGATTTCCCGCAGACCGGCCTGAACGGCCTGCGAGATCCAGGCGAATTTGGCGGCGCTCGCCATGATCCCTGTGGCGTTCTGCAAACCGTCGCGCAAGCCAACTTCGCAGACCCGAATATCGATGGGATCGCTGCTGCTCATATGTACTTCCCTCCGCATGTGCTTGCCTATACTCTGCCAGTCATGGATGAATTACAAGAAACAGGATCGTTGCCGCTCAGCGGGCTTCGGGTGGTCGAATTCTGCCATATGGTGATGGGCCCGACCTGCGGCATGATCCTTGGTGATTTGGGTGCCGAAGTGATCAAGGTGGAACCGCTCAAGGGCGATACCACACGCCGCCTGAAGCGCCAGGGGGCAGGTTTTTTTGCCACTTACAACCGCAATAAAAAAAGCATCTCGCTGGATCTGGCGAGCGATGAGGGCAAAGAGCTTGCCCGGCGATTGATCGCCACGGCGGATGTTCTGGTGGAAAACTTAAGACCCGGCGGCATGGCCGCCATGGGTTTTGCTTATGAGGATTTAAAGACCGCCCATTCGCAACTGATCTATTGTTCCTTGAAGGGATTTTTGCCGGGGCCCTACGAACACCGCAAGGCCTTGGATGAGGTTGTGCAGATGATGGGCGGGTTGGCCTATATGACCGGACCCAGTGGCCGTCCCTTGCGGGCCGGTGCCTCGGTCATTGATATCATGGGGGGCATGTACGGGGTGATCGGTATCCAGGCGGCGCTCAGCGAACGTGAAAAAACCGGCCTTGGCCAGGAAGTCTCGGCGGCGCTGTTTGAAACCACCGTGCATGCGGTCGGTCAGCATATGGCGCAATATGCGGTCACCGGTGAGCCGCCCCTGCCCATGCCTGACGGTTTTCGCGCATGGGCGGTGTATGACATCTTCGTCACCGCTGATGCCCAGCAGCTGTTCATCGGTGTGGTCAGCGACAGCCAGTGGACGATCTTCTGCGACGCCTTTGAGATGCCCCATCTGGCAAAAAACCCCGACTTTCAAACCAATGCGGACCGGTACCAGCGGCGGGCCGCGTTTATGCCGGAACTGGTGGCGCTGTTTGGTGGTTATACAAAATCCGATCTGATGGCGAAATGTGAAACCATCGGTTTGCCCTTTGCGCCGATCACCAAACCGCACGAGTTGTACGACGACCCGCACCTCAAGGCCTCCGGCGCCCTGCTCAATTTGAATCTGCCCGGCGGTGGCACCGTCGGGATTCCCGGCCTGCCCCTGCGGATGGACGGTCGCCGTAGCGCGGTCCGCCTCGATCTGCCGAAAGCCGGCGAACATGGCCCGGAACTGGCCCGCCAGTTGGGTTTGTCAGAGGCCGAGATCGAACGGCTGATTGACGACGGGATTTTACGGGTCGACGGGGCCGACGGTGGTGACGGGGCCGGCGACGACTAACCAGACCGATCCATGCGGCACCATTTGAACTTTCTTTCACGCTTCGGTTAAGGGCTGACCGCTTGGCCTTGGTAAAGCACGTCCCAACAGGCACCCAGGGTGTGATAGTCGGTTTTGCCGGGGGGCGATTTTATGTCATCAATGGCCGAGCCGTCACGATTTCGTCGTTGAAACCAGGCACCGTATTGGTGGTCCACCAGATATTTCCAGGACCAGGCCCACAGGTTGCGATAGTCCTCCAGGTAACGGAGGAGGCCGGTCGTCCGGTACAAGCGCCAGGCCGTAGCAATGGCTTCCGCCTGTACCCAGAAGTGTTTGGTCGCATCGCAGATGGAACCGTCCGGGGCAAACCCATAAACCAGACCGCCAAATTGCTTGTCCCAACCTTTATCCATGGCCGCTTGATAAAGCGCGACGGCGCGGTTCACCATCCACGGCGATGGTCGCTGGGCATTCAACTGCAGTAATAATTTGGCCCATTCGACCTGATGGCCCGGTTGAAAACCCCAGGGTTTGAACATGTCGTCCGGAAAATCCCGGTTATAGTCCAGATCAACCTGCCAGTCTGAGTTATAGTGCTCCCAGATCAATCCCCCAGATTGGTCGGCTAGGTCACCGGTAAAGCGATCGGCCAGCTGCCGGGCCCGGTCCAGGTATTGGCTTTCGCCGGTCACCTCCCCGGTTAACAGCAGCGCTTCGCAGATATGCATGTTGGCATTCTGGCCCCGGTAGGGATTCAGGGTTTTTAAACTCGGGTCCCGTTCGTCGGCATAGGCACCCCCATCGGTCTGCCAAAAATAGGTCTCGAGAAAATCCCAGGTCTCACGGATGAGAGGGCGCGCCGGATCGATCCCCGCCTGCAGGGCACTGGCCGCTGCCAACAGCACAAAGGCATGGCCATAGGCCATGGCCCGTCCGTCACTGACGACGCCGTCCCGGAGTTCCCAGGCATAGTGGCCCGACGGCTGGCGATGGTGGTCAACAAGAAAGTCCAGGCCCTGTTGGGCCCAGCCCCGGTAATGGTCGACACCGAGGTGACGATAGGCCGTGGCATAATTAAAAACAAACCGCGCCGAACTCACCAGGTGGCGCAGGCCCGGATCGTAAATGGTGCCGTTGTCCCGAAAGGTATGGTAAAAACCACCCTGGCTATCAACCACCCGGTTTTCGTAAAAACCCAGGATCGACTGCACATGGCTTTTGAGGAAGGCCGGATCTTCAAACCCTTTTTTCGGTGGCGGCGGGTTAACCATCAACCATCAACTTCACAACCTCATCACTGTTGGTTTCCTCAATGCGGCGCTCGCCGGCCACTTCGCCCCGACGCAGCACAACAATCCTGTCGGCGACGGCAAATATATCCGCCAGATTGTGGGAAATGAAAATAATCGCAACATTTTCGGCTTTCAAGGAATTAATCAATTCGACGACCTTGCGCTGTTCGGGAACGCCGAGGGCGGCCGTCGGCTCATCCATGATCAACAACGATGCGTTCCAGTAAATGGCGCGGGCGATGGCCACGGCCTGGCGCTGGCCACCGGACAACATGCGTACCGGGTTGTTCATTTTGTGGGCGGCGATATCGATGTTCAGGCGCGACAAAACGGAATCCGCCTCCCGGCGCATATAGGCCCGGTCAATGGCCGGCAATATACCGAAGCGTTTTTTCAGGGGTTCACGCCCGAGAAACACATTGGCGCCAACGTCCAGGTTATCGGCCAGGGCCAAATCCTGGTATATGGTCTCGATGCCGCTGCTGCGAATTTTCTGGGGGTTTCCCGAACTCACTTCCTCGCCCTTAAAACGGACAGTTCCCTGGCTCGGCGCATAAACCCCGGAGACAATTTTTATGAGCGTTGATTTTCCGGCACCGTTATCGCCGGCCAGGGCAACAACTTCGCCCGGATGTACCGACATAAAAACATTATCAAGGGCGAGCACCCCGCCGAAGCGTTTTTGAATGCCCGCGACCTCCAGAATGGGATCAACCATCGGCCCGCTCCTCTCCGGTAATCTTGTTTTGCGTTTGATCGACCAGCACGGAAACAATAATCACCGTGCCGACGGCGACAAATTGCCAGAACGGTTCGACGTCAACAAACACCAGACCATATTGGATGACGGCAATAATCAGGGCACCAATGACGGTGCCGATAATGGTCCCGGATCCACCGAACAGGCTGGCCCCGCCGATGACCACGGCGGCGATCGAGTCGAGCAGCAACGGTTCGCCGGCCTGGGGCGCCCCGGCGGAAAACCGTGCGGTATAAATGATTGCCGCAACGCCGGCGCACAGGGCGGCGATCAGATAGATCTGGGTGGTATGCCGGCGGACGGGAATGCCAGCCCGGCTGGCGGCATTGCGGTTGCCACCAATGGCGTAGGTAAACTGGCCGAAACGGGTTTGCGACAGGGTATAATGGAGAACAATAACCACGGCGGCGGTGATCAGGATCGGCACTGGAATACCGAAAACGCTGCCATTGCCGATGAAGAACAGGAAATCATTGTTGACGGGAACTGTCGATCCGCCGGCGAGCAGGAACGCCACACCCCGGGCTACGCCAAACATACCGAGTGTGCCAATAAAGGGCGGCACGTTGAGGCGGGAAATCAAGGTGCCGTTAATGGCACCGGGAATCAGAGTTATCAGCATCGCTGTGGCAAGGCCTAGCAGCACGGCAATGCCAGGTCCGATGATGGGTGCCGCCCATACCATGACGATGGCCATGGTTACCGACGACAATCCGAGAACAAATCCAACGGACAGATCAATGCCACCGGAGATGATGACAAAGGTTTGTCCGGCACCAAGCAGCAATGGAATCGATGCAAACAGAGCAATCGAGCGAATGTTATAGGGATTAAAAAGGAAGGAAGCGCCATCGTAAATGGTGCGGGCCCAAATTTCAAAACCCAAAAGCAGGGCGACAAGAAAGAACCAGGACCAGGTTGCCGCCAGTTTTTTCTTAATCCGTTGTTTGCGTTCGTCTTCGGTGAGCGTTATTTCCGTTGTCATCTGCCGGCTCCCATAAAATACCGCCGATTATCTGCAGCCATTGAAATACAGACTGCCCGGCGCATGGCGACGGGCAGTCTGCTCTGTTCAACGGATGAATTAGTCAGAATATATGTACTGACTGATGGCCGGGTCATCGACATTGTTTTTGTCCATCACCGTGAACCCGGTGCCGATGGCGACCGGTACGGATTGCCCGGTCACATGGGCGTAAGCCGCCATGACGCCAAAATAACCGATTTCGGCCGGGTGCTGGGCGATCGCCAGGTCAATCAGGCCACTTTTCAGGTCGTCAACAATGCGGGTCGGTGCATCGAAGGCGACAACCCGGATTTTGCCGCTCTTACCAACTGCTTTGACGCCGTCGGCAGCGCCCATGGCCGAAAACAGATTGGCACCGAAAACACCGGCCAGGTCGCTGGTTCTGGCGAAAACGGCCTGCAGCTGTGCCGCCGCCTTGACCGCACTGTCATCATTGAACTGGGTTTTCAGGATTTCAATGCCGGGATAGTTTTCCGCCATTTCAAGCTTGAACCCTTCTTCACGCTGGTCGGTTGTGGAAATATTGGGTTTGGTGTTGGACACATAAACCTTGCCTTTGCCGCCGATGGACGCGGCGAGGGCGCGGGCCGCCATTCGACCGCCCAGCACATTATCGGATGCGACGTAGGTGATCGGGAAATCCCCTTTACCGGCGCCGTCCTGATATTTGCCGTCGTCAATAAAGGTGTCGACGGTAATCACGGCGATGCCGGCGTCGGCCGCATTTTTTAGGGGAGCAACCAATTGATTGGTGTCATTGGGGGCAATTAAAATGGCGTCCGGTTTGCGTGCGATGATGGCGTCCAGAACCGGGACCTGTAAGGCGGCGTTCCAATCGGGTGCCCCCTGGTAAATTAATTTGACACCCAATGCATCGGCGGCTTTTTGTGCGCCCTTATGCATGGTGATGTAAAAGGCATCGGTTGTCAGGCCCGGAATCAGGGCAATTGTCGGTTTTTCAGCGGCGATCGCCTGACCGCTTATTCCAATTCCAGCCATAACGGCGACGGATGCAGCTATCTTAAGTAATGTTCGACGTCTCATAGTCAGTCCTCCAAGTTTAATTGTGGTTATGGTGGGGTTAACTCCTCAGGCGATGACTGCAGCCCCCACCAGGGCATGCAGACCATTTGCGGTCGGCAGATATCGCTCGTGGAACAGGGTCTGATAAAGCGATGCCTGCTGATTATTGAGACTAAAGGTTTCGGTCGATGCGCCAGCCCGATCAACGGCTTCGCGCCAACTGGGAAAAATACCGGCGCTTAACCCGGCCAGCAATGCGGCACCGAGGGAAACTGAATGTGGCGACACCACGACATCCAGGGGGCGCTCATAAACACTGGCTTTAACATCGATAAATAATTTGTTCTGGGACAATCCGCCGGAGACCAGAATACGTTCCGGCAGTTTTTCCAGGTTTGCCAGGTCGATCAGGCAATCGGCCATTTTGCGGGCGTCACAGGCGAGTCCCTCCAGGACCGCGCGAAACATCTGCGCATGGCCGATATGGGTTCCAATGTTCATAAACGTTCCATGGCAACCGCCGGTCGAATGGGGCGGTGACATGCCACGCAGATAAGGCAAAAACAGCACTCCGTTGCTGCCGACAGGGACCTGGACGGCATGCGCCGACAACCCTTCGAAATCCTGATTGTTGGCCAGTTCCTGGCGAAACCAGTTGATGCTTGCGCCGGCCGCATTGAGGCCCGCCGCCAGGAAAAATAACGGTTCACCAGCAAGCCGCAACATCCCCTGTTCGACCCCCCAACGGGCGCAGCGTTGATCATCGATGGGGTTTGCTACCGGTAATAATATGGCTTCCGCCGTGCCCATGGAATCCATCAATGCATTACCCGAAAACAGGCCACATGCCAAAGCGCCAATCAAATGATCATGGCCGCCGATGGCGACCGCGCAGGTCGATGACAAACCGAATTGAGCGGCTACCTGGGGACGTAAGGTGCCGATCGTTGTGCCATTGTCGGCGATCGGTGGCATCAGATGGTCGGGCAAGCCCAGGTCCCGCATTCGGGCCAGATCCCAACATTGGCGGTGCAGGTCCAGCAGCAGGGTCCGACCGGCCAGACTAAAATCCGTGGCGGCAATACCGCTTAGGCGGTAGGCGATGAAGTCACTCATATGTAACCAGTAACAAGCCCGACCCAGAGCCTCCGGATGGTGGTCGCGCATCCACATTAATTTACACAATCCGGCCAGTGGCGACATGCAAAGGCCACTTTGGCGGACGAGGTCCTGAGGCCCGTACCGGTCGATCAGTTCGGCCATCTGGCGAACCGGACGCGGGTCGTACCAGGCCAGGGAATCGCAGCACACCGACCCGTTGGCATCGACCAGCACGCCACATTCACCAACGCCGGCGCAGGCCATAGCAACAATGGACTGGCGATCTTCAAGCGCGTTAAGAGCCTCTTCGATGGCCTCCATTGTCAGCCGCCAAATATCATCGGGTCGAAACTCGCTGCCGTTGTCCGGCACCTGCAGATAGGCGCAGGCCCGCGAGGTTTCGACCCGAGTGCTCCCCGAGCTGTCAATAACCTGCACCTTTATGGCGCTGGTACCGACATCAATGCCGAGGAGCAGGGGAGATTTCATGCTTCTTCGATCAGGACTTTATCGGTCAGAACCGCGTCATCGGCCAGCGGACGATAGGGTGAGATGCCCTGATCGGTTAATGCCCGATGATATTCGTGCACACCGTCCATTGGCGTTACCTCCCCATCGACCACGGCGCGCATCAGCCGCACCGTATCCAACGGTGATTCCGAGAGATTAATTTTGCGACCGAACAAAGCCACCCAGGCACCACAATCGGCGCTGTTTTTAAGCAGGGTCAGGGTATCGAGAGTGGTTCCCGATGATCCCCCCAGGACACCGACGACGATCTGGTCATCGTAATTGACCAATTCGCGCAGGGAGTCGCTGCCGTTGTAGGCGATTTTCAAGAACCGGGGCCGTTCTTCGCGCATCAGCGGCGCAACGCTGCGGGTAATACAATCGTTAACAAAAGCACCTGTTTCCCGGGTGCTGCGGGTGTTTTTTATATTCGGGTTAAAGACCTCCAGGAAATACGCCATGCCGGTGTTCAATGCGTCGGCGCGAAAATCATGAAAAGCCTTTAAGGTGCGCAAATCATCGATGCTAGTGCCCATAAAGGTCATGGAATAAAGGCTCAGGTTGCAACCAAGGGCTTTTGCCCGGGCCAGATCAACGGCCCGGTGCGGCAGGGACGGCTCATCTAAATAACGGGCATTGCGATTGTTCCAGATATCGCTGCTGTCGTTGGACCGAACCGCCATGGTGACGTCTGAGTTGGCAAACACACCGTCCTTGCACATGCGTTCCAGGTTGCTCGCCGAAAGAAGGCATATATCGATCATATCCTGGTCGACAATGGCCCGCGCCTGGGCCAGGTATTCGTTTAAATTTCGAAAATTGCCGTTGCCGTCGGGTCCGGGGGCAGCGAGGGCGAAACCCATGTCACCGTCTTTCGCATCGGCAATGACAAAATCTGCGGGGGAGCCTTGTCCCGACAAAATGGATTTGAGTTTTCGGTCCAAACGCTTCATTAAAGTTTCCCTTTCAAAATATACACGTGTAAACGTATTATTAACTCATGTATGCTGTCAAGGGCGATTAGGGCAGTCGGATCTGGTAATGTATATCGGCCTGCACTAGGTTCAGCAGACATCCGTAAGCAGGCAAAATCGGAGCCCAGTTTCTGTGCAATCAAAAAAACCAAACACCATGGCACAATTCGCGCAAGCTATTGGTTTATCGCGGCAAACCGTGTCTCATTATTTCAACGATGCCCAATCGGTGCGCCAATCAACGCGCAGGACGATCGAACAGGGCCTGGAGCGTTTCGACTTTCGTCCGAACTTTCACGCATCCAACCTGACCCGACGCAAGGCCCGGGCCATTGGTATTATTGTACCGTCGATTATCGATCCATTTTATTCTGCCCTGGTCAGCATCATTGAAATTTATGCGGAAGAACGCGGGTACCTGACCGTATTGCAGTGCTCCCACAACGACGCGTCCATGGAAAGCCGGGCCCTGACCCGGTTGATGTCGATTAATGTCCTTGGCATTGCCATGGCGCCTCTGGGTTTCACAACGGATCTAAAAATGGTAGAAGCGGCGCAACGTGACACGCCCATCGTCTTCATGGATTCACGGCTGCACGAAGATACCCCCTATATCGGCACCAATAACCGTCAAAGCATTCCGACCATGGTTGATTATCTCTGCCACGACGCTATTCCACCGGCACTTTTCACCATGCCCGCCATAAACGTCAATATCATCGAACGCCAGCAGGCTTATGTGGAACGCATGGAAGAGCTTGGTCACCGGCCCATCATCCTTAATCCGCAAGAAAAACGGTCCGGGATCGGCGATGATTTTGAAACCTTTGGCTATGAGCAGTTCTTAACCCTTCCCCAGGAGCCCCTGAAGGGGGTTTCTACGATCCTTTGTGTCAATGACCGGTTGGCTTTCGGTTTGATTGCTGCAGCCCACCGTCGAGGCCTGAAGATCGGTACCAAAGCCGATGACGACCTCAGGGTTGCCGGTCATGATGATCAATATTTCAGCCAATTCACCCATCCGGCGCTAACAACCATCGCCCAAAACACCGAAGCCATCGGAACCCTAGTGGTCAAGGCCCTGCTGGAAAACGAAGGCGAGAACGCGATTATGCGGCAAGGCCAACTGTTTGATGGCACCATGCGGTTTCGGGGGTCGGCATAAGCCAACCTGTTACCGCCCGGAAATGCGCCAGGATTACTGCGCAAAAGCAGCGGTCAAAAGGCCGGTGCATCCGGCGATTTTTGCACCACCGAAACCCCCGGAATACAGGGATCATAAGACAAAACCAGGTTCATCATTGAACCCATTCGCGCCGGTTTTTTTATTTTATGGTCCCCAGGTCTAGGATTTGGCATCGGTAACCAGGTCTGTGGCGGGTCGGTTTGTAACAACCGGCACAGGTAGGTCGACTGAACGGTGATCGCTCAGGCTGCCGACATGTAGGGGTCGACGCCAGGCGAAGGTATTAAAACCCTGACAATTGGCGCAACTGACCACCCACTCGGGCACCGTATTGCCACAGTCGGCACAGACCCATGTGGCTTCACTTACGGCAATCGACGCCCGGGTTAACCAGGAATGGGCCTTCGCCAGATCATTGTGCTCGCCCTCCTCCAGTTCTGCCCACAAACGGCAGACCCGGGCATCCAGGGGTTCGGTCTCGACCTGGCCAATGGATTCCAGTTGCTGGCGGGCTTCGCCCCAAAGCTGGGCGGCAAGGTCGGCCCGGGTTTTGGCGATCCGGCTTTCCATGTGATCGGGGTTGTCGGCGCACAGGCGGGCCGTCGCCCGCACCTGCTCAAGCCCGTGATCGGCTTGCGATGCCTGCCAATAGACGCCGAGCAGGTCCGGGTGCGGTGCCCGGGCCCAGGCTTTTTCAACCAGCCCCAGGGCTTTACGCAGGCGGCCCTTTTTAATCAGGGCGAGGGCAAACCGGCAAACCGCCGGAGTGAATCCGGGATCGCTGTCGGTTGATTTTTTCAACTGATTAAAGGCCTCGGTGTCGTCACCCGATTTAGCCGCGTCCAAGGCCAGTTGATAATAAAGCGCCGCGTTCCGCTGTTTCGCTTCGGTCTTGTCAAGGGTATGGTTTCGGACCTGTTCGTCGGCCGTGACCCGGGCATCTAACCACAGACCCTGGCGGGTCTGCAGATCAAACAGGTGATTGGCGACCCATTCGCTTTTCGGGCGCAGGCGATGGGCCCGGCGGGCCAGGGCCAGGGCGTCCGTACTGTCGCCCTGTTTAACGGCCTGGCTTAACAATCCCCGGATACCCAGAAACTCCGTCTCCGGGTTTTCGGTCATGGCCTTAAAAAAGGTTTCTGCGGCTTTTTCGTCACCGTTCAACTGGGCCGCCTGGGCCGACAGCAACATGGTCAGGGGCGGTTCGTTCAACAGAACTTCTGCCCGTTTGACACTGCGCCGGGCTTCTTCCGCATCACCGGCGGAAACCGCTACCATGCCCCGGGTCAGGGCCTGGTAGCCCTGCTGTTTGCGCCGTTGTTTCCAGGCGTCGCTCACCTGCGCCGGGGCGCGGCGCAAAAACAGCCAAATGCGATAAATGACGGCCGTCACCGCCGAGATGGCAACAACGCCACCAATCAGCATGGCGACCGATGTCTCGACCCGATACCCCTGCCAATTGAGGACCAGACTGCCGGGCCGGTCGGCCAACCAGACCATCGCAAAAATACTCAGGGAAACGAGGGCAAGGAACCAAAGGGCTCGGATCATTTTGTTGGTCCCCTAACTTTTACCGGATGCGATCAGAGAAACCGCATAGACATGAAGACTGGCAATGGCGCGCTCGGTTTTTAATCGGTTGTTGGCCACCTGCAACCAGGGTTCGGCGGTAAGTGATGCCGGTATTGAGACGGTTTTGAGTTGCTCGACGGTTTGCACGGCGGCGGCAATATCGCCGCTGCGTAAATGGTCCTCAGTCAAAACAACAAGCGAATCGACGGTAACCGTATCGGAGCTGACGCCCAGTTTACGGATCGAAACCAACGACAGCACCCGTTTTTTGGCGCTTTCAAACCAACTGTTACCAGCGTCGATGTTGTCGGCCCGGATAATATTTGCCGCCAGTCCGGCAAATTGATTGCGCAGTTGGTCAATGGTTGCGGTCCCGGTTATTGCCGCTTTTTCCAGGATTGACAGGGCCGCCTGCATTTCCGTGTGGTTTTTGCCCAGGGCCTTCAGGGTTTCGATGTCGGTTTCGAAAGGTTTTCCGGAATCCGCTGATTTGCGTAACTGGCTGATCGCCAGGATGATTGCCGAAGCAACGGATTGGGACGATTGTTGTGTGGCCTCGGTGGTTTCCAGGGTGACCAGGCGGTCCTCTATTTTACCAATCATTGAATCCATATGTGATTGGGCTTCCGTTACCTTTTTTGCGACGGCACCGGATTCCCGGGCGGTTTCATCTTCCAGATGGCCAACACGGGCATCAAGGGTGCCATAACTGTTTCCGGTTTTTTCAAGTTCGGCCAGACGGGCGGTAATTTCTTCGAGTACCCGCTTGGTTTCGTCGGTCGGCGTTTTAACCCCGGTCGCGACGACAATGTCTTTGACACCTTCGATGGTTTTTTCGATATTATCGAGCCGTACCAACAATTGTCCGACTTCGAGTTGCAGCCGTTGACGTTCCTTCTCCATATCGGAAATGATTTCGTTTCTGGCAACGCCACGACTGGTCTGCGCCTCCAAAACTTCCAGACGCCCGGTCAGTCCGGCGACACGGGGATCGACGGTGGCTTTATATTCCAAGGCCGGGAACCGCTGCGCCACATAGGGCGACCACAGGGGCCAGGTGGCATAAATACTGAGCCCGATTATGGTGAGAAAAAGCGTGAAGACCAACCAACCGCCACCGCGCCGCGGATCAACGGTTGCCGGCGGCGTCACCACTTCGTAGTCGACGCTTGTTTCGTCCGGTTTGGGCGGCTCCACGGGTGCCGAATCCGCTTGTGCCGACTCTGCGGGCGATGGCTCAACTTGCACCGGCTCCCCTTGCGCTGCCATTGCGGGCGGTGGCTCCACCGGCTCCTTTGCGTCGGATGGCGGCGAGTTTGCGGCACGGGTTTTCGGCCGTTTTGGCCCGGAATCGGGTAGGCCTGATTTTGACGACTTCTTTTTTGGCTCCGCCATCTTATAATTTTTCCTTAATGTCAGGCACCAGCTCTCAACGATACACCATCGGAATAACCCTAGCAGCAGTCACGGAGGCATCCCATTCTCTCATGTTAATGTCAAACCCTATCGAGAACAATTTCTAAAAGCGCCTCCTGGGTTGGCCTTTGCGGAATTTTTATGGCCCGCCAGGCCATGGTTGTCAGGGGTTTGGTGACGGCCTGGCTTAAACAATAGGCCGTAACCAGGTTTAAACGGTCGCCCAACCCGGCCCGCACCACACACTGACAAAAAATCGCTGCTGTTCGGGGTGAATACAATAAGACCCCGATGGGTACGTCTCCCTGAAGGGCGGCGACGGTCGACGCCCTGAGCTGCTGCGCCGCCCGGGCCTGATACAGCTGTTCGCGCCGATACCGATAACCGGCCGCCGTCAGTGCTGCCCCCAGGTCGCCGGCCAAATGGGTTCCTGCACAATGCAAGAACCATCCCTCTTCAGAGCGGGTTTTTGCCATGACCAGACGGGCCAGGGCATCAACGTCGCCGGCGGCGATTTTAATGTTGTCAAATCCCTGGGCCCGGGCTTCCCGCCCCGTCGCCTCGCCAACCGCATATACCGCGACTTGGCGTTCGGAATTGCGCTGGCAAAAGGCCCGGACCCCATTGGCGCTGGTCAGCAAAAGACCCTGGACATTGACCAGTTCCAGGGGCGGACCGGCCAGGTCCTGGATATGGAGCATCGGGTCGATCAGCACATCGTAGCCTTTGGCTCTGAGCTCGGCCGCCAAAGGCAGGGCATCGGCTTTGGCCCGGGTGATCAGCAGGGTCGGGGGCATAGGTCCGGCACCTAACAAAAAATATCGGGCCCGGCGCGTCGCCGCAATTCCTCACCGGCATCGCGGCCCATGCGTTCACCGTCGGCGGCCGGTCCGAGGCGTTCGGTCTCATGCACTTCGCTGCCATCGGCGCGGGCGACCAGGGCACGCAGGCGCAGGGAACCATCGGCCAAAAACTCTGCCAGCCCGCCGACCGGGGTCCGGCACGATCCGTCGAGGGCCTTTAACAGGGCCCGTTCCGCCGAAACCCGTACCAGGGTCGGTCGGTGGTTTAAGGCCCGAACGCAGTCGATGATCCGCCGGTCATTGCGCCGACAGGTAATCCCGATTGCCCCTTGCGCCACCGCCGGTAATAATACCTCCGGCTCGAGAATTTGCGTAATCACGTCGGTTTTGCCGAGCCGGTTCAATCCGGCCAGGGCAAGCAGAGTGGCATCGGCTTCGCCTTCGGCCAGTTTACGCAATCGGGTTTGCACGTTGCCGCGGAACAAACGGACCCGCAAATCCGGGCGCCGATGGAGAATTTGCGCCTGGCGGCGCAGCGATGAGGTGCCAACCACGGATCCCGCTGGCAGATGTTCCAGACTTTGCGCCTTATCGGTGATCAGGACATCGCGGACGTCTTCACGGGCCAGGGCCGCCGTCAGTTCAATACCGTCGGCCAGACGGGTTTCCAGATCTTTCATGGAATGGACGGCAATATCGATCCGCCGCTCCAACTGTGCCGCGTCTATTTCCTTTGAAAACAATCCTTTGCCACCGATTTCCGACAACGCCCGGTCCTGCACCTGGTCACCGGTGGTTTTAATTTCGATGATTTCAATGGCACCCGGTTCTGCCAACTGCGGGTGGTGTTTAATCAGCAAATCACGGACTTCAAAGGCCTGGGCCTGGGCCAGCGGACTGGCACGCGTTCCGAGCTTCAGGGGATCTGCTCTTGTCATCGGGAATTCCGTACGTCACAACCTACATCTATGCGGAAATGCACGGCGTACCCTACTCAGGCAGCGCCGCCGGATAAAGGGTTTTTGATGATCGTTTTAGGAATAGAATCGAGTTGCGACGAAACAGCGGCGGCGGTGGTCACCGATCAGCGTGCGGTTCTGTCCAATGAAGTTTTGTCGCAGTTGGATGCGCATCGCCCCTATGGCGGGGTGGTGCCGGAGATTGCGGCGCGGGCCCACTTAGATGCCATCGACCGGATTACCGCCCGGGCCATGGAAAAAGCCAATATTGGTTTTTCCGATCTGGACGCGGTCGCCGCAACCGGGGGCCCGGGGTTGATTGGCGGGGTTCTGGTTGGGGTGATGACCGCGAAAGCCATTGCAGCGGTCCACAACTTGCCGTTTATCGGGGTCAATCATTTGGAAGGTCACGCCCTGACTGTCCGTCTCACCGGCGACAGGGACAATAAAGAAATTTCCTTTCCTTATTTATTGCTGCTGGTATCCGGCGGCCATTGTCAGTTGTTGATCGTCAAAGCCGCCGGTTCCTACAAAAGGTTAGGCACGACGATCGACGATGCACTCGGCGAAGCCTTCGACAAATCGGCCAAAATGCTCGGCCTTGGCTATCCGGGCGGCCCGGCGCTTGAGCAGTGGGCGCGCCACGGCGACCCGGTTCGGTTCGATTTGCCGCGCCCGTTAAAGGGCCGGGCGGGCTGCGATTTTTCCTTCTCCGGCCTCAAAACCAAAGTGCGCCAGACCATTGAACAGTTGCCCGAGGGGCCGATCTCTGATCGCGATAAATCGGATATTTGCGCCGCCTTTCAAAATGCCGCCGGCGACGTTTTGATTGATCGTTGCAATAACGCAATCGACCGGTTCCTGTCCGACCACCCGGAGGGCACCCATCTGGTGGTCTCCGGCGGGGTTGCCGCCAATCAATCCATCCGCTCCCGCCTGGCCGCCTTGTGCAAGGCCCGCGACCTGAGTTTTGCCGCGCCACCCGTGCATTTGTGCACGGACAACGCGGCGATGATCGCCTGGGCCGGTCTGGAACGCCTGCAAAAGGGTGATGTTGATGATCTGAGTTTTCGCCCGCGACCGCGCTGGCCCCTGGATCCCGACGCCCCAGCGGCCCTTGGCGGTGGCGTCAAAGCTTAGAGCGCGTCTTCCATAATTGGATTCACTGAGATTCCAATTATGGAAGACGCGCTCTAAGCTTTGACGCCACCGCCAAGGGCCGCTGGGGCGTCGGGATCCAGGGGCCAGCGCGGTCGCGGGCGAAAACTCAGATC
>JAJFII010000076.1 GCA_021775095.1 Rhodospirillales bacterium
GATCTGAGTTTTCGCCCGCGACCGCGCTGGCCCCTGGATCCCGACGCCCCAGCGGCCCTTGGCGGTGGCGTCAAAGCTTAGAGCGCGTCTTCCATAATTGGAATCTCAGTGAATCCAATTATGGAAGACGCGCTCCCAATCCAATTCCGGCGAATTAAAGATCAATAAAAAGCTGGTCGGCTGTCAGGCGTTTTATGGCCAGGTGCTGGTCGACCGATTGTTGGCACATCCAGTCAATTTCGGCCCGGTTGGCGTCCAGGCCATAGGGCCAGAAGTCCGGTCCCATGAGTTGGCGGGTGGTCTCCATGGTTTCATGTAACCACGGCAGGGACAGTCGGTTGGCGGAACCCAACCAGACGTCTTGCAGACGCCCGAGCGCCAGATCACGGGACGCGACAAAGGCGTCGTATACGGCCTCAGCCAGCCATCGATGCTGTTCAAGCAGGGACGTGCGAATGCCGATTGCGTGCATCACCGGAAAAAATCCGGTTTTCTGATAATAGGTGCGTTCGACCGCAGCAAAATCCGGGAACAACCGTTTGATGCGCCGATCACCAGCCAAAAAGGACCTGGGGACCTTCGGTGCAAAGAGGGCATCCAACTCGCCATTAAGTAACAGGTCATTGAGGTTTTCGTCCTGCCGCATGGGTTCAACGATAAATCCATCGGGCAGATTGAGCGGCAACCGCTCTTTGCGGACGCCGCCGTCCAAGCCCCCCGTGCGGTATTTGAGCGTTGATAAATCGACGCCGTATTCAGAAGCTAACAGGCCGCGCATCCAAAGCGCCGCCGTCATCTGATATTCAGGCACCCCGATCCAGCGTCCCTCGAGATCACGCGGCGATTCGATTCCCGCGTCGGCGCGCAGGTAAAAACCACTGTGGCGAAAGGCCCGGGACAGAAAGACAGGTATGGCCGTATAGGCCGAGGTCCCGCTCGAAACCTGCATGATATAACTGCTGATCGACAGTTCCGTGATGTCGAATTTTGCCTGTTCAACAGCCAACGGGAACAGGGTTGTTGTTGGCAACGCCTGGCAGGCCAGATCAACTCCGTCGATTTTAACACGGCCATCGAGGACCGCCTGGGCCCGGTCGTGATCCCAACACGCCAGAGTGAGCGATAGGCGGCGGTCGGTCATGGTTTAAAACTCCATCGGGCAGGGATCAGCAACAGCGCCCGCCTTTTTGCCTATTCACGGCACCGTTGTCGAGCCTTTTGATGGACCGGTGTCGTCGCCAACCGGCAAACGTTTGCGGGCAAACTACCCGGCCCATTTGGTAATCGCCGGTTAACCGTTCTGCTCGTAGGTGATCACCGCAAAGCGCGCGCCCTGTGGGTCCAGCAGGGTTGCCATTCGCCCGACCCCCGGCATATCCATGGCTTCATAAACCAGTTCCGCACCGTTTTTCAGGGCTTTCGCCACACAGGCATCAACATCCCTTACGGTGATATAAATGGTCCAGGATGCCGATGCTTCCGGGATCGGTGAAAAACCACCAATGGGCCCGTCTTCCAGTTGGATGCCGGGAATCGTCGGTCCGCCATTGACGGTCATATCGGCAATCTGCCAGCCGATTACGTCCTTGTAAAATTCGATGGCCGCCGCTTGATCCGGGCCGGCATGTCCGACCCAACTGGCGGCACCTAACGTTGTTATCTCTGGCATGGTGTTTTCCTGTTTGTCCTAAAAGCGAAGTAAAGGTATCGAAAAATGAACGGGTTGGTTAACTAATCTGTTTTCTTTTATTTAGTCAACCATTAAGTTAAGTTACAGTCCTGACCCGGCTTTCATGAGGAGATCCAAATGCCATTTTCATTTGTCAAAACCGAACCTGGTGCCGACCCGATTGTGGTCGAGGGATTTTTTGCGGCGTCGCCGCAAGCGGTTTTTCATGCCTGGACCGAACCGAGCAAAATTATGAAATGGTTTGGTAAATCACCCAATTCGTTGTTTTCGGCCACTGTTGACCTCAGGCCTGGCGGCATTTGGCAGTTTCTTCATTCAAAAACCGATCAGCAGTCCGTCGGATTTGAAGGAACTTACCTGGAGATTGAAACCAACCAGAGGCTGGTTTATTCCTGGTCCCATGTGATCACCCACGCCAACGGGGAAAAGCAAACCACGCCCCTGTCGACCGTTGAAGTTACTTTTTCGGCCAAGGGAGCGGGCACCGATATTCGATTGGTTCACTCGGCAATCAAGAGCGACGATGCGCGCCGCGGTGTCGGCGGCGGTTGGGACGCGGCCTTCCATCATCTGGCGGAGTTGATAAAAGAAACCTTGGATTAATCACAGATCGACAGCGGTCGGACCTGACCGCACCGTCGACAGGCCCTATATTGGCTTACATTTCGATCATTTCAGCAACTTCAAGGGTACCCCCCATATCTAGGTGCGGGCATTGTTTCGCCATTTCCAAAGCCTGCTCCATGGTTTCGGTCGAAACCACCGTAAAGCCGATAATCGGATTTGCGCCGCCGCCGTCGGAAACTCCAGACGCACTGACGGTTTGGGTTTTTGACAGGGGTGTTCCCGGATTAACCACCGCATCGCCCAGGTCTGCAACCCAGGTTTTCCAGCGGGCCATACCCGCAGCGCCTTCCTCCGGGCTGGCCGGTTTTTCGCCACCATGATAGGCAATGATATAATTTGGCATCGTCACGCCTCCTTGATATTCGGGTTTTATGTGAAACGATATTAAAATTAACCGATTGGTTTACTAACTTGACTGTGCTATAAAGTCAACCATTTAGATGACTAATGGAGTCCCTAAACCGATGCAAGCTCTTGATACCACATTCAGCGCTTTGGGTGATGTTACCCGGCGCACCATTTTAGAGAAATTAAGGCTTGGGGAAACCCGGCTTTCCGACCTGGCAGAACCGTTTGATATGTCGCAAACCGCCGTTTCGAAACATGTCAGAGTCCTCCGAGATGCCGGACTGCTGACCATCGAAAAACGCGGCCGCACCCGCCATTGCCGATTAAATGCGGAAGCCATGAAAGAAGCCTCTGACTGGCTGCAGGACTATCAGGCATTTTGGATGCATCAGTTCGATAATCTGGCCTTACACCTGGCTGACGATTCCTGATAGGCGCAAGTTTTGTCTGGCGGACCGGGAACCTGACGACGCAGGTGTCCGGCCACGCCCAGCAACAATGACTACTTATCATCTGAATCCCCTGATCTGATTGACCGGCGATACAAAATTGAGTCTGACAGGCCCTTGTGAGTGCGGTTCAGGCTGGTTAAAACCATCCCATGACCAAAATATCGATCATCGGCGGCGGTGCCTGGGGAACCGCATTAGCCATGGCGGCAAGCCGTGCCGGCAGTGCCGTCTGCATTCAGGCCCGCGAACCGGAAGTGGTTGAGGCGATCAATGGGAGCCATGAAAACTCGGTTTTTTTACCGGGCCACAGGCTCGATTCGGCTATTGTCGCCGTCAACGATCCGCAACAGGCCATCGACGGGGCGGATGCCATCCTCCTGGTCACCCCGGCGCAACACGTTCGTGCCATGATGACTGTCCTGCAGCCGGTGATAAACCGGGATCAGTCTTTGGCCATCTGTGCCAAAGGGATCGAACAACGGACCTCGGCGCTGCTAAGCGAAATTGTCAAAGAAGAGGCCCCGGACGTTTCGCCCATGGTGCTTTCCGGCCCGACCTTTGCCGCCGAAGTGGCCGGACAATCGCCGACGGCGGTGACCCTGGCGACGTCGGACCCCGGCAACGGCCGCCTGTTGGCCAATGCCATCGGCACCCCTTATTTTCGAATTTATCTGTCCGATGACATTATTGGTGCACAGATCGGTGGTGCCGTAAAAAACGTTTTGGCCATCGCCTGTGGCATCGTCCAGGGCCGCAATATGGGAGACAATACCCGTGCCGCTCTTATTACCCGGGGTTTGGCCGAAATTGTCCGGTTGGGCAAGGCCAAGGGCGCGAAAGCCGAAACGCTCATGGGATTGTCCGGATTGGGAGATTTGACCCTCACCTGTTCGGCCACCCAGTCGAGAAACTTTTCCCTGGGTATGGCCCTGGGTAAAGGCCAGTCCCTGGCAGAAATTTTGGGCGCACGAAATTCCGTGGCGGAGGGTGTGTTTTCTGCTTCCTCCGTCGTTTCCCTGGCAAACCGATTGGCGGTCGAATTGCCGATTTGTCAGGCCGTCGACAATCTTTTGAACCGGGGTACGGATATTGATCAGGAAATCACCGATCTGTTGAACCGGCCGTTTACCGCCGAATTCATCTAACGTAGGACCTGCCATGTATTATGCGATCACCTGCAAGGATAAACCGGGCCGCTTGCCGATCCGGATGGAAAACCGTCCGTCCCACGTGGATTTTTTAAACGGTCATTTAGTGGTTTGAATGTAACGTATGGGTACCATATGTTAGATTCAGACCACAAGGGTCCTGACCCTAGATCATATGCTGGCAGCCGGTCCGACACTGGATGGGGAGGGTAACCCGACGGGCAGCATCCTGATCCTGGATTTTGACAGCCTGGCCGCGGCCGAAACCTGGGCTGCCCAGGATCCCGATGTAAAAGCCGGACTATTTGCAAGTGTCACCATTACGGCGTGGAAAATAGTCTTTCCGACCGCAGGATAAAATGGACCTCGATGACTGATATTAAACTGTGCACATTAAACGAGATTGAGGACGGCAACTCGGCCGGCTTTATCATTGAAACACCCGACGACGGCAAACGCAGCGTCATTGCCGTTCGCAAATCAGACCGGGTTCATGCCTATGTCAATTCCTGTCCACATATTGGTGCACCCCTGGATTTTCAGCCCGGTCAGTTTCTCAACCGGGACAAGTCCCACATCATGTGCTCGACCCATGGGGCGCTGTTTCAAATCGATGACGGGTTGTGCGTTGCCGGGCCCTGTACCGACAAATACCTGGAGCCGCTAACGACAAAAACCACCGGTGATGACGTTTGGATTGTTTTTTGATGGTTATTGGCGACACCAAATTATAGACCCATGAGATTATAGACCCATGAGCCGCCCTCTGGACCAGATTTTCCGGCGTCTGGTGTGGCCCTTTGCGCTTGCCGAAATCGTTGTCTGGGCGGCGTTCTATTATTCCTTTCCGGCCCTGTTGCCGGAGTGGGAGCGGACCCTGGGCTGGTCAAAAACCGAATTGGCCGGGGCCTTTACAATCGCCCTGGTGCTTGCCGCCGTTTGTGCCCCGGTCGTCGGGCGACTGGTTGATCGGGGCCATGCCCGCGTTGTTTTTGTCGGTTGTACGGTCATTGGCAGCGGATTTTTACTGCTGCTGTCCCTGGTAACGGAAATTTGGCAATTTTACGGTGTTTGGGCCGGCTTGGGTGTCGCCATGTCCGGTGCCCTCTATGAAGCCTGTTTTGCCATTGTCACTCGCTCCGTCGGCGACCGCAACAAACAGGCGATCACCTTGATTACTTTGGTCGGCGGACTGGCAGGCACCGTTAGTTTCCCTACAGCCCATAGCCTGGTCACGATCATCGGTTGGCAGGGCACCGTTCAGGTCTTTGCCGGAGCCACCTTTTTTATTGCAGTTCCGTTTATCTGGTTCGGTTGCGGACAGGCGAAAGCTTACGCAAAATCCCTGCACCGGGAGCAAACCGTTAAACCTGCGGCCGTACGACCGGTGACCAGTTCTCCGGTGTTCTGGCTGCTGGCCATGGCCTTTACAGCGATCGCCGTCGAACATGGTATGGTCCTCACCCATCTGCTGCCGATAATGGCCGACCGGGGAATAAATCCGGAAGCGGCGGTTTTTGCCGCGTCCATGATCGGTCCCATGCAAGTTACCGGACGGCTGGCGATGATGGCGGCGGAACGCCACGTCTCCATGACGACCATTGCCGTTGGCTGTTTTGTCACAATGGGCGTCGCCGCCCTTTGTTTGCTGGGTGCCGGCGGGGTTACCGGACTGGTGATAAGTTTTGTTATCTTACATGGTGCCGGTTATGGCATTACCAGCATCATGCGCCCGGTCATTACGGCGGATTTTTTGGGCAAACAAAATTTTGGTGCCCTATCGGGACTGTTGGCGGTACCGTTTATGCTCGGCGTTGCCATCGCCCCGACGTTGGCGGCTCTGGTCTGGAATTTTGGTGGATATGATCTTGTTTTAAAATTGGCCGCCGGGATTTCCGGGTTCGGATTACTGGTGTTTATTTTGGCCGCAAAACTGTCGAAGGTACGTTCCTAACCCGCCGCTGCAAGTTCACCAGGCAATCCGTTCTTCGACAGTTTTGGCGACGTTGAACAAATGATGATCATCGCCGTGGCGTCCGGTTAACATAAAACCAACGGGGGCTTCGCCGGTCCGGTGACAGGGCAGGGATATGGAACAGCGATCAAGGAAGTTGCCGACACTGGTATTGCGCAGAGTCATCATATTGGTGGAATAATAGGTCTGGTCCACAGCCATAGAAGCAATTGTCGGTGGCACGATGGCGACGGTCGGCGCAATAAACGCATCGAAGGCCCTGGTAGTCTCGGCCGCCGAAATAATGAGTCGCTGTCGTTCCTGGCACAGTTCGATGTAGTCCGCCGCCGACTGGTCCGCACCTTTGATAATTCGCCCGCCAACGCGCGGATCATAGGCCGCCATTTGCTCGGCCAGCATGTGTTTGTGCCAGGCATAGGATTCCGATGCGGCAAATCCCCCCAATCGGTTGATGTGGGGTAAGTCAGCAAGGTCAGAAAAATCGATCTTTTCGATTTGTACACCGGCATCGGTCAACTTGGCCATGGCCCGTTCAAAGGCCGCCGCGACTTCCGCGTCCATGCCGTCCAACATCAGGGTTTGCGGCAGGGCCAGTCGAAGCCGGCGGGGATCCAGGGTTTTGGTTGTGCGAACGGGCTCACCGGCCATAACCGCGTCGAGGACAGCGCAGCAATCGGTGCTATTGCTCAGGGGTCCTGCCGAATCCAGTGAAAAACTGAGCGGCGTTAAGCCGCTGATGGGAACCCGGGATGCGGTGGGTTTATAGCCGGTTATGCCGCAAAATGCCGCCGGTATTCGGCACGATCCGCCGGTATCAGACCCCAGGGCTGCGGCAGCCATATTATCGGCAACAGATACGGCGCCACCCGATGTGGAGCCGCCCGGAATCCGACCGGTGGTGCGGTCATAGGGGATTTTGGGTGTGCCGAAATGGGGGTTCATGCCGATTCCGGCGTAGGCAAATTCGACCATATTGGTCCGTCCGACAAAAACAAATCCGGCGGCACGCAAGCGGGCAATGGTCGGTGCGTCGGCGGTTGCCGGTTTAGCCTGGCTCAGGATTTTCGAGCCCGCCGATGTGGTTTCACCTTTGACATCATAGAGGTCTTTAACGGAAATCGGGATGCCCGCATAGGCGGAGGGTTCAAGCCCCTGCTGACGAAGTGCATCCATGGTATCGGCCTGAATCCGGGCTTTGTCCTGATTGACCACAAGAAAAGCACGGGATCCTTCGCCCTTCGGATCAGAGATATTCGCAAGGCACTGCTCCAGCAAATCGCGCGCCGTGACCCGGCCTTCCGTTAAGTCCATTGACAATTTAATCAGTGAATCCATTTTCTGCTCCCTATCTGGCAGGCGAATTTCCGAGAGCCTATCCGGTCTTAATGCTTTGGTCCATATGGGATGATCCTTGCGACGGCCATGATCGGACCGGAATATAAAATGGCGCTTAATCGTTCGATTTCTGCCGCTTGTTAATGTGGGTTTTTTTGCGATAATCTGGAGAAGGCTGGAAACTCAGTTAATGACGCAGGGCTTGGGCTTTAAGCCACGCGCTGCGACAGGGACATTATAAAAGGGAGCATGACAATGACCGATCAACACCTCTTTCCCGTACCGGCAGAAACCGCCGCAGCGGCCCATTGCGACAATGATAAATATCTTGAGATGTATCAGGCTTCCGTCGACGACCCGGCCGCATTTTGGGGTGAGCACGGCAAACGACTCGACTGGATCAAACCCTATTCAAAGGTCATGGACGTCAACTACACCATTCCCGACGTTTCCATCAAATGGTATTATGACGGCACCTTAAATGCGTCGGTAAATTGTATCGACCGTCACCTGGCGACGCGCGGCGATCAGGTCGCCATTATCTGGGAAGGGGATGATCCCACTGATGACAAAAAAATCACCTACAATCAATTGCATGAAGAAGTCTGCCGCCTGGCTAACGCGATGAAAGCCAGGGGCATTAAAAAAGGCGATGTTGTCACTATCTATATGCCAATGATCCCCGAAGCGGCTTATGCAATGCTCGCCTGCACCCGAATTGGTGCCATTCATTCCATTGTTTTTGGTGGTTTTTCACCCGATGCGCTGGCCGCCCGCATATCGGGCTGTAACTCCAATTGTGTGATCACTGCCGACCAGGGCGTGCGTGGCGGTAAACCGATTCCCCTAAAGGAGAATACCGATAAAGCGATCAACATCAGCGGCGGCGTTGACACGGTTTTTGTTGTCAAACGGACGGGCGGGACGATTAATTGGTTCGACGGTCGCGATGTTTGGTACGAGGAAGCGACAGCTGCGGCGGCGGTCACCTGTGAGCCGGAAGAAATGAACGCCGAAGACCCGATGTTTATACTTTATACGTCGGGTTCGACGGGCCAACCCAAGGGCGTCCTGCACACAACCGGCGGATATATGGTTTTTGCCTCGATGACCCATTATTACGTATTTGATTATCAGGACGGTGAAAATTACTGGTGCACGGCGGATGTCGGTTGGGTCACCGGACACAGTTATATCGTCTATGGTCCGCTGGCCAACGGGGCAACCACTTTGATGTTCGAAGGGGTTCCCAATTATCCCAGTTATTCTCGGTTCTGGGAGGTCTGTGACAAACACAATATCGCAATTTTTTATACCGCGCCGACGGCCCTGCGGGCACTGATGCGCGAAGGCAATGAGCCGGTGACGTCGACCAGCCGCAAATCCATTCGCATTTTGGGGACTGTCGGGGAGCCAATTAACCCGGAAGCCTGGATGTGGTATTATAATGTGGTTGGTGAAGGCCGCTGCCCGATCGTCGATACCTGGTGGCAAACGGAAACCGGCGGTATCCTGATCACCCCCTTACCCGGTGCAACCGCCCTGAAACCCGGCTCGGCAACGCGGCCATTCTTTGGGGTTCAACCCCAGTTGGTCGACAATGACGGAACTCCCCTGGAGGGCGCTAATGAAGGCAATCTCTGTATTGTCCAGTCCTGGCCCGGACAGATGCGAACCGTTTACGGCGACCATGAACGCTTTATGCAAACCTACTTCTCGACCTATGCCGGCAAGTATTTTACCGGCGATGGATGTCGCCGCGACGAGGACGGTTATTATTGGATTACCGGTCGGGTTGATGACGTCATCAATGTTTCCGGTCATCGGATGGGGACGGCGGAAGTGGAAAGTGCGTTGGTCGCCCATCACGATGTGGCTGAGGCGGCCGTTGTTGGTGCGCCGCACGAGATCAAGGGCCAGGGAATCTACGCCTATGTCACCTTGAACGTCGGTGTTGATCCAACCGATGCCCTTCGCAAGGAGCTGGTTCAATGGGTCCGCAAGGAAATCGGACCCATTGCCTCACCCGATTGGCTGCAATGGGCACCGGGATTACCGAAAACCCGTTCCGGTAAAATCATGCGCCGGATCCTCCGCAAAATTGGCGAAAACGACTATTCTAATTTGGGTGATACGTCGACTCTGGCGGACCCGTCTGTCGTTGATGACCTCATCGACAAACGCCAAAACAGATAAGTTCGGACCGGTGCAGGCCTCTGCCGACGGGTCCGTTGGCACCCAAATGCCGTGAGGAACCGTCGCACGGAAACAGTCATCTGCTGGTTACCGGCGTCGGCTTGACGCGGGGCGATTTCAAGGCGGCTCGTCCGATGGATTCCCCGGCGCGGCTTTTTTGGCCTTCCGGGGCCGTACCTTCGTGTTCTCTTCTGACGGGCGTGCCGCAGGGGATCAACGATCCACCCTGTTGCCGTTTCACCGGGCTCATAGCGCGGTCGGTCAGGCCAACCAGTTATCTTCCATTTTGGTTGGCCATTTATACTGGTCCCGGGGTTTGACCGCTTGGGCCCAGGACTTGAGGATCGCCTTTTGCCGGTTGCCGGCCTCGATCTGGCGGTTAATTTTATCCGGATCCCAGCCGCTCAGAAGTTTTTCCTGCAGGCCGCCAGCGATGATGGCGGAGGCCCGGTCGTCGATCAGATTGTGCATTTCATCCGGATCCGATTTCAGATTGAAAAGTTGATGGGGGCCGCCATGGTAATAGTTAAATTTCCAGTCGCCGCTGCGAATCATTCGCGATTGCAAAACCCGGCCACCGGACCAGGCGAGCAATCCGTCGGTACAATATTCCGAATAGGTTTCATCGGGGCCCTGGGTTTGCTCGCCGGTCGCCAATCGCAATAAACTAACGCCATCACAGGCCGGCAATTCGGGGGCTTGACCGGCTTCTGTGATCGCTGCGGAAAGATCAACCAGATTAACAATTTGTGATCGCCGTTCGCCGGCCGGCAGGGTGCCGGGCCATTTCATGATTAGGGGAACTTTGACGGACTCTTCATAAAAGGTTTGTTTCCACCACAGACCGCGTTGTCCCAATTGGTCGCCGTGGTCGGAGGTGTAAATGATCAAGGTGTTTTCGGCCAATCCCAGATCCTCGAGTTTATCGAGAATTTTCCCTATTTCTGTGTCCAAAGTTTCGACCAGGGCATAGTAGGCGGTTCGGGCACGAATTTCATCGGCCTGTGTAATTTCGTTCAAACCTGTTTGCCGACGCCACCAGGCGAGATAGGTATCATCGCCTTCGTCGGGGCACGGCAGCGTCGGGGGCCCCACCTTGCCCTCATAATAGGCATAGAGGTGCGGCTCGGCGACGTATGGCTGATGCGGCAGCATATACCCGACACTGAGCGCAAATGGATTTTTTTCACCCCTGTTGCGGGCCTGTGCAATATCATCTAGCTCACGCAATGTCCGTTGGGTGACGGCGCGGTCCAACAACTCGTAACTCATTTGACCGGGGCCGGAATTGATCAGGCTCTCTTTGAAAGGCCGTTGAGCTTTATCGAGAATGCCCATGGAATAGGGCTCTCCGCCATACCAGTCGGTGATGTGATCGCCGATTTCCCGACGGGCATAACCGTGCAATTGATCGGGGCCAATGGCGTGCAGACGGCCAATCAGGGTCGGCGAATAACCGACCGCCCCCAAAGCGTGGGCGGTGGTCGGGATATCCGAAGCCAGGGCGTCGCTGTTTGTCCAGCAGTTTTGGCTCGACGGATATTTGCCGGTCAGAAGAGACATGCGAGCCGGCACACAAATGGGAGACGGGGTATAGGTATTTTCAAAAACCACGCCTTCGGACGCCAGTTTGTCCAAATGACGGGTCCGAACAACGCGGTCACCGGTGCAGCCGAGGACGTTGTGGGCATGTTGGTCGGAAAGGATAAACATCAGGTTTGGTCGTTGGTTTGCCATGGGCACGGATCCTTTGGGTCGCTAACGGACAGATCATGGCATGGCCGGAATCCGACAACAATTCATACCTGAGACTTGTTGCATAACCAAAGGGAATGGCGCACGGGTGTTAAGTCCTCAGGCCACGGGCGTTCAGGCCCCAGGCAACGGCATCACCCGGTTGCCTGCGATCATCTCCGCACTTACGTTTTTAAGTTCTTCCATAAGCAACAGCGTCGCCGGAGACAGGACACTGGCCCGACGGAAGCTAATTCCAACCGTCCGGGTAAGGGTGATTTCGTCAATGGGGAGGGCCACCAGACCGGTTTTTTGGGCCTGTCCGATCACCTGCGTCGGGTGCCAGCCAATGAGGTCACTTTTTTGCATAATGCTGACCGCAAACATGGTCGAATTGGTTTCGATCACCGGCGACGGTGCGGCAAGATTGCGTGTCAGAAAAAACGCGTCCAGGTGCCTTCGGCCCAAATTGTCACTGCTGGGTAAAACCCATTCAAACCGCAGGCAATCCTCAATGGAAATTTTGGCTTTTTTTGCCAGGGGATGACCGGTACGGACGGTTGGATGGGTTTTATCCACATACAGGGCGATTTGTTTGATATCGGGGCTTGACGGATGATCGGGAATCATCGACAGGGCCA
Organism: Rhodospirillales bacterium; assembly: GCA_021775095.1. Taxonomy (GTDB): domain Bacteria; phylum Pseudomonadota; class Alphaproteobacteria; order Rhodospirillales; family Casp-alpha2; genus JABMNT01. Next base: position 12,147 of record JAJFII010000076.1, read on the forward strand.
GGTCCAGATCGCCTTTTTCCAGACTGGGAATTAAATCATCATAAAGCGCGCCGATCATCTTAACTTCCAGATCGGGATGTCTGCGGTGTAGTCGGACGGCGGCCTCCGGTAACAATTCAAGGCGCATGGAAGATCCTGCGCCGACCACCACCCGGCCCGTATTACCCTCTTTTAAAGCCAGAATGGCGTCGCTGGCCCGATCAAGTTCGCCGCGAATGAGACTGGCGTGGGCCGCCAGGGCCTCGCCGTAAAGGGTCGGCGATACGCCGCGCGGCAAACGATCCAGGAGGCGGACACCAAGACTGAGTTCAAGCTGTTTTACGGCTTTGCTGAGGGCCGGCTGACTGATATGCAAAACGTCCGCAGCCCGGCCAAAACTCCGGTTTTCCACGGTTGCCAGGAAATACTGCAATTGACGCAGGTCCATCTAGGAATTCCAACTGGTTATGTTAAAGGCAGAATACCACTATATTAATTATAGGGGGAGTGTACAATTTCCTGTTAAAACGAACGGTGGGCTTTGTCGCCAGAGGCCACCGAGACGTGCAAAACGGGCGGGTTTTGTTCTCGTCGCCCCGCAATCGGGAGGCTTGCCAGAAGGGCGGCTGGGTTTTTAAAATTGGCGCCAGCGACAGGGGGCTTGAAAACGCCCAACAAGCCGTAGATCTTCAAGTTGTCCAATGCCAGCATTTACCGACGGGGTCAGGAGATTATTTTGCGTACCATATTTTGTTTGTTTGATTCTTTGACGGTCAAAGCCCTCAGTTGTTATGGCGGCGGAAATATTCCGACACCAAATTTTGACCGCCTCGCCCAACGCGGAGTCACTTTCGATAATCACTTTGTCGGAAGTTTGCCGTGCATGCCGGCCCGGCACGATCTGCATACGGGGCGAATGAATTTCATGCATTCCAGTTGGGGTCCGCTCGAACCCTTTGATAATTCCTTTCCCGATATCCTTGGTAAAGCGGGCATTTATTCGCATATGGTCACCGACCACGGCCATTATTTTGAAGACGGCGGTGCAACCTACCACACCCGGTATTCGAGTTTCGACTTCATTCGCGGCCAGGAAAACGATCCCTGGAAGGCCATGGTTCAGGCACCGGTGGCCCGCTGGCGTGAAAAATACGGTAGTTCCCATTACCCGATGACGACGGGGCGGATTGATGATCCCGGCCGTGGCCGCATCCAACATTTGATAAATCGCGAACTGGGTCTGCAGAACACCGAGGACCGACCCCTGCCCAAATGTTTTTCCGCAGCCCTGGAATTTCTCGATGTCAACCGCGAACAGGACGATTGGTTTTTGCAGGTCGAGTGTTTTGATCCCCACGAACCCTTTGAAGCGCCGGAGGAATTTAAAAACGCCTTTAAGACCGGATGGAATGGCGATCTTCTCAATTGGCCCTTCTACCAACAATCGACCAACAGCGCCGAGGAGATTGCCGAAGTCAGGGCCAATTATGCCGCCCTTGTCAGTATGTGTGATCACTATTTTGGCAAACTCCTCGATTACCTGGACAGCCATCAAATGTGGCAGGATACGGCATTGATTTTGTCGACGGACCATGGATTTTTGCTGGCGGAACACGATTGGTGGGGTAAAAACCTGCAACCTTATTACCGGGAAATTTCCCATATTCCGCTGATCATTTTTCACCCCGATTTTGCGCACAAAGCGGGCACCCGGATAGAGGCGCTCACTCAAACCCACGATCTGATGCCAACGGTCCTCGATCTGTTTGATCTGCCCGTTCCCGCAGAAGCAACCGGGCAATCGGTCCTGCCCCTGCTTTCAGGGGCAAACCAAAGCCATCGTGATATTGGCATATTTGGAATGTTTGGCGGCCCGATCGGGGCAACGGATGGGCGTTATGATTATTATATTTATCCCGACGATTTGTACGCGCCCGGCCTGCACGAATATACCCTAATGCCGGTTCATATTCGTTCACGGATGACCATTGAAGAACTGAAAACAGCCGAACTCACACGGCAGTTCACATTTACCAAAGGTGCCCCGGTGATGAAAATTGACGCGCTCAATGGTTCGCAGCGGATACCGGCAGTCGACAAACGGGTGATGGAAAATTTGGGCACCAAATTGTTCGATACCCAAACCGATCCGAGCCAGCTCCACCCGATCAACAATCCAGAAATCGAAGCCCGTCTGAAAGCCGGTATGATTGGCGTCCTGCTACACCACGAATGCCCGCCCGAAATTTATGATCGTCTGGGACTGGACCCGAAGTAAGGTCGGGGCGCTGATGTCAGCTGCCGGTGATGTGGATCCGCCATGCGATAGAGGATCATCACTGTGGTGTCTGTGGTCCGCGCCGGATTTTAATGCATAAGCGGTTTAATCACCGATAGATCCCTTGGCTGCCATTTCACCAACGATCTCGATGAGCCGGGAAACGATGGGGTATTGCAGGGCGGATTGGCGCACATAGGCTCCCGATGAGCGCTGACTGATGGGCGGTGACGTGCGGACAATTTGCACTTTTTTTGGATCGACGACCTGGCGCAATTGAATGGGCAGAGGCATCACAAAATTGCTGTCCGCGACCATTTGCAGACTCAGGGCAACGGAGGTCGATTGGATGGCAAATTTAGGGGTCTCCAAGCCGAGGCTGACAAAATAAGCGCGAACGAGATCTTCGTTGTCGGCGGTATCCGTGTAAACGGTCCACTGCATGTTTTTTAATTCACTGATGTGTATGGATGGTTTTTGTGCCAAAGGGTGGTTTGTGCTCAAGGCCAGCCCGACTTCGACGGTTGTCAGGGCTTGGTATAAAATCTGATGGCCGCCACCCACAGGTTCGGAAAATCCAAAAACAATATCCAGGGTACCGGCTTGCAGTTTTGGCAAGTTGATACTGTTAACGTCGGCCGACAAGGTGATGAGGGTATTGGGAAATTCCCGTCTCAAACGGTCAAAAGCCGGCGCTAAATAACGCAAATGAAACAGCGGCCCCGCCCCAATCCGGATATTTTCCATGTGGCTCGACTGTAGCGCCGCAAGGCCCTCCTGGGCCTGCAGATAGGTGTGTTCGATGCGTTTGGCGTGGGGCAACAGTTGGATGCCTGCCTGGGAAAGTTTGACACCCCGCGGCAACCGTTCAAAAAGTGTGCAGGCGTAAACCTGTTCAAGCTGTTGCAGTCGTTTGGTTAAGGTCGGTTGGGTAATATTCAACCGGTCTGCGGCGGCGGTCATGTTTTCCGTTTCCGCCGTGGTCAAAAATGCCAGTAAGTTTCTATCCATTCATTTTATTTATGACTGGTGCTAATAATTTTCATTTTTCGAATATCTAGCAACGGGTTAGGATTTTCAACAATAATTATAAAAATGTGTCTCAGGGATCCAGGAACGGCATGCGTACAACCACTGTTTTGTTTGCTTTGCCCAATCGACAGGCATTGGGCGCTGGTTTCGGCCCGCCGATAGCTGCCCGAAACGGCGACCAGCCCCGACTCAGTTCCGCTATTGACCACCCGCCTTTTGGACTTCGACGGATTGGGCCAACCGGGCCTGAAACCCGCGCCGACCTTCTTGGTTTAAAGCGCAACCTACGGGGGCCTCAGCAATCTTTTAAATTTTGTCCGGCGACCGGGTCGCCAGGGCACCAGGGGGCAAACCAACGCCTATTACCGTTTGCAGGTATAAAACCTGCCGACGTCGCTTAGAAATACCCGCACTTATGCGGGTCAATGATGACTACAAATGGAGGACTAAATATGTTTAAAAAAATGGTAATCGCGTCAGCGCTTGTCGCCCTAACGCTGGGGGCCGGCCCAGCACAGGCAGAATTCCCTGAACGGACAATTGAAAATATTTTCCCATGGACCGCCGGTATGGCGATGACGGTTAGCCAGATTATGGCCAAAGCCATGGGTGAAGAACTGGGCGTCGCGATGCCCGTGATTTCAACGCCTGGTGCCGGCGGAACCAAAGCCTTCAAAACGGCCATGGGCCGCCCGGCTGACGGATACACGGTGTTTGACGGATATGTGGCACCTTTGGTGTTGCAGCCTGTGCTTGGAAAAGCCGATTGGACCTATAAAGACTTCAAACCCCTTCATTCCGGAGTTTCCAACGCCTTTTCAATTGGCGTTCGGGCCGATGAAGACCGTTGGCAAAACCTCGAAGAAATGATGGCCTATGGCAAAGCCAATCCGGGCAAACTGCGGTATTCATCCGGCTCTCGCGGTAATTTGCCGCATATGGTTATTGCCAAAGTGCTGCAGGGTTTCGGTGTCGTAGCGCAAAATATCCCCTACAAAACAGATGGCAACGCGCGTAAAGATTTGAAGGCGGGAGTCCTCGACTTTGCCTTTGTCAACATTGGCGGGTATTTACAGGACAAAAAAGGTTTTAAAATCTTTTTGGTGCTGTCTGAATTGCCGGGTGCAAAAGCCTCTTACGATGGGGCGCCAAGTATTGCCGATCTGAATATTGATGTTGGCCTGTCCGGGTTGGCACCAATGGGTTGGAACTGGTGGTTGGTTCATAAAGACACGCCAGACGACATAACCAAAAAATTGAACGACGCAATGAATAGGGCGATGGCGCGCAAAGATGTTCGTGCCAAAATTGAAAAAATCGGTTTTGTTCCCTTAGAGTGGGATTCCAGCGATTATGAGCGTATCGTCGGTCCGGTTGCTGGCCAGTTAAGTGCCATGGGAGATGCCTTAACGTGGGAAAATGAAGCATTGGAAAAATTGCGCAATAAATAGGACAGGTATCATGAAGTTAACCCGCAAGCATGCCGAATGGCTTGTCATCCTGTTTTTTGTGGGGCTGATAGCGATCGTCTTTCAGCAAATACTTACTTCAATGACCGAGCAGGGGATTGCTTCGGGAAGTCCATACAACAATGCAGCGGCCTATCCCCGGGCCGTTGCACTTCTCATTGGCGCATTGCTCTTTTGCATGGTGGTTATCAGTAGAATCACCTCAAAACCTGGCGATGCAGTTCCAAGCGAAGACACGTCCAACTTAAAACGTCCTGCGATACTGCTCCTTGTCTTTGCCGCTTATTTAGCGGGTCTCGGTACGCTTGGATATCACCTGACTACCCCGCTTCTTGTTATGGCAATCCTGTTATTAAGTGGGGTTCGTAATAAATGGGAAATTGTCTTATTCGGATTTGGTATTTCGCTGTTTCTGGCTTTTATGTTTGAAGTTTTTCTTAAAATTGTTTTGCCGGGCGGAATTTTTGCTTTGAATATTTATTGGTAGATACAAATGCTTATTGAGTCGCTTGCCGCTGGAATGGAATTGTTTGCAACACCTTTGGCCATTGGCTTAACTTTGTTTGGTGTTTTGTTTGGGCTGCTGGTCGGTGCTTTGCCGGGACTTGGCCCGTTGATGGGGATCATTCTTCTATTACCTTTTGCAATTGGCCAGCCACCGATTGCTGCGATGGGGTTTCTCATTGCTATATTCGTTGGCGGGTCTTGTGGCGGCTCAATATCTGCGATCCTTCTGCGAATACCAGGAACCCCTCTGGCGGCCGCAACTTTGTTTGATGGTTATCCCATGGCCCAAAAAGGTCGGGCTGCGGATGCCGTAGGCATCGCCATTTCCGCGTCTGCATTGGGTGGATTGTTTGGCGGCGTCGTGCTTATTTTATTCGCGCCCCTTCTTGCTGATTTTGCAAGTGGGTTTGCACCGCCTGAATTCACCGTTTTGGCAATTACAGGTTTAATAGCCATTGTTGTTGTGTCTAATGAGTCACTTGTGAAGGGTTTGTTGTCGGGCTGCTTCGGCTTATTGCTTGCAACGATTGGTACGGATGAATTTTCGACCAATTATCGTTTTACATTCGATTCTTACCACATGCTCAATGGTTTTCATATTGTTGCCGTGGTGGTTGGACTGTTTGCCATTTCGGAAATGGTTATTCAAATCAAGGGCAATGACCTGACCAATAAACCCAATATCCCCATTGTCCGGGCTAGTTTTTCATCCTTGGTCATGACCTTACGTCATTGGAAGAATTTACTCCGGTCCTCCCTTATTGGTGCTTTTTTTGGGTCCTTACCTGGTGCCGGTGGTGTGATCAGTTCCTTTACGTCCTATGCGGTTGCCAAAGCGGCGTCGAAGCCGGAGGAAAAATATGGTGAAGGAGCTGAAGGGGGTGTGGTGGCGACGGAAAGTGCAAATAATGCAACCGTTGGCGGCACCCTTATTCCCTCTTTAGCGCTCGGAATTCCCGGCGATGCGTCCTCAGCCGTTTTATTAGGTGCTCTGCTAATTCTCGGGTTCTATCCGGGCCCGGCCCTGTTCGAACATCAACCGGAAATTGTTGGTGGCATATTTTTGGTCTATTTGACATCCAATGTCTTTTTACTGATTGCCGGAATTTTGACGACTCCGTTTTTTGTCTACGTCCTGCGGATTCGCAAATCCCACCTGATCCCGATTGTATTGCTTATGTGCGTGATCGGTACCTATGCGTTGCAAGCCTCTGTTTTCGATTTGTGGGTCATGCTTGGGTTTGGCTTGATCGGAATTGTTTTCAGAGCTGCAGAGTATCCGCTCTCACCGATTGTGATCGGGATGATACTTGGACCCTTACTCGAAAATAACCTGCGCAGATCCCTGCTGATTTCGCGCGAGGGATATTGGATTTTCTTAGATCGGCCCGTTGCGGCAACCTTGATTGCATTCAACGTCTTGTTGATTGTTGGAGCCATCTGGTTCGCCCACAAACAACGCGGAAAAGCGGCAACGGCTCTCGCCCAGGAATAATTCGTTTAAATTTCAGCAATGTAAATATTTTGACACCGGAGTTATGCCTTGAAATTGATCTTTTTGCTCTTTGATTCGCTCAACCGAAAAGCTTTAAGTTGTTATGGCGGGGCTGTCCCAACGCCAAATTTTGACCGGTTGGCTGAAAAATCTGTGCGCTTTGAAAATCATTACACCGGCAGTTTACCCTGTATGCCGGCCCGCCGCGATCATCACACCGGGCGTTATAATTTTTTCCATTCGGCCTGGGGGCCACTCGAGCCCTACGACAATTCTTACAGCCGATTGTTGCGGGAATCCAAAGGTGTCTATACCCATCTGGTCACGGACCATCTGCATTATTTTGAGGATGGCGGCATGTGTTATCACTCGACGTTCGATACCTGGGTGAACATTCGCGGGCAGGAGTACGACCCGTGGAAACCGACATTATCTGCCGACCGGGAGGATCTTAAAAAAACCTATGATCCGCGTCATTATGATTTTGCAGACATAAAACGCAGCCATCATAAATTGCAACACGCCGTTAACCGGGGGTTCATACAAACCGAATCGGATTTTCCATTGCCCCAGTGTTTTGAAGCAGGATTTGAGTTTCTCGACGCGGCGCGCGGTATTGATAACTGGATGATGCAGCTCGAATGTTTTGACCCACACGAACCTTTCCACGTGCCGGAACGGTTTGAGCGGGAACAGGACAAGACCCATGACGGCATGGTTTTGGACTGGCCCAATTATGACAGGGTCACAGAATCCGAAGAGGAAGTTCAATCGATTCGCGCCAAATATGCAGGCCTGGTTGCCATGTGCGATGATTATCTGGGCAAACTGCTGGATCGGTTTGATGCAGAAAACATGTGGCAAGATACGGCGCTGATCATGACCACGGACCATGGGTATCTGCTCAGCGAACACGATTGGTGGGCAAAAGTAAAAATGCCGCAATATCAGGAAATTTCTCATATTCCATTGATGATTTATCACCCGGAATTTGCGCAATGGGGTGGCGACAGTCGAACGTCCCTGACGTCGGTTATCGATATTCTACCAACCATGGCAGACATGTTTGCTGTTGATATTCCAGGGGAAGTGACGGGCCGTAGTCTGATCGATCTCCTGCCAGGCGAAGGGGACACCCATGAAGTTATCGTGTCTGGCGTGTTTGGTGGGCCGATGTTGATCTGTGACGGCCGTTACGCCTTTCATTACCGGCCCAAATGGCTCGACAGTACAAATCTCTATGAATACCGTTTGTTACCCATGCATATGCGAGGCCCCTTTTCCCTGCAGGAACTCCGGCACATGGAATTGGCGGAACCGTTCGATTATACAAAAGGTGTCTCGGTTCTTAAAATCAAAGCCCGCGACGATTCCAAACGCATTCCCAACCACGACGGCGACGGCTTCGAAGACGCCGATACCCGGCTTTATGATTTAAAAACGGACCCTGGTGAACTCCAGCCGTTCCGCGATGCGGCAGTTGAAAAACGGTTGTTGTGCGCCGCTGTTAGCGTTATGAAAATTCACGATGCACCGGCTGAAATGTATGAACGGTTTGAACTCGTGGATTACCTGAATTAGCGACGGATTTCCGGACAGGGGCGGGCGACCTATTGGCAATTATAAGCGGGCTGGTATCCCAACTTCTGCCCCTTGGCCGGAATGCATCCGTTCATTTAAAAGGCTGTGGGCCAAAAAGCCAGTGGTACCGGCAGTTCGCTTTGACTGGTCAACAGGGCAACGATCGCTTAAAAGGGCAGGCGGGTCTGGTTTATTTGCAGAAATTTGCGCCTTTCGGATTTATGAATTTACCATTGGTAACCCGCGAAATGCCAAGGTGGTTCAAACGCCAGAGGATAAGTGTTTGTAATCACCGAATAAAATTAATTCGTAAGAATACGTGAGTATTCTTACGAAAAACCGTTTATAGTGACTGATACGGAAGACTTTTTGATTTGGCGATTTCCGCGCCCCATTTTTTTCCGAGGGAGTGCGTACCCAAATGGCCATTTCAAACGAAATAACCGTTCCGCTTGATCGCGGTGCTACGGTTATTGACGCATCGGGATCAATCACCACAGTGGTTGAGGCCGGCGGCGGTCAAGACATCACCTTGAGCGGCGATCCGTGGTTTTTACGGGCGGATTTCCAGCGGGCGGGGCCCGATTTGCGGTTGACCGGGCGGGAAGGCCAGGAACTGATCATCCGTGACTTTTTTAATCAGACACCGCCCCCCGACATCGCAACAGAACAGGGTATCGTTCTGAAGGGCACCGTCGCGACGCAACTTGCCGGACCTCTGGCACCGGGCCAGTTTGCCCAGGCCGCGCCGGGTGGTGCCGCCGAACCCATTGGTCGGGTCGAGACCGCCACGGGTCAAGTCAAGGCGACCCGCGCCGATGGCACGGAAGTGACACTGTCGCAGGGCGATTCGGTTTTTGCCGGAGATATTCTGGAAACCGCGCTGGATGGGGCCGTCGGCATTGTTTTCGCCGACGAAAGTTCTTTTTCCCTGGGCGAAGAAGGGCGCATGACCCTGGACGAAATGGTCTATGACCCGGGTGCCCAGGAAGGTTCCATGTCGGTCAATCTGTTGCAGGGGGCGTTTACGTTTGTTTCCGGACAGGTCGCCAAAACCGGGCCCAACGCCATGGTGGTCAGCACGCCGACAGCGACCATCGGCATTCGCGGCACCTTGCCAGGCGGGCATATTGACCTCAATGGGGTGACGACAATCGTTTTGTTGCCGGAACTGGGATTTGTCGGCGAGATGACGATTACCAATGCTGCCGGCACGCAAATTGTCAATCAGCCAGGACTGGCCATTAATATTGCCAGCATCAACTCGCCTCCGTCGCAACCCTTTGCCATGACACCGCAACAAATTGGCCAAACTTTTGGCTCTGCCCTGGATGCCCTGCCCAATGCGGACAACCTGATCCCGGCCGATGTCCGCGACGGCGCCAGACAAGGTCAGGCGCAACAGCAGGCGGCCGAGGAAGCCGTCGCCGAAGCGCAAGCCATACAGGAGGAAGCGGAGGCCAATACCGAGGAAGCAGCAGCAGCAGCAGCGGATGCGGCGGCCGAGGTTGCGGCGGCGGAAGCGGCGGAAGCGGAAGCCCTGGCAGCAGCGGAAGCGGTTTCTGCGGAAGCGGCATTGGCAGAAGAAGCAGCCATAGCGGCCCAGGCGGAAGCCGAAGCCCTGGCGGCGGAAGCGGCGGCAGCGGAAGTGGCGGCAGCCGACGCTTTGGCCGCAGCGACAGCCGACGGCGCGACGGAAATCGAACAGGCGGCCGCCGAGGCTGCGGCTGCCGAAGCCGCCGAGGCCGCAGCCGCAGCGGAACAGGCGACAGCGCAAGCCCAGCAGGCGGAAGCGGCCCAAGTCCAGGCCGAGGCCGCAGCCGCCGAAGTCGTGGCCCAGGCGCAAGCCGCGACGGCTGAAGCTGCACAGGCCAAATCGGCAGTGGCGGCGGCAACGTCTAATCTGGCGGCGGCCCAGGCGGAACTGGCGGTTGCTGGCGCCGGAGTTGCCCAGGCTCAGGTGTCGGCAGTGCAAACCAGTGTTACCGGTGCGGTCGCATCGGCGGCCATTGATGCGGGGCTTGATGTCCCCGGAGTCAGTGAATTAAACGCCGTGCAGGAAACGGCTCAGCAGGCGCAAGCTGAGGCCACCCAGGCGGAAGCTGCGGCGGCCAATGCCGAAGCCGAAGCTGCCCAGGCAGAAGCCGAAGCGGAAACGGCTCAGGCGCAAGCCGAGGCGACACAAGCCGATGTGGCTGAGGCCGAAGCGGAGGCGGCTGAGGCCGAAGCGGAGGCGGTACAGGCTGAAACTGACGCGGCGTCAGAAACAGCGGATGCGACCGGGGATGGGTTACCGAACGCGGCGGATGGCGGGCCTGCGGGTGATGGCACCAGCGCTGCAGGAACGGACACCGGAACCCAGGCGGCAGCCACAGAGGGCGGGCCGGAAGCGGTTTTTACCGCAGCAATAGATCCCACCACTGCAATCAATTTAGCACCGTCGACCGTTCAAACTCAAATCGCCGTCACCGCCCCAACCCCGACGCTTACCCCGGCGTTTACCCCGACGCTTGCCCCGACCACCACCACAACAACCGTCACAACTCCAATTGTGCCAACAGCCACCACCACCACAACGGAAAACCTGACGGCGACGACGGCGAACGACATTTTGATCGGTTTGACGGGCGATAATCAGTTTTCCATGGCCCAGGGGACAAACCTCGGCGGCATCGATTCGATCAACGGTGGCGGCGGTACCGACGAAATCGCCTTCTCCAGTCTATCGGACTTTGAGGCGGTTCTAGCCTTTGGTGACGTTGCGGACGTTTTAACCTACGAGAATTCGGCAAAAACCATCACCGGTGAAATCAGTTTAACCTCCGTCGAAAAATTGTATGTGGATTTAGGCACCGACGGCCAGACTCGCCAGGATATTGGCAGCGATACGTCAGGTTTTGCCTATATCGTTGCCGGCGGCACGGCAGATGATATGATCGATATCTCAGCCGGAAAAACACTGTTGAGCGGGAGCCATACCATCAGCGCTTCCGGGATCGTTGGCACGATCCTGTCCGGCGGCAGTGGCAATGACACCATTACCGGATCCAACGTTGACGACGTCATCTATGGGGGAAGTGGGAGCAACACCCTCATGGGCGGTGCCGGGCGTGACACGCTTTATGGCGGTGCAGACGGCAACTCATTGGCCGGCGGGGCCGGCAACGACACGATTTATGGCGGCGCTTCCAGCGATGTGATCACCGTACGAGGCACCGACACCGTCGATGGCGGCGGTGGCACCGATTATCTCAATTTTTACGCCTCCGGGACCAACGTGGCATCGGTCAAAAACATTGAGTCGATAACCGGCAACAGTGGCGACGATACGGTTAAATTCACTTCTACCACAGGTGTCACCGTTTCCGGTGTTTACGGCATCGAGACGATTGTTGGCGGAGCCGGCACCGATTCCATTACCCTGTCGAGCAGTGATACGGTGCTGAGATCGTTAACCGATGTTGAGACCCTTTCGATTACAGCAAATAGTCTGACATTCGACACGGCACTTGCCGCCTCCACCACCATATCCGCCAGCGCAGCGGCCCAATTGACCCTGGCGTCCGGCGTCAATAATGCGGTTAGCCTGTCGGGAAATATCGGTTTAACCGGTGGTAACGGCAGCGATCAGATCATTTTTACCGGCGACGGGACGAACACCACAAATCTGTCCCTGGGGGCCGGCAACGATACTTTAACCCACGCGTCGGCGGCTGTCTCTGGCTCGACGGTGGATGGCGGCAGCGGCACGGATACCGTCAGCTTTACCTCATCGTCGAACAGTACGATTGCCATCAACAATGTGGAAACCCTGAACAGCGGTGCCGGTGGTGACCAAATCACCTTTACCGGTGACGGAACATCGACGGCCGCGATAAACATGGGCGGTGGCAACGATGTCTTTAATTTTGCTTCCGTCGCCGTCTCCGGCTCGACCTTCGATGGCGGTGCCGGCACCGATACCTTTAATTTCACATCCACCGGCGGCACCAATTTTATTGCGGTTACTAATACGGAAACCCTGGTCGGTGGCAGCGGCGACGATACGGTGCAGTTCAACGATACATCGGGGGTCACGCTGACCGGCATATACGGCATTGAAACGCTGATTGGCGGTACGGGTACGGATTCCATCACCCTGTCGAGCAGTGATACGGTTTTGTCCTCACTTACCGGTATCGAGACACTTTCTATTGCGTCCAATAACCTGACCTTCGATACGGCGCTGGTATCGACGACAACCATCGCCGCCACCGGGTCCGCCCAATTGACCCTGGCGTCGGGCGTCGACAATGGGGTTATCCTGTCCGGTAATATCAGTTTGACCGGTGGCAACGGCAACGACACCATTTACCTGTCATCCAATTCGGCATCGATTTATGGCGTATCCGCAGTCGAAAAGATTATTGACAGTGGCGGCACAACGGATTCGGTTTCCTTCAGTTATTCGGAATCCGGCAGTACGGAAATGAGCGGTATTTTTGAGGCGATCAATGGCGGCACCAGTTCCCATACCATCAACCTGGCCAATGGCGTTACCAACACCCTGAGCGATGTACGTGGCAGCAACGCGATCAATGGCGGCACCGGTTTCGATACCATTAATCTGGGTAATCAGGGTCACACCCTGTCGTTTTCCGGCGGCATCGATGTGATCAATGGCAGTGATTCCATCTCGACCGAAAACATCACGTTCACCGGCGACGGCACGACAACCGCGACCATCGCCATGGGTGCGGGCAATGATATTTTCACTTTCAGTTCCAAGGCCGTATCGGGAACGACTTTTAATGGTGGCAGCGGCAACGACACCTTCACCCTGTCATCGGCCAGCGACAGTGTGGTGTCGCTGAGTAACACGGAAACCATCACCAGCGGTGCCGGCAACGACCAGATCACCTATACCGGCAGCGCGGCAACAACGATCACCGGCGGTGCCGGAAATGACGTCCTGGATTTGACCGGCACCGGATCGCACCGGATCGTTTATACATCGACATCAAACGGATTTGACACCCTGTCGAGTTTTGATTTCGCGACCAATGCGACCGCCGCCGATACCCTTGATTTCAGTGGGTTTGGGGACTTTAACCCGGCCGGCAGCGGGGCGTCGGCAGCGATTAATATTTTCACGGAAACGGCAACGTCGGTCGTATCGATTGGCGCAATTGATGTCGTCGTCATGAATAACGGGCAAAATTTCGCCAGCGGCTCTGTCGCTTTTCAGACGTTGATTGGATACCTGACCGTCACCACCAAAACCACGGATTTCCTGCTGTTTTATGAAGATACCACCAGCGGCGAGGCGGTGATGGCAGTGGTTGAAAACCAGGACGACGTCATGACCGTGGGCGATGTGGTAACCGATCTGACGACCTTTAGCAATTTGACCATCGGTGACGTGGCGACAACTATATCGAGCACCGATTTTGTATTGCCCTCTAACCCTGTTTAATCGTCGGGACCGGGGTTGACCGGTGTCAGATGGCCTGGCATCCGGGCGCCAACACCCCTGCGGAGGAACTAATCCTGTTTGCCTTTATCGGTTCACGCCATGATTTATTGGCTCATCTGCCCCGACAATCCATGTCATCCATCGTCGAAGTGGGAGTTTGTCAGGGTATTAATGCCCAATGGTTGTTAGACCACCTGCAACCCGATGTGTTGTGTCTGGTCGATCCCTGGCAGGCCTATGCAACAGCAGATACGCCGTTTTATTATTTGGACGGACCGGAAGTTGAGCGGTTTGTTGAAGACTATTTAGGCGGACCCAGTGACCAACAGTCGACCTTCGATCGCTTGTACGAAAAAACCCGGGACCGGTTTGCAAACGACACACGGGTCATTATCCATCGTAAATCGAGCCGTCAGGTGGCGGCGCAAATGGATGACAAAACCCAGGACCTGATTTACATCGATGGCGATCACAGTTATGAAGCGGTCATCGATGATTTGTTCCGTTGGGAAAGCAAATTAAAGGATGGGGGATACCTGGTTCTCAATGATCATGTCATGAACCCGTCGGGCAGTGCCAAATATGGCGTGGTTCAGGCGGTTGGAACTTTCCTGCGTAACCGCCCGGAATATCATCCCATCGCCCTCAACCTGTCGAACTACGGCGACCTGATCATCGGCAAAAAAACCGGCAACCATTCGGCGCTGCTGACCGCTCTCGTACAATCCAACAAAATTGTCGAAATCCCCGACGCCATCCTGTCCAATTTCCACCGCCGTAAAAGCGGTGATTTGTCGTGGCTGAGTTTCTGTTAGGCACCGAAAACCATTGCCTTGACGGCCGCTTTATCTGAGCAGGTGTTTTATCAGCGCCAGGTGCTGAGCCATGATCGTTTCTTCCGAAAACAGGTCCCTGGCGCGGTTTTTGGCAGCGTTGGCTAAGGCCTGACGGCGCTCGGAATTTACCGCCCATGCGGCAAGGGTATGGGCCAGTTCCCCGGCGGTTTTTTCGACGTCGCTGGGTGCCGAAATGATTTCCCCGCATCCCTCCAGGGCTTCTCTGTTGCCGCCCACATCGGTGGCAATGGCCGGCAATCCTTTGGCCATGGCTTCGAGCAGGGTCAACGGCATTCCTTCAGCGAACGAGGTCAGGGCAAACAGATCCGCCCCATCCAGGTAATCGGCGACGTCCCAGACGTGGCCGAGCAAATGCACGTGATCCTTGAGGTCCAGTTGGATGAGCCGGTGCGAGACCGCAGCCCGGTAGGTTCCGTCACCGGCCCAGACAAAATATAGGCGCTGCCACAACGGCGTTTGCCTGAGGTTTTCAAGCGCCCGGATCAATATTTCATAGCCCTTGACCGGTTCAAACTTGGCCGAAGTGAAACAGACGACGCCGTCGGCGGGGACGCCCCACTTGGCCCGCAACTGGATCCGGCGCTGGGCCTCGGGGGTTTTGTAAAAAGCCTTGGCGGCAAAGGTATAAATAACCTGGCCAAAGTCGTCGGGCAGGGCAAAATGCGAGCGGATCACGTCGAGGTTTTGCTGTGCCACACAAACCACGGCGGCCGCTTGCACATAGTTCCGTTGAACAGCCTCCGGCGGAAAGGCCGAACCGGAGAACGCTTCCTGGCGCACGTGACCTTCCCAAATGAGATAGCGGATGTTCAGTTCGCGGGCCGCGGTAATGGCCGCATAGGTATTGGTTGGGAAACCATTGGCGAAAACAATAAGGTCCGGTTGTGTCCGTAAAAACAAATCTCTGGCTGGCTCCTGGTCGCGGGCGAACTGGTCCATCTGCTGGTCCGGGTCGTAGCTAAACCAATGGTAGGCGACACCCTGGTTCTGGAGGTCGGTTTGCAGGGGTGTTTGTTCGTATTTTTGTCCACAAAGGACCCGGTACCCGGCCGTGCACAGGCTCGACATGAGCGCCGCATTAAACCGCCCGACCCCACAAAAACTGTGCGAATCCGTATATAACAGGACGGTTTTTGGGGTTTGCGATCCATTCGGAAAATGTGGGCCCACAACAGTTCCTAGAGCCACAACACCGGTGATTTTTGACCTGTCTGGATGCGGTTTCCAAAACCCGCGTCGGCCCGCCGGTACCCGTCGGCACGTCGGTAGCGGTTTGATCGGTTGCGACGTCGGATTTTTTTTGCCAAAATTTTGATTGTCTTACTCCACAATGGTTTGCCCGTCACATCGATCTTATGGAACATATTAGCATCACCCGAAGGGCTTACCAGACACCGATATGGATGCCGATCTCTTTTTCATTGTCCTTGAAGGTCAAAACCTGTTCATCGGTCATGGTAACGCGGTTTTTGCGGCTGGTTAGTTTTTCTAACAACAGGTCCCGCATCTCGCCACATATGGCCTGATGGGCGCCGGATCTGCCGAGATCAATAAATTCGTCAGGGTCCTCGGCCAGGTCAAACAGTTGCGCGGCAAATCCCTTGAAATAAACGTACTTCCATCGCTCCGTGCGGATCATATAGGCGCGGGCTTCCGACGCTGCCACATCAAGGGCCTTTCGCGCGGCATAAAACCCATAGTCGCTTTCGCTAAACGCAAATTGCCGCCAATCGGACGGGTTTTGCCCGTGCAGCAGAGGTGCCAGGGATCGGCCTTCCAGCCAATGACGGTCGGCATTGGACCCGGTCAGGTCGAGAAAGGTCGGCAACAGGTCAATCGCTTCCACCAGGCGGGTCTCGACCCGGCCCCGGCTCCCGTTGGCGGCCTCACTGGGGTCATAAATGATAAGCGGGACACGGACCGATTGTTCGTGAAACAGCTCTTTTTCGCCCATCCAGTGATCGCCCAGGTAATCGCCATGGTCTGATGTGAAAACAATCATCGTATCGTCCATGCGACCGCTCGCTTCGAGCCGCTTAAACAGCCGCCCGAGATGGTCGTCGATCTGTTTAACCAGCCCCATATACCCGGCCAGCACGGTCTCGCGAACTTCGTCGCGGCTAAAACTCCGGGACGCCTCCATGTCCATGAAGGCCTGGTACACGGGATGGGCGGATTGCCGTTCCGTTTCGTGGCGCTGGGCGGCAACAAAAGAATCGGTGCCATATTTGTTGTGGTAGGGAGCCGGTGCCATATAGGGCCAGTGGGGTTTGATATAGGACAAATGCAACAACCACGGCTGGTCGCCCGTGTCGTCAATAAATTCCAGGGCCCGGTCGGTCATATAGGCGGTTTCCGAGTGCTCTTCGCGGACCCGTGCGGGCAAGTTGGAATTGCGCAAAGACCAACCACTGAGCACTTCGCCATTGGGTCCTGCGGCCGAATTGGCCCAGGAGTCCCACGGGTTTTGACCATCGTATCCTTGTTCGCGTAACCAGTCGTTGTAACGCAATTTTCCGCCCATAAGTTTTAACAGCCCATCGGGGTGCAGGCCGTCATCGCGCTCAAAAGGCTCAAATCCCGGTTCGGCGACGACCATGCCGATCTCCGTATCGTGGGTCAGACCGAGCCGCGCCATGCCCTCGACATCGGCAATCATGTGGGTTTTGCCGACAACTGCTGTGCGCAGGCCAAGCGGCCTTAAATAATCCCCCATGGTCAGTTCACCAAGCGGCAGCGGCACCTGGTTCCAGGTCGCGCCGTGACTGAACGGCGTTCGTCCCGTGTAATAAGACGCTCTCGATGGGCCACATACCGGTGACTGGACATAGGCCCTGTCAAACCGAACACCCCGCGCCGCCAGATTGTCGAGGTTTGGCGTTTGCAGGGTTGGATGGCCATAACAGGATAAATAATCCCAGCGCAGTTGGTCGGCCATGATGAACAGGATATTTTTAACTGGGCTCATAAACGCGTTCCTCATCGTACAGAATTGGCAAACAAGACGAAGTCACCGGCACCTATAGAGGGGTTATACCATCGAGTAGTGATAATGACTCACAGGGACGGCAGGGCAAGGCTTTCGGTCCAGGCCCGTCGACATCGTTAACAGATCAAACCCGTTTGCCCGATGCGGCGGCAATTGCGCCGGTTTCAAGAGGCCATTGCACAGGAACGGTGACCTGGTTTATCTTTGCCCTGTGAGGTTCAGGATTTGGGGAATTATCTGACGATGAGAAATGCGACGCGGGTTGCCAACGATCACAGTATGATAAAACGCCGTTGCCGTTTTGCAGTGGCCGGGCTGGTCTTAACGGCTTTCCTGGCGGTTTCGGGCTGTAGCGGCAATTGCCAGGCGGGGGGCGGCAATTCCGGTGGTAAAGTTTTGTGCAACGCCCTGAAATTTTAAATGGAACTGGCGCCTTTTACCCCCTATCTCAGCAACCCCACAGCCGACAGCCGGCGCGATATTGCAAGGCAATTGATCGACGAATCAGACGCCTCAACCAACGCCCTGAGGGATGGATTGCTGCAAATCCTGGCCATGGAGGGACCGACGTTGTCGACCCGGCTGTTTTCCCTCTATGGCAAAAAGGGCGGGCTCGAGCGCTTGACGCCCCGGGCCAAAAAACGATTTTCCGTGGCCCTTAAAAAAGCCAGAGGTGAGGGCCTTGTTGCCATGGAACAGGACCCCAGCGTCGCCGATGTCATTGCGCTGTGCTGGTTGCCGTCCATGCAGCGGGTGGCGGCGCGGGAATATGGCAACCGGGGGTTTGATCACATACCGGCTTCGGAATTGGCCGAGGTGATGTTTGAACTGGCCGCCCAATCGAACGCCAGCGGTGCGCAATTGTTCCAATCCATGGCGCTGCTATATGGACTGAAACAGCTGCCCAAAAAAGCCCAGCCGCGCCTCGAGCTGGTGTACCGGGAATATTTGGCTTAAAGGACATTACACCGTGTATTTTAAGAGTTGGTTACAGCGATACGGGGGGCCGTCTGCGGACCCCATAAACGGGCCGAAGGCGATGGTGACGCTGGCGGCAGGAATGGCCTTATATGTAGGGTTTGTGAGATTGGTTGAGTGCTCGGATTACCGACAGGTTGCGGATGCGGCGGTATCCGGGCCGGGCGCTTGCAGTAAAAACACATGATGACTGGGGAATACCGTTGGTAAAACGCCTGATACTTGTCCTGATACTTGTCGTCCTTGGCGGATTTGGTTTTATCGCCGCCAGCGGCGAAGGTGCCAAGGAAGTCTATTATGACTGCAACGTGCTTGGAAAATTCAAACTGGTTGTTCCGTGGTTTGGTCCGGCTGAGTTTTTTGAAGTGACCAATGGGCAACCGGAACGTCAACCGTCGGTGGTCGATCAGAAATCCATTCGGTTTTGGCTCAATGAAAAGGACCGGCTTGATAATCCAGAAGAAAACGGCGGCGGCATGGTGATTGACCGTGAAACCCAGCGAACGGGAGTCAATAAATGTGATCTTATGGATAAACCGCCTGTCTAGGGGGGGCGCCGGCCGGGGCCGGCATTTGAAGACACTTATCGGCGATTGCCAAACTGTCGGTGGTGGCAGGGTTGTGGCGCTGGTCGGAGGCAAAATCAAATCCTATGTAATGGCAATTGGCATATTGCTACTGGCGACCACGGCCTGCACGACAGAACCGGTGCCGATTGTGGTTTTCACCTCACCGGACGGCATTGTGCTGCGCCAGAACAAGGTCTTCTCGAACAATCGGCTGGTTTATGAACGCGACACGCAATTGGACCAGATCGCCGAAGACTATTGCTGGTCGATCGGCAAGGAAGCCGTTCGAAACTTTGATGACGGCTCCAATGCCGGACATGTCACCTATAGCTATGATTGCCGGTCCGAGCGCGGCCCCCACCAGCCGATTTATTAATAGGTTTGTGTGGTGAAAAGTCCGGGTTGAATGGGCTGACGCTCATTTCCAAGGGGGCTCCGAGTGGAGCACACGGTCCACCCCATATACGCGACGGAAAGCCAGATCATTTGATATATGCCTTTGGCCGTTCATCCACAGCGATCAAGCTGGACACCCGGGAAGCAATCTGAAATAAGTCAGGGATATACTGAAAAGTGGTAAAAAATAAATGCATCCTGTTAAATTTTCACTTTGTGGCAAGAGAGAAAAAATGGATTTAATTACTCTACATAACAAACCGGCGAACACGCGGTTGCGATGGGCTCGGCTAATTGCCGTAATCGCAATGTTATTGGCCGTGCCATCAGGTGGGCTAGAGGCAGCCGATCCCGGCGAGCGAATTGGCGATTGGTTTTACAATTGTGACGCCGACACAAATACCGCAAAAGGCCCTTGTTATATTACTCAGACATCTGAGAAAAAATTACCAACGGAAACGGTCCGTCTGGTGACCGCAAATATCGGTTATTTGTTTAATGACAAAAAAATATGGTTGGTTACCTTATTCCCTTTGCGTTCCTGGCATTTGGACATACAGCAGCCGTTAACCATTGACGTTGACGGGAATCAGCAGATTTCGGGCAAGATCGATACCTGCTTTGAAAGCGGGTGCCGCGCACGTTTCGTTTTGAACCGTAACATTCTAACGGCCTTCATTAAAGGCAATGCGGCCGGCGTTTCATTTAAAGTAATTACCGGAAAACCAATACGATTGGAGCTGTCGCTCAAAGGAATTGCCAAGGCTCTAAGGACCTTATAGAAACCGCGGTTTCCGTAGCCAGTGCGGCACGGCAATAAGCGAATTGCCGTGTAGAAAATTGGTTGATATTGAGATGGCGGCTTTAATCGGGGCGGTGTGCGTTATGGCTGCGGCCCCGTTTCCCCAGCGAAGTAGAATTTATTTCTTAAGACAGGGATAAAACGCAGAGGTGATCTTCGCCTGCGACAGTTTGCCCTCTTTGCCTAGCAATAACCAGTTGTATTGGTGTGGGTTAGCCCGGATATTTTATGAAATAAGATTATGGTGATATTTCTGATCGATTTTTGTTGTTAGCGATGGTTGTGGGCCGTTTTCTCGTAACTAAGGTACAGCCGGACAGTTCGGCTCCTTAATTTCCTATTATTGGGGGCGAATTTGGTGTTTCCGGACGAGCCCGCCTGCCGGTGTTTGGTTTTTTGTTAGTGCTGGGAGAACCGGACGGTCACAATCGC
Organism: Rhodospirillales bacterium; assembly: GCA_021775095.1. GTDB lineage: Bacteria > Pseudomonadota > Alphaproteobacteria > Rhodospirillales > Casp-alpha2 > JABMNT01. The sequence continues at coordinate 32,966 of JAJFII010000076.1, forward strand.
GGACTGAGTTTTTCGGCGGCGCTGATGAACAAAGCCTTGTCTGGGCAGGCGCTCGATAGATGGAACCGCACCCG
>JAJFII010000077.1 GCA_021775095.1 Rhodospirillales bacterium
TCTTATCGGTTAGGCGGAAAGACGCAGGAAACCCCACGGTTTTCAAGTTTTTTCAACGAAGCCAGAGAGATAAAGCGCCCCGCCCCAAGGGGTTTGTCCGTAAGCTCACGCCTTGTGCGAAAACAAGGCTCGAATAGGTCCAGCATGTCCTTGCGCTTGTTTTCTTGTATTCGTAAGTTTACGGACAAACAGAATTGCATGAAATTAATGGGTCCTGACCCTAAGTTCAACAGCAAGCTGGTTGATTTCCTGTTCTTAAGGAAAGTGTCAGTATCATAAGCTATTAATTTCAAATTCCTCATAGATCAATTCAGTTCGATTGGATTGGGATCTCTCAAAAAGCAGGTTTACCACGTTTATGATTAAGTTAGTTATATGAATAAGTTAGTTGCCTCGATCGCTGCGGCCATAGTGATTGCTATTATTGCCACAGCACCACAAACGACGCGTGCCCAGGCACCACTGCAGTTGGTCTGGAAAACCAAAATGAAGTTTGGCGATGCCGCATCCAGTATCGATGGAACGGGCACGATTGTCATTGATGCGGTTAATAACACCCGCACCGTAACCGGCAGTGCCTATGACTTTGGCGGCACCTGGCAGCGCGGCAAATTTCAATTGATTGGTAAACCCAAAGCTTTTGTCGTTGTCACCTTACCGTCGAGTTTTACCCTGACCAATGGCAATGGCAACTATTCTATTATTGTCGATAATATTACCATGAACCTGTCGAACCCCATAAAATTGTCGAAAAAGGGAAAGAAAAACATATTTATTGGCGGACGGGTAAATATAACGACAAACCAAAAGGGCAAAACCTACGGAACCGGCGTCTATTCAATCGACGCCGACTACCTGTAATCAGGGAACTTTGATATCCGTTTCCGCCAGCAATTTACCACCTTCATCTTCGGTGGCACGAAAGGTCAGGTTTATCTGGCCACCGGACAACTGAAGTCCGTCCGGAACCCGAAGAGCAGCCGTAACGACACGACTTTTGTTTGGCGTATAGACAGCGAGTCGCTGAATTTCACCAATAACCGTTTTTTCACCGGAGCCTGAAACGTAGGTTGCCGTAAAGTCGCCAAATGCCGATTGGGACCCGTCCCGGGCAACCCTAAAACTTAGGGTTGGTAGTTTCACCTCTTCTGTCGGCGGATTGATCTTTAATTCTGACAACCCAACCGACAAATCCGTTCTGCCATGGCGGACGATAATTGGCAGGGTTATTCCATAAATTGGAATGAGGCGGATTTGCACACCATCTCCCGCATCAACCGTGTTGACACTCTGCCCCCCTTCCTGGGGGACGCCGCGGAAGAAGATATGGGAACGATATTCGCCCTCTTTCAAATCCTTAGGTTTCCGTAACAAAATTCGAACGGCCTGTGCCTTACCCGGGGCCAGTGTAATTTGCCGTGGTGAATAACGAAACAGCTTTTCGGCAAAGTATTGACCGTCATCGGGTTCGGTAATTCGGGTCACCGACCCATCGTCATTCATCCGCAGATTAACAATGGAAATCCTGTATGTGGCACTGGTTGATCCGGTGTTCGACAGGGTCAACTGGGCCGTTCGGGTACGCCCTTCGAGGACAACCCGGGTTGGCGCGACAATTAAATTGCCCGCACCCTGGGCGAACGCCGAATGATTTGCGCCCACAGGTACCAAAAGAGTGGTGAGTATAAACACACCAAATAATCGACTTATAAAACCATTCAAATGGGTACGAAACCCTGTATGTATTTCCATTATAGTTGCCTTTTATTTAAACTGTAACTGTATAGTAAATGGATACAAATAAACCGACAACCCATTACTTTTCAGGGGCGAAGATCAATTGTATGAAACCGTTATCCCGACAAACGGACTGCGTGTGACAATCGGCGTCGATAGAATTTGCTGTACCGACCCGACCTCATCGACATCCACGTCGGAGTCGCCGTCTGCAGAGGCCTGGACGTTATCGTCGTTCAGTTGAGCCGCGACGGTAAAGGTTGTCGTGCCCTCGGAACTCAATTGTGGCGTTGCCCCCGCATCATGCAAAAATTCTGCAATATCAACGGTTTCGGCTCCGGTCGAATAGGTGGTCTCGCCCGGCAATGTAATATTAAAGGTTTGGTTGGGAACTCCGGATACGGCAACCGATGATGTGCCACCGAATATTTGCGCGGCGGCACGCGACCCCGCGCTAAACCTTTGTGTTACATTAGATGAACTGGTTGCGTTGCCAGTAGACACCGCCGGGCCGGCCGCTGTGATCTGAATTTCCGGTGCCGTGGAAATTTCGCGAAAGGTTGACGAAATCACGGTAACGGCGTCTCCGGTAGTGGTTGTAAGTTCGCCGTCACCAGTGGTGTCACCGGTTGTTTCGGCAACGGCTGTTACCGGTTCAACGGCAACCGCACCGACCCCGCCGCCGGTCGCGATCGTCACCCCGACCGTCGCCGTAAGCGTCGCCGCACTGGACGGTCCAGCCAAGACCAGAAGCGCCCAAAAAACGCCCGTGCCTGCAGTAAAAATGGTAGTCCTTTTGGTGACCATAAACCCAGTTAATCCCAGTTCGATGAATATCGCCTTAATGATCCTAAAGAAAGACCGGCTAAAAGCCTAGTCCGATAGGCCTTTGCCGGTTATTCATCCGAAACCGGATACTCCGGCCAGGTTATCCCTACGTCAGGATAATCTTAGGGTCAGGACTCATTAATTTCATGCAATTCTGTTTGTCAGTAAGCTTACGAATACAAGAAAACAAGCGCAAGGACATGCTGGGCCTATTCGAGCCTTGTTTTCGCACAAGGCGTGAGCTTCTTGACAAACCCCTTGGGGCGGGGTGCTTTATCTCTCTGGCTTCGTTGAAAAAACTTGAAAACCGTAGGGTTTCCTGCGTCTTTCCGCCTAACCGATAAGATAAATCACCTCCGCAGAATGGATGAAATTAATGGGTCCTGACCCTAGGTGATTAATTGTAATCAACGGTCACGTTGTAGGTTCCTTGGTAACCACTGGATACCTGATTGGCACCAACCGCAAGCGAACCGCCGATGGTGATTGGCAAGCTACCGCTAACCAATGCCAAACTTCCGGCGGCAGGGCTTGAAGAAAGTGTCATAATCATATCGGCCCCACTGTTACCGTCTTGGTCGGTCAAGGTCACAGTGCCCAAAGTGGAAAGAGCAAAAGATGAGGTGCCAGCTCCTGACACCGTAAATACACCGGACGTGGCCCCGGTGATGGTCGCGTTTGATGATGAGGCCGCATTGGCAAAATCCAAAACTACGGTTGCCGATGCCGCAGCATTGGTTGGAATAACCGTACCGACATTCATCGCCGTGGTTTCAGCTATGGAAATGGGAGTCTTGATAATCACACTTGCCGTACCCGCACCACTTGCGGCATTAGCGGAGACGGAAAAAAGCGACACAAGGGCGAAGGACGATACGGCAAGAGCTGTTAGTGATTTCATCTTTTTTGGATCCTATTCTTAATGGGAATTTCAAATTTTCATAATACAACTGTATGCATATTTAGTCGCCCATCCTGACAGATTCCTTACACACTTAATTATTATCCAAAAAAATCATTACTTAATGTTTTCTTAATCATAACAAGTATTAACAGCATATTAATACTTTAGGGCCAATTTGGGCTAACCATATTAATGCGTGTAAACACCTGGGATAATACGGAACACCGCATGCATATGCAGGAGATATCGGCGGACCTGAGAAATCGGGTTCGGCAGGCAATGCGTCGTTCCTGCGAGGACTGGCGGCCCGTTGCTGCGGCTGTCGCAGATCCTGCAAAAATCATGGACCGATTCTGGCCAACCCCGATCATATGCGTCGTCGCCTTGTTCCTTGGGTTTTCCGTTTCAACCGCACATGGCCAATCCAAGGCTGCAAAAGCACAAGTCAAACCGGCCGCCAACGACTTCCAAAACAGCGATGACAATTTATTGATCCTCGAAGCCCGACTGGGTGATTTTATCCTTAGCGATGGAATGGCGGGATATATAAACGGTGGCAGTCTCCTGCTGCCGCTCAGTGAATTTGCAGAAATCCTCGATCTGGCGATTGGCGTTAGCCCTGGTAGCGGCAAGGCGGAAGGCTGGTTTTTGCGGGAGAACAGATTGTTCTCACTCGACGTCAACCAGGGCACTGTCATTATCGACGGCAAATCAAAGCCCATCAATCCGCTTCTCCTGGCAATCTTCGACGACGATATTTATATCGATGTCCGCATGCTGGCGGACTGGTTTCCCATCGATATTAATTTCGATCTGTCAAATCTGTTGATCCGTTTCCAAACCCGCGAGCCGTTTCCCATTGAGCAGAAGCTGAGCCGAAAAAACCGCCGGACAAAGTTACTGGCCAGATCCGGCGACGAAACGTCCCGGTTTCCCAAACTCCCGCTTCCCTACCAACTCATTACATGGCCGGTTTCAGATTCCAGTATGGAGTTTTCCTTCCGGAGCAGCGATACCGGCCAAACCCGCAGCCTGCGTCAAACAACTTTTATGTCGGCGGAAATCGGAAAATTATCGGCCGAGCTGTTTTTAAACGCCGACGACCAGTCATTCATTCCGCAGGCCCGGTTTAAGCTGGGCCGAAAAGATCCGGCCGGGGAATTGTTAGGCGACCTAAAGGCAACCGAATTTGCCATCGGAGATATTGTCACGCCCAACGTATCAATGGTTTCCAGTTCAAATCTTGGGCGAGGTCTATTCCTTTCGAACCGCCCCCTGGACAATCCATCGGAATTTGACCGCATTACCCTGGATGGCGATTTACCCTCGGGTTGGGAAGTTGAACTTTACCGAAATGAAGTTCTGTTGGATTTCCGCACGGCGCGGTCCGATGGCCGATATGTCTTTGAAGATGTGCCCTTGTTATTTGGCGTTAACGTGCTTCGGATCGCATTCTTTGGTCCACAAGGACAAACCCGTAACGACATTCGGCAAATTCGGGTTGGTCCCGACCAGACCAAACCGGGGGAATTGAAATACCGGTTGGCAGCCAATCAACAACAAAGACAATTGTTAATTGGTGACATTGACACGGCCAGCGATGACGGGACCCAGGGCAAACTGAATCTCCTCGGCGAACTCACCACCGGCATCAACCGAAACCTGTCTTTTTCCGCCAGTTTCACCAGTATTCCCCTGGCCGGCGGAAGCCACCAATATTTGACCGCCAGTACCCGTGCCGCTGTCGGCAATGTATTTGGTCGGGTGGACGTGGTCCGTGATTTACGCGAAGGGTGGGCACTTAAATTTGGCGCACAAACCTCAATCAGTGGTGCCACGGTAATTGCCGAACACACCAGGCTCTATGACTTTGTCAGCGGCCAGTTCGCATCCTCTACCAACCCGACAGAACATGATTCGTCCGTGCGTTTGGATGGCGCCGTGCGAATTCCAGGGATTGCACAAATCCCCATCAGCCTAACCGCCAGTCATGACCAAACGCGCGATGGTGCGACGACAACAACCTTAAACAATCGCATCTCCACAGCCTTAAGCGGCACAACCCTGACCAATTCATTAAAATGGCAACTTGACCGCAGCACAACCAGCCGCAGCACGAGCGTCGATGGATCCTTTCTGGTCGGCGGTCGCATAAAGGACGTACGGGTTCGTGGTCAACTTGCTTATCTGGTTCGACCCATTGCTGATATTTCGTCGAGTTCCCTGTCGGCCGACTGGCGTGTTAATACGGACTTAAACGCCAGTGCTGGCCTGAACCACGACTTTTCAGAAGATGGGGCAACGACCCTGAGCGGCGGCGTCAATTCAACCTTCGAACTGGCGGCCGTCGGCTTGAATTTTGATTATTCGACAAAAAACGACCTTAACGCACGTCTAAACCTGTCGTTCTCTTCGGCCCGTGACCCCCGATCCGAAGAACTGATCGTCCGCGCGGAAAGTATGGCTGATACCGGTTCCATGTCGGTTCGCGTATTCCTTGATGAAAACTTCAATGGTGTTTTTGATGAGGGAGATCAGCCCCTGGAAGGGGTCCAGTTTAAAGCCGATGGCGCGTTGAATAGCACAAAAACCGGAGAGGACGGAATTGCCTTTTTGACCGGCCTCGAGACCTACCGTAATCTCGACATCGAGTTGGCAAAGGCGACTTTGGAGGATCCGTTCTGGGTTTCCACACCCGAAGGGGTCTCCGTTGTCCTGCGACCGGGGATCTCGGGTCAGATTGAATTCCCGATTGTCACAACCGGTGAAATCGATGGAACGGTCTACAAACGATCCGGGGAATGGGCCAGCGAAGTGCGTGACGTCATCGTCCAGTTGGTGGCGAAAGATGGAACCGTCGCTTATCAGACCGAAAGCTCCTATGACGGGTTTTATCTGTTGGATTTCGTCCGACCGGGAAGCTACATTTTGCGCGTCGACCCGGAACAGACGGCGCGATTGAGATTAAACGCAACGGAAGAGCGAAAAGTTGAAATTGAAGCCGATGGAACAATTCTATCGGGTTTGGACGTCTTCCTCGAATCGGATCGCGCCAGTCGCAGTTTCCGGGTTTTACTGGCCACCTTCAAATCCCGGGGTGAAGCAAAAAGCGCTTGGGAGTTACTGCTCTCCGAACATCCTAATAGGCTGAAAAATCTCCAACCCATGGTGCAACTAAACGAAATTGGCGGCGAACAGGGTGTCGCCTTCGATTTGTTCACTGGGCCCCTAGAAAACAAACAGTCGGCTTCAGATCTTTGCGTAAATATTCGCCAGGTACGATCTGAAGTCTGGTGCAATCCGTTGATCGTCCAGGCACGTTAATGCATTTAAGGGTTCATATGACGCCCTCTGAGCCTATGCCATGACTCGGTAGCTGCGCCGCTTAAATAACGCCACTTTCACGCAATTCGGCAATATCACCATCCTTTAACCCCAAACCAACCAGCACTTCGTTGGTATGTTGGCCCCGTTCCGGTGTCGGCATGCCTTTGCGTGACTGATGACCGCTGAGGTGGATGGCCTGGCCAACCAGATTAATCCGGCCCTGTGTCGGGTGGTCGACGGGATGCTCCATGCCCAAATGCCGAACCTGTGGGTCGGCGAACATCTGATCTATGGCATAAATCGGACCGCAGGGCACTCCCGCAGCTGCCAATATCTCGATCCATTGGGCCGAGGTTTTGGTCAACGTATAAGCTTCGATTGCCGAATTGACGGCGTTTCTGTTACTCGAGCGGCTTTCGCCCGTAGCAAAATCGGCGTTGGCGCGCATTTCCGCAGCGTCCAGAACGTCACACAGGCGTTCCCACATGGCGTCGCCGGCAGCGGCAATATTGATATGCCCGTCTGATGTTTTAAATACCCCGGTGGGGATGCTGGTCGGATGATCGTTCCCGGCTTGCTGTGCCACTTCGCCTTTGACCAGCCAACGGGCGGCCTGGAAATCAAGCATGGCGATCTGTGACTGCAAAAGCGACGACTGGACCCATTGGCCCTGACCGGTTTCATCACGCTCCAGCAGGGCGATAAGTATGCCCATGGCGCAATAGATTCCCGATGTCAAATCCGCGATGGGAATACCAACCCGCACCGGGCCCTGGCCGGGCAACCCGGTAATCGACATCAGCCCACCCATGCCCTGGGCGATCTGATCAAATCCGGGCCGATTTTCGTAGGGACCATTTTGACCAAAACCGGAAATGCTGCCCAGAACGATACCGGGATTAACGGCTTTCAGGGACTCATAATCAATGCCCAGGCGCTTTTTGACATTCGGACGGAAGTTTTCAACGACGACGTCTGCCGTTTCAACCAGCTTCATGAACAATGCGACCCCTTTCGGATCTTTCAAATTCAGGGTAATGGCCCGTTTATTCCGGTGCAGGTTCTGGAAGTCCGGTCCAATGCGTGCGCCGCCCATTCCCTTGGAAACATCGATTGCCTCAGGTGCCTCGATTTTTATGACATTTGCCCCCCAATCGGCCAGTTGCCGGACGCAGGTGGGGCCTGAGCGGACACGGGTTAAATCCAGGACTGTGAACCGCGACAGGGGTCCGTGATAATCGCTCATAACAAATTCCTCGTTCTGAAAACATCAATGGGCACACCCTAACATGAGCGACCAGCCGTCTCAAATTTTACGCGTTTAAATCTGCATGAAAATTACCGGGTCACCCCGATGAAAATTACCCGGTTAAACGGGACCGGGAGAAAGCAGGACTATTACGGATATTGGCTCGGCCGAAAAACCCAGCATGTAATTGAGCTCACAGCTCGAGCCGGCGAGGCTGCCCTTAGACATTAAACCGGAACAACATGATATCACCGTCCTTAACCCGATAGGTTTTCCCTTCCTGGCGCATTTTGCCTGCGTCCTTGACCGCCTGTTCGCCGCCGAGCTCGATAAAGTCCTGATAGGCGATGGTCTCCGCCTTAATATAACCCCGTTCAAAATCCGTGTGAATGACCCCCGCCGCCTGCGGCCCCAGGGCCCCATCGTAAACCGTCCATGCCCGGGTTTCCTTGGGGCCAGAGGTAAAAAAGGTGATCAGTTTTAAAAGGTTGTAACCCGCTCGAATGACCCGGTCCAGTCCCGCCTCGTGCAGGCCCAAGGCTTCCAGAAATTCGCGTTTCTCTTCGGCATCATTCAATTGCGAAACTTCTTCCTCGATCTTCGCCGAGACGACAACCGATTGGGCGCCTTGTTCCCGGGCCATTTCGGCAACCTGATCAGACAGGGAGTTGCCAGTCGCCGCCGAGTCTTCTTCCACATTACAGGCATACAAAACCGGCTTGGACGTCAACAGTTGCAGTATTTTAAAGGTTTTTTGATCGTCATCTGCAACCACCAGCTTGCGCGCCGGGATTCCCTCGCGTAACAGATCCAGTGTTTTTTGTATTAATGCCATTTGCTGCGCCGCATCTTTATCGTTTCCCCGCATGCGTTTTTCCAGCGGGATAATCCGCTTTTCGAGGCTTTCCATATCGGCCAGCATTAATTCCGTTTCCACGGTTTCCGCATCCCTGATCGGCTCAATCGCCCCATTTACGTGGGTGACATTTTCATCTTCAAAACACCGGAGCACGTGAATTATCGCGTCGGTTTCACGAATATTGGCCAGGAACTGATTGCCCAGCCCTTCGCCTTTACTGGCCCCCTTGACCAATCCCGCAATGTCGACAAATTCCAGATGTGTCGGCACGATTTTTGCTGATTTTGTGATCCTTGCAATTTTTTCCAGACGTTCATCGGGTACGGAAACCCGTCCCACGTTGGGCTCAATCGTGCAAAAGGGGAAATTTGCCGCCTCGGCACCGGCGGTCGCCGTCAGCGCATTGAACAATGTTGATTTGCCGACGTTTGGCAAACCGACGATGCCACAATTAAAACCCATTATTTATTTTCCTTGTCATTCGAATTGTCAACGGGCTCGGTCCGCTGTTGTTTGGGCCGGGGAGGATTGATCGCCAAAGAAATTTTGCTCATAAATCCACTGTCATCGCCGGCGACAACCAACCCGGCGTTATCGCCAATGGCATCGACGAGTTTATCGACCCACTGCTGATCGGCTTTGGAAAAATCCTTGAGCACATGGCCGACGACTTTGTCTTTTGCCCCCGGATGTCCAACCCCAATGCGAACCCGCTTAAAACCGGCACCGATATGGCTTTGTATGGAACGAATGCCATTGTGCCCGGCATGGCCGCCGCCGGTCTTGATGCGAATTTTCGCGGCCGCCAAGTCCATCTCATCATGAAACACGATAATGTCTTGCAGGGGTATTTTATAAAACGCCATGGCCGCATGTACGGACCGGCCCGACTCGTTCATATAGGTCGTCGGTTTCAGGATCAGGACTTTTTGCCCGGCCAGTTGGCCCTCTGAAAGCACGCCTTGAAACTTCGAGCGAAAGGGCGCAAAGGAATGGCGGTGGACGATTTCATCCACCGCCATAAAACCGATGTTGTGCCGGTTCCTTGCGTAATCCGATCCAGGATTGCCGAGGCCCACTAAGAGACGCACGGAATTCTCCTCACGCGGTTTAAGAAGATTGCTCTTCCGCGTCGGTATCTGCATCTTCTTCAGTCGTTTCCATGCCCTCGACTTCGTCTACGTCTTCGTCCTCATCCTCTACCTCAACGTTAATCGTCGGAGCGGCAATGGTGACGACCGTAAAGTCGCGATCGGTAATCGTCAGTTCAACATCATCCGGCAGATTTATACTGCTGATGTGAACACTGTCACCGACATTGTAACCGGAAAGGTCAATTTCAATGGAGTCAGGAATATTGTCAGGCGAACAGCGCATTTCAATGGCGTGACGAACGATATTCAACACACCCCCCAACCGCAGGCCAGGACATTCTTCCTCACCAACAAAACTAACCGGAACCTCAACCACCAGTCGGGTTGATTTGCTAAAGCGCATAAAGTCGACGTGAATAGGCCGATCCGAAACCGGATCCAGTTGCATATCACGGGGCAATACACGATGTTTTCCGCCACCCGCTTCAATCTCGTAGACGCTGGAGAAAAAAGTTCCCACGCGCGTTAATTTCAAGAGATCAATGGGGTCAATGGAAATGAGTATAGGGGTTTCTTTGTTGCCGTAAATTACGGCTGGAACTCGACCAGCGCGACGCGTTGCTCGGGCTGCCCCCTTACCTGCCCGTTCCCGCGTTTCCGCGGCTAAAGAGATGATATCTGCCATTTGTATAACTCCTAAAAATCGATATCAGCCGACCTCCAGGGGTGCCGGCACAAATCCCACCCTTTCGGGCGCGGCATAAATAGACCTGTTATGAGGCTACGTCAATCAATCAAACAGGGTCGAAACCGAGCTTTCTTCACTGATCCGGCGGATTGCCTCTGCCATCAATGGGGCGATGGTCAGTTGTTCAATGTTGTGGGAGCTCCGAACGGCTTCCGTCGCCATGATGCTATCGGTAATTACCAGACGTTCGAGCGGCGACGCACTAACCCGGGCAACCGCCCCCCCGGATAAAACACCGTGCGTCACATAGGCGGATACGGACGTCGCACCCTGATCTTTTAAAGCCACGGCGGCATTACAAAG
>JAJFII010000078.1 GCA_021775095.1 Rhodospirillales bacterium
AGTCGGGATTGATCTCAATGGCCAACCTGAAACAGTCGATCGCGTCATCTAGGTTACCTTGATCCCGGAGAATTGCGCCCTTGTTATTGTAAGCCTGAAAATAGGTTCCGTTTAATTTGAGAGCTTGATCATAACTGACCAAAGCCCGGTCTATGTCGCCCAGAGCCTGTTGAGCCCTCCCGCGGTTGAGGTGGGCATCAGCGTGTTGCGGGTTGCTACTTAATACCCGGTCAAAACAGTCGACGGCTTTTACATAGTCGCCAATTTGGAGGGATAAGACACCTAGATTATTGTTGACGTCTTTGTGGTGCGGTGAAACCATTAAAATTCTTTTGTATATGTCACTCGCAGCGGCCAGATTACCCGAATTATGCATCTCCACCGCGCTCGAAAAGTCTTGATCTAACGTTTGGATACACTTCACGATAAGAATTGATCCTCTAGTTTGAAACCATACTTAGGCAAATCAGACCCTGTAGTTCGACTCGGGTTTTATCCGATCAAAGCCTCTATATCATCGGTAATCTGCGGCGATCTTCATCTAGAATTCTGTGGTCTCGTTTTCAAGTTTCCCATTTGCTCGAGATTCCATATCTAAGCATTCAGACGCACTCACCATACAATTAGTGTGGTTGTAAATCAACGGAGCCGAACCTCATGAAACCTCATTATCATGGTGCCGACACAGCCTTAAAATCTGACTTGAGGCATGTCAGTGCGGAAGAAACATAAACACCTAAACCGATGCGGTCCCGGACCGGCAGTCCTGATCCTCATTGAACGCGGTTTCGCAATTCATGGGATTCAAATAACTTCCACATGACGATAGGGACTTCTGAAATCACCTGTTTGGGGATCTCGAATATCCGGCAGGGTTCCGTTGTTCGGTAATTAAAATTGCCGGTGTCGCCAAACAATACCTGCTCTTCGGCAAAGAAGTCGCGGGGCCCGATGGTCGCAGTTATCGCCCGATTTTGAAGCTGCTCAACCTCGCCCGAACTGACAATAAAAATCGAGTCTTTTGGTAATTTTGTGAGGTCCGTGTTTTTATCAAATTTGTGCAATACCATGGCATCGGAAATCGCGTTTAAAACCGGCGGTGATACGGTCTCGCCGAACAACCAGGACCGTTCCAATATTTCCCTGTTTTTTGCCCGCCCATTGATCGATTTACTCAGATTGTTTTTCTCGATCAGCTCTCGGTAGGCAGGAGCCGTGATACGAAGGGCCCGTACATAATTGATGGTTCTGTAGGCAGACATGGAAGGCAGCGCATGGATTCCCGTGGATTCACCGATAAAGCCTCCCGCCGATATGATGTTGTAGACATTATCATCGGAACGGATTTTTTCGACGGTGCCGGTAATAATCAGATAGATATTTTCCGGGACCCGGCCTTTGCGGAGGACGATCGAACCCGGTGCGAACTCGATGATTGGGTTGTTAAGTAATGTCCTGAGACAATGGCGGTCCAGGTTCTGAAAATACATGTTTAAATATTCGAAGGCGAAGTGCCGCAGATTACCGGAATCATCGGGAACCAAGGTATCAACAACGCCAAAGGGCGCGCTTGAACCAATTTCCTTTTGTTTATTGGTAAGCGGCTCGGAGCGGTGGGCAAGGACGATTTTGTCGGATTGGTCATCGGTAAAATCTTCGACCTCACCATGAATCATACCACCACCAATATCGATTTTTTTGAGGTCGACCTTGGTCAGATAGTGTTTTTTGGCAGTATCAAAGCTTTCCTGAGAGATCCCTGGCGCGTCGTCGTCGTCGGTAATCATGTTCTGCAGAACCGAGAACGATGTGATGTCCGCAAGGTGAGCGTAAGTCAAATACCGGCTTTCCCAGAAGACACGGAAAAAGAACGCGCTTGTTTCGACGGGGTGGGGCGACAAAAACGGCATCACCTCCAGGCCGCCAAGGTCATTCCAGGTATCAAATTCGAGGTTTTTAATCTCGAAGAAATTGTTGATCTGCTCCTCGTCCATTGACAGCAGGGCCGATAGTTTTTTGAAAACCGATGCACGGACCAACGGCGTCGCATAATATTTAATTCGTTTGTCCGTACGAAGGAGGCTGGTAATGCCGGCGAAGTGGTCGTCGTGACAATGGGTATGAAAAACACCCTCGATTTCGTTGATACCTATACCCAGCACGGCAAGGCTATAGGAAATATTTGGTCCCGCGTCGACTAAGTAAATCTTGCCCTGAAAGGTAAGGATACTCGCCATGCACGGGCGATTGATGTCCCAACCATCGCCCTGGCCCGAATGGACGATTGAGAAATAATCCCTGGGAATACTTTGAAACCCCAAAGGATAAGCTGACCGGTCATTCCGGCCCCGTACGACCGTCAGGTCAATTGTTTCTGTTTCATTTTCGTAATTAAACTCAAATACGTTGGTCCTGAGACGCGCCACGGTAACGCCATTGCGAATTTCCACAGGCGCATTTTCGACGATTTTGTGGTCCAGCAATTCCTCTGTGGAAAGTATTCGGCCAAAAGCGAAACTGAGTTTCATTCGCATGATCATTTTTGCCCGCTCAGGCGTCTCACCGGTGGCGATGATTTCCTCTTCCGAAACAAGGCCGTAATTTCCCCGGTAAATATATTGCATCTGGGATTTTATTTGATCTTTGGCGCCGATCAAAAGCGGTTTGATGCCAGTGTTGTTGGGGTGGTTGGGAATTATCATTCCCTGTTTGTAAAGCATTTGAAGGACGGGAAACTCAGCGAGATTACAAAATTTCCCGTTTTGCAGAGTAACGTCGGAAAGTAAAATTGCGTTCGGTCCGGTTTCAAAAGAGACACCGTCCCGTTCCGTCGGCATAATCAGACGCAGACGCATCAAATGTTTTGTTGTATCCTCTGGACATCCACACAGGATAAACAGCTCCGCTTCGGGAATTTCCAGCCAGTAAACGCCTTTAATAACCTCCGTTACTTTCATTTTACTCATATAGACTACTTTCCATAGAAAATTTTCGCAGTTCCTGCTGCATCTCAGGAACGGGATAGGTATGGGAGAAGAGGTTATGCCTCAGATTAGCATTATATACCAACGGAATTAGCGCCTGCGCATGTTGTCAAAAATTGACGCGGCATAAATTAAATCGTTGTCGGAAATATCACCCTCATAGGTGAGTAGCAAATTACTTTTCGTCTCCACCTTTTTCTCAAATCCCATTTCTGCGAGTTTTTCAAATATAATTTCACTGGGAGCGCCATCTTCAGTATCAAAATCGAGGGTAAAGGATATTTTCATTGTTATTTTTCCGGATCCGGTTGCCGTATCTGAGGTTGGATAAAATCCTGACATATCGTGAGGTGAATGTCACCTGTTGGTACTTAGCGTAAATAGGAGTGGCGTTGTAATACCGCGTCTCCTGATGTGATGTCGTCGATCAGGGGTCGACAAAAGACGAAGCAACAAAAGTCGAAATACCAATTCCCTGTCCGGAGACTGTCGCCAGCAGACCCCAGGATGGTTTGAATTTTTGTCAAGAATCTCAAAGAATTACGCTGTTGAGTTCATTGCCGTGGACGGTGATGGTTTCATACCCGTCTTTCGTCACTATTATACTGTCTCCAACCTGTGCCCGGAATTTTTTGGCGACACTGACCGAGCCGTCGACGGCCAATACCATCCCCGCCTGAAGGACCGTCTTGTCGCCTGACACCAACTGCGGTTTTTCCAGGAAACTGTATCCCGTTGCACGACCACAGCGGAACGGGTAACCGAAGCCGGCATCACGGATGACTTCGGCATAAGCCGCGTGCACGCTTTCCGCCGTGACCCCAGGGCGCAACGCCGCCAATGCGGCCTTCTGGCTTGCGACGGCGACTTCATAGACGTCTGCTTGGGTTTTGTCGGTAATTTCGCCGATCCAAAAAGTTCGGTCGAATCCGAGCTTAAAACGGTGGAAATTGGTCATGCCACAAAAACACAGAAACACCGGTTCCCCGCGTTTCATGACGCGCATGGACGCCCGATGGTGGGGTTTGGTGATTTCCGTGCCGGATGCCATTATTTGCAGGAAATGGGCGTTGGGTGACATGCAGGTATCGTCATAATACGCCGACAGCAATTCGGCGGCCTTGCGGGTGCCCGCCTGGGATGTGGCGAGGGCGACCTCGTACTCCGGCACACCGTCACCGATTGTCGAACAGCCCGCAGCCATCATCGCCATGGCGACTTCGCCGGCATGGCGCGCCAACTGCAGTTCCTCCGCCGATTTGATCATGCGCATGTTAGCCAACAGCGGCGTGATATCGCCAAACAACCGGGCGTCGGCAATCTGGTTCAGGTAGCTGCGGACCAACGGCGGCATTTGATCGGGCTCAATGCCAATGCGCTTTGCGCCGGTTATCGCTGCCGGCAGTTCGTCGCGCCATTCCTTTCCGTAACCGTCGTTCCAGGTGGCAATCCTGTCGACCCGTGCCGAACCCTCCGCCATGTCCAGTTCCATGTTCGGCGTGATCAGCAGACTTTCTCCGTCGCCTGGCACGATGAGTAGGGTTGGGCGACCAAACTCCATATGCAGATAATCGTAATAACCCGTCAAATAATAGACATTGTCATCATCGGTTATCAGCGCCACGTCGACGCCTGCTTCGGTGAGACGGTTACGAAAGTTTTGCATGCGCCCTGCGAACATCAGCCAGCCTCGTTGGTTTAACGCTTTGCCGAGCTTAGCGGGGTTTCCGTAACGAACCAAGAGAGACAAACGAACCGTAACTGGCAGAGGCTGAAAAATGTCGCGATCGAATGCTATGGGGTTCAAATGTGCCGGGGGATGACCGCTTACAATCAACCCCTGTTAACCCTGTAGCGACGACTGCTCGCGCCACCATTCGGTTGCTTCTTTTACGGCTGTTTCAAAACCCGGTATCAAGCGGCGTACGTGATCAATGTCAGCCGACTTCTGTTCGATCTCCGCCGCTAAGTCAGATACCCGCATGGCAAACATCGATCCGCTCGCGCCCTTGATCGCATGGGCGGCTTCACGAATCCCAACAGAATCGTCAGCCTGAAGGCTTTGTTCGAGCTCTGCCCGTCGCGTATTGAGGGTGATTTGGGCTTCGGAAAGCAGATGAGCAATGACTTCAGCCGATAACTGTCTGCGGAGTTCGGCCAGTTTTTTCGCGTCGCCTACAGGCGGGCGATCATGTTCATCGGCGTCGATTTCGGCAATCGCTTGCACGGGGTGGTCGGCCATCCCGGACACCGGGGGGGTGTCTTGTCCTGACGTCGCGTCGCGACCGGCGCTACGGCGTTCAACCAGTCGATTGACGGCAAGGGTGTCGGCCAATTGTTGTTCTGTGAAGGGTTTGGTGAGAACGTCATTCATGCCAGCTTCTACAAAAAGAGCATGACGGTCGGCGAAGGCTTCCGCGGTTAAACCGACAATCGGCACCTTTTTGCCAGACGCCGAGGCGCGGATGGTTCGGGTTGCATCGATGCCATTCATTTCTGGCATATGGATGTCCATCAAAATTAAGTCTGCCCAATTTTTTTGCGCTTCCGCAACTGCAAATAGGCCATTTTCCACGTGTTTTACCGTATGTCCAAACTTTTCCAAAAACGCCTTAGCGATTAGGGCATTTACCTCATTGTCCTCAGCCAGAAGCACATTAAGCGGCGTCGAAGGTGCGACGTTCCGATGGTTGCGAAGCGACAAAAAATGAGCTTCTTCCTGCGAAGCGCCGGCGAAGGGAAGATAGACGATAAATTTGCTGCCAACTCCAGGTTCGCTGGTGACACGAACAGTTCCGCCCATTAATTCGGTCAGTTGTTTGACAATAGACAGGCCGAGGCCGGTTCCGCCGTATCTTCTTGTAATCGACGAATCTTCTTGCGTGAAAGCGTCAAATATCGCGCCGGTCCGGTCCGGTGATATCCCTGCCCCCGTATCTTCAACGGCAAAGCAGAGCAAATGACTTTTTTTGACGGTTACCAAATTTTCAATATTCTCCGGGGTGTCGATATTTTGCATGGTTAACTTAATGTGCCCGTTATCCGTAAACTTGATTGCGTTGCTCACAAGATTCCATAGAATTTGGCGGACACGAACGGGATCGCCTTTAACCACCTGCTCTATTCCGATATCACTGCTTACGATCAGTTCAAGACCCTTGTCGTCAGCGACACTTTGGAACGGTGTTGTTATCGTCGAAATCAATCCTTGCAGCGAGAAGGCTTGGTCTTCAAGCTCAATTCCCCCGGCCTCAATTTTGCTCATATCAAGGACGTCATTAATGATTGAAAGTAAGGTTTGGCCCGAAGAAAGGATGGTCTTAACTTTGTTCTGCTGGCCTTCGTCCAGGTTAGTGTCGTTTAACAACTGGGCCAATCCCAAAACGCCATTGAGAGGTGTGCGAATTTCGTGGCTCATGGTGGCGAGGAAGTTTGATTTGGCAAGATTTGCCGTTTCGGCTTGGTTCGTTGCTGCCATCAATGCCGCCGTACGGAGTTCTACGGTTTTTCGCAGCAACGAGCCTTGGCCTGACAATACCAGTGCGTAGGCCCCAACCATACTGACCATCACCATTCCGACGAACATCAGAAGCCAAAGATTGCCCGTTCGAAGGCTGGCCAGGTATTGTTGGTCGGGAGAAATGTGTAGATTCCATTCGCGGGTGCCGAAAAAAATTGGATAACTCCGGCCCAATTGTACGGACCCGCCAAAAATCCCTTTTTCTTTGAGGATTGTAATGGCCTGCTCCTGCGGTCTGTTCTCGAATAAAAACCGGGCACCCTCCGTTGCTGATTGGTCAACCAGCCGGAAAATCAGGCCCGTCTTATCAAACTCCTGAAGGGCGGAATTGATAATATCATCGCCCCGCAACACACCAACCATATACCCCGTTAAATTTCGCCTGCGTTCGTCAATTGTCGAGTGGGGCACGCCGTTTCGGTAGGTCGGCATGAAAACCAGGACACCGAATTGTTTATCGGTTTCCTGAACAAGGGTGATTCGTTCTGTTGCCGTCGCTTTTCCGCTATCGCGCGCTGCATTAAGGGCATTTTCCCGGGTGGGATTTGACGCCACGTCGAAACCCAGAGCTTTTTGGTTGTTCTCGAAGGGTTCGATGTATTGGACAGTTATATATTGGGGGCGTTCAGCCGCCGTGACCAGATTTCCCTGTACACCGCGTTCAGTAATCTGGAAATCCGGAGAAAATGTGTCGCCTATGGCACGCTCATATTCCGCCCGGTCGCCATTCGAAACCAGCGGGTTCCATGACAACGCCTGAATCCCAGCGAACTGGGTGAGGGGACGGGCGACAAACGTCCTGAACTCGTCACGTTCAATATGCTTTGAAGCCGCATAAAAGCGCTCGAGGGACCGAACAACTTCAATATGAAGGGCGAGATTTTTGTCCAGGGCGCCAGCAAGGGCGGTTGCCTGTTTCTCGAACTCAAGTGCCAACCGGCCTCTTTCCCACCATGTGCTGAAGGAAGTGGCTGCGATAACCAGCAAAAAAGTGATCAAAATGGGCAGGGTGACGGACCATTGCCGGGATTTCCAATCGTCGTCATTGCGATAGGCCCATACCAAAGCCAGCGGCGCGAATATGAAGACGCCAATGGTGTCGCCTGCCCACCAGGTTGTAAAATTTATCAGGAAAGTTGAAGCGGGAATTTTGGCCGCTAACAAAAGCACTGAAACACCGATGCAGGCATTGATCAAACTGGCGACCATACCACCAATAAAAAGGAAAGTGAAAACTTCCCGTTGGTTCGACAGAGAGTTGGGAAAGGCCGCAAAACGCCGCAGCAGCACCGCCCCTGCAAGGGCCTGCAGGGTCGCGCCAACGGCGATCCCGATGGGCACCGCGAACGAAGCAATGATCGTAGAAATCGAACTTACGTCCAAACCCGTCCAGATGTTAACAAGAACCGATCCTAACAGGATGCCCGGCCAAACCCGATAGCTGAAAATCAAAACCGCCGCCAACGCGATACCCGAAGAGGGCCAGATAATTGTAGCGTATCCAGGAGGTATAGCCATCATCAAACCGAAGCTGCCAAACAGCGCGTAGGCGGCCGCAACAGCAAGGTTTTTGAGGACCAAATCACTAAGCGATTGTGGCTGATAACGGTTCATTCGTATCATCCTAGAATTTTCGTACTCTGCTTCTGCAGCCCTCAAGATAGGACTATAGATCATTGGAAGCTTATAGTCGTATCAATTTGTTCGAACCGACCGTTTACAGGAGGTCAATGCTTTTAGCCGCCAGCGATCAGCGGTGTGCCCGAGATCGAATACGTCAGGTTCCTGGGCGCCGTCGCCGACCAATCAGAGTTGCCTCTGGCCGTGCAAAATGCGCCCGGACTAATGGCAACCAGCCTCTCCAATGGTGCCTTGAAGACCCTTAACCAGCGACACCCGAATGTCTGTTTGCTCAAGGCCGAGGGGCCGGCCACCTATATCCGCCAGCTGATCGAAGATATCGAAGGGGCGTTTGATGTTTTCGGCGGCATGGCGGGGATCCAGTTCCCCGATTCCCTGCGCGCCGGTTGCGTTGGCATGATCCCGGCAGCCGACCTGTTTGACCCGCAGGTGAGAATCTATGAACTGATGCGCCAGGGTACACCACAAAGCATCGCCGAAGCCGAGGAAATCCATCGTGAACTGCTGCCATTGATCGTTTTTATGATGAGTTCGGTGGAAAACTTCATTGTTTGCGGAAAACATCTGACGGCGCAGCGCCTGGGGCTAACCAGCGGTTTGGTGCGGCAACCCTCGGTCCCGGTCAGCGAGTTTGGCTTCAAAACCATGTCCCATTGGGCAGGCCACCCGGGGCCGTTTCCCTCGGCATAAGGGCGCTTCGCCCGCAAGCCAGCCGCACCGAGGATGTCATTGGGTGACCTAATCCGTCGACCCGGCGGTGTCCGTGTCAGGACGACTCCAGCAAGGCGTGGCGCATATCCTCAAGGGTTTTTTCCATTTCCACCAGATGGATCAGGGCCTTGGCGGTATGTGCCGTTTGCCCGAGGATTTCTGCCGCCCTATAGACGGCGGCACGTTCGGCACCGGCGAAGTCGCCGTCGGCACTCGACATTTTGATGGCCGAATACAAAAGAGAACGTGAGGCGTTGATCGGTGAATCAGCGACCAGTGTCGGGATCAACTCTTCGAGACTGGCATTTTTAAAGTCAAATTTTCGCCAGGCGTCGATGATATCTTCGGTCGCACCCATGGCCCGGGCATGGTTGACGATGTGGTCCATTTCCGCCGGCGCAACTTCGCCGTCAGCGCCGGCGATGGTCAGGCATGCGTAACCGTAATTTTTCCAGACGGCTTTGCTGATCCGGGCAATATTAAAGGTCCGGACACCGATCTCACTAAACTCCATCATTTCGTCATCGGTCATCAAATTTTCCCCTTGTTATCTGGCAAATGAATTGATCGCAATAAATTGCCGCGCCAGGCCACGGGGCGAGGCATCATCAGTCGGCTTTGTGACGGCTCACCGAAACGCCACCAAACTTGTACCATTGTCGCAAATTTAATAGCATTATTCCCTGGTCGCCGCACAGTATTTATTGGGTGACAAGGGGGAGGGGCCGGAGTGAGCCATGTTTCCTGAGGCGTTTACCGGTCGCGTATTAAGTCGCCGTTCGGATGAATGGCCCGCCGCCTGCCGGTTGTTCAACAAACGGATTGACCACCAACCCAATTGCATCGTGTTCCCCAAATCCGCCGATGACGTAACCCTGGCCGTTCGCTTGGCACGGGCCGAGGGGCTTGAAATCCGCCTGCGGGGCAGTGGCCACAACCCGGCGGGTCACGCCATGGCTGCCGATTGTTTGCTCATCGACATGAGCCATATGCGCCGTGTCGTGGTCAGCCGTGACCGACAATCGGTGTTTGTCGAAGCCGGTGCCACCTGGGCGGAATTTGATGCGACCTGTGCGCCCTGCGGGCGTTCGACGACCGGCGGGTCGTGCTCCATGGTCAGTGTTGTGGGGTTTGTTCTGGCCGGTGGTTATGGTTTGCTTGGCCGGCAATTTGGCATGGGGTGTGACCAACTGCTGGACGCCAGTCTGGTGACCGCCGATGGCAGTCAAATTTTGGTTTCTGAAAGGCAGAATGCAGATTTATTTTGGGCTCTGCGCGGTGCCGGTAACGGTAATTTCGGCGTCGTCACCTCGGTTCGGCTTCGCCTGCATAAAATCCCCAAGCAGGTCACCGGCGGGATCACCGCCTGGCCCTTGGACCAGGCCGAAAAAATTGTGCCCTGGACGCAAAATTTGCTGCGGCAAAAGGAGTTCGAGCCCTGTAGCCTGTATGTCAATTATGCCCGTTACCCCTATCCCCATGGGCAACCGTCGATTGTTGTTCGCTGGCATTCGACCGATAAAAATCAATATCTGATGTCGGTTATTGAGGACGCGAAAAAGATCGCGCCGCCACGTTTGGTGCGGGTTGGCCGGTTTCCCTATGCGGCCGTGCAGCGGTTTTCCGACCCTGATCTGCTTGAATTTGGCCAGCACCTCAACGGCTACTGGAAATCGGGATATTTTAATAAACCCATTGCTCAATCTGAGGCGGTTTTGATTAGTGACTTTTTTAGCCGCGCGCCGAGCGCTTTTTGTCGCATTCACCTGGACCAACCGACCGGTGGTGCCATCACCCATCCAGACCGAACGGACTGTGCTTTTGCCCACCGCCATCAAACAACGGGTTTACAAATTTTATCCTTGTGGCAGGACTCCGCTGATCAGGAAAAATCAATGACCTGGGCCAATCAGTTAATCGATGCCCTGTCGCCGGGGCTGACGGGTGCGGCTTATGCCGGATATGCGGATGACGGGTTGCAAAACGGGCCGGCAGCCTATTACGGCAAAAACCTTGCGCGCTTGCTGCAGATCAAAAAGGCCTATGATCCGGAAAATATATTTTGCCACGCCCAAGGACTGGGCCAGTTAATTACGGATCGAGGAGGGGATAGGGATGGCATCTCGTGAAAATGTGATCGAAGCCCTGGGCGCGACCTTTGGCGATGCTCGGCTGATCGGACAGGATCAGGCGGGCCAACGGTATAATCAAAACCTCACCGAATTTCCGGCCCGCGAAATTGTTTGCGGTGTCCAGTGCCGGACGCCGGCGGAAGTGCAAATGTTGGTTGGAATTGCACGGCAGTTTAAGACACCGCTTTATCCCATCAGCACCGGATGCAACTGGGGGCTCGGATCGCGCTTGCCGGTGGCCGATGGATGTATCCTTGTCGATCTCTCGCCTATGGATCGTATCCGCGAGATAGACGTCGCCGGTCGCTGCGCGGTGATTGAACCGGGCGTAACCCAGCATCAGCTTGCGAAAGCCGTATCGGCGCTTGATGCGGGCCTCAAAATCAACCCGACCGGGTCCGGTAAAAGGACCAGCGTGCTCGCCAATACTCTCGAACGGGGCATGGGAAAATTGCGCCAGCGCAGCGATGACCTGCGCGGCCTCGAAGCAGTTTTGGGCACGGGCGAGATCCTGCGAACCGGTTACTGGGGACGGTTCGAAAATGCGGCACCCGGGGCCGCCTCCCATTACCCGCCCGGCCTTGGCCCGGATCCGACCGGGCTTTTTTTGCAATCGAGTTTCGGCATCGTGACCGCAGTGGTGATCGATCTTTTGGACGACTTTGAATTTGACGTCGTCCATTGCAGGTGCCCGGAACAAAAACTCGGTGATATGGTTTCGGCGCTAAGCAGCTTGCGGCGCTATCGGGTGCTGGCCGATGGCATCCAGATCGACAGCAGCAACGATCCGCGCAATCTGTCCCTGCCGGGCGGTGACGGTACGCGCCGCGATTGGGTGCTCTGGACCCGGATCGAAGGTTTGTCTTCAATGCGCGACGCGGCCAGGGAAGAGGTTAATCTGGCCCTATCACATATTGGTCTCAAACCAACCTTTTACCGGCGATCCGAAATGGATAACCCGGACCTCCCCGAGGTTATTCGTGCCGACATAAAACGAACCGCCGGCAGGCCGGTTGATTTCAGCATCCGCGCCATGGCCCGTGCCGGTGGGGTGACGGACCCGGCAGCATCCTTCGATCCCGACGCGGATGCGGCCTTTCCGGGTATGGCTTGCGCTCTTATCGCCGTACCCTTTGACGGGGCCCGGGTTCTCGACCTACTGGCCCGGGTCGATGCTTCGGCAAGCGAATTTGCGATCGACGTTGCCTGCACGTTTTCCGCGATCAGCGCAACGGCCTTCGAAGGGTTTATCCGCACCTATTTTGACCGCCGCGAGCCATCCGCCATCAACACCGCTCACCAGTGGAACCATCACCTCCACCACCGCCTGATCGAAGCCGGGATTTATCCTTATCGCCTCAACGTCGAAGAAATGGCGCAGATTTTTGACGGCACTACCTCAACCCTGTCGGCGACCCTCGAAGAAATAAAAAACACCCTGGACCCGGACCGGATTATTGCACCGGGACGCTACAGCGTCGGTGCCGGTCCATAGGGTGACAACGGTTTCGGCCCCAGCGGACTTGAATTTTTTCATGGTATTGGCAATCACCCGGGCGGCAACGGGCGACAAAAAACGTCACTTTACATAACCAATTTGATTTTGCAAATTGGCGACAGCTGTTTTGGCGAGGACCTTAAATTCATGCAGATTGTAAAAGTAAACGGCGTCCATATTCATTATGCGGACAGCGGAAACCGCCATAAACAACCGTTTGTATTTTCGAATTCCCTGGGGACGGATTTTCGAGTTTGGAACAAACTTCTGGCCCTGCTGGGCGATGACTGCCGTTTCATTCTCTATGACAAACGGGGGCACGGACTTTCCCAGTGCACGGCCCCGCCCCATACACTTGACGACCATGTGGCCGATTTGGCCGAATTGCTTAAGGTCCTGGGCGTCAGCAAGGCTTATGTGTGCGGTCTTTCTGTCGGCGGATTGATTGCCCAGGGCCTGTCCGCATCCCACCCGGAATTGATTAAAGCGCTCATTTTGTGCGATACGGCGCATGTCATCGGACCGCCCGAAATATGGGATGAACGACTGGAGATTATCAAAACCCAGGGCATTTCTGCCCTGGCAACGCCGATATTGGAGCGATGGTTTTCAAATGAATTCAGAACCCAACACCCGCAGGAACTGGCAGGCTGGCGGGAAATGTTGGTTCGAACTCCGTTAGATGGTTATCTGGGAACGGCCATGGCCATCCGCAATGGGGACATGACCGAGGCGGCCAAAGCCATCCGCGTTCCGACCTTGTGTCTAGGGGGCTCCGAAGATGGTGCCACGCCACCTGATCTGGTTCAATCCATGGCGGCCCTTATTCCCGGCGCGCAGTTCCAAATCGTCGACGGGGCCGGGCATTTGCCCTGTGTCGAACAGCCGCAACAAATGGCCGGTTATATGATAAAATTCATTGAGGAGGTTGAGCGTGGGTAAGAACCGATATGAAGAGGGAATGCGCATCCGCCGTAAAATTTTGGGCGACGCCCATGTCGATCGGGCCGAAGCCGGCAAGACGGAAGTTGACAGGGATTTCCAGCGTTATATTACGGAAAATGCCTGGGGGAGCGTTTGGACGCGCGATGGACTGAGCCACCGGGAACGAAGCATGTTGACCATTTCAACCCTGGCCGTATTGGGCCACCACGGGGAATTGGCCATGCATATTCGTGCCGCCAAAAACGCCGGAACGCAACGCAGTGATATCATTGAAGTTCTCCTGCAGGTCGCGGTCTATGCTGGTGTGCCGGCTGCCAATGCGGCCTTTGCCATTGCTAAAAAGACCTTTGAAGCGTTGGATAGTGCGGAAGCAGAGGAGACATGAGCCGTGAATGACAGACCTTTTAACCGCCGAGACTGGGCGAGCCACCCGCCATTTATTGATCCGGCCTACAAATCGACGCCGCTGCGCGGCCAAACTAAACCTTTGATGCCGATAATACCGGGGTTGTCCGAATTGACGGGCCCGGTTTATGGGGCCGAGGCCGTTGGCCCGCTGGACAGTGATTTAACCAAAAACGGTGTAAAAGATGGCGAACCGCAAGGCGAACGCATTATCGTCGCAGGGCGGGTCCTCGATGAAGACGGAAAACCACAGCCAAACACCCTGTTGGAAATATGGCAGGCCAATGCGGCCGGCCGTTATGTGCACCATTCCGACCAGCATGACGCGCCGCTGGATCCAAACTTTTTGGGTGCCGGGCGATGTGTCGCCGACGAGAACGGTTTTTACCGGTTTACGACGATCAAGCCAGGTGCCTATCCCTGGCCCAATCATAAAAATGCCTGGCGTCCAAACCACATTCATTTTTCCTTGTTTGGTCCGGCATTTGCGACGCGACTGATTACCCAGATGTATTTTCCCGGCGACCCGCTGCTTGAGTTAGACCCGATTTACAAAAGCAGTCCCGAAGGGGCGCGTGAACGGATGGTCGCTGAATTTTCCCTCGACGTGACCCAGGAACTTTTTGCATTGGGCTATCGGTTTGACATTGTTTTACGGGGTCGTCAGGCGACGCCCATGGAGACTTGATTGATGACCTTAAAACAAACCCCGTCACAGACCGTCGGCCCGTATTTCGCTTATGGACTGACCCCCGAACAATATGGATATGATTTTAAAGATCTGGCGAGCGGCGACCTGAGCACGGCTGCAAGCCAAGGCCAGAGCATTCGGATCGAAGGCTGCGTCTATGATGGCGAAGGCAATAAAGTGCCCGACGCGATGATCGAAATTTGGCAGGCCGATGGGCAGGGGCGCTTTGCGCACCCGGCCGATGGGCGGGGCTCAAACACTGATTTTAAGGGGTTTGGCCGGTTTGGGACGGGCACGGACGGGCACAACCGTTTTATCTTTGATACCATCAAACCGGGCGCCATCGATCAGCAGCAGGCACCCCATATCAGCGTCATTGTTACCATGCGCGGGTTGCTGACCCATACCTTTACGCGCATTTATTTCTCCGACGAAGGGGCCGCCAATGAGACCGATCCCGTTTTAAGTTCCGTCGATGAAGATCGCCGTCCTACGCTCATCGCACAAAAACAGGGGTCAACCTATCGGTTCGATATTCATATGCAGGGCGAAAACGAGACGGTGTTTTTTGACGTCTGATCGTTAGAACGGGAGAACGACTATGGCTCAGTTTATGGCGCTTGATGCGGCCATCGCCAACACCGTAAGAGATGGCGATTTTGTCGCGCTGGAAGGGTTTACCCATTTAATCCCCCATGCGGCTGCACACGAAATTATCCGCCAGGGACGCCAGGAATTGACGCTGTGCCGGATGACGCCTGATATGGTTTATGATCAGCTGATTGGGATGGGATGCGCCCGTAAACTGATCTTTTCCTATGCGGGAAATCCGGGCGTTGGTTTGTTGTTAAGATTTCGCGATGCCATCGAAAATCAATGGCCGAGGCCCCTGGAAATCGAAGAACATTCCCATGCGGCCATGGCCAACGCCTATGAGGCCGGTGCCGCCGGGTTGCCCTGTGCGGTATTTCGCGGCTACCGCGGTGCCGAACTGGCCGACGTGAATACAAACATCAAATCGATTACCTGTCCGTTTACCGGCGAGAACCTGGCCGCCGTGCCAGCGATTAATGCCGACGTGGCGGTTATTCATGGGCAACGGGCAAATAAAGCCGGTGATGTGATGATTGAAGGCATCATCGGCGTGCAAAAGGAAGCGGTATTGGGGGCCAAACGTGCGGTCATCACCGTCGAAGAAATTGTCGATGAATTTGCTGATATTTCGCCGAATGCCGTGGTCCTGCCCAATTGGACCATCGACGCCATTGCCGTGGTGCCGGGTGGTGCCCATCCCTCCTATGCGCACGGTTATTATTCCCGCGATAATGCTTTTTATAAGGATTGGGACCGGATCTCCCGGGATCGGCAGCTGTTTATAGCGTGGATGGATGAACATGTTCTGAAATCCAGCCCGCAGGCATTCCGCGTTCATGGCGCCGGAGGAAAATAAAATGACAACTGTTACCCTCAACGAAATCATGACGGTCACGGCGGCTCGCGCCCTAAAGAATTCAGACGTTTGTTTTGTCGGTATCGGCCTGCCTTCCGAAGCCTGTAATCTGGCCCGCCTGACCCATGCGCCGGAGATTACCCTGATTTACGAATCCGGAACCATCGGCACCAAACCCAATGTCCTTCCCCTGTCGATCGGTGACGGTGAGCTTTGCGAGACGGCGGTGACGACGGTTTCGGTGCCGGAGATGTTTCGCTACTGGTTGCAGGGCGGGCGGGTTACCGTTGGCTTTTTAAGCGCCGCCCAATTGGATAAATTTGGCAACATCAATACCACCGTTATCGGTGACTATCATCGGCCCAAAACCCGGTTGCCGGGCGGCGGCGGGGCACCTGAAATTGCCACCAGCTGCGGCGAAATCTTCATCACCGTTAAACATTCGCGCCGGGCCTTCGTCGAAAAACTCGATTTTGTCACATCCATCGGCCACGGCGATGGACCGGGCCATCGCCAAAGGTTGGGGATCACAACAAAAGGTCCGACCCGGCTTGTGACGGATCTGTGCGTAATGCAGCCGGATCCCGAGACCTGCGAGTTCCAAGTGACCTCGCTGCACGCGGGAATCACCCGCCAACAGGTGATCGAGGCAACCGGATGGGATCTGAAGTTCGCCAGCGAGGTAAGCGAAACGCCAACGCCCAGCAACGCAGAACTTGACGCGCTGCGCCAACTCAAACAACGTACACAAGAGGCGCACGCGACCGCGTAAAATTGGGGAACGCTTAATCTGATGACGGTGTCGGTATTTGATTCAAAGATTTATGGCGGCCTTTTTTCCGACCACGAACTGGCCCGCCTGTTTTCCGATGCAGCGGTCATCCAATCGATGGTCGAAGTCGAAGTGGCCCTTGCCAAAGTACAGGGGCAATTGGCGATAATTCCGGCCGCCGCCGCCGCACAGATCGCCAGCAGTGCAGGTTCTTTTAAACCGGATATGAAAGAGATATCCGAAAACACCGAAATCTCAGGGGTGCCGACCATCGCCCTGGTCCGCCAATTGCGTCAGGCGGCGGCAGACGCCGGCGATTATCTTCATTGGGGGGCGACAAGTCAGGATATCATCGATACCGGGTTGGTGTTGCGCCTGCGGACCGGCCTTGGGGTGATCGAGGGGCGCATCGATCGGCTGTGTGATCTGTTCGCCGCCCTGGCCGATGACCACCGGCAAACGGTGATGGTTGGCCGCACCCGGTTCCAGCAGGCCATTCCGACGACCTTTGGCATGAAAGTCGCCGTCTGGCTGGATGGAGTGTTGGCTGTCCGGGCCGGGCTGCGGGCCATTACCCCTGACGTTTTGTGCGTTCAGTTGGGCGGTGCCGTCGGCACCCTGGCCGCCCTGTCCGACCGGGGCACTGAAACCGTCGAGGCCCTGGCGGTGGAACTTGATTTAAATGCAGTGCCCATGGCCTGGCACACCAACCGCACATCGTTTGTTGGCCTGGCCGATCAGTTGTCGTTGATAACCGGTGTTTTGGCAAAATTTGGCCAGGACGTCGCCCTATTGAGCCAGTCGGAAGTTGCTGAAGTGACCATCGGTGCCGGCGGCGGCTCGTCAACAATGCCCCATAAAACCAACCCGGTTCTGGCCGAGACCCTGGTTTCCCTGGCCCGCATGAACGCCGGCCTGGTCGGCATCATGCATCAGGCGATGGTCCAGGAACATGAACGCAGCGGCACCGGTTGGCAGTTGGAACTCATGACCTTGCCGCAAATGGTTGTTGCCTGTGGCACCGCGTTGCGCCACGCCGTGAACCTGTTGCAAGGGATGACGGCCGATCCGGCTCGAATGGGGCAAAACCTGGCGTCGTCGGGGGGCCTGGTTATGGCGGAAGCTGCGGTTTTTATTTTGTCCGCGCACCTGCCACCCTCCGAGGCCCGTGCGCGGGTCAAATCGGCTGTCGCCCAGTCCGTAAAAACCCAAAAAACTCTGGCCGAGATATTGCAACGCGACCCCTCGCCCGAAATCGATTGGGCCGACCGGTTGGATCCGGCCAAATATTTAGGCGACAGCGACCGGTTCATTGACCGGGTGCTCGATAAATACAAAGCGGGCACCAGCGGGGCGGAAAATCGATAACCGTTGGTTCGCCCGGCGTTGATCTGGCGACGATCCGGCGATGCGATATCCGACCCTCATGGGGCATGGTCAAATTTTTTGCATGAACACGATTAGGTCAGTAATTCCCGAAGGGTTACGGTTCGGTCCTCCCGTGCTGCGATTCCAACGGCCAGGGTTGCCGCCAGGGTCATCATCGCGTCGCGCGCGCCAATGACCGGAACGGCCGTACCGGCAAGCACGGCGAGGAAATGATCCAACTGATTTTCGTAAGCGCGCGACCCGTCGAGGGGCATATGCTGGCGCAGAAAGGGGTTTTCCCAATGATCCGTTTTCTGGTCATGTCGCCACAGGTTCATGCTCGGTGCCGCCAACGACCCGTTCGTGCCGCCAAAAAAATAACAGTCGCCGGGTTGATGGGGGAAATAGAGCGCCTGGCCGGATGTGGCCTCCCAGGTGTAGGGAGATGCCACCGAATCACTCATTATAAAACTGCCAAGGGCGCCGTTTTCAAAACGCAGAGAAATACTCGCCGTATCTTCAACCTCAAAGCCACGGGCCGCATTGGAGGTGAAGGCCCGCACACTTTCGATTTCACCGACAATAAAACGCAGGCAATCCATTTCGTGGATGAGATTTATCAGGAGCGGACCACCGCCGGGTTTGCGCCGCCATTCGGCGTTAAAATAGTCGTCCGGTTTGTCGGCCATCCACATGCCGTTGACCGCCACCAGATCACCAATTGCCCCTTCGGCGATCAAACGTTTGCTTTCATAAATATCCGGGCTGTGGCGGCGGTGATGGCCGACGAGGATGGGAATAGCAAAACTTTCGCTTGCTTGAACCAATTGTTGCGCCGCCGGGATCGTATCGGCGATGGGTTTTTCAATAAGACAGGGAATTTGTCTTTGTAAACAGGCGAGGCCGGCAGCTAAGTGCAGGGTATTGGGTAGGGCAATGATCGCCCCATCCGGTTTGGTTTCATCCAACAGGCTCTCGAAGCGGGCATAACAGGGAACACCGATGTTTTGCGCGTAGGCAACGGCATCGTCCGTGACGTCGGCAACACCAACCAATTCGGCCTGGGGGTGATTTTGCACAAGCGTGCAATGTTCCCGGCCGATCAGCCCGGTGCCTAATACAACGAGTCTTTTTTTGGTCATCTGTTTGTCTTTCGTTCTATGGCACTGTTGTGGGCAGAAAATTTCTGGCTGTCTGGATAACCGCGCCTGTCATTTCCGCCGCCGGGGCCCTGAAAATGGTCTCAACAAACACCATCAAAGATGTTCCGTGCGTTGCGTGTTGCGTTTTTGTGCGGAAATTCGAAATTGCGCATTTGTCGCACCATACCCCTTATAATCCCCCTGTCTCTCAATGATTTCAAAGAAAAAACCGTCTCCGTAAATCTGGCTGTAAAACTGATAATAGGCGCCATT
Source organism: Rhodospirillales bacterium (assembly GCA_021775095.1). Taxonomy (GTDB): domain Bacteria; phylum Pseudomonadota; class Alphaproteobacteria; order Rhodospirillales; family Casp-alpha2; genus JABMNT01. The sequence goes on from JAJFII010000078.1 coordinate 19,533, forward strand.
TTCGTCACGGTCATAGAGAATATTGTTGCGCCGCAATTGATTGAGCAATGGATCGCCCAGGGCAAGGCGGGCGTCAAGGTCATCGTAATAATTGGGTGAGATCTGCAAGGGTTGGAAGCCGCGCGTTTTGAGGGCCGCCGCTGTGGTAAAAATATCGGCGCAGGTAAAGGCGATATGTTGAACGGCGGAGCCAAAGCGCCGGGAGATAAATTGACCGGCAAAGGTCCGGTTGTTTTCAACGCCGTTTAAGGTTAAGCGCAGGGAACCCGAGGCGTTTTCGATCACCTGGCTGCGGATCAAACCGGCAGGATCAACCACGTCGACGACGGGAAGTTTGGTGGTTTTAAACAAAGACGTGTAAAACAGGACCCATGACAACATCTCTTCGTGGTTCATGGTCTGGGCGATATGGTCAATGGATTTAAGGCCGCAATCGCCTGTCGCGGCCGGGGTTTGCTGAAGGCTGAATTCTTTTTCCCAGAGATCTTTCAGGGAGGATTTGTTGTCGACAAAGTGCAGGATACCACCGCTGACGCCGCGGATTGCCGGAATTTCAAGTTCTCCGGGGCCGACGGGCTGGGTAAAAATATCCGCGCCAAGGGCCTGGGCCCGTTGCACCGTGGCCTTGGCGTCTGCAACCGACAGTCCAATGTCACAAACTCCGGTGCCATGCACAATATAGGACGAATGGGCAAAACCATCGCGATCCGTGTTCAAAACAATGTTGATGTCGCCCTGACGCCACAGCTCGACATCTTTGGAAATATGTTTTCCCCTGTGGTTAAATCCCAGGGTGTGGAGGATCGTTGCAAGCTCTTCAGCCTCTGTTTCGTTGGCGGAGAATTCAATAAATTCGATGCCGTTTACCGGAATCTGGTCGGGCATTTTAACGGGCTCAATTTTGAGGTCTGGTTCGAGTTTGGCAACCTGATCCATCAAATAGACGAGGGAGCGATACCCGTCGATGGAAATGAAACGCGGTGAGCCGCCCCTGAACTGGTCGTTGAATATTTCCAGCGATAGGGGACCGTCATAGCCGGTTGCCGCGACTGCCCCCATGAAACCGACAACGTCAAGATCGCCTTCGCCCGGCATGTTTCGGAAATGCCGGCTCCAATACAGCAGATCCATGTCGATCAACGGCGCATCGGCCAGTTGTACGAAAAAGATTTTGTCGCCGGGAATGGCGCGAATGCTATTGGGATCAATTTTGCGGGCTAAGGTATGAAAGGAATCCAGGATGAGGCCGATGTTTGGGTGGTCAGCCCGGCGGACAATTTCCCAGGCGTCGCGGTGGTCATTGATATGGCGTCCCCAGGCCAGGGCTTCATAACCAACCCGCAGTCCCCGCCTGGCGGCGCGCGCGCCAAGCTCGCAAAAATCGTCGGCAGCCCGGTCGATGCCGCCGAGCGCCTGTGGTGCGGTGTTTGAGCAGACCAGCATGAGGTCCGTGCCCAATTCCTGCATCACGTCAAATTTTCGTTCTGCCCGGTCGAAGGCGCGGGCGCGGTTTGGTTTGGGCATGCCTTCAAAATCACGGAAGGGCTGAAACAAAGAGATTTCCAGGCCAAAGTCCCGGACCAATTTGGCGACTTCTCTGGGCGGTCCGTCAAATGTCAGAAAATCATTTTCAAAGATCTCAATGCCATCAAATCCAGCATCGGAAATCGCTGACAATTTTTCCTTCAAATTCCCGCTGATCGAAACCGTCGCAATAGAAGTTTTCATCTGTTAGGGGCCTTTAATTCATTTGATCATCTGCCCGGGTGTTGGCTGTCGGGTTGGTTTGTGGCCACTCATTGGGTTTTCGAAATCGAAAATGTTCGTCTCGGTTAATTATATAATGTTTGCTGTGGTTAATTGAGTCAATCAAAATGTTCGCTGTGGTTAATTATTGTATTTCCCGAGAATTTCGGGATAACTGGGTGGATGCAAAAGATCGACGAAACCCAGACTGACAGCCAACTCAACCGGTCCCGGTGGAAACAAAACCCGGACGCGGTTCGCCGGGATATCTTGCGTGTCGCCACCCAGGAGTTTGCCGCCCATGGCCTCTCGGGCACGCGCATGGCAAATATTGCGGCCAAAACAAAAACATCGAAACGGATGATCTATTATTATTTTGGCGATAAAGAGGGATTGTACGGACAGGTCCTCGAGGCCCTGTATGCGGCCGTGCGCCAGGGAGAGGATCAATTGGATCTGGCGATGCTGCCGCCCGTGGAGGCTTTGCAAAAACTGGTGGTTTTCACCTTTGATCACCATTGCCAACACCCGGATTTTGTTCGCCTGGTGATGATTGAAAATATTCATCACGCCAAATATCTAAGAACCTCGGAGATCATCCGGCAGCTCAATAAATCGGCCATTGAAAAGGTGCAGGATATTTGCCGCCGCGGCCAGCAGGACGGGGTTTTTCGCGACGACGTCGACGCCCTGAAATTGCATTGGCACATCAGCAGCATGGCGTTCTTTAATGTCTCAAACCGGCCGACGTTTTCGGAAGTTTTTGGTGATCGTTTGTGGATATCTGAGGAGCAGGAAAACCTGCGAGCGCTTGTGGTCGATGCGGTTGTTGGTTCCGTCTTAAAATCCAATGCAAAATTGCCGACAGCGAAAAAATCTAAATAGGCCAAATCCGCAACCACCGTCCCTGAGCACTAGAGTATGTCTTCCCTAATTGGATTCACTGAGATCGAATACGGGCTCCTCCCGATAGGAGAAGACGCGCAGGCGATGTCCCTCTCGGGCCATGCAATGGCCCTGCCGGGCAGCGGGCGCATCGTCAAGCGTTTTCGACGCAGCGCGACGGGCCCGTATTCGACCACAGGCAACGCGTCCAGCCCACCGAACCGCGTCAGGCCCCGTTTGCGATGCGCCAGCATCGCCGCACCTACCCTTCCTTGTCGGAGACCTGGACGCGCTGTCTCAGTGGTTCCAATTAGGGAAGACATACTCTAAGCGGCAAAACCCGGGTGGCAATTGCCCTGCCTGAGGGATTGGTAAATTGGCTTGGGGTTTTGATTTTACAGGGAGATCAAACAACGACGTCCGGATGGCGATTTTCAATCTTTTGACAAACCACCGCGCCTTCGGCGCAGAGCTCTCTTGACTCGTTTTAAAAAAAGTCCCTAATATAGCTATATCGCAACATTGTTGCATATAGTGCAACACCGCATATATGGGGAGTGTTGTTTTGGGGCCTGTGTTTCATATCCATCGAGCTGAATTTTGCCCCTGTTGGGGCGGGGTTTGACATGGAGTTATTACCTCAGGTCCTGGTCAATGGCCTTACCGTAGGCGCCACCTACGCGCTGTTTGCCGTTGGTGTCTCGTTGATCTTCGGTGTCCTGAACATCATCAATTTTGGCCATGGTGCGGCCTATGGCATTGCCGCCTACATGGCGATGGTGATGCTTCGTTATACCGGCTTTAATATTTATTTGGCCTTTGCCTTTGGCGTGCTGTCGGCCTTTCTGGTTGGATATTTAATCGAACGCATTGCGGTCAAACCGGTCCGCGAGCAACCGATTTTGATGGCTTTGATCACAACCCTCGGGCTGGGTATGGTTCTGGAAAATGGTCTGCAGTTCATTTTTGGGCCACAAACCCAGGCCTTTCCCTTACCGGAGACCCATGAACCCTTCCAGATCGGCGATACGACCATCAGCGTCTGGGAAATCTCGACCCTGGTTGTCGTCGTGGTGACCATTGCCATCCTGCACGTGATGCTCAAACACACAAATTTTGGCATTGGCGTGCGTGCCATTGCGGAAGACAGGCGGGCCGCCAATTTGTTGGGGATCGATGTCGACCGGACCATTTTGATTACCTTTTGTATCGCTTCTGCCCTCGGCGGGATTTCCGGCTTGCTCGGAGCGTCGCTCTACAACGCGATTTACCCGGTGATGGGCACCGTCAGCATGCTGAAGGCCTTTGCCGCATCCGTATTGGGTGGCATGGAGGTCATTTCAGGGGCCATTGTCGGTGGTTTTATCATCGGCATCGCCGAGGCGGCGACCAGCGTTTATATCTCCGCCGCGTGGCGAGATGCCATAGCACTTGGCCTGATTGTGGTGGTGCTGGTATTTCGACCGACCGGTTTGCTGGGGCGCCGGGGTTTGGAAAAGATGGAGCGGCCCAGCCTGAATATCATGCCGTTGCCACCGGTTCCAAAACTAACTTTTAATCACCCCATGGTTTACGGTTTCCTGATTGCAATTGCCCTGCCGTTGGTCGTGCACGACAATTATTACCTGCGCATTATGATCATCATGACCGTCTACGGGACCTTGGCCTTGAGTCTCAATCTGATTGCTGGTTTTGCTGGATTGATTTCGCTCGGCCATGCGGCGTTCTACGGCGTCGGTGCCTATACATCGGCCATCCTGACGACCCGCTATGGGATGCCGGTGTGGTTTGGTTTTGTCAGTGCCGTTGTCGTCACCGGAATATTTGGCGTGTTGTTTGCGTGGCCGATGATGCGATTGCGGGGCCATTATATCGCCATGGGGACGCTGGGGCTTTCCGGTGCCATTGGTGTGGTCATGCTCAACTGGATCGATGTGACCAATGGCCCCATGGGAATTCGTGCAATTCCGTTGCCCAGTTTATTTGGCATCGAATATACCAATTTCGGCTTCTATTACACCATTCTCGGCATTTTGATTGTCTCGACATTGCTTGTTATCACCTTGGTCGATTCGTCGTTTGGGCGCTCTTTGCGGGCCATGCGCGACGATGAATTGGGGGCGGCCAGCGTCGGCATCGATGCACGATATGTAAAAATGATGGTGTTTGGCATTTCCGCAGCGATTGCCGGTGGCTGCGGCAGTTTTTGGGCACATTTTGTCAGCTTTATCAGTCCCGACAGTTTTACGCCGGGCGAATCCATCGCCCTGCTGTCGATGGTTGTGCTCGGCGGATTGGGGTCCATTCCCGGTGCCATAATGGGTGGTGCCGTGCTTTCGGCGTTGCCGGAAGTTTTACGTTTTGCATCTGACTACCGCCAGGCGATTTATGGTCTGGTGATCATGTTGGTTGTCTTATATCGGCCGCAGGGCCTGTTCGGATTTAATTCCGTCGTGATCCGACCGTTAAGCCGAAAGGAGCCGCCGAAAAAACCAGATGCCGAGCCCCAGGAGGTTGGCCAATGAGCGGCGCACTGCTCCAGCTTGATCAGGTCTCGCGGCTGTTTGGTGGCCTGGTGGCCGTCGATAAACTGTCCTTTGACTTATTTGAAGGCGATATCTTATCGATCATTGGGCCGAATGGTGCCGGCAAAACCACGGCCTTTAACTTGATCTCTAATATATTCCCGCCGAGCGATGGAGAAATTCGGTTTCAAGGGCAGGTGATCAATGGTTTACCCATGCACAAGATTGCCGATGGCGGAATCGCACGGACCTTCCAGAACCTCAGAATTTTTCCCAATTTAAGCGTCCGTGAAAACGTTCTCGTCGGTCTGGCGCGCACCAACAAAACCTCGATAATGTCGACCATATTGCGCCTCCGTTCCCATCGACATGAAGAACGCCGTCTGGCAGCGGATGCAGATAAATTGCTTGAGCTGATGGAATTGGCTGACGTCGCCGATCAAATGGCGAGAAACCTGCCCTATGGCAGTCAGCGCCGGGTCGAGATTGCCCGTGCATTGGCGACCGACCCGCAAATTGTCATGCTTGACGAACCGGCAGCCGGTATGAACCCCGCTGAAATTGCTGAGCTGATGATTTTGATCAGACGCCTGCGCGACGCATTGAATAAAACCATTCTTTTGGTCGAGCATCATATGAGCCTGGTGATGGATGTCTCTGATCGCATTGTCGTCATGGACCAGGGCAAAAAGATTGTTGAGGGCCAACCGCAAGAGATCCGCAATGATCCCCGGGTCATCGAAGCTTATCTGGGATCGGTACCGGTGTAATGACATGTTGATCGCCGAAAATCTTGTTGTTGCTTATGGGCCGATCGAGGCCGTTCGAGATATTTCCATTAAACTGGGATCGGGTCAGCTGGTAACACTTGTCGGTGCCAATGGGGCGGGAAAGAGCACAACGATCCGCGCCCTTTCCGGTGAGATCGGACCGGCCAGTGGAACCATCAGTTACAACGGCGAGACACTGATTGGCCTGGAACCGCACCGGATTGCCCGCAAGGGAATTGTCCAGTGCCCGGAAGGCCGGCGCATATTTTCAGGCCTGACGGTCATGGAAAATCTAAAACTCGGCGCCTATGGCAGCGGCCGAAAGGATGGCAATCCGGAAGCCGAGGAATGGATATTTGAGATTTTCCCGCGCCTCGCCGAACGGCGCCAGCAGATTGGTGGCACGCTGTCTGGCGGTGAACAACAAATGTTGGCCATTGGCCGGGCCTTGATGGCGGCTCCGAAAGTCCTGTTGTTGGACGAACCCTCGCTCGGTTTAGCGCCAATATTGGTGCAAACCATGTTTGAAGCCATTCAGCAAATCAACAATACCGGCACCTCGGTTCTGCTGGTCGAACAGAATGCGTTCATGGCGCTTAATATCGCCAGCTACGGCTATGTATTGCAGACGGGAAAAATCGTTCTCGAAGGATCGGCCAAAGAATTGTTGTCGAACGAGGAGACCATTCACGCCTATCTGGGTTGAGCGACGAACGGGCCAGGTAACGAGGTTTTAATGTAAGGGCGCTTTGTCAGGGCCCGTCCAGTGGAGGAGTTATGTCTAAGGATATTTCAGTTGCGATTGATGTCGGCGGGACATTCACCGATGTCTTCGGCCATACATCGAACGGTGAAATGGCGTTGCTTAAAGTCCCGACAACACCGGACGACCCGTCGCAGGGTGTCACTGAGGGGCTTGCTAAATTGCTTGCCGGTGTCGAGCTGCCGGCCAAATCCGTCAATCGCTTCATTCACGGCACGACGACGGCGACCAATGCGGTCATCGAACAAAAAGGCGCCGTCACCGGGTTGCTGACGACCCAGGGATTTGAGGACGTTCTGGTCATTGGCCGACAGAAGCGGTCGGAGCTTTATAACCTGTTCATTGATGCGGAAACACCTGGCTTTCTGGTTCCGCGTCGGCGGCGTCTGGGGATTCCGGAACGGGTGATCGCCGACGGATCTGTTTTGCTGGCGCTTGACGAGGATGCGGTTCGCGCCGCAGCACAACTGTTGTGCGAAAGCCATCGGGTTGAAGCGATTTCGATTTGTTATTTGTTTTCCTTTCTCGATCCCTCCCATGAACGGCGCAGCCGCGACATCATTAAACAAATCTATCCGGACGTGGAAATTTCCCTGTCGTCGGAAATTGACCCGACATTCCGTGAATATGAACGCACCCTGGTAACCACCTTCGACGCCTACCTGCGCCCCAAGGTATCGCGTTATATCGCCGCGCTGGCCCGTGAATTGAAGGACGCCGGGGTGCCGGCCGAGTTGGAGATTATGCAGTCACGCGGTGGCATTGCAACCGCCCTAACATCTGTTGAACGGCCGGTTAGCCTGTTGCGATCCGGGCCTGCCGCCGGTGTCATCGCCGCCGAGCTGATCGGCGAAATCTGCGGCGAACCCAACCTCATATCCAATGACATTGGCGGAACGACGGCCGACATCGGGGTGATCGCCGATGGCAAGGCGTTGACTTCAACGGAAGGCAAGGTGCTGAAATACCCGATCCGCATTCCGATGATCGATGTCTCAAGTATCGGTGCCGGTGGCGGGTCCATTGCCTGGCTGGATGATGCGGGCAGCCTGCATGTCGGACCGCAGAGTGCCGGTGCCGTTCCCGGGCCGGTTTGTTACGGCCTGGGCGGCAGCGACCCAACCGTAACCGACGCCAGTGTGGTGCTCGGTTACCTCAACCCGGATGCAATCGCTGGCGGCAATGTAAATCTCGATGCTGACGCGGCGCGAGCGGCGCTTGATGAAATGGGCGTAAAGCTGGATATGTCACGGGTCGAAGTTGCCGCCGGTATCCATACGATCCTGAACAACCGAATGGCCGATGAAATTCGTTTCCTGAGCGTCACCCGTGGATACGACATCAGAGATTTTTCGCTTGTTGTTTTGGGTGGGGCGGGCCCCGTTCATGGCGGCCCACTGGCTCGGGCATTGGGAATAAAGCGGGTGATTGTACCGTTTGCGCCGGGTATTTTGTCGGCTTTCGGGCTGCTGGTCGCCGATATCGAACATGACAATGCCTGTTCCTTCCGCCACCAGGTCAATCAAATCCCCATTGCCACACTCGTCGAAGCTTTCGATGGCCTTGATCGATTGGGCAACGCCGACATGGAACGCGACGGCGTTGCCGCGCGTCGGGTCGAGATGCGGCGCTATGCCGACATGCGTTACGTTGGCCAGTCCTATGAACTGGAAGTCGAAATCAGGGATGAGCTGAGTGCTGGTTCCTTAACCCGACTGGTTGAACAATTTCATCAGGTTCATGAACGGGTATATCGCCAGCGCAACGATGGGGCGGAGGTTGAGTTTATCAACCTGCGCACCGTGCATATTGCCGCAGTTCCCAGTATCCGCCCGCGCCCGAGGATGCCAGGACCCTCCTGGCAGGCGGCCCAGTCGGCAAGCCGGTCGGTTTATTTTTCAGAAACCGGGACCTATGTCGAGGTGCCTATTTTTCAGCGCGACAGGTTGCCCTTTGGCGAGGAGCGAGCGGGCCCGTTCATTGTTGAACAGGTGGACAGTACGACCATCGTCTTTCCCGGCGAGGTAGCACGGGTGGAACCGCACGGAAATCTGATATTGGAGATGCCGGAAAATGGCTGAACCTTGGTCTATCGGCCCGGTGATCATCACCGGCGGCACCGGTCTTGTCGGTCAGGCAACGGCCCAGGTTTTCCTTGAGGCCGGTGCCGATCCGGTGATTGCCGTTGGATCGACCGAAGCGCGGGCCGAGGACGCGTCCAGGAATATGGCGGTTTGGGGCGATAAGTTCGAGGTGCTGGTCACCGACATGAGCCAGGAAAATCAGGTCGAAAAACTGTTTAAAACCGTTGAAGATCGGGCCGGTGTTGCCGGCGTCCTTGTCAACGGTGCCGGTATTAATCACAACGCGGCAATTTCAAGCATTACGGCAGACGAATTTGATCGGGTCATCGGGGTCAATTTAAAAGCCGCGTTCCTGGCCGCTAAACGGGCCTGTCAGGCCATGGTTGAAGCCGGAATTGCCGGCCGGGTGGTCAACATATCGTCCGGCAATTATCGCTATGTGCGTCCCGGCTCGTCACTTTACAGCGCGACCAAAGCCGGACTGGACATGATGACCCGTGCCTTTGCCGTTGAATATGGCAAGGCGGGGATCTGCGTTAACTCGGTCGCCCCGGGACTTGTAATGAACAACCAAAACAGCACGCCGTTTTATGCAGAGGTGGTTGATTATTATCGGGCGATGAGCCCCAACGGACGGATTACAAGCGCTGACGACGTTGCCCGGATTATTTTCTTTCTGGCGTCGCGGGCATCCAGCGCAATCACCGGAGAAATAATTGTCGCCGACGGCGGGTTTTCCTCTGGCCGGCTTGATTTTCCAACTCAGACGAAACAAAAGGACGTGCAGGATGGTTGATCCCAAACAGGCCACGGCACCGAAGGACAGGATTGATCCAATCACCCTTGAAGTGGTTCGCAACCGTCTCGATGTGATCGCCGCGGAAATGGAAAGTGCCCTGATCCGCAGTGCCTTTTCCGTGGTCTTGAAAGAAGGGGCGGATTGTTCCTGTGCCCTGTTCACCACCAAGGGCGAAACCATGGCGCAGTCGATTGCCTTGCCCCAGCACCTGGGGGTTCTGGTTTCAACGGTGACATCCATGTTGCGGACCTTTCCCATTGAGACTTTGCAGCCTGGCGATGTCATCGTCATGAACGATCCCTATGACGGCGGGACCCATCTTCCTGATATTACGTTAATCACCCCGGTTCATCATCAAGGCGTAGCGGTTGCGGTTGCCGCAAGTATGGCCCACCAATCGGATATTGGTGGCATGTCAATCGGTTCCCTGCCGCCCGATGCGACGGAACTGTTTCAGGAAGGATTGGTTCTGCCACCGATCAAATTAATGAAAAAAGGCAAATTTGATCCTCAGATTTTGAGTATCCTGCTTAAAAACGTTCGTATTCCCAGTGACTTAATGGCCGACCTCGGGGCGCAGATTTCGGCCGTTCGTACGGGTGCGCAGCGGTTTCAGACCCTGTGCGAGGAATATGGATCGCCAGTGGTTTTGGACGCCGTCGCCGAGCTCATGGACCGTGCCGAAGCCATAACCAGGGCACGGATCTATGAAATTCCTGATGGGACCTACGAATTTTATGATTTTTTGGACAATGACGGCATTGTCCTCGATCAGAAAATCAAAATCCAGGCGGCTCTGACCGTCAAGGGGACAGAAATTCATGTGGATTTTGCTGGGACCGACCCGCAGGCCAAAGGCGCTGCCAATGCGGCCTTCTCCCACGCTGCCTGTGTAACCTATTATTGTGTCCGTTGTGTTACGGATCCGACCTTGCCCAACAATGCCGGCTGTTTCAGGCCGATTTCCGTCTCCCTGCCCGATGGTACGGTTGTCAATCCGAGCCATCCGGCGGCAGTTAACGCCCGGACAATGACGGTTTGCCGGATGACCGATGTAATCTTCGGCTGCCTGGCGAAGGCTTGTCCGGAAAGGGTCCGGGCGTCGTCTTCGAGCATGCAGGGGGTTAGTTTTTCGGGTCGTCATTCGTCCAACAAAAAGGCCTATGTCTATCTCGAACTGTTTTGTGGCGGCATGGGAGCGCGACCGACCAAAGACGGTCTCGATTATATAGAGACCGACATCACAAACATGCAGAATGCACCGACGGAAGCCGTTGAAATGGAATTTCCCCTGCGGGTTAAATCGATGCGTCTTAAAACCGATTCCGGTGGTGCCGGGCGTTATCGCGGCGGGCTTGGCATGGTCAAAATATTCGAGGTTGTCGAGGGTCCGCTCGAAGTGACCCACCGCGGCGACCGTCATTATACGGCACCCTGGGGTTTGAACGGCGGCAAGCCAGCGTTGCCGTGGTCGACGGTGGTGTTTCACAATGATGGCTCGCAGCACAAGGTGCCGGCGCGGGAACGGTTTACCCTGCAAACCGGTGAAGTGTTGCATTGTGAAACCGCCGGGGGCGGTGGCAACGGCGACCCTTTGTTACGTCCGCTTGAAGATGTTGCGCGCGATGTGAACGACAGTGCGGTGAGCCGGCAGGCGGCACGCGATATCTACGGCGTGGACTTCGACCCATCGGGCCAAGTGGACGCCCTGGCGAGCCAAACCCTGCGCACCAAATCTTCTGAGCAACGCCAGAAGATCACCTGGACCTTCGACCGTGGAGACCTGGGGAAAAGCTGAGCAGAACTAATTATTTACGAAACGGCAAATTCATAATTTTGAAAGGGAGAGGAAGATGAGTGAAACGGTAGAAACAGCGGCAAATGACGTCCAGGTCAATGAAAGACTGCAGAGTATATTTGTCGAAACCGAATATCTTAAGAACTACAAAAGTGTAAATCATGTGCGCGATCTGCCAGATATTTATTTGGATGAACCGCTTGATCTGGGCGGAGAAAATTCTGGGCCGACGGCGCTGGAAATGGGGCTGTGCGCCCTCAACTCCTGTACGGCTATGATTATGAACATCCTGCGCCGGGAGATGAAATTTGATATCGGCGGGGTTCGCTTCGAATCAACCGGTATTCACGATGTTAGAAGGGCCGAAATGCGTAGGACAGGAAAACTTTTTTCGGAAGTTGAACCGATCGCCTACCACTATCACAAGGTCACACAAAAGGTGTTTATGAAAACATCTGAAGACGGCGAGAGGCTTGCTCAATTTAAGTCCGAAGTCGAACGTCTTTGCCCGCTTCATGCTCTACTGAGAGACGCGGGTGTTGACGTGGAATCCATCTGGATTCATGAAGTCTCTTAATCCATCAACCAAAAATAGGGAGATTATTATGATTAATATTTTTGATTTGCTAAAAACAACCGTCGCTACCAGCCTTCTTATCGGTGGCTTGGTTGCGACGACGACGGCCCATTCGAAGGACATAACCCTTGGCTTGTCGGCGCCGACCACGGGCAACCAGGCCCAGTATGGAATTGACATCCGGGCCGGGGCCGAACTGGCCATTGCCAAATTGAACAGTTCAAACTTCATCTCCGACGTCAATTTCACCTTGAAGGTAGAAGATTCCAAGGGCGACCCCAAGGAGGCCGCTAATGTGGCCCAAAAATTTGCTTCGGATGGCAGTGTGTTTGCCGTTGTTGGCGATTTCTCTTCGACGGCCTGCCTGGCAGCGGCGCCGATCTATCAACGGGCGAAAATTATTATGATGACGCCAACCGCTTCCCATCCAGCGGTCACACAAACCGGTTCCTATATATTCCGCAATACCCCCATTGCATCAAGTGAAGCCGGGGCGGTTACGGACTGGGCGGTTAAGGAACTGGGGTTCAAACGGGTTGGGATAATTGGCCGAAATGATGATTATGGCCGGGCCTACGGCAAAATTTTTGCGTCCCAGGTCGAAGCCCTGGGAGCTGAAGTTGTCGGCACTGAATATTTCAACCCCAGTGATCCGGATCTAAAGCCATTAATCACCGGAATGCGGGCGAAAAAGCCTGACGTTGTCCTGCTTGCCATGTTCCAGGTTGAAGCGGCTTTGTTATTTCAGCAATCCAAGGAAATGAATTTTAGTCCAACGTTTATGTCCGGTGCAGGGCTTTTTAATCCGCAATTGATCGACCTGGCCGGAGACGCCGCCAATGGCATGCTTTTGGTGTCGACCTATCACCCGGATACAAAATCAGCTGAAGTTGCCGATTTTGTCCAGGCATTCAAAGCAAAAAATGGCGGTGTTCCAAGTAAATTCTCTGCCCATGCCTATGCCGGTGTGATGCTGATTGCCAATGCCATCAAGACGTCGGGAAGCACGGATTCCGATAAGGTTCGGACGGCGTTAGCCGCGTCCAACGGATTTCCGTCGGTGATTGGCAATGTCACCTTTGACGACCGTCGCGAAGTGATCCTTGATTTGATGAAAATCCAGATCAAAGACAAACAATTTGTTCCCTACAGCAAGTAAATAGGGAAAAGGGCTTCCATCGATGCAAATCGCAGTTGTAACCGGTGGTGCTAATGGCATGGGTCGGGCCTATTCAATAGGGCTGGCCCGTGCGGGTTTTCGTGTGATTGCCGCTGACATTGACGAGGCGGCGCTCGCCACCCTTGCGGTGGAAGCACGTGGGGAAAATCTGGCGATAGAACCGATGGTAATGAACGTGGTTAACGAGGCGGATGTTAACTCAGGGATGCAAAATATCCTTAACCGCCATAATCAAATCGATGTCCTGGTCAACAACGCCGGCGGTGCCGTTGCCAACTGCCGCCTGGCCGAGATGTCGCTCGAACAATGGCAAGCCCATATGACGCTCAATCTGACAAGTCAGTTCCTGTGCATTCGGGCCGTGCTGCCGTCCATGAGCAGACGTCAAAGGGGATCGATAATCAATATTGCCTCGACCTCTGTTTCGAGCGGCACAACCGCAGCTCTTTATGTCAGCGACCGGCCGGCCAACCTGGTCGCCTATGTGGCGGCCAAGGGCGCGGTCGTTGCCATGACTCGGACTCTGGCCCGGGAACTGGGCAGCGATGGCATTCGGGTGAACGCGGTTTCGCCCGGATTTACGCCGACGGAGCGGGTTCGGGCAACCATTGCGCCTGAAGCGATCACCAGAATGGTTGACGATCAGGCCTTTAAACGCCCGCAGCAGCCCAACGACACCGTCGGTGCCGTGGTCTTCCTGGCCTCGCCGGCTTCGCGGTTTATGACCGGGCAAAACCTTTCTGTTGATGGCGGTGGGAGTATGGGTTTATGAAATTATTGGCCGACAAAGTCGTTTTGATCACCGGTGCCGGATCGAACGTCGGACGCGCAACGGCAAAGTTATTTGATGACCACGGGGCAAAGTTAATGCTCAGCGACATCGATCCTGATCGGGTCACGGATCCGCCAGCGGGTGCTGAAATTACCGCCGCCGACCTTACCGAGAAAGACGATTGCCAAGCCATGGTCGGTGCGATCGAGGACCGGTTTGGTGGCCTGGACGGGCTATGCAATACCGCCGGCATCGATCCGCCCAGCGCCCGCACAACGCTTGAAACCAGTGTCGAAGACTGGGATTTGATAATGAACGTCAATTTGAAGGGTACTTTCCTCTCCTGTCAGGCGGCGCTGCCGTTGCTGCTGAAGCGACGCGGCGGTGCCACCATTACCAATATCGCGTCGCAAGGTGCGCTGTTAACCTTGCCGGCGATGACCGCCTACGGTGTCTCCAAAGCTGGTGTGCTGCAACTGACCCGCCAGATTGCGTCCGATCATGGCACGGACGGCATCCGCGCCAACTGCGTCTGTCCAAGCGGCCTCGAACAGCCGTCGGCCGACCGATTGAAGGTTCTGTCGGATGAACGGCTGGCCAAACGTGCCGAGATCATGCAAAAGGCTGCACCCCTGGGACGGGTCTGCCTGCCAGAAGACGTAGCAAATGCACTTTTGTTTTTTACCAGCCATCTCTCGGGGTTTACCACCGGTTCGGCCTTTGCTGTGGAAGGCGGAGCCACATCAATGATCAGATTTTAGGGATTAAATCGATGAAATGGGGAATAGTTGGCGCCGGCGCCCATGCGGCGAAAAATATCGTAACAGGTCTTAACAATTCCCGTGATAACCAGTTGGCGGGCGTCCTGGGCAGTTCACCGGAAAAATCAACGGCCTTCGCCGAGGCCTGTACCGGGTGCCGGGCCTTTAGCAGTTATCAAGAGATGCTGGCGGACGATATCATCGATGGGATGTTTGTGACCACACCCAACGACCTGCACTGTGACCAGGTCAAAAGCGCGGCGGCGGCCGGCAAACATGTACTTGTCGAAAAACCCATGGCATTAAGCGTTAATGAGTGTCAGGCGATGATCGATGCCTGCACCCAGGCCGGCGTATCGCTTGGTGTCGGCTTTCATATGCGCCACCATCCCGTGCACCGGGAACTCAAAAGATTGATTACAACAGGTGCGCTAGGCGACCTGGTGATTGTCCAGGCGGCCTGGCATACGCGATATGGTGCTTGGTCAAATTGGCGCGCCGATGCCAAACGGTCCGGATCGGACGTCCTGGCATCCGTCGGTGTCCATGTCTTTGATCTGATGGGTTACCTGGCGGGAAGCACCGTCGAAATCACAAAATCCATTGTCCGCAATGGCGTCGATACGGGACGCGATGCGACCCTCGCGGCGGCATTGCAATATGAAAATGGCGTTGTCGGCGCGGCGACGATTACCCGCCACTGTCCATCCCCCAGCAACGGGATCTGGCTTTACGGAACAAGGGGAATGGCCGGCGGGCCCAGTTCCCTGGGGATGGCGTCAAACGGTCAAATGGTGGTCGCCATCGACGGCGACAGGACGGAGATTGATCTGCCCATGGTGGATTTATTTGCGGCGCAATTTGATGCCTTTTCCAGCGCCTGTAAATCCGGTGCGGTGCCAAACGCCAGTGGTTTGGATGGTCTTGTATCGGTCGCGCTTTCGAACCAGCTGGTGGCTTAAATTTTGAAATTGGTGTAACCCAAACGCGCCGAAAGTTCATTGGCGTAGCGGACAATGATCGTTATCAGGTCTTGCTGATGGTGTTTTAAAAACCGGTGTTTTGGAACCGCCGCCGTCAGTACGGCGATCACCTTGCCACGGGCATTATATACACAGGCCGCGACGCCGCAGGATTCGAGGTCGTGTTCCTGATCGTTCAGGGCGTATCCCCTGGCGCGGATTTCTACCAACTGATGGCGTAGCTGGTCAGGGTCGGTAATGGTGTTGGGGGTAAAGCGTGGCAATTTATTCGCAAGAAACTTTTCCAGGTCTTCGTCGGATAAATGGGCCAGTAAGGCCTTGCCGCCGGCTGTGCAATGGCCTGGCACCCGGCCACCGTGGCGGGCCACGTGGGCAACGGCCCGGTTGCCCATGGTTTGTTCGACCAGGACAACCTCGTCGCCGCTCCAGATGCTCAGACTGGCAGTCTCGCCGCACTCGATTGCAAGTCGGTCGAGTGCCGGTCGGCCAATTTTGACAACATCCATGTTGGCCAGCAGCGGGCTGGTCAGGGCAACAAGCCCAAATCCCAAGGAGACCCGCCCGCTTTCAGCGTCCCGTTCGACAAATCCATGGTGTTCCAGGGTCGCCAAAATGCGCGAAACGGAACTTTTGTGAAAGCCCACACGGCGGGCGATTTCATTGACTCCCAGCGCCGGTTCCTTGGTCGGCAGGGCTTTTAATACAGCGATTGTTTTTTCAACCGTCGACATGCCCTGTCGACGTCGACCAGCGGCATCGGTCGGCGCGACCGGATTGTTTTTAATGGGATCGTTTTCACTCGCCGACACGTCACACCTCGTTACGGTTCTCTATAATTCTTTCCCCGGTTCAACGCCCCACCAGGCGCAGGTCACCGACTTAAAGTAACAATTTCGCAACTAAGTTGTAAATAACGCAACTAAAAAAACACGAAAATGACATGTTATAAGAAAATCTACATCATGCCGTTAAGCCAGCGGAAAAGTAAGGTAAAATATCTTAGGTAGGTTGGGAAATGTTGGTGGCGCACCCGACATATTTGAGCTGGCGATACTGTCAATGTGGTTCCGATCCTTTAATTTTACCTCCGGACAACCCGGATTTATACGGAACTTCGAAGTGCTCGATTTAATTTTTTAATCGCTCTGCATCAGCCCAATTTTTTGCGCGCATTGGCAACCTTGTCGCAGGTTCCAAACAAATTTAACAGCCGCAGGGATTTGTGCTTAAACTCATAAAGGACCACGGTCCTGTTGGTTGCATGAATGAGGAAATTGATCTTGTATGCCGGATAGCTGTCATGACATCCTTTTACGGTCCAAACGCCCCGGTTAAAACTGAAATCAAACTGGTAATTAATGTGCGGAACGATGCGGACGCCGCTCGCCGTTTCTCCTTTTACAGAGAACCGGAGGCTATCGGTTTTTGTGTTGACCGACTGATTTGATAAAACGAATTTATCACGGACACTTTTTAACTTAATGCCAAAAAAGTCCGTCGTGCCTGTTTTGTAACTGTTTGAAAAAGAATAGTTTTTTGTACGTTCATTAAAATCCATGGTTATGGTTTGTGTGGATTTCATTCCGGAAAAGGGATCAGAATCCAATATTCTCGTTTCAATGATTATTGAGGCGGTGTTTGACGCAACAGCGTCCCGTAGGACAAAAGCAAAAAAGATAAAGAACCAGATAATGAAGAGTGTCCTGACGGTCAACCTGAACATAGCTGCTTCCTCCGAAAAGAGTATCTGGCCACAAGCATACAAAATTTATCGGTTAAATTCTATCTTTGAGCACAGCCAGGGTTGTATCGAATGGGCCATCTCTTAGGGGTAATAATTGCCAATATCTGCCGATTACCACAAAAGGTTGGCGTGAGCTCTGTTTCCCCGACTGGCGGCAATGACTGTCGGTAAAATCCGAAATCAAGCCTCGTGGTTGGTCATTCCCGTGGACCCCCGACCCATTCTGCTGCGTTTACAATTTTCGATAGGGTGTGGTATCTTCTATAAGACAACAGGCGGTTCGCAGACGCTTTTTATTCGAGTGGGCTTTATTTCAGTAACACAACACTTCCCTGAACCGAACAATAAAAACAACGGATCAATTGGCAATGCGTTTCCGCGTACTTATTTTTATATCGCTCACCTGTATTGTGGTTCTTCCGGTTATTATTTTAACGACATGGGTCGTCTCCGATACTTTGAAACGTGAAAACGACATCATCAAAGAAAAACACCTGATCCTGGCGAAATATCTAAGCAAAACACTCGAACAATATTCCTCCAACTTGCGAAACAGCTTCGATGTGGTCGCGAATTTACGTCGCCAGAAACAATTGCAGGGCCTTCCAAAAGACTATGCCCTGTGGCAGAAGTTTGATTATTTTTGTGTGATGAACCTGAAAAACGGTGAGATGATCTCGGCAATTGCACAGCAAAATATATCCTGCGCTGAACAGCTACCTGTCGAGCTGATTGAAAAATTTACCAACCTTGTTGAAGACGGTAAGACCGTATTTTCCCCGGTACTTAAAAACCCCAAGGGAGACCCACGGTTTTATCTGTTGCGTGCCTATGGGACCGAGCTATTGATTGGTGCGGTTTCGACGGAATATATTGTCGCTCAGGGCGCAGCCCTTTCCTTTGGCGATAAGGGCCACGCCGCAATTGTTGATCAAACGGGCGGGGTGATTTCCCATCCGCGAAACGCCTGGCGACAGTCTATAAAGAACCTAATTAATGTGGCTCCCGTGGCGCGCATGGTGGCGAAAGAAACCGGGACCACGACGTTTTATTCTCCAGCCCTTAACGCCCAAATGGTCACCGGTTATACCTACGTGCCATCGACGGGTTGGGGGGTGATGGTCCCGCAACCGCTGGCGGAGATTCGAGCCGACACGATAAAGGTTAGAAACGCGCTGATCGGAATAAGCCTTGCCGGGCTCATTGCCGCTGGTTTGCTGAGTTGGTTTCTCTCGGGATATTTGACCCGTACCTTATCATCCATCATTCAGATGTCGAAAGACATGGCGGAAGGAGACCTCGATGCCCGGATCGAAATGGGTTCCGGGTTGAGGCCCAGGGAAATTGACGAACTTAGTGTCGCTTTTAATGCCATGGCAAAGGCGATCAAGGCGCGGGACGCCGAGTTGGATGCCAAAAGCACGAAACTGCAGAGCAGCAATCTCAATCTCGAGAAAAGTGCCAAAAAGCTGGAACGCGCCCTGGCATCGGCGGAAATTGCCAATCGTTCGAAATCCGAATTCCTGGCCGCCATGAGCCACGAATTGCGGACACCGTTAACTTCTGCAATCGGCAGCATGGGCCTGTTGGCATCGATGACCGGCGGCAAGTTATCTGCAGACGAACAGGAACTGATGGAGATTGCCAAACGAAATAATGAAACCTTGTTGCGCCTTGTCAACGAGTTGCTCGATTATGAAAAAATACTTTCCGGACGCATTGAACTGGAAACGTCGCCCTGCGATATTGGCGCGCTCACATCTGGCGTTGTCCATGACAGTATGGGTTTGGCGCGAAGCCAATCGGTCAATTTTGTTTTCAAAGAACCGTCAGGGCGGTTTTTTGCAAAAGTTCATGAATATCGTTTTGAACAAATTCTGAACAATCTGCTGTCCAACGCCGGCAAGTTTTCAAAGGCCGGCAGCGATGTGGAAATATCGGTCGAAAGCGACAACGTTAATGTTCTTGTTAGGGTCACGGATCATGGAATAGGCATTCCGGAGGCTTTCAAACCTCACATTTTTGAACAATTTACCCAGGTTGATTCGTCCTCGACCCGGAGTGTTGGCGGCGCCGGACTTGGCCTGTCCATTAGCAAGGCTTTGATTGAAGGGATGGGTGGCAGCATTAAATTCGAAACGGAACCGAACGTTGGCAGCACTTTTTATATGGTTTTCCCGGCCCATAAATAGCCCCTACGTGGCCGATTTCTGCCGCATCCAAGGTATAAAAAGAAAACAAGATCTCCAGAAAACCCCAATTACCGGACAGTCTGGGGGCCGGCAAGCAGGCCGCCTTATTAAAAAGATCGCCTTACAACATTTCCAGACGGGACGGTCCCTTTGGCGGTGGAAACGCCGTATCCAGCAGCGCGTGGTCCGCACGGTCCAGGGCGATGTTCTGGGCCGCAATATTTTGTTCAATATGGGCGTGGTCTACAGCCTTGGGGATGGCGACAACGTTGTCCTGGGCCAAGACCCAGGCGAGCGCTACCTGCAGCGGTGTCACGCCGTGGCGTTCGGCCACTTGGGAGAGTGCGGGGGCGTCCTTTAAGCGTCCCTGTTCAAGCGGCGAATAGGCCATCACCGGCACACCGCGTTTTTTGCAATTGGGGAGAACATCCCATTCCACTCCACGACGGCTCAGGTTGTAGAGGACCTGATTGGTTGCCAGTGCGTTGCCTCCCGGGCACTGGCTCCATTCATTGATGTCGGATAAGTCGAAATTGGAGACACCGAAATGACGGATTTTCCCCGATGAACGCAGGGTTTCGAAAGCGTCCAGTGTCTCTTGGAAGGGGGTCGATCCGCGCCAGTGCAACAGATACAGATCGATATAGTCGGTGCCGAGGCGGCGCAGGCTGTTGTTACAGGCTTCCATGACGCCGTCGAAATGCCCGTGGTTTGGCAGCACCTTGGAAACCAGAATCAGGTCCTCGCGCTGAACACCATTGAAGCCTTTTATCGCTGCACCAACGACCCTTTCGGCACCGCCATTGGCGTACATTTCGGCCGTATCGATGAGCCTGATGCCCCGTTCCATGGCGTAGCGCAGGGCACCCACTTCCGGCTCGAACTGCGACGCTGCGTCGCCCATGTACCAGGTGCCAATACCCAGTTGCGGTAACAAGCCACCCCCGGGCAATTTGATTGTGCGCATGACCAATCCCTATTTAACCACGTTGATTTAAATCAACCGTATTCTGCCATGATGAACCGACGGGGGCGATAGCCGATGGGCTTCAATGGCAAATAAAACCCGCTCGGCACCCGGTTTTTTATGGCGGCAGTTCCGGTTTGCATTTATTGCCCTGGCCAAAACCCGGCGGGCTGAAGCCGCTCAAACCAACGCGCTCGCCGCCGTGAGGGTTAACGCAGAGGTCCTTTGTCGGCAAGGCCGAAAGATTGATCGGTGTCGAACTGTTTCCTGAAATGAAAAAAAATTGCATAATTTCGGGCGAAACAGAAACCTTTTTGCATACAAGCTGCGGTATCCTCCTGGGAGCGGGCAAATTCATGCGGATCGAACATGAAGCTCCGAAGGGCATGCTAGTGACCAGCAGATTAAATAAACCGGTTGCACAATAATATTGTGGCCCCCGGGTAACGCCTGCGGCGGTTTTTACAACAATCCTTGATGACAGCGCCCAAAGATCTGCGCGGGTTCATTTTACAAAATTCAACAGAGGGGCTGCAGACAAAAGGTGCAGTTAAAAAATATGCCAATTGGATTGCCATTCGACATCGTTGACCGTGCGGTTTATGACCGGGCGGTCGAACGGTTTAAAAAAGCCGAGATCCGGTTGCCGAAAATTTCCCAGTTGGCCGACCCGATCGCCTGCGCCGACGAAATTGAAACCACGGTCAAGTCCGTCGACCCCGATGCGCCGGATCCCCGCAATTTGTTTCGAGTACACTGGCATAATGGGGCGGATCGCAAAAGTTTAGCGACAGTTCCTGAACACATCGTATTGCCTTCCGCGTTGACCGGGGTCGATGCCAAAATTGTCGTCGCCATTGGCAACCGCTTTCCGATGATCCGCGCCCATAAGGTTCTGGCCGCCTATGGCTGCCTGATGCCGCGCCTGGTCACCGGCCGGTTCGATCCCACCCATCACCGCGCCATCTGGCCATCGACGGGTAATTACTGCCGCGGCGGTGTCGCTATTTCCCGGATCCTGCAGTGTCGCAGCGCCGCCGTTCTGCCGGAGGGTATGAGCCGGGAGCGGTTTGAGTGGCTGGAAAACTGGGTCATGGACCCAAGCGGTATCGTGCGAACCCACGGGACCGAGAGCAATGTTAAGGAAATTTACGACGCCTGTCATGAACTGGCTGAAGACGCCGAGAACGTGATCCTCAATCAATTCAGTGAGTTTGGCAATTACATCGCCCACCGGGCTGTCACCGGCCCGGCGCTGGAGCGAATTTTTCATGCCTTAAATGGCGAGAGTTCACTGCAAGCCAGGGTTTATGTTGCAGCGTCCGGGTCCGGTGGCACCCTGGCCGCTGGCGATCACCTGAAACAAAACCTCAATATGTCGATCTGCGCGGTCGAAGCGACCGAATGCCCGACCATGCTGATCAATGGCTATGGCGATCACAACATTCAGGGCATTGGCGACAAACACATTCCTTTTATTCACAATGTATTAAACACGGATTATGTGGTTGGGGTTTCTGATAAGGCCTCCGACGCTCTTAATCTGGTGTTTAATACCACCGTCGGGCGGGAGTATCTGAGCAAACGAGCAGGAATGGGCCAGCACGACATATCCGGTCTGGCTGATCTCGGTCTATCATCCATCGCCAATGTTCTGGCCGCCATAAAAATGGCCAAATATATGGAGCTCGGTGCAAATGACGTGGTCATCACCGTCGCCACCGATGGGGCTGAAATGTACGGTACGGAAATTGACAAAACGGTTAAAGCGTCCTTTGGCGGCCGGTTCGGCGAATTGGACGCGGCAGAAGCCTACGGAAGATATCTGTTGGGGCTGGGCACCGACAACATGCAGGAAATGAACCTGCGGGATCGCCAACGGGTGTTTAACCTGGGGTATTATACCTGGGTCGAACAACAGGGCATTTCCTTAGCCGACTTCGATGCCCGGCGTGACCCCGAATTCTGGAACGGCCTGATGGATGTGGTCCCCCAATGGGACCGGATGATTGATGATTTTAATGCTGTGGCCAGCGGTTGAACTGCCGACGTGCCACACAAAACCTCGGATGCGGATCGTCTGAGTTGCCCGAAACCGTCTGGACGTTAACGATTGCAACACAATTGACTTTATTGCGCCGCCATTTTGGCCGCCGCCTGTTCTTTGCGGCGGACCGAACGCAGCCACAGCGCCGACAACAGGATGATCAGGATCATCGGCAACATGGCATAATTGACCCAGTCCCAGCCATAGAAATGATAGACGCTGCCAGCCATCAGCGACGAGATCGCCAACCCGGTAAAAATCAGAAAATCGTTGGTGCCCTGCACCTTGGCTCGTTCCGCCGGGCTATGGACTTCGGTGACGAGGATTGTGCCGCCGGTAAAAGTAAAATTCCAGCCGATGCCAAGCAAAACCAGCGCCCCTAAAAAGTGATTTAAGGTCAGGCCGGTTAAGGCAACGATAACCGAGGCCAAGAGAATTGCCGCACCCGTTGCGATGATCCGCACAACCCCAAATTTTTTAATCAGATGGCCGGTCAGGAAACCCGGCAAAAACATGCCGACCACATGCCACTGGATGACCAGTTTAATGTTTTCGTGGGTGAAGATGACGGTTTTCAGGGTGCCCATGGTCAGCGGCGTGACCACCATCAAAAAATTCATGGCCACATAACCAAACAGCGCTGCGACCACGGCAACAATGAACACCGGCGACGCGACAATTCGGGACAGCGGTCGGCCGGTATCTTGGAACTCCTGTTTGGTCAGCTGCGGGATCGTCACATTTAAAATGACGATGGCCGAGATCGCGTTAAATCCCGCCAATACCCAAAACGTCCCCTGGAAGGGTACGGCGGTTATCCAGTTTTTGGCCAGCAGGGCGGTTTCGGGGCCAACGAAGGCACCGACCACGCTCACCGCAATGACGATGGAAATATTTTTTTCCTTTAAATGTTTGGGTGCCACTTCCGCTGCGGCAAATCGGTATTGCTGGGCGAATCCGCCATAAATGCCGGAGATCAAAATGCCGATGTTAAATAACACAAAGTTGTCCATGGCGACCGCCTGGGCGGCAATCAACGCGCCGATTGCACCGATCACCGAACCAAAGGCAAATCCCCATTTGCGTCCCCAGGCCCGCATTAGAAAGGACGCGGGCAGGGTTCCGGCCGAGGTGCCGACCAGCATCATCGATATGGGCACCGTGGCAAAAGTCAGATCATCTCCCAACATGGCGATGGCGACCAGGGAGGCGGAAAAAAAGGTCAACGTCCGGCCACTAAAAAACAGCGCCTGACAGATTGTCAGGACAGCAAGGTTCTTAAAGTTGTGGGTGGCAGGTTGGCGATCACTCATGCCATTGCTTTACGCGACAAAGGGGTCTGACTCAAGCTTTGGCGATTAATAAGTGGGTATGGGTAGTTACGATTTTAACGTCGATTGCTGTGGGCAAGGGGCGGCGGCCAACTCCGGGTGGCCATAGGCCTCCGGGTAGGGCATCGGGTACACCGGTCCCAGGGGGATAACAGTGTTCCCCGACCGGCCAAAATACCCCTGGCGGCAATGGACCAGCGACGTGCTGGCGGCGACGCCGGGCAGGGCATAGACCCGGCACAACCAGCGCCACAGGTGGCGGTAGTCCAGAATCCTGGCCCCGTTCAGTTTCATGCGCAGATAATACACCGGGTCGTGCCGGTACAGGGTCGGGAACAGGCGCAGGTCAGCCTCGGTGAAGATTGGGCCTGCGAGAAATTTCCGGTTGTCCCATGCCAAACGGGTTTCCAGGGCATCAAGGGTCTGGAAGTAGTTGGCAAACGCGGCGGCGTAGACCTTCTGACTTGACGAAAAACCGGCCTTGTAGGCACCGTTGTTGATGTTCACATAAATCTGCTCGTTCAAGGCGTCGATTTCGGCCCGCAGTTGGGATTTGTCAGCGCCCAGGGGGTAAAGCTCGGGGCGGTCCCGCTCAGACAGGGAACTGCCCAGCGCCCCCGCCTGTTTGTTTAACATCCGTATGATCTCGGCGCTTTCGTTGCAGACAATGCGTTTTGTTTTTTTGTCATACAAGATCGGCACGGAGGTTTCGCCGGAGCCTTCCGCCTGGTAAATCTGGTTGACCAGACGATAGCCCTTTCCGGTTGCGGTCTCGGCCGTGCATTCGGGCAGGGCCGTGCCGGTGAGGGTGGCAATGCGGCCGGGGTTAAACTCCCAAAGATTGGCGGCGACCGGATCATCGTCGTTGGTCCGGCTGGGGAAGGCGACGTCCATGGTGATGGTTTGTTCGAGACCCAGCTGGTTGCGTGCCAGGGTCACCCGGTGGCACCAGGGGCAGTTGAGGGCCACATACAGGTGATAACGGTGCGGTTCCGGGGCGAAGTCGGGGTCTTCGCCGAGGTGGGAGCGAAACCGGCTGACACCGCGAACAAATTCGCCATCGGCGCGGCGCACCGTCGCATCGGTTTGGCTTTCTTCGGTGGAGCTATCGGTAGTGGGGGCGTTCGGGTCAGTCATGGGCGTTCCTGTTTATCATGGCCGCCGCCGCGAGGGAAGGACCTGAACCTTAAAACCCCAGGGCCAACCGTCGTTGCGGTGCGCCCCGTCGCCGGCTGTGACAAAAACCGGCAGTGTCACTCTGTGGCGGAATTGACGGCGTCTTCCTGATAAAGGATACCGTCGTTGAACAGGGCATTGATTTCATTTTCATCAAAACCAAGTTCAGCCGCAATCAATCGATTGTGTTGTCCCATCAGGGGGGCCGGCATTTTTGGCGTCGTGTCACAATCTGAAAAATTAAAGGGAAGGTTGGGTAATGTTACCTTTCCGAGGACAGGGTGGTCCTGTTCGATAATCATATTGCGGGCAACAATCTGTGGATCAGAAACCACCTGATCGATACTTTGAACTGGCGCACAGGGAACCTCAGCCCCATCCAAAGCGACAATACAGGCGGCCACGGAGGGTTGGCTGGAAATCCATTGTTGCACATAGTCAAGGGCGGCTTCGCGGTTTTTGTTGCGGTTGTCCGGGTCGAGAAACCGGCCGTCGGCTGCGAGGGCGTCGCCGCCGACCAAACGGGCCAGGCGTTTCCAGGCATCGTCGACCTGAGCGGCAATGACCAGATACCCGTCGGCGGCGGTAAAAACCCCATAGATGGTTGATTCCGGTAAATCATGGCCGGTCTGAACCGGGATTTCCGTGCCATCGCTCAAATAATAACATTGCACGGCATAATCATGCATGGAAACCATACAGTCATACAGGGCCAGATCAATATGCTGGCCCTTGCCGGAATTGGCGCGACCGACAAGCGCCGCACAGACGGCAGCAACACCGTGCACACCGGTATACATGTCAGCAATCGGCATGCGAAGCAGCGGTGGGGCTTCGCCCGGCACGCCCAGTTGCGCCATGGCACCGCTTTTCGCCTCGGCGATTAATCCAAATCCCGGTTTGGACGCATCAGGGCCCGTATGTCCAAATGCCGAGACCGAACAATAAACCAGTTTCGGGTTCAGTTCGGCAAGGGCCGCGTAGCCAAGACCAAGCCGATCGAGGGCGCCCGGTCGGTAGTTCTCGATAAAAACGTCGGCGGATTTTATCAGACGACGCATGAGTTCCAGGCCCCGCGGTTCTTTGACGTTGATGCACAGCCCCTTTTTACCCATGTTCTGCTGGAGAAAATAGCCTGATTGCCCGTTTTTGAATCCAGCATGGGCCCGTCCCGCGTCGCCGCCGGTTGGCCGTTCAACCTTGATAACCTCCGCACCCATTACCGCAAGGCAACGTGACATGTGAGGCCCCGCCAAAAAATGACTGTAATCAATAACCCGAACACCTTCGAGCGGCAGGGGCTGTTGGTTTTTTGACATACTCATTTCGCGGGTCCTTCTCGATCTTGCGTTAACGGTTTGCGTAAAATCATCAGTTTATGTTCGCCATCCTGGACGATGTCGCCGTTCTGATTAATCAGTTTGGCGGGTAAGGTCAGGATCCCCCAGTCGGGGTTTTTGGTTGTTCTCATGGCACCAATTTTATAGTCAACATGCAAGGTGTCACCGGCATAGATCGGTTGTCGGAAATCCCAGGTCCAGCCAAGTGATGATCCTGGTGGGAACTGTAAGCTGCCTCGGGTTTTCAGACCATCGGCGAGCGACTGGCCGAACAATCCATGGGTGACGATGCCGCCGAAATGCGACTTTTTGGCATAGTCTTCATCCACATGAATTGGCGTATGGTCGCCTGTCAAATCGGCATAGGCCCGGATCATTTCTTTGCTAACCGTGACCTCGGGTGTCGTGCCTTTTTCACCAATTTTTAAATCGTCGAAATAACGGGTCGGTATCACAACTTCACCTCCTCGGTTTCAGGTTGCCGGCTGATCCGGCATTGCCGGGGGCCGGTTGGGGATCCAGCGAACGTTCTTTTCCTTTGATGGCAGCGACCAAAGTTTGGTTAACGGGGGTGGCGATACCTAACCGACGTCCTTCACGGACAATGGCTCCATTGATGAAATCGATTTCCGTGACCGAACCTTTTTCCAGACTCTGCAGCATCGAGGCTTTAAATTCAAAGGGCAATCCCACCGAAGCCTGGTGCCAGGTTTCCCTTGGGTCTGTTGTTTCTATGGCGATGCCCAACGCCGTGGCGATACTCATCGCTTCTGCAACGGCGGCAATTGCGCATTCGGTTATTTCCGGTATGGCGTATAGGTTGCCATAGTCGAGACCCGTAAGGCCACTGATCGCACCGGTCGCCACGTTGACCAAAAGTTTGTCCCACAGGACTCCCTGGATATTTTGGCTGACCCTGGTTTTGAGTCCGGCACTGTTAAAAACTTCGGCAATTTGGCTAATGCGGTGGCTCACGCGGCCATCCAGCTCGCCAATGAGGGTTTCCCGGTCACCGACACCGGCGGTAACCTGACCCGGAGCCGTCATCTGCCCACTGACATAGGTCTTGCCGGCAATCACCTGCCCGGGGTCGATGAGTTCAGCGAGGATTTTTTCATGGCCGAGACCGTTCTGCAGAGACAAAACCGATGTCTGTGGCCCGACAAGATGAACGGCCGCCGACATCGCTTGTTTTGTATGGAAGGATTTGACCATAACCAGCAGCAGGTCGACGGCCTCCAGCCCGTGCGCGGAGGCGACCGACTGCAGGGCAATAGGATCTGTTTTGCCATTTGCCGTAAGTCTAAGGCCGTTTTTGTTGACGGCGTCGCAGAAATCCTGATTTCGGTTAACCAGGGTTACCTGGTTATTGGCCTGCGCCAAAATCCCGCCCATCGCCGCGCCAAGCGATCCGGCGCCCAGTATACAAATTCTCATTGAATGGCTCCGGCAAAAAAAACCATTCAAACGAACCGACGATATCGATCTTTAACCGTCTTGACGACGTCATCAGGGTCCTTGCGCCACCAGTTGCGTTGGGAAAAAATCTCAACTTCATGGTATCCCTGGTAACCCGCCGCTTCCACCTGTTTTCTGATTTTCGGAATGTCGATCACACCATCTCCCATCATGCCCCGATCAAAGCGCAAATCCGTTGTTTCGTGCAGCCAATCGCAAATATGGAAAGCGCAAATCCGGTTGCCGGCGCGGGCGATTTCGCGCGCCAAATTTGGGTCCCACCAAACGTTATACACATCGACGGCAATCCCCAGTTCAGGTCCGCCGTCCAATTCATCGCACCAGTCGTTTGCCAGCTCAAGGGTCGTCAGGGCGGAACGCATGGCGCACATCATCGGGTGCAGGGGTTCCAGACCCAAGGTCATGCCAGCCGCACGGGCATTGGGCAGGAGGGCGGCGAGGCCCTCTTTCGCGCGGTTTCGGGCACCATCGATATCACGGCTGTCCGGATCAATGCCGCCGGAAATCAGGACCATGCAACGGGCTCCTATTTCCGCTGCTTCGTCAATCATTCGGCGGTTTTCATCCAGCCTTTGTTTGAACTGCTGACCATCGCGGGCGCTTAAAATACCGCCGACACAATATCCGGTTACGGTCATGCCGGCATCGCGAAGCTGGCGGGCGGCATTTTTTAAGCCCATTTCACGCACTTTGTCGAACCACACACTGATGCCATATACCTGTTGGTGCGCATAGCCGTTTATGGCCTGCTCCAGGGTCCATTGGTCGCGTGTTGTAATCTGATTTATCGCCAGTTTCGAAGTGGTGTCCATTTTCGTCGCTGCTCCTAATAAGTTGCCCGCCCGCCCGACAGATCAAAGACCGCACCGGTTGTGAAGCTACATTGCGGGCCTGCGATCCATGCGATCATGTCGGCAATTTCAGAAACCGTACATAACCGACCCATGGGTATTTTTGCCTTCACCATGGCAATGTAATCAGCCGTCATTTCTTCCAGTAAACCAGTTTCCGTCATGGCCGGGGTAACACAATTTACATAAATACCATCATCGACCACTTCTTTTGCCAAACTTTTTGTCATACCAATGACCCCGGCTTTCGCCGCAGAATAGGCAATGGCAAGGGGATTGCCTTCTTTGCCG
The DNA here is from genome assembly GCA_021775095.1 of Rhodospirillales bacterium. GTDB lineage: Bacteria > Pseudomonadota > Alphaproteobacteria > Rhodospirillales > Casp-alpha2 > JABMNT01. The sequence continues at coordinate 48,594 of JAJFII010000078.1, forward strand.
ACGACGGAAGCCACATTAATAATTCGGCCACTTCCATTTTTGCGCATGGTCGGGATGATTTGGCGGCAACATAAAAATACGCCCTTTAAATCGACCGCCAAAACCCGGTCCCAAGCCTCTTCAGGGTATTCCCAGGCGGCAACCGTTGGCCCGTTAATACCGGCATTATTGACTAAAATATCAATGGTGCCGAATTTTTTGATGGTGGTTTCAACTGCGGCGGTGACCGAATTCAGGTCTGTTATGTCGACCTGTACCTGACGGAATTCCTGACCCATTGGCGCATCGATCAACGGTGTTAAATCAATATCCCAGGCGGCCACCCGACAGCCTGAACGAACCAGCTTTTCAGCAATGCCCAGACCAATTCCTCGTGCTGCGCCGGTCACAACAGCGGTTTTTCCGGCCAGAGTCTGATCCATATTAATTGCCTCCGAATTCATGGGTTGGCTCTTTTATTAAAGACTAACATCGTCCATCCTGTGCCTGATAAACACTTAAATAACAGGGTAAATAGCGATGGAAAATTTTCATGTGGCGGTCGGACAGGTTACAACCTTTACAAAGACCGTCAGTGAATCCGATGTTTATATGTTTGCGGGGATCACCGGTGATTTTTCGCCAAATCACGTGAACAAAACCTATATGGAGAAATCGGTTTATGGCCGGCGGATGGCGCACGGAGCCCTCCTCATCGGGTTTATTTCAACCGTATCAACCAATGCCATCGCCAATTGCCGGGCGGATACAACCGAAACGCCCGTCGCTGTTGGCATGGATAAGGTTCGATTTTTAAGCCCTGTTTTCATCGATGATACGGTAACTGTTCATTACGAAATTAGTAAAATTGACCTAGCGCGCCGCCGGTCTTACGCGAAAGTAGACGTCTATAATCAAGACAACACCCTGGTTTGTGTAACCACCCATATTCTGCAATGGGTGAAAAACGCATAACCCCGGTTCATAGGGTATACCGGGGGGGCAGCGGCGGTTTTGCTTGCTTCAGCATTTCCTCATAGCTTGAATACTACGGGACTTTAAAGATCGCTGGCAGTGTGGCCTCGACCGGTGACGGACCAGCAAAATCTAAAAGCCGGCATGCCGGCCCGTCTCGCCTTAAATGAGCATGTTTTGATCCAATTGATCCTGCGCCAATAATTGCAATGCGTACCGGTTCCATGGAGCAGTCCTTTGTTTGAGGTTAAATGTCGGGGTAACACACGAAAATAATAAACCGGCCTGCGCAGACAAATTATCAAGCAAGCCCCAGGGAGATTACTCCTATATTGTCAAAAACAGCCATGGCATTTGAGCCCACCGGCAAGCGGGTCGGTTCCGTCAAAGAACCGGTTGAAATATAGTCGCCGTCTTTCAAAAATAATCCGCGGTCCGCCAGTTGGTTGGCCAAATCAACGACAGCGCCGACCAGATCGCGCTCATTGGCACCGGCAATAACCGGTATCGGCCGGTCGTCAATTTTAAGATCAACATCTATGCGACGAAAATCCGATGATTGCCATTCGATCAGTTCGGGCCCGATAACCAGCCCGGCACCGGCCGCATTGTCCGCAACAATATCGCGGACTTCCCATTCATTTGACGGCCCATGGGGGGCGCCTGCGGAGCGGCGTCCCGTCAGCTCGATAGCCGTAAAGGCTTTCATGATTGGTGCATAATCGGCGGCGACCGCAGGACGGGTCAGGCGCGGCGGCGGGGTTACGATCCGGAAGGCAATTTCACATTCCAAATTCGGCTCAGGATGCACAACGGCGGAAAGAACCTGTGGCGAGCGATAGAGATGGCGCGAGAAAACCCGACCGCTAATCGCCCCAGAGGGCGGAAAACCGATTTTCCAGCCAACGACGGTGTCATTAATTTTCGCCGCCATCAGGTCTTGAATGAGATAGGACTGTTCAACGGACTGGGGGAATAGATCTTGCGGAATACCGGAACAGGTGCGGTCTGCGTTCCACGCCGCAGCGAGCACAGCGGCTGCTTGACTCAGCTTGTTGTTGGTCATGAGTTAAAGGCCTTGCGAACCTCGTCATCATCCATTTCTTGACCCAAATAGGCTTCGATGACGGCATGGTCGTCTTTAACCGCATCCGGTGAACCTTCACCGATTTTTTCGCCGTAATCCAAAACGGTGACGGTATCGCAGGTTTCCATAACCACTTTCAATATGTGTTCGACGATTAGAACTGTCAGGCCAAAGCGTTGTTTGAGGGCCATGACAATGGACAACAGATTATCCACATTGACCGGCGAAAGGCCGGCCGCCGGCTCGTCCAGCATCAGCAGTTTTGGTCGCATGGCCATGGCCCGACCCAGGGCAACCAGTCGCCGCTGGCCGCCGGATAATTCGCTGGCCGGCATGTCGGCGTAGTCGGCCATGCCGATCAACTCAAGCAACTCCATCATTTCACTTTTGGTCTCTGCGTCTTTTTTGACGACGGCAGAATTGTTGAAAATGGTGCTCATAAACCCGTAGGGAACATGGGTGTGATAGCCAACCATTAAATTCTGCAACACGGTCATTTCTGAAAACAGCCGCAGCAATTGAAATGTTCGGGCAATACCCAGGGCACCAATGTCATGGGATGCTGATTTTGTAATATCGTGACCATTAAAGATAATCTTGCTGCCAGGGTCCGGTTGATAAACGCCGGTAACGAGATTAAAAAATGTTGATTTTCCAGAGCCATTTGGTCCGATCAAACCATGTATGGAACCGGCCTCAATATTGATATTTAAATTGGAGATCGCGCGCAAACCGCCAAAACTTTTGCTCAAATCTACGGTTTCAAGAAGCGGCATTGGATTTCTCCTCTTGGCTCGCAATAAATTTTTTGGTGGCAAGATATCTGTCAATCATGCCGCCAATGCCGCGCGGCATGAAGATAACAATAAGCACCATGGTCAAGCCAAACAGCAGCGGCTGATAGAAATAGAACTCTAACGTTTGATCGTAAATAATTGTGACGATGATCGCGCCGATAATTCCACCCCAAATATGGCCGATCCCGCCAAGCACGATCATTAACAATAAAGTCACCATTTCAATGATCGTGAAATTATTGTGATGGATATAACCCGGTGGCATATGGGCAAATAATCCGCCGGCTGCACCGGCGTAAAGCGCGCTGATCACAAACGCCAATAACTTGTACTTTGTCACATTTACACCGTGAACTGCCGCCGCAACGGTGTCTTCACGAACGGCCATAAACGCCCGTCCCGTGGCCGAACGAAGAATAGAAAAGGATAAATAAATCCCGATCATCGCTGCCGCCAAAACCAGATAATAATAATTGGTATAGGAATCGAACGTGAACGAACCGATCGTCGGTGCAGGTATCGACAAAAGGCCGGTCGACGACCCAAATAGGGGTGTTACCGCTATCATGATACGGACAGATTCACCCAATCCCAAAGTTGCCAGCGCCAAATAAGCACCTTCCAAACGCACCGATGGCAATCCGACGACAATTCCGGCGAGCCCAGCCGCCAATATTCCGATTGGAAACGCCAACCAGAACGACCAACCAAAGTGAAGTGAAATCAAAGCCGAAGAAACAGCGCCAATGGCATATAAACCGACATGCCCAACCGTTACCTGACCACAGAACCCTTTGACGATATTCAGGCCAACAGATAACAAAATAAAAATACAAATCTTGTTTGCCAAATAGATATAATAGTCATTAAATAATGCACTCAAAATTTGCGGTAGCGGTAACAACAATGCAAATGCCAAAATCCAGGGAAGCAATCTGTGGATCGCTGCCAACTTCTCAATGGTTTCGGAAATACGGCCAAAAATAGAATATATGGCGGTCATAAATTTGGGGTCCTGTTCGAAAGGGTACCGGGAGAGACGAAGCGACAGGCCCCTCCCGGCAGCCGATAATGGTCTTGTTTTATAGACCGAAATCAATCGGCATTGTTACCCGAGCAAGAACTTCGGTCTTATAATCCTTGCCACCTTTTGTATAGGCAATCAGCACTGCCGTGCGGTTGCCATCCCGACATTGCGGCGTCGCAGCAGCACAAAAGCTGATGGGACCAGAGGCCAGACCGTTGTAATCTTTGACATTGGCAATCGCATCGCGAATAGCCGTACGGTCCGCTGCTAAATTCTCATCATCTAACTTCAGGTCGGCATTTTTAAGCGCTATCTCCGTAATCCGTACCAGGTCATAAGCCTGGCTGAAATCGTGATCTGGTGAATTTACACCATAGCGTTTTTTAACCATCTCATTGAACAGACGTGCAATAGGGCGGCTATCAGCGGCCGCATAGGCAGCAGCAAAAAAGACACCTTTGGCCGCATCACCAGCGATAGACGGTACGGGTGAGTTAGACGCGGAAGAAGACCCAATCCGCCGAACAGAAGCAGGGATGCCGGCTTCATATGACTGTGTCAGGGCGCGCGCCATGGTTTCTGCCAACGCGGCAATCATGATGCCATCAACACCCGCAGATTTAATTTTTTGCATATGGGTGCGGAAATCAACTTCTTTTTCCTGGACCTGAGCTACGTAAGCAGGATCGGCGCCATGTTGTGATTTCATTTGCGATTGCATCGCGTCACAATCGTTTTGTGAAGCCGCATCCGCAGCGCACAAATAGGCAATTTTCTTGCCGATATTTTCGCCCACATATTTGGCATTGACTCCCGCATAGTAGCGGCCGGATACCGGAACCCGGAACACCCATGCACTGCCTTTTTTGGTAATCTTGTCATTCGTCGAATGGGGAATAATTTGAGGTACGCCGGCTTTCTCCGTGATATCAACAATCGGCAATGAAACCGATGAACATGTTGACCCGATAAGGATATGAACTTTTTGCTGATTGATCAGCTTGATGGCGTTGGCAACTCCTTTGTCGGATTTGCATTCATCATTCATCAATGTGGCTTTGAGCATGTTACCGTTAATACCACCGGACTCATTAATCATGTCAATTTCGTCCATGACCATTTGCCCATATCTTTGGCCATTTTCACTGATCATTCGCATGGTTATCCCGACCCGAATATCGGCCGACATGGCACTTGCCGCCATCCCCGCAACGAATACACCAGCCATACCGGCGGCAATAAAGTTTTTATTAAAAATACTCATTTTAGTGACTCCCTTAATGGTTTCTTTTTTACAGGCCTTTTTCACCCTGACCCGACGGGTCAGGCTTTTACCCGCGCGACGATGCCAAACAGGCCCGATGGTTTGATCATCAGCACGAGAATTAGAAGTAAAAACGCGTAAATGTCTTTGTGATTGGGCGAGATGTAAGCCGCCCCCAGATTCTCGGCGATGCCAACAACAATACCGCCGGCGATGGCCCCTGGCAGACTGCCAAATCCGCCAACCACAGCCGCAGCAAAGGCTTTCAGCAGCATCAGGTAACCCATCTCTACCTGCACCGATTGCATCGGCCCAATTAACACCCCGGCTGCGGCCGCGATGCCGCAGGCCAGACCAAAAATTAAAGAGATCATCATGGGCACGTTGATGCCCATCAAATAAGCAATATCCTTATTTGCGGCAACGGCCCGGACGGCCAGTCCCAATTTTGTTTTTTTGAGGAAGTAATGCAGAGCGGCCATCAAAAGGACCGCCACCACGGCCGTTAACGCATAACTTTTTGGCAAGGTGATATCGCCCAGTTGGAACGGCATGCCCAGATCAACCGGGAACGGCTCCGCCGCAGCACCCCAAATCAAAAAAGCGATGTTCATGAGCACGATCGACATCCCGAACCCGCAAATAATCATACCCATGCCGGCGACCGTATAACCGCCGCCGCCTTTGGTCAGGCGCCGGTAAAAAACCCGTTCGATGCCCATACCAAGGACCGCTGCACAAACCATCGCCAGCAGCAGGGCAACCGGATAGGGAAACCCCATGGTGTGGGAAAACACCAGGCCAAAAAACGCCCCGAACATATAAATTTCGCCATGCGCAAAATGCACAATATCTAGACCGGAATAAATCAACGAAATGCCAAGCGCGACAATGCCATAAACAACACCAATGGTGACGCCAAACAGGAGGAAAGCAAAAAGCGATGAAAAATCAAAATCCATAAACCAAGTGCTCCAGCGGTTAAGCTTTAATTTCGTGTGTGCTATTGGCGACGGTTCCGCCGAGAAAGGATTTTTTGACGTTGGGGTCGTTAATCAAATCTTTCGCGTCGCCTTTGATCAAAATGACGCCGTCGCGAATAATGTAACCGTATTCCGCTAATAACAGGGCCATTCTGACATTTTGTTCGACCATCAAAATCGATACGCCGGACTTTCGTATGCGATTAATTGTGGCAAAAATATCCATGATAATTTTTGGTGCCAAGGCAGCGCTGGGTTCATCCAGCATCAGCAGTTTTGGACGGGCCATCAGGCCTCGGCCGATCACCAGCATTTGCACCTCGCCACCGCTTAGGGTCGCCGCCAGTTGAGTGCGCCGTTCCAAAAGTCTCGGGAAAAACGAATAAACCCGTTCCAGATCCTCGGCGATGGCGATTTTGTCTTTGCGCACATAGGCACCCAGTTTGAGGTTTTCTTCGACGGTCATCGCCGGATAAGCGTCTTTGCCCTGGGTGACCTGGGTGAGGCCGCAACGAACGATTTCGTGCGGCGGCAGATTTTGAATTTTCTGGCCGTCAAATTCGATGCTGCCTTCCCATACCGGCAGCAGCCCGGAAAGCGCCTTCAGGAAGGTGGACTTGCCGGTTCCGTTGCCGCCCAGCAGGGTCACAATGCCTCCTTCAGCGACATTCAAATCGATGCCACGCAAAATCTGCAGTTTCCCATAGCCCGTCGATAACCCCGATACCTTCAGCATGAAACCCTCAATCCAAAAGGCCGGCACGACTTTATTTCATGGTGAAGCGTCAATATTTTCAGATTATTAAAACCCATGCCAATCCTGTTCACTATTCAAAAACATTTTCGCGAAGGATGATTTCAAAAGGCATTATCGTCACTTCTGATGTGATTTGCCGATCTTCCATGTGGAATTTTTTGAGAACCAGATTCGCCAATTTTTTCATATCCTGGTGAATGACCGCATCGATGGTCCCGTTCAATAAATTCGGTCGCGATTTGGACGTCAGATGGTGGGTTATGAAAACAACGTCTTTTTCAATATTCCGTTCCTTCAGGGCTTTGATAATTCCCCGGTTGCCCGAGCCGATATTATAAAGGCCAACGATATCCGGGTTGTGGTCCAGCAACTGACCGACTTTCGCGTAATTGTCTTCGGCATCGTCATTGCCAAGGACCAGATCGAGAACTTCAAGGTCCGGAAAATCTTCCCGGCAAACCCGTCGAAAACCGATTTCCCTGTCGTCATGGCTGCTGTAGAGGTAGCTCCCTGCGACAATCGCAACTTTGCCCTTTTTGCCAGCCAGAAAACGGCCGATCAAATAACCGGCCGACCTGCCGGCCGCCCGGTTATCGATACCAACAAATCCGTCTCTGCGTGATCCCGACAAATCCGATTGGATGGTAACCACAGGCACACCGGCTTTGACCGCGTGATCAACGGCCCACTTGACCGAGGGATGCTCAAGCGATTGCAGGGCAATCCCGTCAGAACCGTTACCAACGGCGATCTTAAGATGATTGGCCAGGCGTTCCGGATCAAACCGATCAATTTCATGGAACCGGATCGAGGCATTATGGGTGCGACCGGCATCGATCACCGCGTTCAGCAGGTTTTCTTCAACCGAAGGCCCGGCACCGGCGGGCACCAAAAAATCGATGGTTTTTTTGGATTGAACAAGATGCAGCGGGACATGGCTTGATTTGCCTGCATTCAGGCGCGCGACGACAGACCACACCCGTTCCGATGTTTCGGCGCGAACACCCACACGCCGATTGAGCACACGATCAACGGTCGCGGTACTGACTCCGGCTTCCCGGGCGACATCTGTAATTTTTGCGCCGCCAAACTTAGCCATCGTTTTATGGTCATCCTCCGTTGTCTGGCATTCTTGAGAGACGATTATTCGGTATTTATTTTTTTACAAGATGCCAATTAATTCAGATTAGCTATTTAGCCCATAATGAAGCAGATAGGAAGGGAGTAAATATTATGATGGTGAAAATGGTGAGGGTTTTGATGTAAAATTTTTATATATTTCTAATTAAATCATTAAATAACAATGCTTTAAATGCATCATAATTAAGGTGTTATATTGCGATGAATGATGTTGTGCAGATTTTATTCTATGTATAGTCTTTGATTGTGTGGCGGATATGAATTTAAATTCTCTGCGCCTACTTGAGATATTCAGATCAAACGTTCTCGAGAACGCAACAACAAACAGTACCCGATACATCATCGGAAACGCCTCGAATCGTTTCTATTCAGGAGAAATAAGAATGAAAAAAGCAGGTGTAATAGGCCTCGGAGATATGGGCAGCGGACTGGCCAAGAACCTCATTGCCAAGGGGTACGAGACGACCGGTCTTGACCTCAGCCCGGATCGAATGGCGGCGTTCGTTGAAATGGGCGGCACCGCTGCTGCCAGCGCTCGTGCGGTTGGCGAAAATGCCGATGCGGTTTTTGTGATGGTGATGAACGGCGGCCAGGTCAAGTCCGTGCTTTTTGATGATGACGGTCTTGTGCACTCCCTTCAACCGGGTTCGGCCGTGTTGTTGACAGCGACTATTATGGCCTCTGAAGCGCGGCAACTGGCGATGGGTCTGGAAGGCACGGGGATCGAATTAATTGATACACCGGTGAGCGGTGGTTTCCCGGGGGCACAAGCGGGAACGTTGACGATGATGGCCGCTGCCAGCGATGACGTGCTCGCTGAATTTCGCCCGGTCATGGAAGCCGTGAGCAAGACCATTCACAAGGTAGGCGAAGATGCGGGCATGGGGCAAACGGTCAAAGCCTGCCTGCAATCACTCATTGGGTCCATTTTTTCCGCGACTTTTGAAGCCTCCGCACTGGCCGCCAAGGCCGGGGTTTCCGGACAGGTTCTGTACGACGTGTTCAGCACGTCGGGCGCTGGATGCGGCGTCGCCAATTCGGCATTGGAAAATATTATCGACCGCAAGTTTTCCGGTACCGGCAGCTCCATTGCAACCATGTACAAGGACCTGACCATTGCTATGGATATGGCCCGTGAACAGGGCGTGCCGCTGTTTACCGCAGCGACGGCCATGCAATGGTTTCAGGCTGGCATAACCAAACACCCGGACGGTGATAACTGGGTCGTGACACGAATTATCGAAGATATCGTCGGCACCGAATTGAAGCGTTAACCAAAACAACCTAGGAAAAGACAATGAAATTAGGTGTAATTACGGACGGCATCAGCCGGGATTTAGAACATGCATTTAAAGTCATGCGGGAATTTGATCTGGAATATGCGGAGCTGCAATTCCTTTGGGACAAAGAGGTTGGGGATCTCGACGCAAAGCAGCGCAAAAAAGCCCTCGATCTGGTCAACGCCTATGACTTAAAGGTCTCCAGCATTTCCCGTCACGTGTTCGGCGGCGTTCCGATGTCAACCGCACCGGGCGATGAATTGCACACCAAACACATGGATGGCCTGCAGCGTTGTATCGATATGGCACACGAATTTGATTGTCGCACGGTGCGCATCATGAGTGGCAAAAAAGAAATGATTCTGTGGGGATATCACGGTGCTGAAGATTGGAACGTTGCCCGTGGTGCCTGGGACAATCTGTTAAAAATCATCGAACCGTCGATCCGGTTGGCCGAAAAAGAAGATGTCCAGTTGATCGTCGAAACCGGCAATGGAAATATGATCAATTCGGCCTGGACGGCACGAAAACTGATCGATGATTTGGGCACTGACCGTCTGAAGGTTTTGTGGGATCCGGCAAATGCCTGTTTCTGCCACGAACCCATGTGGCCCGATGGGTATGAAGCCCTGAAAGGTGGATACCTGGGCCATGTCCATATCAAAGACGTGCAGGTCGACACGCCAAAAGCAACATTGGAAGTGCGCCCCATGGGCCAAGGTCAATTGGCCGATCAGTTCCAACCGGCCGCCGATGCCATGCGCGCCGACGGATATGACGGTGTTATCTCTTATGAAAGCGTTTATCATCCGGGCAACAGTAACTATGAAGAAGGTTTCCGGTCCTGTATTGGAAAATTTAAAGAAATATTTGGTTAATGATCTCCCTGTCCAGGGCGTTGTCGGCGGAGAGGTTCACCGACAACGCTTTTTTTTGGAAAGAAATTCTCATGGATTTCTCGGTCAGTACGGAAACACAGTTAATTATTGAGACTGTTCGGCGGTTTGTAGAAACCCATTTGCATCCGCTTGAAGACGAGGTCAATACCTCCGGGCGCTTAAAACCCGATGATGCACAAACCCTGTTCGAAAAATCCAAGGCCCTGGGTCTTTACGCCATGAATGTGCCGGCCGAATTGGGTGGTGGTGGGTTAAGCGCGGTTGAGATGTGCCTGGTCGAAGAACAGATTGGACGCACCCAGGATATCCTGATTCGTCGGGCTTTTGGCAACGTTTATGAAGTTCTGTTGGCCTGCAAAGACAGCCAGCGTGAGCGCTGGCTGCTGCCGGCGGTTGCCGGCAAACGGGTTTGTTCGATTGCCATCACCGAACCAGAGGCCGGATCCGATGCCGCTGCCATTAAAACACGGGCCCGATCAGAAGGCGATGGCTGGCGTTTATCAGGCCATAAACATTTTATCAGCGACGGTTTGTTTTCAGATTTTTTCATCGTTTCAGCTGTCACGGACCCGGACGCCGGGGCCAAGGGGATCTCCTTATTCCTGGTCGACAAAGACAGTCCGGGGTTTACCGTCGGGGCCGATCAAAAGATGATGGGTTTGAGCGGGACCAGTCATGTTGAACTGTTTTTCGACAATATCTATCTGGGGCCGGAGAACCTATTGGGAGACTTGGGTAAGGGATTAAAACTGGTTTTACAAACCATTGGTCGCATTCGACTGGCCCACATCGGTGCCCGCGCCGTTGGCATGTCCGGACGTATTTTGGAACTGATGACGCAACAGGCCCAAGAGCGTCAACAATTTGGCAAACCCATTGGTGAGTTTCAGATGATGCAGACCCTGTTGGCGGATAGTGCCATGGAAATAAGTGCGGCACGATTGATGATATTAAACGCCGCCTGGGATTTGGACCAGGGCAAAGAAGCCCGTGAAAAAATTTCCATGGTCAAGGTTTTTGCTGCGGAAACCTACGGTAAAATCGCCGACCGGGCGGTCCAGATGTTTGGTGGCGCCGGATATTCAAAAGCCTTGCCGTTTGAGCGGTTTTATCGCGACAGCCGAATCTTTCGCATTTACGACGGCACCTCGGAAATTCACCGGACCATTATTGCCAAAGGGTTATTGTCCCATGGCTGTGGTGTTATCGATTTATAAATTTTAGTCCCTATTTGCGTTTATGAGGAAGTTTAACATGGTCGAAAGCAAACCGCCGAAAGTTGTTGTTATTGGTGCCGGAGCTATTGGTGGATTGTTCGGTGGATTGATCCGTGAAGGCGGGCTGGATGTGACACTTGTCGATATCAATGCGGACCATGTGGACGCCATCAACAAAAAAGGCTTAAACATCGTCGGCCACGGTGGCGATCGATTTATTCCGATCAAGGCGATAACCGATGCAAGCGCCGCAGGCGTTGCTGATATCGTTATCGTCCAATGCAAAGCCCTCCACACGGAAACCGCCGTGAACAATGCCCGGTCTGTTTTTGCCGACCATACAACGGTTGTAAGTTTTCAAAATGGCATCGGTAATGAAGAAGTTATCGCCGAAATCATCGGCGAAGAGCGGGTGATCGGCGGCTTGACGGCCCAGGGGGCAAAAGTCGAAGGCCCCGGTGTTATCCGCAATTATAGCGACCTTCCCACCTATATTGGTGAACTGTTCGATCCTAACAGGGGAAAAATAACGCCACGGATTGAACATATGGCAAAGGCCTTTTCCGCCGCCGGCCTCGAGACCCACGCCAGTCAGAATATACGCCTGGAGATGTGGAAAAAACTGTTGGGAAATATTGGTCTTTCGGCAACCTCGGGAACGACAAATTTGACATCGGCTGAAATGGTCATGATCCCGGAGTTGTCGGCAACCATCCACCGCGCGGTCGATGAAGCGGCAGACGTCGCCGCCGCCGCCGGCATTGAAATACCGGAACAGGAAAAACACCACATACTCGACAAACTGACCAGCACGACGGCTGGCACCGGGGCATCCAAATCTTCCCTCTGTACCGATTTACATTCCGGCCGGCCGACGGAGATTGACCGAATTTACGGAACGGTTTCCCGGCTTGGACGAAAACATGGTGTTCCCACCCCGACCCTCGACACCCTGATTGCAATCGTTCGCGGCCAGGAAAGCCATTTTATGAAGTAACCGGCTGGCCGACTATTGATGTTATTTAGGGTTTCAAGAGACAATTCCGTCCGGTACCGTTTCCGGCGCACCCGCCCGTCGGCCTTGCCCGCCCGGCAACTTCACCCGACACGGAACAATCGCGGCCCTTTGATTTTTCGGTAATAGCCACATTGACCATCGGTTTGATTTTTTCGACTTAGGGTCAGGACCCCTTAATTTCATCCATTCTGCGGAGGCGATTTATCTTATCGGTTAGGCGGAAAGACGCAGGAAACCCCACGGTTTTCAAGTTTTTTCAACGAAGCCAGAGAGATAAAGCGCCCCGCCCCAAGGGGTTTGTCCGTAAGCTCACGCCT
>JAJFII010000079.1 GCA_021775095.1 Rhodospirillales bacterium
GTTCTCCAGCAGACCCGCGATCCCGGAGAATCCGTCGATGTGGTGATGACGGTCCACGAAACCAAGGAATCGGACATGGTCAATTGCCTTGCCGACATTGCCAAAATCGCGGCAGTGGTTGAACATCCAACGATGATTCGCATCGAAACCTTCCAATCCTGACGGCCATGGCAAAATCCAATGTCACTGGGCCTTTGGTTGGGAAGCGGGCGCCGTGACCTTTGCCAGCTGGTTGTCGATCCTGGCGATTTGTTGTCTGGGGGCCATGTCGCCGGGGCCGAGCCTGGCGGTTGTCCTGAGACAGACCGTGAATAATGGCCGCTTGCATGGCCTGATCGCAAGTTGGTTTCATGCGGCAGGTGTCGCCCTGTGGGCGGTCGCCACCATTGCCGGTCTGGCCCTCGTTGTCGCCCAGTCAGAGACCCTGTTTGTGATCATTACCTGGGCCGGGGCGGGATATTTGGCCTGGCTCGGATTTAAGGCACTCAGGGCCGGGCCTGTCGATGCCCTTGAGGTGGTTGCCAGCGAACCGGTGTCGCTGTGGGCGGCGGGCCGAGAAGGGGCGCTCATATCCTTTCTCAATCCCAAACTGGCGATATTTTTTATCGCGCTTTTTTCCCAGTTTATTTCCAGTCAGGCCGACCTCGGCGATCAGTCGACCCTGGTTTTAACCGCAACTTTGGTCGATGGATTGTGGTATACACTCGTTGCCGTGGTCCTGTCGCATGGGCCCGTCCTCGGCGTCTTGCAACGAAAAGGCCAGCTCATTAACCGGGTGACCGGCGTCGTGCTTATGGTATTGGCGCTGCGGGTGTTGACCCTCTAAGGGCTTCTGTAAATCGCCACCCCGCCAGGCGAAAGCGCCCGCCAAGTGGGACAAAAACGCGCTTTGCATTTGCTGCCAATCAGGTCAACATAGGATTATGAGTGATTTATCAAAAGTCGATCGAAATCTCGCCATGGAAGCGGTCCGGGTGACCGAGGCGGCAGCCATTGCCGCCGTGCGTTTGATGGGCGGCGGCGATGAACGGGCCGCCGACCAAGCCGCCGTTGAAGCCATGCACGGCGCCCTCAATAATATGATTATGGATGGTACCGTGCGGATCGGTGAAGGCGTTCAGTCGGATGCGGAAAAACTGTTTACCGGCGAACGGGTCGGCACCGGCGACGGGCCAAAGGTCGACGTTGCCATCGTCCCGCTGGAGGGCAAGAGTATTGTCGCCCGCGGCGGCCCCAATGCCCTTTCCGTGATTGCCATGGCTGAGCAGGGCGGGTTTCTGGAAGTGCCGGATATTTATATGGATAAGTTGGCCGTTGGTGCCGGATTGCCAGACAACATCGTCGATCTGGATTATAGCCCCGAGGAGAATCTCAAGCGGCTGGCAGAAGCAAAAAACTGTCAGGTCCACGATTTGGTTGTCTGTTTGCTGGATCGCCCCCGCCATGCCCAGTTGATCGCAAAGATTCGCGACGCCGGGGCGCGCATCCGTATTATCCTGGATGGCGATGTCAGCGGAGTGATCCAGGCGGCGGAAAGGGATGGCGGCGTTGATATGTACTGCGGCACTGGTGGCGCTTCCCAGGGGGTCCTGGCGGCCGCTGCTCTGCGTGGTCTGGGCGGGCAGATGCAGGGGCGGTTTATCATTCGCAACGGCGCCGATGCGGCCGCCGTAAAGGCCATGGGCATTAAGGATCCGGACCATAAATATGCGACCAAGGATATGGCCTTTGGCCATGTGACCTTTGCCGCCACGGGGGTGACCTACGGTGCCATGCTGGACGGCGTGCGAACGGCGACCACGGGCGCTATTACCCATTCCATGGTCACCCGTTCACAAACCGGCACCCTGCGTTACATCAAAGGCCACCACGATTTCGCGAGACGATCCGATGGGGGCTGACGCCGTCGAAACCGCCGCTAAATCCGATAGTTATCTGGGCGTCGATACCTCCCTTACGGACAAAAAATGGCTGTTAAGGCCGGTTGATGAACGGCTCGCCCTGACCCTGTCGCAACGCCTTAAAATTCCCGAGCCGGTCGGCCGGGTTCTCGCTGCCCGCGGCATTGGCCTCGACGATGCCGCGTGGTTCTTAAACCCGACCCTGCGCGATCACCTGCCGGACCCGAGCCGGCTCAAGGACATGGACATTGCCGCTGAACGCCTGGCCAGTGCAATCATGCAGGGCGAACTGATCGGTATTTTCGGCGATTATGATGTGGATGGGGCGACCTCGTCGGCCCTGTTGGCGCGGATGTTAAAGGCCGTCGGCGGGCGCACCACGATCTATATTCCCGACCGCATCAAAGAAGGCTATGGCCCCAATGCGCCGGCCATGCTGTTGCTGCGCGAACGGGGCGCGTCGGTGTTGGTCACCGTCGATTGCGGAACCATGGCGCACGGCCCCCTAAAGGTCGCCAAGGAAGCGGGATTGGATGTGATTGTCGTTGATCACCACGCGGCGGAAGCCGATCTGCCACAGGCGACGGCGGTGGTTAACCCCAATCGTCTGGACGACGACAGCGGCCAGGGTCACCTGGCGGCGGTTGGGGTGGCATTTTTGTTGGTCGTTGCCATCAATCGGGCCCTGCGCGGTGCCGGCTGGTATCAAACCCGCAGTGAGCCAGACCTGACCCAGTGGCTGGATCTGGTGGCGCTCGGCACGGTTTGTGACGTGGTCGCCCTGCAAGGCGCCAACCGGGCGTTTGTGCGCCAGGGTCTGAAGGTCATGGGGCAGCGCCGCAATCTGGGTTTGAACGCCCTCGCCGATGTCGGCGGTGTCGATGAAACATTGGCGACCTTTCATCTGGGGTTTGTTCTCGGTCCACGGGTTAACGCCGGCGGCCGGATCGGATCTTCGGAACTGGGCGCGCGGTTGTTATCCACCGAAGACCCGGCCGATGCGACCGAAATTGCCCACCGTCTGGACGGTTTTAACGCCGAACGCAAAGCCATTGAAGGTCATGTTTTGGGCCAGGCCATCGATGCCCTGGAGGCAGAGAACGCCAACCGGCCGACGACATTTGTTGCCGGTGAAAACTGGCACCCCGGGGTGATTGGCATTGTCGCCAGCCGCCTTAAGGACCGTTACAACCGACCGGCCTGCGTGTTGTCCATCGATGGCAGCAAAGCCGTCGGTTCGGGCCGCTCGGTGGTCGGCGTTGACCTGGGCGCGGTGGTCATCGCGGCGCGCCAGTTGGGGATCATCGAAAAGGGCGGCGGTCATCAAATGGCCGCCGGATTTACGGTTCCGCTCAGCAATCTTCAAGCGTTTCGTGATTTGCTTGATGAGCGGATTGGCAAACGCATCAAGGATGCCGGCCTTGTCCCGACCCTGAAGGTCGACGGGGCCCTTGCCGCCGGTGGCATAACCCTGCAGTTGATCGAAAACATCCAGAGCCTGGAACCCTATGGCTCGGGCAACGCCGAACCGCGGTTTGTCATCGCCAATGCCCGCCTCGCCCATGCCGATGTGGTCGGCAGTGATCATTTGCGGTTCACCCTGGACAATCCGGGCGGTTCGCAGGCCCGCGGCATTGCCTTTCGCTGCATGGGCACGCCGCTGGGCCAGGCCCTGTTCAACCACAACGGAAAACCCTTCCACCTGTTGGGGCGGTTGCGCATCAATCATTGGCAGGGCCGCAAATATCCACAGTTCCAGCTCGACGATGCGGCCGAAGTATGGTGAGAGCGACGGAGGAGGTTTGAAATGCTCGACAAATGGGACCAGCGGTTTTTCGATTTGGCCGGATACATTTCCCATTGGTCCAAGGACCCGTCGACAAAAGTCGGCTCGGTGGTCGTTGACCCGAAATCAAAACGTATTGTCTCGACCGGCTTTAACGGCTTCCCGGCCGGCGTCGAGGACCGCAACGACCGGCTCGAAGATCGTGCCGTCAAATATGAAATGGTGGTCCATGCCGAACAGAACGCCCTGGTCGCTGCCGGGCCAGGCGCCCAGGGGGCGACGCTTTATGTGACGCCGTTGCCACCCTGTGCGCGCTGCGCGGTGATTATCATTCAGGCCGGCATCAAACGCGTGGTCTGCCCGCCGCCAGACCTGATGCGCGAACCGTGGGCGACGCAAAGCCGGATCGCCGAAGAAATGTTTGCCGAAGCCGGGGTTGATGTCGACTATGCCGAAGATAACTGAATTCTATTCGTAAAGAGCGGGTTAGGCGCTGAAATGTCTATCTCTGTCAAAAAGTATCCGCTATATTGAGCGACTATCAGGGTGTCCATGGGGACATCTTCTCGCAGGGGTTCAACGTAATGAAAAATGTAATCAAATATGGTTTGGTGAGTGCTCTTATCCTGTCTCCCGCTGGCATCGGCGGCGTTGCTTACGCGGCCGACATCGAAAACGCGAAACAATGCGTGAACGGTGTCGAAGATACCAAGGAAGCGATTGAGGAAAACCCGGCGATTGGTGACAAAGCCGAGGCCATCTTGATGGAAGTCATGGAACTGGCGCAACAGCGTTGCGACGAAAAGAATTTCTCGGCTGCCCAGGAGTTGCTTGAACTGGCCCGCGGCATGGTCGCTTCCGAGTAACCCTGCCAGCCATCGTATGCCGTTTAAAACGGGTTGCCGGGACGCCCTATTTTCCGGCAGCCCGTCTTTCGTTTCGGGCTCCCTTGCCAGCGCCGTCCAGCGGGACCGCTCACCCGACCGCTTACCCCTTATCCAGAACTTTGGTTACGGCCGGTGCTTGCAGGCGGTACGGAACCCGCATGTCCGAGCCGACCAGGGGTTTCAGATAGTTAATAAATTCAGGCGTGATGTCGGTCCCGCTGTCGGCAATAAAACGGTCATCCATGACCTGTGTTTTACCAGCCACATCCGCCAGCGGGCTGAGGCGGAACTGGATCTCATAGTCGGCAACCCGGTGCAGGGTGACCGAACCATCGCGGCCCAGTTCGTTGGCAAATCGCACCCCATGGGTGCCCGCCTGGCGGGCTTCGCGCTGGTCGACATCGGACACACAGCCCATGAACGAGCGCTGCAGGTAACCGAAGGTGTCGCCGCGCACCCGCTTGATCTCGGTATTTTTTTTAAGGGTATCGGTCAACAGATCGGCGAGCGCGCCGGTGCCCGATAATTGCACATTGCCGTGGGCGTCGGTTTCGTGTTTTTCCGCCAGTTTGGTGGCGATGTGGGTGCCGTCGGCTTCGTGGATGCCCTCCGATACGGCGATCACACAGCGGCCCAGTTGGTGGAAGACCCGTTTGACGTCAGCAATAAAGCCGTCGGTGGAAAAATTCCGCTCCGGCAAATAGATCAAATGCGGTCCGTCGTCGGGATATTTGCGGCCCAATGCGGCGGCCGCCGTCAAAAATCCGGCGTGCCGGCCCATGATCACGCCGACATAAACCCCCTGCAGGGCCCGGTTGTCGAGGGTTACCCCGGCAAAGGCATTGGCAACGAACTTGGCCGCTGACGGATAGCCTGGTGTGTGGTCGTTGACCGTCAGGTCGTTGTCGATGGTTTTTGGGATATGGATACAGCGCAGGGGATAGTCGACTGCCCGGGCTTTTTCGGTGAGAATTCGCAGGGTGTCGGACGAATCGTTACCGCCAATGTAAAAAAAAGTCTGAATGTCGTGCGCCCTCAGGGCCTTAAAAATCTCGGTGCAATAGGCGGCGTCCGGTTTGTCGCGGGTTGATCCCAGGGCCGAGCAGGGGGTCTCGGCGACCCGCTCGAGGTTTTCCTGGGTTTCCTGGCCGAGGTCGAGAAAGTTTTCGTTGACGATACCGCTGACCCCGTTGAGGGCACCATAGACATGGCTGATCGCCTCGTATTTGCGGGCTTCCAGGACCACACCGGCCATCGACTGGTTGATAACTGCTGTCGGCCCGCCGCCCTGAGCGACCAGAACTTTTCCTTTTAACATTGTCACCTCGGATACAAAAAAATGAATGCCAGCGCCCCGTCAGGCGATAGGTAAAGATACTATTTCCCGGCCCGGCAGATGGAAAGGGCTATTCGCCTGGGCCGTAAAAATTGCCGGGTAAATCCGTGCCTGCGCCAGCCGCTTAGGCCGGTTCCGGCCCCACAACCGGGCCCGGAACCGGGCGTTGCGTGATCCCATGGGGCGCGCACCGGGATGCCGAAATGCCGCAAAACCACGGCCACTGGAAAGCCCTGAAAAAAATCTGAAAACTTGTCACGGAAAGGGTTGATTTTGTCCGCAAGGCCATTTAATAACCCCCTCATACCTCAGATGACCCCTTCGTCTAGAGGCCTAGGACACTGCCCTTTCACGGCGGCAACA
>JAJFII010000080.1 GCA_021775095.1 Rhodospirillales bacterium
TCTCTGGAGAAGTGACACCGGCACCAAAGGCCCTGGTAGCACCTCATGCAGGATTTGTCTATTCGGGGCCAATTGCCGCAAGCGCTTATGCCACGCTTAAAGCCTCCCATAATCGAATAAATCGTGTTGTTTTGTTGGGTCCGTGCCATCGGGTCGCGGTCAAAGGGATGGCCCTAAGCAGCGCAAATGCTTTCGAAACGCCCCTAGGTGAAATTGAAATCGACCAAGAGGCCTACGCCAAAATCGCCCTGTTGCCGCAGGTTCAGGTATTTGATGCGACGCACGAACGTGAACACAGTCTGGAAGTCCAATTACCTTTTCTTCAGGTATCCCTTGACCAATTTAAGCTGGTCCCGGTGGTCGTTGGCGAAACGACCCCCGAAGACGTGGCGGAAGTGATCGAACTGCTGTGGGGTGGTGACGAAACATTGATCGTTGTCAGCTCTGATCTGAGCCATTATTTGGACTATGAAAGTGCGCGGGTGCTGGATTTGCGAACCCGCGTCGCCATTGAAAACTTAGATGCAGACTCCATCGAAAATAACGGTGCTTGTGGTCGGTTTCCCCTGGCCGGTTTGTTGCATGTGGCAAAAAACCGCAGGATGACAGTAAAAACGCTGGATATGCGGAACTCCGGCGATACCGCCGGACCCAGGAACCGAGTTGTTGGATATGGGTCCTGGATCCTGTCTGAAGCTGCAACGCCGCAATCCACCGCCGGCGCTCCGGTCCGCCCAAGGCGTACTTCTAAAATCACCCTAACGCCGGTCAGCAAGCGCGCTTCGCCGTCAAAGACAGAAAAAGACGCAGAAACAAATGTAAAGAAACGGCCCGCTATTTCTATTAAATTGCAACCCGTTACAAATAAATTACCCCCCCCTCTTGCGCCGCAAGATCAGGAAACGGCACCCGGCCCAACAGAACAAGTGGCTCGCCAATCGGCCATGACACGACCTGTTACAGACGTTGATTTTGAGCACGAAACCCGGCAGCTCCTGGCGGAGTATGGGACGAACCTGATTCTCTTAAGCGCCCTATCCATTGATTTTGGCCTGTCCAACGATAAGCCATTTCCGGTCAATCTGGAGGATCATCCGCAGGTGTTGAGGGCGAACGGGGCCAGCTTTGTAACTTTGACGAAAAATGGCGAATTACGGGGCTGCATTGGCTCTCCTCAGGCTTATCGGCCGCTGGTTGTTGACGTCGCAGAAAACGCCTTTCGGGCGGCCTTTGAAGATTCCCGATTTGCAAAATTACAAGCCGACGAACGCGATCAAATTGACATTTCGGTCTCCCTGTTAAGCGAGCAGACACCCATCACTTTTGCCTCGGAAGATGAACTGGTAACCCAACTTCGCGCAGGAACCGATGGGTTAGTCATTGAGGACGGTCAAATGCGCGCCCTATTTTTGCCCTCCGTCTGGAACCAATTACCGCGTCGCGAAGACTTTTTAAGGCGGCTTAAGGTCAAAGCAGGTATGCCCCCCAATTACTGGTCCGACCGGGTCCGTGCCTGGCGGTTTATTGCCGCAGAAACAAAGGCCTTTGAACACCCCTAACGGGCTATTCTATTGACAAGCCTGAGCGGGCGACGATGATCAGCCAAATCCCAAAATCGGGACGAATAATATCGTGAGGAGAAAGTCCGTTGCTGAATATTGGTCTTGGTTTTGTCAAACAGGTTTCTGATATCGCCAAACGTGCCGGTGCAGAAATCATGAAGGTTTACGAAAGTGATTTTACCGTCGAAACCAAAAGTGACAAGTCGCCCGTCACTCGAGCAGATACCATCGCCGAAGCGATGATTTTACGGTCCATTCGCGAAGGGTTAACGGACCGCATGCCAATCGTCAGCGAAGAAGCGGCCTCCGACGGTCATGTTCCCGAGATATCAGGCAGCGCATTTTGGTTAATTGATCCGTTGGATGGTACCAAAGAATTCATAAATAAAAATGGCGAATTTACCGTCAATATTGCGCTCATTGAAAATGCCCAACCTGTTTTGGGTGTCGTATATGTCCCGGTGACCGGCACGCTCTATAGTGCGACGGCGGCGGGCGCCTTCGTCACCCGGGGCGACCAACCGAAACAGCAAATTTTTTGCTCGCAGCCGAGCGATGCGCCGATAACCGTGGTTGCCAGCCGCTCGCACCGTTCACCAGAAACCGACGAATATCTCAAGAAATTTAACGTTGGAAAGGAAATAAGCGCTGGCAGTTCGCTGAAATTTTGCCTTGTTGCCGATGGCTCGGCGGATTTATACCCGCGATTTGGACGAACAATGGAATGGGATACGGCGGCCGGCCATGCGGTACTGCGCTTTGCTGGCGGCAAGGTCATGAACCTCGATGGGACGAACCTGACTTACGGCAAACCAGACTTTGAAAATCCAAACTTTATTGCATCCGGGCCAGGGATAGAATCAAACCGTGGGTAAAATCCACCCCATCGGGGACGGGCGTCTGTTGTCGTCATCGCCCCAGGACATCAAAAAGGCGAGCATCTCTCTACGAAAAGGCGACCTTGTCGCCTTTCCCAGTGAAACAGTTTATGGGCTTGGCGCCGATGCGACCAATGATTTAGCGGTCGCAAAAATTTATTCCGCGAAGGGGCGCCCGACATTTAATCCACTCATTGTTCATGTGGCTTCCGTCGAAATGGCCCAACGGTATGTGATTTTCGACGAGCGCGCCGACGCTTTGTGTCATCAGTTTTGCCCGGGCGCCCTATCGGTGGTCCTGCCACGGAAACCAGAAAGTCCGCTGTCGCTGTTAGTTAGCGCGGGATTGCAGAGTGTTGCCATACGCGTACCCAGCCACCCGGTCGCCCAACGGTTGTTAAGGGCATGTCAATTACCGATAGCAGCACCGAGTGCAAATCCTTCCGGCGCGGTCAGCCCCACTAAACCGGCCCATGTGGTGAGCGGCTGGCCGGATCATGGACGCGTCGGCCCCGATTTCATCATCGACGGCGGCGCGTGCCCCATCGGCGTGGAATCCACAGTCATCGATTTGACGACGACGACACCCGTTTTATTGCGCCCGGGCGGGCTGTCCCTTGAGGAACTGGAAAAACACCTCGGACCAATTACCAGGGCTTCTCCTAACAATACGGCTCCCAAATCACCCGGTATGCTGAGCCGCCATTATGCCCCCGAAACGCCGGTATTTTTGAACGCGACCCGTAGCCGGCCCGGCGGTTTGTATCTGGGGTTCGGATCCATCGATGAGCAACCGGCGTTTAACCTTAGCCCGGCTGGTGACCTATCGGAAGCCGCCGCCAACTTATTCGCCCTTCTGAGGCATATGGATTCCCTCAACGCAAAATCGATCTCCGTTGCACCCATCCCGGCGCGAGGTCTTGGTATGGCCATAAATGACCGCCTTGCAAGAGCCGCCGCCACGAACGACGGACAGAATTACCTTACTTAAGACCTGATTACCGATTGTACGGACGACGGGTATGTGCCGACGATATCATTCATTTGGAAAGTCGATTAAGCGCGTGGTACGAATAAAATGGAGAAAATCCTGGGTTATCCGCTCGTACAGTTGGTCACACCGACTCCGCAGAATGGATGCAAATAATGGGTCCCGAGCAAATCGTTTTAAGCCTCAACTGGTTTGCCATCGGCACAGGAATGCAGGTCAGCCTATCTTATGTTTTTGCCGATACGGACGGTTCCCATGAATAAAGAATTTACCGGCTTTTTAAAACTCCTCCTGGGTGCCCTGCGCGATTTGCTGCCAATTATTCTTGTGATCGGGTTTTTCCAGATTGTCGTTCTGCAGCAACCGTTCCCCAATATGGCGGCAATCCTGTCCGGACTGATTTGTGTGATTGTTGGTTTAGCCCTCTTTGTCCAGGGTTTAGAAATGGGTCTGTTCCCTATTGGCGAAACCATGGCCATCGCCATGACCCGCAAGGGAAGTCTGGTCGGATTGTTGAGTTTCGCCTTCATGCTCGGATTTGGGACGACGGTTGCCGAACCGGCGCTGATCGCCGTCGCTGCGGAGGCTGCCGAGATTGCTGGCCAGGCCGGTGCCATTGAAAATTCCGTCAGTGCCAAAGAATCCTATGCGTTCCGTTTAAGAATAACCGTTGCCCTGTCCGTTGGCGTCGCTTTGTTGGTCGGGGTTTTTCGGATACTTATGGGATGGCCCCTTCAATATTTTATCATTGGCGGATATCTTACGGTGGTCGCGACGACCCTGTTTGCGCCACCGGAAATAATCGGTATCGCCTATGATTCTGGTGGCGTTACCACGTCGACCATAACGGTGCCATTGGTAACCGCTTTGGGAGTCGGACTGGCGACGACAATTAAGGGCCGCAACCCTTTGCTTGACGGATTTGGCCTGATCGCCCTTGCCAGCCTGACACCCATTGTTTTTGTGTTGGTGTTTGGAATGATCGTATGACGGAATTCCTGGTTCATCTTGGCCAAGTCGTCTCTGATACCCTATTGGATGTTTTGCCCATTGCATTGATTCTCTTTTTCTTCCAGGCGCTGGTTATTCGCAAAAAACCGGCCAATCTGAAACGAATTTTGATCGGCTTTTTTTACGTACTCATTGGCTTGAGTCTGTTTCTTGTTGGCCTGCAAGAAGCGTTGTTCCCGATTGGCAAAACCATGGCAGAGATGCTCACAAACCCGACCTTCCTGGGGATTTCAAAAACCGCCCCGATCGAATGGCAGGACTACATCTGGGTTTACGTATTTGCTGCCGCAATTGGTTTTGCGACAACCATAGCTGAACCCTCTTTGATCGCCGTGTCCCTAAAAGCTCAGGAGGTTTCGGGTGGCGCGTTGCGCGCCTTCGAGTTGCGCATCGCCGTCGCAATCGGCGTCGCTTTTGGCGTCAGTATCGGTGCCTATCGGATTGTCTCCGGGACTCCCCTGCCCTATTACATCATGGCCGGTTATGGCCTGGTCATCGTTCAAACATTTTTCGCCACAAAATCCATCATTCCACTGGCTTATGACACGGGCGGCGTAACCACTTCAACGGTAACTGTTCCCGTCGTCGCCGCCCTCGGTCTGGGGCTGGCTTCCGCCATACCCGGGCGAAGCCCGCTGCTTGATGGATTTGGCCTGATTGCGTTTGCAAGTGTCTTTCCAATTGTCTCTGTTTTGGGATACGACAGGCTCATTCACTGGTTAAGAGTTCGCAAGGAAAATACCCCTAAGGAGGAAATCACATGAATCTGAAGATGATCATGGCTTTTGTCGCCGATGACAAAACAGAAACCGTCATGGAAGCGGCACGTAACGCCGGCTGCACCGGGGCAACGGTAATTACCAGCGTTCGGGGCGAGGGTCTGGTCCCTGAAAAAACCTTTTTGGGCCTCGACCTGTCGGCGCAACGCGATGTTTTATTGTTTCTGGTGGCAGCGCCAAAAGCCCGGGAAATTCTCGAAACCATTTCGCAAGCGGGACGGTTTGATGATGAGCCCGGAACCGGCATCGCCATCCAAATAAAAATCGAGGATGCGGTCGGACTGAAAACTCAGGAAGAAACGTTGATCCAGGAAATTGAGGAATCATTATGAGCGAAAAAATTCACACCACTGTTGCTGAAATCATGAGTACCGAAGTCATTTCCATTGATGCGACAGCCACAGTGCGCGAGGCAACTGAGTTAATGCGCGTAAACCGGACAAGCTCGGTTGTCGTAAACCGGCGGAATGAGGCCGACGAATTTGGATTAATCGTTGTTTCAGATATTGCCGGCAAGGTTCTCGCTCAAAACTTGTCGCCGGATCGGGTAAACGTATACGAGATCATGTCCAAGCCGGTTTTGTCGGTGCCCGCTGAAATGAACATTGTTTATGCGGTCCGGATGTTGTCGCAATTTGGATTGAGCCGAGCCCTGGTGATTGATCACGACCGAAATCCTTTGGGGCTTGTGACGTTACGCGATATGGTTTTGCGTAACATCGGCGACCATGACAACTCCTAAAGGCCGCAGGTCTTTGGTGCCATCCGCCCAAATCCTGTGGCCAGGCGCATAACGTCAATTGCGCTATTGTATCGTCCGCTGCAGTCGTTTTAATTTGCGCCAGTCCTAACCAGAAAGAAATTCTCAAAATGCCAGATTCACAATTAGGCCTTCAGGCCATTCGCGACGTCCTCGGCGCGGACGGATACATTGATAGCCAACCTGATATTGAAAAATACCAGGTGGAATGGCGAGGTCTATGGACCGGGCACTGCGATTTGGTCGCAAAACCCAATTCAACGGATCAGGTTTCAAAAATTCTTGCTATTTGTCACGAGTTTGAAATTGCCGTTGTACCTCAAGGCGGAAACACCGGTCTTGTCGGGGGCGGTGTGCCGAATAGTGGCATTGTCCTGACCACGGAACGACTCAATAGGATTCGCGAGATTGATCCGGTAAACTTCACCATAACCTGTGACGCCGGGGTTGTCCTGGCGGATATCCAATCCAGTGCAGATCAGGTTGACCGATTATTTCCCTTGAGTTTAGGTGCCGAGGGCAGCTGTCAGATCGGCGGCAATCTGTCAACCAACGCCGGTGGCGTGCAGGTCCTTAAATATGGAAATGCCCGCGATCTTGTGTTGGGTTTGGAAGCCGTTTTGCCCGATGGCCGCCTATGGGACGGAATGCGTGGCCTGCGCAAGGACAACACCGGGTATGATCTCAAACACTTGTTTGTCGGTGCCGAAGGAACCCTGGGCGTAATCACCGGCGCGGTCTTGAAACTCTACCCAAAACCAAAGCAAGAAGAGACCTGTATCGTGGCCTTTGAATCGGTTGAAAAATGCATCGAATTATTTACCCGAATGAATGCCCAGGCTGGTGATGCTCTGACCGCCTATGAAGCGATGAACGCCTTAGCCGTTGAGATGACAGTGAAACACGGCCAGGGCGTCCGCGCGCCCTTTGAACAGCAATATCCCTGGTACGCCCTGATGGAACTGACCAGCCCACGCCAGGGCAACGACTTGCGGGACGCTCTGGAACGGGTGCTGGAAGCGGCATTTGAAGACGGCACCGTACTCGATGGTGTTATCGCCGCAAGTGGCGCTCAGTCCGCCGATTTTTGGCGTATCCGTGAAATGATACCGGAATGTCAGGGGCCTGAAGGTGCCAGCATCAAAAACGACGTGTCGATTCCAATTTCAAAGGTCCCGGACTTTATTAATCAAACCCGCCAAGCCGTCGAAAAAGTCATGCCCGGAATTCGGTTCGTTTCCTTCGGCCATATTGGTGACGGTAATTTCCACTATAATTTGACCCAACCAATTGGCTCGGACCGTGACACCTATCTGGCTCAATGGCATGACGTTACCGATCCGATCAATGAAATCGTTCACAAGCTAAACGGCAGTTTTTCAGCTGAACATGGCATAGGGCAACTCAAACGTGACGAATTGGTCCGCTATCGGTCCGGCGTTGAGATGGACCTTATGAGGCGCATAAAATCAGCGCTGGATCCCAAAGGTATTATGAACCCCGGCAAGATATTCAATCTGTGAATTCATGCATTTGCGGACTCTTGGGGGAACCCTAAGACTTAAACCTGGTTTTATCGGTGTCCTTAAAACCAACGGAAATTATCCCGCTTTGATCGAAAATTGGGCGTTTCATAAGGGCCGGGTATTGGGCCATTAACGCAACCGAACGGACGGCGTCAATCGTGTCCCTTTCGATTTCCGGTAAACCACGCCATGTTGTGCCACGCCGGTTCAACAAAGTTTCCCAACCGACGGCGTCGGCCCAATTTTTAATCGTTTTCTGATCAACACCCTCTTTGCGCAGATCTTTGAAGGTATGGGCAATGCTTTCCGCCGTCAGCCATTTGACGGCTTTTCTGCACGTATCACAATTTTTCAAGCCATAGAGGGTCAACATCTTCAATGTTTCCTTTTGTTGGGAATTTTCGTGCATATGTAAGGCAGTGTTTGTATCCTCCACCAACCCCGAAACCAACCCCGAAACCAACGGAAAAACATAATGCTTGCGCTCATATCTCCCGCTAAAAAACTCAATTTTGAATCGGAAACAACGCTGTCAGTCCACAGTCAGCCCGACTTTTTAGAAAAGGCCAGCAAATTGGTGAGTGCCGCGCGTCGATTGAGTCGCAAAAAACTTGCAAATACCATGCATTTGAGTGACTCCCTGGCGGAATTAAATTACCAGCGGTTCCAGGCGTTTCATACGCCCTTTGATTTGGCCAACGCCAAACAAGCCGCACTGGTTTTTAATGGCGATACCTATGTGGGCTTGCAGGCACCGACATTTGACAAAAATGATTTTCAATTTGCGCAAACCCATTTGCGGATTTTATCCGGCTTGTACGGGTTGCTCCGCCCGCTCGATCTCATTCAACCCTATCGTCTGGAAATGGGGGCACGTTTTAGCCCGCCCCGAAAAAAGGATCTTTATGATTTTTGGCGGGGCGATTTGACGTCCGCAGTGCTCACGGCGTTGGAGAACCACACGGACAAAACAGTGATCAACCTGGCGTCCAACGAATATTTTAAGGCGATCGATAAAAAGAAATTAAAAGGCAACCTGATTACCGCTGCATTCAAAGAAACCAAGGACGGTGAAACCCGGATGATCGGGTTGTTTGCCAAACAGGCCCGCGGCATGATGGCCAGATACATGATCCAAAACCGGGTCAGTTCACCGGAAGGTTTAAAAGACTTCAATCTGGGTGGCTACAAATATCAAAAACACCTGTCGGACGACTCCCAATGGGTCTTTACCCGCAAACAACCGCCCCCCGTTGGCGCAAAAAAAGCTGCCTAGGAAGAGCTTCATGACCGCCTATCGAGCCCCCGTTGCTGATCTTTTGTTTACTATTCAAGAATTGGCTGGAATGGCAGAAATCTCGCAGTTTTCGACCTTCAGAGACGTTACGCCTGATTTGATTGAAGCAATTTTGGAAGAAGCGGGCAAAATCGGTTCTGATGTCCTGGCCCCGTTAAATAGATCAGGTGATCAACAGGGGTGCCAACTGGAAAATGGCGTGGTGCGGACCCCGGACGGGTTTAAGGAGGCTTACCGGCAATTTATTGACAACGGTTGGAATGGAATGCCCTTTGAGCCAAAGTACGGCGGCCAGGGCCTGCCCTGGTTGTTAACGGCTGCCGTCGGCGAAATTGTTCAGGCCGCAAACATGTCGTTCGGATTATGCCCGCTTTTAACCCAGGGTGCCGTAGAATTGTTAGCTGCCCACGGTTCAGACAATTTAAAATCCACCTATTTGCCAAATATGGTCGCCGGTGTTTGGAACGGCACAATGAATTTAACCGAACCCAGTGCGGGTTCCGATCTGGCCAGTATCCGGACAAAAGCGGTACGTGACGGCACCACCTACAGGATCACCGGAACCAAAATTTTTATCACCTATGGCGAAACCGACTTTACGGAAAACATTATCCATATGGTGCTCGCCCGTCTTGATGATGCGCCCGAAGGAATCAAAGGGATATCCCTGTTCGTTGTGCCAAAGTATCTGGTTAAGGACGATGGTTCGCTCGGCCATCGCAACGACCTGAAAGCGGTTTCACTCGAGCACAAACTCGGAATCCACGCGAGCCCGACAGCGGTCATGTCCTTTGGTGACAACGAAGGTGCCCGGGGGTTCCTGGTTGGCGAGGAGAACCGCGGAATTGAATATATGTTTACAATGATGAACAACGCCCGCCTAACCGTTGGCGTGCAAGGTGTCGCCATCGCCGAACGGGCCTATCAACAAGCCCTGGCTTACGCCCGCGACCGTGTCCAAAGCCGGCAACTGGGATCACCGGCGCAACACTCGGTGGCGATCATTGAGCATCCGGACGTGAAACGTATGTTATTGACCATGAAAACCAAAACCGAAGCCGCCAGAGCCCTGGCCCTGTTTGTTGCCGGCAAATTAGATATTTCCAAATCCCATCCCGAGCCAGCGGCCCGCGCTGCGGCCTTTACTTTTGTCGATTTATTAACTCCTGTGGTCAAAGCCTGGAGCTCCGATATTGGTATCGAAGTCGCCAACATGGGTATCCAGGTGCACGGAGGCATGGGTTTCATTGAAGAATCGGGCGCTCCGCAACACCTCCGCGACGCGCGCATCGCTGCTATTTATGAAGGTACCAACGGGATTCAGGCAAATGATCTGGTTGGTCGGAAAATCGGCAAAGACAAGGGCGTTGCCGTCGGGGTTATGTCGGAACGTATCCACACTTTCCTTGCGGACCACACCCATGATTCGTGTGACGGTCTCGAGGTTGTCTGTGTCCGGCTGGAGCGCGCAGTTAATGCTTTGGACCGGGCAAGTCAATGGATCGTTGATACCTATTCGACCTCGCCAACACAGGTCGCGGCCGGAGCAGTGCCTTATCTAGAGCTTCTCGGGCGCACTGTCGGTGGCTGGCTGTTGGCGCGCGCGGCCTTCCTGGCAAGAACTCAATTGCGTGCGGGGGCAAGTGGCAACCCAGGTTTCCTGCAGGGCAAGCTGGTATCGGCTCGGTTTTTTGCCGATCACGTGTTGATTGGCGCCGAGGGCCTGGCCGATACGGTGATTTTTGGCTTCAAATCCGTAGAAGAAATTAAATCCGGAGATTTTTGACCGGTGGCTTCCTGCCGGTATAAAAGTTTCGCGTTTTTGCCCCCAAACTCAACGGTTATGACTTGATGTTTTAGCGACTTTCCAACACTCTAGCCAGATTCATAACAGGTTGTGTTGAGACATGAACGGTTTTACTCGATATGTCTTGCGACAGCTCTTTGTAGGGATGGTCTTGGTAACTGCGGGGCTTACCTGCATCATCTGGCTGTCGCAATCCTTGCGATTCGTTGAAATGATCGTCAATCAAGGCGTGTCGGCTGGCACGTTCCTGTATTTAACGATGCTCAAACTTCCTGAATTCCTAACCATTATTTTGCCGATCGCGCTGTTTTGCGTGACCTTGTTCATTTATGCAAAATTGGTTTCTGATCGCGAAATCATTGTAATGCGAGCCGCTGGAATGAGTCAGTTGTCCCTGGCCAAACCGGCCATTTTACTGGCGCTTTTCGTGGTTGGACTGGGTTATGCCCTGAACCTATTTTTAATGCCCAATTCCTACCGCATGTTTCGCGATTTGCAGTGGGAAATTCGCAATTATTCTCACATTCTGCTTAAGGAAGGGGCCTTTACCACCATTGCAGGTGTTACCGTCTATATTCGAGAACGCTCAATAGACGGGCAATTGCTTGGTATCCTGGCCCATGACAAGCGAAACCCAAAGAAGATAGAAACCTGGATGGCGTCGAAAGGAGCCATGGTAGAGTCCGAAGATGGTCCTCGGGTTGTGATGTTTGATGGCAATCGTCAGGCTGTCGACGCGGAAACCAACCAGTTATCCATTTTATACTTTGATCAAGGGGTATTGGACCTTAAGGACCTGGGCGCTAAGGCACGCACACCTAAACTGCGATACCGGGAAGCCCGCGAACGCAATTTAGATGAACTCTTCAATGTTGCCAATGAAACCAATATATCCCAACGTGATATCGGAAAGTTTACAATTGAAGCCCATAAACGCATAACCTCGCCACTGACGGCGCTTGGATTTACGTTGGTGGCATTGTGTTTTTTGGTTTTAGGGGGTTTCAACAGGCATTCCCAATCGACTCAGATAACCGCGGCGGCACTCATTATGGTTGCTTTGGTTGCCTCATCCTATGGTTTGGAGAACACCGCTGCAAAAAGGCTGTCGTTAATTCCCTTGCTTTACGTACACGCCATTTTGCCTATCATCGTATGCCTGTTTTTACTCCTGAACCCGTTCGACCCGCGTCGATTCCTATCCAAACAAAAGATGCAGGCGTAAATTTCCATGCGCGTTTCCCTTACTCTTTCCTATTATATCGGGCGACAGTTTTTGCTTGCGTTTTTGCTGTTATTTACCTTGTTTATTTTTTTGATTTTTATGTTCGATATCGTTGAATTGCTTCGCCGAACCGCGTCCAAACCGGACGTCGGATTTTCTTCGGTCGTCGAGATGGCCCTCTTGAAGTTGCCCTACCTGGGCCAGGAGCTTTTTCCGTTTGCCGTGCTGTTTGGTGCGATGTCTGCATTTTGGCGGTTAACCAGAAGCAACGAGTTGGTTATTACCCGAGCGGCCGGTGTATCCGCCTGGCAATTTATGCTGCCAGTCTTAATCGTTGCTTTTGCTCTGGGTGCCATACATGTGGGCATCTTCAATCATTTTGCCTCGGCAACCCTGACTCGCTACCAATTGCTGGAAGCCCGCCATTTAAAGGGTAATGATAATTTTCTGGCCTTGTCTGGTTCCGGTTTATGGCTGCGGCAATCGAATGAATTGGGGCAATCCGTCGTCCACGCGGACCAGGTTTTGCAGCAGGACCAGGATGTGGAACTGAACAACGTTGTTGTATTTATGTACTCCGGTGCAGATTCCTTTAGCGGTCGTTTGAACGCAAAAACAGCCCGTCTGGAAGACGGCTTCTGGCGTATGACCGATACCTGGGTTTATAAACCCGACGAACGTCCGGTATTTGAAAAGGAACACTGGCTTGAGACGGACCTGACCCTGAACAAAATACAAGATAGTTTTGCGCCACCGGAAACCATGTCATTTTGGGCCTTGCCAGATTTCATAAAACAGCTGGAAAAGGCGGGATTTTCAGCAATACGCCATAAATTGCATTGGCATACTTTGCTCGCCGCTCCCTTTTTAATGTGCGCGATGGTGCTGATTGCGGCAACCTTTACCTTGCGCCAGTCGCGCCGCGGCGCGACCACATTTGTTATTGCTGGCGGCGTTTTTACAGGCTTTATCCTATATTTTTTTTCTGACGTTGTTTTTGCTCTTGGGCTGTCTGATAGTATCCCTGTTGCACTTGCCGCCTGGACTCCTTCGGGTGTCGCCACTTTGCTTGGGTTAACAACCTTGTTTCACCTAGAGGACGGATGAGTATGGGTCGAGGCTTTTCCGTGTTGCTGGCATTTACTGCGCTCCTTTCCCTGGTCGGTGGATCTGGGCAAGCTGCCACACCGTCGCAGGCCGACAACGAACGGCCCTTGGGGCAACTTTTCACCCCCTTGCCCGTATTCAATGGTAAAACCGTTCCCGACGTATATGCGTCTCCTACTCCGCTAAACAGGCAAACGCCGCCGGTCTATTCAAGAAATCAAAACCTGTTGGTACCTGAGGTGCCACCGCTGGGTTTACTTTTGGCACCGCTTGCAGACGATGATCCTGCACAAGCCGCAGGCCCGCTTCAGGGACCGGCAAATTTCCAGATCAAAGCTGTTCAAGGGCCCGCCGCCACTCAAATAAAAGTTGGGAAGGGTGCCAACCGGGAACGGCCTCTGGGTCTACTGTTGGATCAAACAGAATTCGTACCAAACCCACAATTTCTAACAGGTGCCGACGCCTCGTCGGCATCGCCCGGTCAGGCGCGTCCCATGGTACCGCCACCGGTTCGCTGGAGCCAAGAGGGTGTTTCCAGCGCACGCCCCCTGGGGACCCTGCTGATACCCGGGACCTATTCTCCGGGTACCGCCAACAGTCGGCCCGAACCGACACCCACATTGTTACAGAAGGGGATTCCCACTCCGGCGATTATCGAGCCGATCAATAAGCTGGAAAATGATCCGTCCCCGCCCGTCGATTTCAGCGCCGATGAAATGGAATTTGACCGCGAAAGCGGTACCGTAATGGCATCTGGCAGTGTCGAAGTTCGCTATCAGAGCCGCAGCCTTAAGGCCGACAAAGTCAGCTATAACCGAAGCACAAATAAAGTTATCGCGGAAGGCAATGTGGTCATCGTCGAACCAACCGGCGAAATCATCTATGGCGACAAAATCGATATTTCCGGTGATCTCCGTGATGGATTCATCGTCAATATTGGTGTCATTTTACAGGACCGTTCGCGTATCGCGGGCTCTTCCGCCACCCGGTCCGCAGGCGTTACCACGGAATTGAACCATGCCGTTTATTCCCCTTGCAACCTTTGCAAAGATGACCCAGATAAAGCCCCTGTATGGCAGATCAAAGCCGTTAATGTCACGCACGACAAAAACGCAAAAGTAATTGAATACCAGGATGCCTGGCTCGAATTTTTTGGTTTCCCGGTTTTTTACACACCCTACTTCCGCCATGCCGACCCAACCGTTAAACGTAAATCCGGTTTTTTAATCCCGACTTTTGGCAATTCATCTGATTTGGGTTCGATATTTCAAATCCCGTATTTTTGGAACATCTCCCCAAATGAAGATGCGACGGTTACGCCGATTCTTATGACTGCCGAAAACCCCATATTGGCTGGCGAATATAGAAATCGAGTGGTAAACGGCGCGCTAAATGCAAACGGCAGTCTCACGGCCAGCCCCGATGGCGCTGACGTAACTGGTGAAGAAACCGGGCGTCATGGCGTACGCGGACATATTCAAAGTGATGGTCGGTTTGATATCAACCAGGCCTGGCGTTGGGGGTTCGATGGAAACTGGACCACAGATGATACCTATATGCGGCGGTATGGATTCGGATCGCCAGCATCCCTGGAAAGTCAGTTATATACAGAATCCTTCAAACGCCGAAGTTACTTTTCCGCTAAAACCATAACCTTCCAAGGGTTACAGGCGGACCAAGAATCTGGGCAAATCCCGCTGGTCATGCCGCTTGTCGATTTTAATTACGTCGGCGATAAAGACCGGTTTGGCGGCAATACGAACTTTGATTTCAACTTGTTAGGCCTGTCGAGAGAGGATGGCCTGGATACACGCCGTATATCCGCACGTTCCGTTTGGCAGCGCCCTTTTGTCGGTAAATTTGGCGACGTTTATAACGTTTCCTTCGGCCTCAATAGCGATCTGTACCATGTAAATGATCTTAATCGGGGGGCTAATCAATCGACGTTTGATGGATTTAGCTATCGTGTTACCCCGGAAGCTGCGCTTGAATGGCGTATGCCGTTTGCAAAAACAGATGGTAATATCAGCCAGATATTCGAACCGATCACGTCGTTCATCTGGAGTCCCTACGGCGGCAATCCGCAGGATATTCCCAATGAAGACAGTATCGAACTGGAATTTGATGACACCAATCTATTTCGGACCAACCGGTTCTCTGGACTGGACCGTGTCGAAGGGGGGCCGCGTTTGGTATATGGTCTGAAATGGGGTGCGTTTGGATCAAACGGCGGTAAAACCAATATGTTTATTGGACAATCCTGGCGCCCGAAAGTCGACGACACCTATGTTGCGGGCTCCGGGCTCGAAGAGAACTTTTCTGACTTGGTCGCGCGCATGAATATTTCACCGGGTCCCTATTTCACGGCCTCCTATCGCACCCGTTTTGCAACTGAAAATTTTGCGCCAAACAGGCAGGAATTATCGGCAAATGTAGGAGGTGCGGCGCTTCGCCTGTCAGGTAGCTATACGTTCCTCGACCGTCAAACGGGCAGTGAATTTTCCGGCCGAGAGGAACTGAGCATGACCGCAACTTCTCAAATTGACAGATTTTGGCGGGCCGGGTTTAGTGGTACACGGGATATTGATGCGAGTGAAATGCGAACCGCGAGTACCCATCTAACCTACGAAGATGAGTGCGTTGTTTTCACGTCACGTTTGTCGCGCACTTTTTTCCAGGATAGAGACCTGGAACCGACAGATTCCATTATCTTTAACCTGGTACTCAAAACACTGGGCGAAGTTAAAACGGGCGGGAGCTTATTTTAATGATCTTAGGCACTATTTTTTCAAAAAGCGCCACCGGATTAGGCCTTTTAAACCGGCTGAAATTAATCGCTTTAATGGTTTTCATTGCCAATGTGCCGGTGACGGCACAGGGTCAGCAGACTCTGGGAATTGCGGCAACGGTCAACGACGAAATGATTTCGGTTCTCGATTTACAATCCCGGATTACCCTGGTCGCAGCCTTTTCTGGG
Organism: Rhodospirillales bacterium; assembly: GCA_021775095.1. Taxonomy (GTDB): domain Bacteria; phylum Pseudomonadota; class Alphaproteobacteria; order Rhodospirillales; family Casp-alpha2; genus JABMNT01. The sequence goes on from JAJFII010000080.1 coordinate 15,921, forward strand.
TTTAAAAACACACCTGAAACCCGCCAAAGATTGGCACCACAGGTTATTGAAACCTTAATCAGTGAACGGATAAAGGTCCAGGAAGCCAAACGCTTAAACATCAGTGCGCAAAAAGCAGAAATTAACGCCGAAAATGCGAACATAGCAAAACAAATAAAAGTCCATCCCGATCAACTGACCAAAACCCTCGAGGCCAATGGCATTGATCCAACATCTCTTACCGACCAATTGGAAGCTAATATTGTTTGGGGGAAAACGGTCAGAAGTAAATTCCTTCGCGCCTCTCAGGTTAGTGACGAAGAGATTGATGAAGTAGTCGAAGAAATAAGGAGCAACAAAGGGAAACCGGAATATCTTGTATCTGAAATTTTCCTGGCGGTTGAAACACCGCAAAAAACTGCCGAAACTTTGACACTGGCGTCTCGGCTTGTTCAACAGCTAAAAGGCGGTGCCAATTTTTCCGCTATCGCCAATAACTTTTCACAAAGTTCTTCGGCCCAACGGGGCGGTAGTCTCGGGTGGAATCGTGCCAGCCAATTGGCCGTCGAAATCAGACAAACTGTGGCGGGTATGGGAGTCGGAACAATTACCGACCCGATCCCGTCCACGGACGGAATTTATATCCTGCTCTTGCAGGCAAAACGCATTTCGCAAGGACTCGACGGACCGCCAAAGGAGCCGACCAAAGTCACCTTGCATCAATTCCACCTGGCGGCCCCCCCCCAAAGCCCGGCCGATTATATTGACGGTCTGAGAAAGAAAGCCCAGGCGATGACTGTAAACGTCCAGGGCTGTGAAGCTTTTGATGCGACGACAAAGCAACATGGGTCCCCCCTTTCCGGCGAACTCGGTACCTTTGCCATTGATCAAATCTCTAAACAAATGCAGGAACTTGTTGTAAAGCTACCGGTCGGTCAATCGAGCCCTCCGCAGGCGACCGGTGACGGCGTAATGGTCTTAATGGTTTGCGCGAGAGAGGAATCCGAAGAGGTTCCGGTTGATATGGAAAAAATTCGATCAAACATTCGCAATCAACTCTCCGGCGACCAAATGAATTTGTCTGCCCGCCGCTTCCTTCGTGATTTGCGACGTGCTTCCTTTATCGACATTCGTCTTTAAGTCCGGCGGAGATGACGCCCCGACAACGCCCACCGATAGCAGTTACAATGGGAGAACCCGCAGGAATTGGCGGTGAAATCATACTTAAAGCCTGGAACACTTACCGCCGCTCGTTACCCCCCTTGTTTGTAATCGATGATCGCAACCGTTTACAAAAACTCCTCGGGCAACTAAACCTGAACATGGATCTCGTGGAGTTTGACCCGGCCAATCCCGGTTTGTATGAAAACGGTTCGAGATTACCGGTTTTACATGCGCCACTGCCGGCTGAGCAAAAACCCGGTCAATTGATATCTGCAAATGCTGCCGCCGTGGTTGATTCGATTGCCAAAGCCGTGGCGCTTACGCAGGCCGGCCAAGCATCCGGTATCGTCACCAATCCAATTCATAAAAGCGCCCTTTATGAAACGGGTTTTTCATTCCCGGGCCATACGGAATATCTGGCATCCTTGACGACACCTGCGGCAACACCGGTAATGATGCTGGCTTGTGAGCACTTACGCGTTGTTCCTGTCAGCATCCATGTAAGCCTGCGCGACGCCGTAAACACGCTGACGACGGACAGCATCATCGCCCAGTCAGTGATTACCGCAAATGCCTTACGACGGGATTTTGGTATTTCTACACCCAGGTTGGCAATTGCCGGACTAAACCCCCACGCTGGCGAAGCAGGTGCCATGGGATCGGAGGAACAAACGATAATCACCCCGGCCATAACGGCACTCAAAAACCGTGGTATCAATGCCTCAGGCCCGTATCCTCCTGACACGCTGTTTGCCGCCCGGTCCCGCAACACCTATGACGTCGCGATTTGCATGTATCATGATCAGGCCCTGATCCCGATTAAAACTTTGGATTTTGACGGTGGCGTTAACATCACCCTGGGCCTTGATTTTATTCGCACCTCACCGGACCATGGAACGGCATTGGATATAGCCGGAACAGGACAGGCCAGTGAAACCAGCCTGGTTGCAGCGATTCAAATGGCCGCACGGCTGGCAATTCACCGCCAGGAATACGATTCCCGTTCCGATGCCTAACCCGCCACCCCTGCCGCCGCCTGACGGCTTGCCGCCGCTGCGTGACGTCATTGCCCGGTTAAGCCTGCGGGCGAAAAGGTCCTTTGGCCAGAACTTTTTGTTAGATCTCAATTTAACCCAACGTATTGCCGCATCTGCCGGCGAGTTGCGCGGATTTAATGTCATCGAAATCGGCCCGGGCCCCGGCGGATTAACCCGGGCTTTGTTGATGCAGGGTGCGGAACGGGTCATCGCCATTGAACGGGACTTCAGGTGTATTGATGCGATCAATGAAATATCGGCCGCCTACGACGGCCGGGTTAAAATTATTGAAGCGGACGCCCTTAAAATCAACCTTGCCGATATCTGTACGGTGCCGCGCAAAATCGTCGCCAACCTGCCCTATAATGTGGCAACGCCGCTGTTGATCACCTGGTTAAAGAACCTCAGGGAGATTGACGGAATGACCCTGATGTTTCAACGCGAAGTGGCCGACCGTCTGACTGCAAAACCGCGAACCAAAGCCTATGGCCGACTGTCAGTCATGTGCCAATGGCTGTGTTATGTGCGCCAGGAATTTCATATTGCCAAGGAAGCCTTCACGCCACCGCCCAAGGTAACGTCAACCGTCGTGACCTTGACGCCGAGACCCGAGCCCATCGCACCAGCGACGTGGGATTCCCTCGAAAAAGTAACGGCAGCGGCTTTTAATCAACGCAGAAAAATGCTCCGTGTCAGCTTAAAAGCCTTCAACTTCGACTTCAAGGCCCTGGAAATTGATGAAACCTCCCGGGCCGAAGAACTAAGCGTCGAGCAGTTTTGCGCGCTGGCGCGGTCGCTCTAAGGATATCGACAGCCCGTTCGAAGAGAACAATCCGTTTATCCGACAAGAAAAACCAACGCACAGATCCGCTCAACCGTCCTCGTCGACAAAGATCTCTGCGATTGTTGTTGCGGCATTTTTGGTTTGACGACCCGAATGCGCGCACGCGGTGACTGTCCACCAACGCACATTTCCCCTAAAACAATCGTTTATTGACGAACCCCAAGGTCTCGGATGAACCGGCTCAAACCGATCTGACGGTCGCGGCGCAGGCGCTCGGCGGCCAATATGGATTCGACCTGAGCAACGCTGACATCCAAATCGTGATTTACGATGATGTAGTCATATTCCGCCCAATGGCTCATTTCGGAGGTGGCCTTTGCCATCCGTCCTTTTACCACGGCTTCCGAATCCTGGGCGCGGGCATATAAACGACGCTCAAGCTCTTCAATCGAGGGCGGCAATATAAATATACTGACCAAATCATCACGGGCATTTTGTTTTAACTGTTGGGTGCCCTGCCAGTCGACGTCGAACAGAACATCGTGTCCCTGGGACAGCGCGGTCTCGACCGGGGTCTTTGGTGTTCCGTAGGAATTTCCAAAGACCGTGGCGTATTCTAAAAGTTCCTGGGTTTCGACCATTTTATCAAACTCGGGTTGGCCAACGAAAATGTAATCTTTACCGTCCACTTCCCCCGGTCGGCTGGGCCGCGTTGTCGCCGAGATGGACATCGCCAGGTTTCTGTCGCGGCCTAATATTTTGCGGGAAATTGTCGATTTTCCAGCGCCCGACGGAGAGGACAAAACCAGCATGAGACCGCGACGTGAGATGTTTTCATTTATCATGGGCATTTACAGTGTAACCAACTATTCAATATTTTGAATTTGTTCGCGAAACCGTTCCACATAGGTTTTCAAGTCGAGGCCAATTTGGGTTAGCGACACATCCGAAGACTTGGAACATAAGGTATTCGCTTCCCGATTAAATTCCTGACACAGGAAATCAAGTTTTCGGCCGATCGCGCCGTTCGCAACCAGATAACTGCGCGCCGCTTGTTCGTGGGCAATGAGGCGGTCAATCTCTTCGCGGATGTCGGCTTTTGTCACCAACAGGGCGACTTCCTGCGCCATTCGGTCCTCAGGAAAATTGCCGAGACCGTCGAGTATTTCGCTGATTTGGTTTTGCAAACGACTGCGAATGGCTTGTGGTTGGCAGGCAGAATTGGATTTTGCCAAACCTGAAAGTTTAGCTATTTGATCAAGTTGATCAGTTAAAACCGACGACAGGCGTTGCCCTTCTTCGCTTCGCATTTTATCCAACGCTTCAATCCCCTGGTTCAAATCACTCACCATCAACGCTTTCATCCTATCCCGTTGGGCGTCGGTTAATTTCTGTTCGACCAGTTCGACAACGCCTCGCAAAGCGAGAATATCCGCAGCGCGGGTTGGCGCCGGAGAAACAAGACGGGCCTCAATTTCAGGTACGGCAGCAATCGCAAGATCAACGAGATCCGGGTTGATCTGATAGCCGCCCGACACCTGTAGCCAGTCAACGGTCAAATTTACGGTCACATTGCCCCTTTTCAAGGTTTTTGACAGGCGATCACGAACCGCTGCTTCCAAACTTTCAAAGCCGCTGGCCAGCCGACACCGTATATCCAGACCCTTCGCGTTTACACTCTTAATTTCCCAGCACCAGGAACACAATTCGTGCTGCCCATCGGCCCTCGCAAATCCGGTCATCGACTTAACTGTCACACTTCGCCCCTTTTTTTATTTCCTTTTATACCTATCCCCACAGATGACAACAATACCGACCCTTACATATCCCATATATACACCTATACTGGCACCATGAGTTTAGAACCGCAGACAATTTTAATTACCGGAGCTTCCAGCGGAATCGGACGCGCTTTGGCGCTTGAATTTTCGGCTCCGGCGATCACGTTAGCCCTGTGCGGCCGAAATCCGGAGCGGCTCGCTGAAACCGTTAAAAGTTGCCGGTCCAAAGGGGCCCAGGTTAGCGGCCAACCGCTCGATATTCAGGACCGCATAGCGACAGCCGAATGGGTCACCGAAGTCGACCGGCAAACGCCATTGGATTTGGTCATTGCCAATGCGGGCATTTCCAGCGGAACCGGGATTACAGGCAATGAAGAAGAACAAACAAGAGACATTTTTGCGGTCAATCTGGCCGGCACTTTAAACACCATCCTGCCACTGATTGAACGAATGAAATTACGCCAACGGGGGCAAATTGCGCTGCTCAGCTCATTGGCCGGATTTCGGGGGTTGCCTACGGCTCCCGCCTACGGTGCCTCGAAAGCCGCGATTCGCAGTTATGGCGAGGGGTTACGCGGTCGGTTGGCGTCCGATGGGATCAAAGTCAGCGTCATCTGCCCTGGATTTGTCAGAAGCCGAATAACCGACACGAATGATTTTGCCATGCCTTTTTTTATGGAAACCGAAAAGGCCGCACAGCTAATCCGTAAGGGCCTGAAACGGAACAAACCGCGGATCGCCTTTCCCTGGCAGTCCTATTTTTTGATGCAGGTCCTCAGTGCTTTACCCCTGGCCTGGACCGATGGCCTGTTAAGCCGAGGGCCTAAGAAAATCTGACGGTTTAAAGGGGCGCTCTCGAAGGTTCTGACCGATGATCCGGTTGTCGACAACCTATCCGCCGATCTTTCGCTTTTTTTCAATCTTGCGCCACCGCGCCACATTCCGGTTGTGTTCTTTGAGTGTGCGCGCAAAAACATGTCCGCCGGTACCGTCAGCAACAAAATAAAGGTCGTCGGTTGTTAACGGATGCATGACTGCCGCCAGGGCCTGGCGGCCCGGGTTGGCGATTGGCGTCGGCGGCAACGCTTTGATGATATAGGTGTTGTAAGGTGTATCGAGTTTCAGGTCGCTTCGCCTTAATGGTCGCCCCAAGGGCCCCTTGCCCTGGGTGAGACCATAGACCACTGTTGGGTCCGTTTGCAGACGGATCCCCTTTCTGAGGCGATTAATGAACACCCCGGCAACCCGCGCCCGCTCCGACGCAACGCCGGTCTCTTTTTCAACAATAGAGGCCAGTATAACGGCTTCTCGCGGCGTTTTCAGGGGCAAATCCAATTCCCGTTCGGCCCAAAGCTCGGCTACCGTTTGCGCCATCGCCGATGTCATACGTTGAATAAGATCTGTACGCCGGTCGGCAAAGGAAAAATGATAGGTTTCAGGTAACAGCGACCCTTCAGGCGGCTGAACTTTCAGGGTTCCCGTCAGGCCTTCGGTCAACGCCAATTGGTCCAAAATTTCAGACGATGTCAGACCTTCGGCAACGGTAACACGCCGGACCACCGTTTTACCGGTCTGCAACAATTTTACGGTAGCCCGCGAACTTATCCCTGCTGGGAAAAGAAATTCACCGGCCTTCATGGAAGATTTATCGTTAAGGAACCTTAACGCTAGGCGAAACACAATTGGATTATCAATCACGCCGCCGACCGTAAGATCAGCGGCGATGGCAGCAACACCGCTGCCGGGTTTGATAATCAGTATTTTGTCCTGGGCCAACGGGCCTGGTTTGGTGAATTCACCATAAACCCACATTCCGGCCCCGGCACTGGTCAGGGTAAGAACCGCAATAATTCCGAGAGTTATATATAAAAACCTGCGCATTCCGAGACATTACTAGGGCTCGCCCCTAGTCGACAGTTCTAAATACCAGTGAGGCATTTGTCCCACCAAAGCCAAAGGAATTGGAAAGGGCGGCCCGAACGGGACGCTCTTTTGCTTCGAGGGGAACCAGGTCAATGGTGCAATTTTCCGGCGGCGTTTCCAAATTCAGGGTCGGTGGAACCACACCATTATTGATCGCCATTATGGAATAAATCGCTTCGACCGCACCGGCCGCCCCCAACAGGTGGCCGACGGCCGATTTTGTTGACGACATGGAAATGCCCTTCGCCGCATAACCAAACAATCGCGTCACAGCGCCCAGTTCGATTTCATCGCCCAGGGGGGTCGATGTGCCATGGGCATTTACATAGTCAATATCTTCCGGGTTCATCTGTGCCCGTTTCAGGGCCGCCTGCATACACCGATAACCGCCATTGCCGTCAACAGCCGGTGCCGTAATGTGGTGGGCATCGCCAGACATTCCATAACCGACGACTTCCGCATATATTTTCGCGCCACGTTTCTTGGCGTGTTCATATTCTTCGAGAACGACCACCCCGGCACCGTCGCCCATGACAAAACCATCGCGGTCGGCATCCCAGGGACGAGAGGCTTTTTCAGGTGTATCATTAAAATTTGTCGACAAGGCCCGTGCGGCACTAAAACCCGCCATCCCCAATCGGCAAACGGCGGATTCGGCACCACCCGCGATCATTACATCCGCGTCATCCAACATAATCATGCGGGCGGCGTCGCCAATGGAATGGGCACCTGTTGAACAGGCCGTAACCACAGAGTGATTGGGGCCTTTAAAACCATGTTTAATGGAAACATGACCAGAAACCAGATTGATCAGGCTGGCTGGTATGAAAAAGGGGCTGACTTTACGTACTTTGCCTTCGTGCACGGTAATTGCGGTTTTTGCAATTTCATTTAGGCCGCCGATTCCTGAACCAATGGAAACGCCCGTTCGACATTGCTGTTCATCGAGTTCGGCTTTCCAGCCCGAATCGGCAATTGCCTGTTCTGCGGCACAAAGGCCAAATATAATAAAATCGTCCATCCGACGACGGTCTTTGGAACTCACCCAGTCATCCGCATTAAAGCCGCCATCGGCCGTTTCGCCGACAGGAACTTGGCCTGCAATTTTTGCCGGCAAATCGGATACATCGAAACCCTCTACGGCACCAATACCCGACTTTCCAGCCAGAATATTGTTCCAGTTGTGCTCGATCCCAACACCTAAGGAATTAACAATTCCCAGGCCAGTAACAACGACTCGTCTCATTGTTTTGTCTACTCGTCCGGTTGTCTGAAGGGCATAGATAGAACAGTTTGCAAGGCACACAAGCCTTGCAAACGTGTAACAGAGAGATTAGCTGGCCGACTCGATAAAGGTAATAGCGTCTTTAACCGTCATGATTTTCTCTGCTGCGTCATCAGGAATCTCACAACCGAATTCTTCTTCGAACGCCATGACCAACTCAACGGTGTCGAGGCTATCCGCTCCCAGATCATCGATGAAACTCGCGTTTTCAACAACCTTGTCTTCGTCCACACCTAAATGCTCTAAGACGATTTTTTTTACGCGATCCGCGACATCACTCATAAGTCTATATCCTTGAATTCAACTTTGGTTAATAGGAGGTTTCAGAGTAGCCCGAAACCCGTTCAATTGTTATATAATTCTGTAAAAGACGGGGCTACGTAACATACTTTTTTCACCATTACCAGTCGCCGTACCGGTGTTTTTTGAAAGGCCTGATATAGGGCGTCATCCAATTCAAATCATTGACAGTGGCCTATATCATCGCCATTCCACCGTTAACATGCAGAGTCTGGCCGGTAACGTAAGCCGCCTCATCACTTGCCAGATAGACAACTGAAGATGCAATATCTTCCGGCGTTCCCATTTTACCTGCCGGGATGGCTTTCATCAGGGCCTGCTGCTGGTCTTCCGTTAGGCCATCGGTCATCGGTGTTTCAATAAATCCAGGGGCGACACAGTTGACGGTAATGCCACGGCTCGCGACTTCCTGGGCCAATGACTTGGACATTCCAATCAATCCCGCTTTGGATGCGGCATAATTGGTTTGGCCCGCATTCCCCGTAACGCCAACGATTGATGTGATGCCGATGATCCGTCCCCAGCGGGCTTTCATCATGCCACGGAGGCAAGCCTTCGATAGGCGAAATGCCGACGTCAGGTTAACATCAAGAACGGCCTGCCAGTCTTCATCCTTCAACCGCATTGCCAACATATCCCTGGTGAGCCCGGCATTATTTACCAGTATATCGATGCGATCCATGGCTTCCGTGGTATCGGCGATCAGCTGACTGGCGCCTTCTTGTGAAGAAAGATCTGCGGGAACCACATGGGCCCCTTCGCCAAGTTCATCAGCCAGGGCCTGGAGCGCATCAACCCGTGTTCCCGATAGGCCCACGACAGCCCCCTGGGCTTTTAATTGCCTGGCGATGGCCCGTCCAATTCCACCGGATGCGCCGGTCACCAGCGCGCATTTGTCTGTTAGGTTAAACATATCTGCAGGGTTCTCCTTACGTTCCGTCTGCTTAAACGGATTTTAAAAATGCTTCAATGGTCTCGGCGCTACCCACGGCGTTACCGGTCAGCTCGCGATCAATTCGTCTTGTCATGCCCGAAAGAACCTTGCCGTGACCCAGTTCGAACAGTTCGGTGACGCCCTGGTTTTTCATAAACAAAACCGATTCACGCCAACGGACGCGTCCACAAACCTGCGCCACCAGGAGTTCCCGGATCTTTGCAACTGACGTTACCGGGCCGGCGGTAACATTGGCGACAACGGGGACAACCGGATCCTTCATTTCCGTTACTGCCAGTGCCGCCGCCATGGCATCGGCTGCCGGTTGCATCATTTGACAATGAAATGGCGCACTAACGGGCAGGATTACGGCGCGCTTAGCCCCCCGTTCCTTGGCAATTTCAACCGCCTTTTCGACAGCCGCAGTCGCGCCGGAAACCACAACCTGTCCCGGTGCGTTGTCATTGGCAAAGTTGCAGATTCCCATATGACCGGCTTCTTCGGCAATCAATTCGGCATCGGCCGCTTCAAGCCCCAACAGGGCGGCCATGGCGCCCTGTCCGACGGGCACGGCGACCTGCATCGCTTTTCCGCGGGTTTTCACCAAACGGGCCGCATCGGCAAGACTAAACGTACCGGCCGCACAAAGGGCCGAATATTCCCCCAATGAATGCCCGGCCACAAAGGCCGCCTGATCGGCGAGATTAAATTCGCCCTGCGTCTGTAAAACCCGTAGGGCAGCCATTGAACAGGCCAACAAAGCCGGTTGGGTATTTTCCGTTAAAACCAACTCCGTGTCGGGGCCGTCGAACATTATTCCCGATAAATTCTGGCCCAGGGCGTCGTCAACCGCGTCAAACACGGCCTTTGCGGCAGGAAAGGCCTCGGAAAGATCCTTTCCCATGCCGACCGATTGACTGCCCTGACCCGGAAATACAAATGCACGTGTCATTAAAATTCACTCCGTCGTCCTGTGGTCAATAAAATTAAAGATTTAAAATTCTCAATGTGATAGCGCCTTGGCCCCGGCTGTCAAGATCGCCAAGTTGAACCAACAGCGCAACCGTGCCGATCATTTCAATTTTCAGTCCTGGTTCTTCCATAATTTGCCAAGTTGCCAGGAGCATTCAAATATGGCTTAAAGACTAAGGTTTAGACGTCTCCCATAAAAGCACGCATTAGGGTTAGCCGCCCGGCCCCTCGGTTTCACAAAAGGATACGGTTTTCGAGATGATCGAATATGCGATAGTCGCAGGCGTCGGTTTGGTTGGTGCCCTGCTGATGGGGATGATTGGCATCGGCACGGCCCTGCTGTGTGTGCCGACGCTGATTTTTGTTCTTCCCGCATTTGGCGTGGCCGACGGCAACGTCGTGCACACGGCTTTGGGCACGGCGATGCTGGCCATTGCCGTGCAATCCGTCTCCTCTGTTGTTGCCCACAACAAACGGGGGAATGTCGACTGGCAGATTTTAAAATCAACCCTGCCCGGCGGAATTTTCGGCGTGGTTCTGGGCGTGTCATTCACCAGCGCGCTGCCGGGGAATGTCCTACATATCATCTTTGCCGCCTTTATTTTGTTTTCGGCCGGTCGTCTGGTATTTAGTAAACCGAAACCAGCCGAAGAGAACGGCGAGACCCCACGCAAAGGTATACTTGTACTGTCCACAGGCAGCGCTGCCATCGGGTTTTTTGCCAGTTTTATCGGTGCCGGCGGTGGCGTATTTGCTGTCCCGTTCCTGCACTGGTGTGGGTTGGTAATGCGTAAGTGCGTCGGAACCTCGAATGCCAACGGTTTTCCCATATCCCTGGTTGGCGCTCTCACCTACGGGGCAACGGGATATGCCGACGTCGGATATTCGGCCTTTCATTTCGGTTATATTCATTTGCCGGCATTTGCTGTTTTGGCAGTCAGCGGAATGATTGCGGCACCGATTGGCGCGCGTTTGGCCCATACGGTCCCGGCGCGAACCATAAAAATCCTATTTGCCCTGTTGGTTGTAATCATCGCGACGCGGATGATAATGACGAACTAAGCGACGGTTGCAGTTAACTTCTGGCATCCGGCGGGTGCCACAACCGCATCTGACGGCACTGGTGAGCTCTCTTCGTTTAGCGAAGTTTCCGCCGCACTTTGACTTGCGTCGTTTACAGACATCGTGCTTGCGCCCCCATACTTTTGCTGTATATTCCGCCGCCTTAGAAGCTTCCTGCCGGGATTGGCCCGGCTATACCCTGTGAGACAGGGATGAGATAATCCGTAGGGAGAGTAAATTTGCCTCTATATGAAAGTGTGCTGATTGCACGCCAAGACGTTTCCGCGACACAGGTCGATGATCTCGTTGCAACATTTCAAAATGTCATTACTGAAGCCGGTGGTTCCGTTGAAAAAACGGAGAACTGGGGCCTGCGTACCTTAGCCTACAAAATCAAAAAAAACCGCAAGGGTCATTATGTTCTCATGAATCTGGATGCGCCATCTGACGCGGTTCTGGAAATGGAACGGCAAATGCGCATTAACGAAGACATTCTCCGGTATATGACACTGCGTGTGGACGAACATGAGACCGAACCTTCGGCGATTGTCCGCAACAAAGGATCCGAAGACCGCCCCCGTGGCCGAGGTCGGTTCGATGGCGGTGGCGACAGCCGCCCATCCGAGGGCCGCGCGACCCCGGCAGCGACGACCGCACCTGCGACCGCTGCCGCACCGGCAGCAAAAACAACGGCCGATGAAGGAGATGCGTCATGAGCACCGATAGTTCCGCACCCAGCCGCCTGTCGTTCTTCCGTCGGCGCAAGAGCTGCCCGTTTTCGGGCCCTAATGCGCCGAAGATCGATTACAAAGATACCCGCACGTTGTCTCGTTACGTTTCCGAACGTGGCAAGATTGTTCCCAGCCGCATAACCGCCGTATCCGGTAAAAAACAGCGTGAGCTGGCACGGGCCATCAAACGGGCCCGTTTCATGGCATTAATGCCTTACGTGCTTAAGTAAGGCAAAGAACGAACAGGAAAACCCTATGTCACGCGACGTGCTGATCGCTATCGGCGGTGGCCTGTTGAGTGCTGTTGCGGCAGTCGCCTTTTTAGGTGGCTCAGCCTTCAGTTTGCTGTTTGGCTATTTTGCCATGGTCCCCCTGATGTTGGTGGGACTGGGCCTTGGTCCGAGGGCGGTGACGATTGCGGTTGGTGCCGGCATCTGTGCCACCGGCATATTTGGCGGAATTGTCCATGCCGGTGTGTTTGCCCTGGTTCAGGCCCTGCCGGCCCTGGTTGTCACGTGGTTATCAATTTCAAGAGTTCCACAATCCGACGGATTGGCTGCCGACGAAGATAAACCAACGGTGCAAAGCTGGAGTTCACCCGGAGCGGCATTATCTGTTTTGGCCCTACTCGGCGGTTTTTTCATCGCCGTTGCGGCAATAAGTGCCGGGGATGGCGGTCTGAGGACACAGATTGACAACAATCTGGGCGAAGCCATCGGCCTCATGATGCCGACCCTGAGCGACCCGGCAAGGGAATTGCTGGTCGCCCGGTTAAGCGCCTTTTTTCCCGGTGCCATTGGTGCCAGTTGGTTGATGATGGCGGTAATAAATTCGGCCGTTGGCCAAGGCGTTTTGGTCAGAGCCAATAAAAATTTACGGCCGACCCCGGCCTATGTGGCATTTGATTTGCCGCAATGGACGACATGGCCGCTGATCGGGGCGGCGGCAGTGGCCCTGGCGGGGGGGTCCGTCGGAGCTGATGGATTGGCCTATGCGGCCTACAATATTGCTATGGTTACGGCCATTCCCTATTTTTTTATGGGATTGGCGGTTATCCATTCGCTGGCACGACGTTTGGCGCAGACCAAAGCTATTCTTTTTGGCCTGTATGTGGTGTTGGTTGTGCAAATTTGGGCGGCAATTGTGGTCATTGGAGTCGGCATAGCCGAACAATGGGTAGGCCTTCGGGACCGCAAAAACGACGATGACGATGATGGGCAACAGCCCATGGATTAAAAATCGGCAACTGCCGATCGATTAAAAGTAAGTATTTACCCAAGCAGAGAATAAGGGGTATTTAAAAGGAAAATGATGCGGACCTGTGTCCGCGACCTGACGACGGGCATGTGCCTAAAATTTGTAACCTTAGACCCAGGCCCAGCGGGCCGGCAGGAGAGAAACATGGAAGTTATTTTGATGGAGCGGATTGAGAAACTTGGACAAATGGGTGACGTCGTCAACGTCAAACCAGGATTTGCCCGCAACTATTTGTTGCCACAGGGCAAGGCCATGCGGGCGACCGACGCCAATAAAGCCCAGTTCGAAGTGCAACGGGCGCAGCTAGAAGCGGTAAATTTAGAGAAACGCTCCGAAGCCGAAGCCGTTGCCGGCAAAATGGCTGATGTTTCTGTTATCCTTGTCCGCCAGGCAGGCGATGCCGGACAGTTGTACGGTTCCGTTAACGCCCGCGACATTTCCGACGCCTTGACCGCAAACGGCTACACGGTTGACCGGAATCAGGTCCGCCAGGATGTCCCGATCAAGACTTTGGGCCTTCATGACGTGTTAATATCCCTGCACCCAGAAGTTTCTGTAACCGTATCCGCCAACGTCGCCCGGTCGGTTGATGAGGCAAAAATTCAGGCGGAAACAGGCAAAGCCCTGTTAAGTCAGGCCGAAGAAGAGGCCCGCGCCGATGCGGAAGCCCGCGAGGCGGAAGCCAACGCCGACGAGGCTGTGATCGCCCAGGCGGAAGCTGTATTTGACGAAGGTGCAGCACCGGAAGTGTCGGAAGAAGAAGCGACCGCCGAAGCGGAAAAACCCGAAGCTTAATCTTCTCACCTCCCATTACCAATTAACGCGGCATGTCCTCAGGGCATGCCGCTTTTTTGTGTTCTCGCTTTTATTTTCGCCCTGAGGATCGCCCGGCCCTGGCGAAAACGCAGAGCGCAGAAGAAACGGCGTTGCCAAGCAACGGACCGGCCCATTACAACAGAATTTGCATATCTACGATGGGCCTATAAGATCACGGATGCAGGCTTTAACCGACACTTCTTACAGGACTCCCAAAATGACCCATAATGCGCGATCCGGCGGTTCCCTTTTTTTGGAAATCCTGAAAGATGAAGGCATTACACATTTGTTCGGTAACCCGGGAACAACCGAATTGCCCATCATGGACGCCTTCAAGCACCACCCGGATCTCAATTATATTTTGGGTTTAGAGGAATCCATTGTTGTCGCCATGGCTGACGGTTATGCGCGGGCCTCGGGCAGGCTGGCCGCCTGTAACGTCCACGTCGCCCCAGGTTTGGGCAACGCCATCGGCTCCATCTATAATGCCAAATTCACCGGCACACCAATTATCATCACGGCCGGCCAGCAAGAACAGGGGCACGGTCTGACCGAACCTTTGCTCTACGATCCCCTGGTTCCCATTGCCACACCGGTGGTCAAATGGGCGACAGAGGTTACCCGCATTGATGACCTGCCACTCACCATCAGACGGGCGGCAAAAATCGCCACGACGCCGCCAACCGGCCCGGTTTTCCTGTCTTTGCCCGGCGACGTCTTAAATGACATTAGCGGCATTTCGACCGGGTCATCGACCCGTGTTCACACGCGTACCCAGCCCGCACCGGATACTCTGATTGCCCTTGCCGACCTGCTGTTGAGCGCCAGACACCCCGTCATTGTCGCCGGCGACGAGGTGGTAAAGTCGGACGCCCTGACCGAAGCCGCCGAACTGGCAGAAACTTTGGGCGCCGCCGCCTACCAACAATCGGTCCCCTATGGTGCGCATTTTTTATCTGAACATCCGTGTTTTATGGGTACCCTCAGTCGCGACCAGGCCCATGTACAAAAAACCTTGGCACCCTATGACATGATGATTGTGCTTGGGGCGGATCCTCTGAGAATGTCCGTATTCAGTGAGATTTCGCCCCTGCCCGACGCCATGAAGGTGGTAACCTTAGGTTTACTGGACTGGGAAATGGGCAAAAATTATCCGGCAGAAATGGCCATAAGAAGTGATTTACAGTCAACCCTTCGCGCTTTGCTACCGGCCTTGCGTGAACGGGGCGGGGCGGCCCTGACCGGACGGGCGACGGCCCTGCAAAACGACCATTCGCAAAGAAACTGGTCAGCCACCCGCCAGACATTGATGAACCGATTACACGGGCAAAGTGAGCGCAGTCCCCTGGACCCCGATTGGGTCACCCTGCAGGTGCTTGCGGCGCTTCCCGAAAACGCGGTTGTCGTCAACGAGGCCTTAACGTCGACAAGGCATCTAAATTCCCTGCGGCCCTACCGGGACCGATATGACTATCATGCCTTTGGCAGCGGTGGCATTGGTTGGGCCGTGCCGGCGGCAATTGGTATTCAGCTGGCTGATCTAAGGCGCCCGGTTTGCGCCTTCGTTGGCGATGGCAGCGCAATGTTTTCCATACAGGCCCTGTGGACGGCTGCCCATTTAAAATTGCCCATGACCTATATCATCACCAATAACTCCAGTTACCGCATTCTCAAACAACGCCTTTTGGCCTTTCACGACAACAACCAATACCTCGGCATGGATTTTAACGACCCACCCATCAGTTTTACGGGCCTGGCGGAAAGCATGGGCGTGACTGCCCGGCGCGTGACCAGTGCCAGTGAACTGGCTCCGGCCCTGGCCGAGGCCTTTGCCAACCCGGGGCCAAACTTGATTGATGTTGCGGTTGACGGCGCAGTCTGAGACATTTGAGCGGCAACCCGCGCCCACAAACCAAGGCATTTGCTGTATTATTTTGTGCACATTTTATCCACATATCCCCAGTCAAGAGGCAAGTCTGACTTTTTTCCCCTGTGTTCCTCTCTAATCAGTAACATTCTATGCTATTCAAGGACCGGTGAAATCTTTAGGTTCCTCTGATCATGCCGACAACCCTTCCGCCAGACATCGACCCCTCTGACCCTGAATTCGCCGACCCGTCGGACTCTGGTTTCGCCGACCCGTCGGAGTCTGGTTTCGCCGACCCGTCGGACTCTGGTTTCGCCGAAAGGGCCAGTGCCGAAATGATAACGGGCGACGTCGCCATCAGCGACCCGTCAACTCCGGCGTTCCGGTCCATGCCGCATAATCTGGCGGCAGAAAAAGGCCTGTTGGGTGCCATCTTGCTCAACAATCGGGCCTATGAAAAAATTTCTGAATTCCTGTTGCCGCAGCATTTTGCCTACGAGCGCCACGGCAGCATTTACGAAGCCATAGCCAAGTTGGTTG